>JAHEDJ010000003.1:0-48815 GCA_024641325.1 bacterium | reverse complement strand
CGGGTGGGAACGAAGAGCCGGAGATTCTAGAAACCCAAATCACCGGTGGCGACGAGATGACGACGATGTCGCTCTACGGCCACCCCCTAGCCGCGCTCGGCGGCGCACTCATGGTCGCCGGCATGCTCGTGTTCATCGTCCTGCTCGGTCTCGACTACCTCTCCGACGCCGAGAACCCGTATCGGTCGCTCGTTGCCTTCATCGGAGCACCGGTGATCGGGATCCTTGGCCTCTTGTTTTTCCTCATCGCCATTCGGGTTCAGGTCTCGTCGGCGAAACGGAAGGGACTACATGTCCGCTGGCGGCTCACGATCATCCCGTCGAGCGCCCGCTACATGCGCAACCTGTGGCTCTTCCTCGGGCTGAGCGGATTCCTGGTCATCGTCTTCATCTATGCCGGCTTCCGTGGATACGAAGCAACCGAGTCTGTTGCGTTCTGCGGCGAGACCTGTCACACGGTGATGGGCCCGCAGATCGAGACTTACGGTGACTCGGCCCACGCCCGTGTCCCATGTGTGGAGTGCCACATCGGCCCCGGCACGTCGTTCTGGGTCCAGTCGAAGATCGATGGAATCCGGCAGGTCCTGGCGGTAGCGATGGATACCTACACGAGGCCGATCCACACGCCCGTGGTCAGCCTTCGGCCTGCCCCTGAGACTTGTGAGGAGTGCCACTGGCCGGAACAGTTCTACGGTCAGAAGCTGAAGACGAAGCAGTATTACCGCACAGACGAAGCCAACTCGCCGTGGACCATCTCGCTGCTCGTCAACATTGGCGGCGGCAATCCGCAAACGGGACGCGCTGAGGGTATTCACTGGCACATGGTGACGGACAGCCTGGTCGAGTACATCCCGGTCGATACGAAGCGCCAGGAGATCCCTTGGTTCAGGGTGACCAAGCCCGACGGGACTGTGCAGGTGTATGCCGACCCCGACGCTACCTATCCCGATCCGGAGGGCCTCGAGACAGAACTACGGGTAATGGACTGTGTGGACTGTCACAACCGGCCCAGCCATCAGTTCGAACCCCCTGCCGTAGCTGTCAACCTGGCGCTCTCGAAGGGCGAGATCTCCGGTGATTTGCCCTTCATCAGAGCGGTCGGCGTCGATCTCCTCAATGCGGAGTACGCCACATTGGACGAGGCCCTTACGAAGATCCCGCTAGGACTGCGTGACTATTACGCCACTCAGTACCCGTTCCGTGCCGCGGACTTGAGCGAGGACATCGAGCAGGCGATCGAGGTGCTAATGGGCATCTACGAAGGCAACTTCTTCCCCGAGATGAATACCGACTACCGGGCCCGTGAGAACAACCTGAGCCACTTCGTCAACGACGGCTGTTTCAGGTGTCACGGCGGGAATCAGGTCAACGAGGTTGGGGAGGCTCTGTCGCTGGAGTGCACCACCTGTCACTCGATCATCGCCCAGGGAGCTTCCGACGATCTCAATCAACTGCAGAGCGACATCGCAGGGGTGGACTTCATTCATCCGCTCGAGATCGGCGACGTCTGGCAAACGGTCAAGTGCACGCAGTGCCATACCCGTGAGTCGGGGTACTAGGGCGGCTTCGCCGCCAGCGAAACGCAATTCGCCATGTCTCCCCCGCTTTCAGCGGGGGAGACACTTGCGCCAATGGGCGAAAGCAGAGGGGGCCAAGCTTTCTGCCCCCCACGACCGGCGACCCTGTGGTCTTGCGAACTGCGAATCGCGAACGATCCCCACTTCGTATCCCCGCCGGTCTGCCCGGTCGAGATCATCGGAAGAAGGCCGGTTATGGCGCCCCGGCTTCGATCCATTCACGGATGATCGCCAGCTCGCCGGCGGTGAACTCGCCCGGGTGGCCCCCGGCCTCCTGAATCAGCACCAGCAGGCTGGCGTCGGCATCGCCAGGAACTATGACGTCGCCACTCGCCAGCACCGCCTCGCGTGACGACAAATCGATGCCACCCAGTGCGACGGTGTCGGAGTGGCAAGCACCGCATCGGAGGATCACCGCGGTGCCAACTGCACCGTCCCAGCTCGACTGCGCAGCAGCTTCTCCTTCCAGGGGCGCTCCCGCGGCGATCCAGGATGCCACGAGCGCCAGATCCCCGGCCGCCAGCTGGCCGGGATGTCCCCCCGCTTCCTGGACTGTGATTAGCAAACTCGATGCGGGATCACCTGCAACGACGATGCCCTCTTGTCCGAGTGTTGCCCCATAGGAACTCAGGTCGAGTCCACCCAGTGCATTCGACGATGAGTGACAGGCACTACAGGCATCGGCAAGCAGCGGCCCGACTATCGCCCAACTCTCATTGCCGGTCGGCTCCGGCACCGACGTATCAGTCGGCACTGTCGTATCGGGGATCACGATCGTCGGCAGCGGATTGTCTTCAGACAGGGCTGGGCCGTTGCCCTGCAACTCAGGCGGTAGGGGCTTGTAGGCCACGACGTCCTCGATTGGTTCAATCGTGGCGATCGAAGTCTCCTCGTAGGTGATGAACCACCAGGTTCCGGCGAGCAATATCACGGCCACCACTCCAAACACCGGCCAGAACCTCTTGCGCCGCTCTGCCATCTCTGTGACATTTGCCTGTGGGCCGGACAGGCCGGCCTCGATTGCTTCGAGTTCCAATCCGTGTTCCTCGACCATCTCTTGCCGGCTGATATACCCGGTGAAGATGCTCTTGTTGAAGTGCTTGATGTGCACGTGGTAGACGTGCCAGACGAGGATGGCCAGTACCGCCAGGAGCGCCTCACCGCCGTGGGCGGCCTTCGCTGCCGGAATGAAATCGCCGGGCAGAAACTTGGCGGTGGTGATCGGGTTCCACAGCATGTAGCCGGTGGCGATCATCAGTACGGTTCCCCAAACAAACGACCAGTACTCGACCTTCTCGGCGAACGTGAAACGACCTTGCTTGACGGGTTCGTGACGCCTGCCGGCCAGAACCGCGATGGACTCCTTAATGGCCACCCAGTCCTTCATGCTCGGGACCATTGCTCGCGGCCGCTTCTCGACGTAGGTGCGGTATCCGGCCTTACCGAAATGCCAGATTACGGCCAGCATCAGGACCGTGGCCAGCCAGCGGTGGATCACCCGGACTTGTGGGAGTCCGCCGAGGAATTCGATGACCCATTGGGAGAAACCGGCCTCGAAGAATTTCTGGACCAGGCCGGTGAGGCCCAAACCGACGAAGGTGACGAGTTGGGTCGCATGTTCGATTCGATCGGCCCTCCCGAATCTCAGGATGCGATCGGGCTTCTCGACCTGTTGTTGCTCCCGCTCGAGAAGATCAGACATTCCCCACCGCCTTTCGCCGATGCTGAAGATGGCGAATCCCGTCGACCGTCACCCAGATGAGCATGCCTCCGACGACTCCGGGGATCACAAGACGGTAAAACCAGTTGACCAGCCAGACGAGAACGGCCTGATCCGAGGTCGGCTGGTAGTGACGTAACCAGGAGTTCGGGAAGTTGGCGGTGGCATCGGGATGGCACCGCTGGCAGGTGAGCAGCAGGTTCTCCTTGTAGACCGTCGAGTCGACTTCATCGGCGGCCAGGATGTTGTGGACACCGTGACAATCGATACAGACGGGGGTGTTCGTCGTCTGATCCGGAGCGATCTCTTCGAACAGCATCACCGTCGTTCCGTGGAAGTCGGACACGTAGGTGTCGAAGACCTCGGTGCTGATCCCGTATTTTCCCATCAGCGCTTGGTCGGCGTGGCAGTCCTCACAGATCTTCGGTGAGAACAGATGAAACTGGGAGTGAGAGGGACCCTCTACGGCGTGCACCCCGTGGCAGTCGGTGCAAGTCGGCACGTCCTGAATGTCGTGCTCGAGCAAAGCTGCCCCGTGGATGCTCCCGGCGTAGAGGTCATAGATCTCTGAGTGGCAGTTCCGGCATGTGCGCGGGATCGCCGTGGTATCGGCGCTCGGATGTGTGACGTTGTGTGCGCCGTGACAGTCGGTGCAGATCGCCGCTTCGCGGTCGCCACCGGCCAGTGCCTCCGTGTGCATGTTGTCGAGAGTGTCCGTGTATTCGCTCTGGTGGCAGTTGAAACAGGATGTGTACAGCTCGATGGCTAGATCCCGGCGGGTGACCGCCGACATCGGGTCGTGCGGGTACTGGCCGATATCGGTGTGGCAGTCGATGCACGTGAGGCCGGATGCGCCATGAATGGACGCCTCGAATACGGTGCGCGGCACAACGGCCGGAAGCATCTCACCCGATGGGAAGTTGAGGATGATGTTGCCCGCTTCGTGGCAGCCGAGGCAGTAATCATTGACCTGCGCGTCCGCATCCGAATCTTGAGCAGATGCGGCGACTGGCACCAGCAGTACGGCGACCGCCAGCGCCGCCCCGAGCAGCAGCTTTGATCTTGTCGACAGCGTCGGCCTCCTATGCGGCCGAGGCTCCTCTCCGCTATCAGCCTACGATCCCGATACCAGCAAGGATCAGGGCCGACTTACTCTTACCGGCAGGCCAGTTAGGTCACTTGCAAATTGACCTTCGGCGGCCCGATTCGTGAGGCTACGGTCGTGTCATTAGGTCGTTGAAGCCTCCAACAGCATCAATCGCGTCGTACAGCATTTGCATGACGTACTTGGCGTTATGGGCGAATGCGCCTGGGTCTTTCTGCGCATACTGATAGATGTACGCAGCCCGGAGGAGGTTCGGTGTCCACGTTGAATACACCTCGCCGGATTCGGTGAAGAAATAAGGGTAGGTGTGCGAGTCGTAGGCGATGCGAACCGGGCCGCCGGGTTCACCTCCATACGCCCGCATTGCCCCATACAGCATCTCGAGCATCGTATTGATCTCACCGTCGACGCCTTCGGTTATGTTGCCATCTCCATCCCAGTCTGTGTCCCAGATCCTGATCAATGACAGATCGTCGGCCGTCTCGACCTCGTTGTGACACGAGGCGCACGCCTCGTATTTCACCGTCAGTTGATGCTGGTCGTGGCATGCAGTGCAGGTGTTGAGGCTTGCGACGTGCCCGAATCGACCGACGTAGGTTTTGCCGGCGAACTCGTAACCGCCTTGAACCTCCGACCCGTAGATGGTGGCTCCAGCCGCAAAGTAGTGGATGTTGATGAACCTGAGGCCTTCGAGGACTTCATCACCCGGAGCATCTCCGATGCTGGCGTCAACCGTCGAAGTCGAGGATCTGCCCTGGTGACAGTTGATGCACAGGTTCATCGCCTGGTCTCCGCTGTTTACCGAGGCTCCGCTCGGGAAGGTGACGTCCTGCTCGACGTCGTTGATGAGCGAGAAATCTTCGAGACTGGCGTGGCAGGTACTGCAGAGGAAGCCGTTGGCCGGGGTTGTGCTTATGTTCACTCCCTCCCGGATGTAGAGCGGCAGACCGTCTGCCGAGTGGCACCTTGCGCAGGAGCCGGGCACGGAACCCTCCTCGTCCCAATGCCTGAACGCTTCTTCGGACCCTGCAAAGTGACCGTGATCGATCCTGGTGCCGACGGCTACCGGGTCGGCCAGCACCTCGTTGAGGCTCTCGGTGGAGTCGGTCATCAACTGGAGAACGTATTTGCCCCCGTGGGCGAAGGCCCCAGGGTCTTTGAGGGACAGCTGATAGTTGTAGGCCGCCTTCAGGAGACGAGGCGTCCAGGTCGCGTACTGATTGCCGAAGTTCGCTTCGTCTTCACCGGCGAGGCCGTCTCCGTTGGTGTCGATGAAGAAGTAGGGGTATACGACCGGATCGTAGGCAATCGTGTTGCCGGTCATGTCTGCTGCGTACGCCTTCATGGCTTTGAACAGCGTTGCGCGCACACCTTCGAGTTCGTAGTAGATGCCCTCTTCGATGTTCCCGTCGCCGTCGAAGTCGACCGCTGAGCCCGGCATGCGGACGTTGCGAAGGTCTTCGACGGTTGCGACGCCCGTGTGGCAGGTAGTGCACTCGGCGATTCTCAGTTCCAGTGTGTGGGGGTCGTGACATTGAATGCATGTCGTGTATCCCTCAACGTGGACAAAGAAGGCATCGTATGACTTGCCGTCGTATTCGTAGCCGCCCTTGGCTTCCGATCCGTACTTGGTAGCGGCTGCCGCGTAATAGTGAATGTTCTTGAAACCGAGATCTTCCGAGACGGTGTCGTCATCGACACCGGCGGCGGCGATCGACTCGTCGACGCTCAACTTGGATTCCCTGCCCTGGTGGCATTCCATACAACGAGATTCATCTCCGAGTCCCGTCAACTCAATGCCGGAAGGCATGACGACACTATCCTTCGAGATCGTCACATAGTTGTGGCAGGTCTGGCACTCGATCGTCGAACCCGTCGGGGCGGCAACATCCACTACACCGCCGGCACTGCCGTCGACTCCGAGGAAATCGAGGTAGCCGGTTGAGGTGTGGCACTTCGCGCACGAGATTGGGACCTCCTGCGGATCTTCCTCATCCCAGTGACGGAAAGCCTCGGCGGTGGCGTCGTTGTGTCCTGAGCCCTCCCAGGCGGCCAAGAATCGAATAGCGAAATCCAGTCCCTGGGGATCGGCAGCGGGAGGTGTTGTCGTCTCGGTTGGAGTCGGCGCATCCGTTGCCGTGGTGGTCGTGTCGTCTTCGCTGCTCGTACAGGCCATGAGAACCAGCAGCAGCGCCACAAACACGACTACATACGATTGTCGAAGTCGGCTCATGTTCCCTCCCCTGGGAATTGTCTAGCTCGCTTCCCGACATGATGACGGGTCGCCGCTCCACTCGCGTAGAGCCATTCGACCTCTTGACGGTTGCACAAGAAGTCGAAAACCGAAATCGAACCTCCTTTGGCGGAGGCCCGACAAACATCAGCCTCGTTGTCGCACCGACCGCCATGCCATCATGGCCAACCATACGAGGACGACGAAACCTATCAACAGCCCACCAACAACGAGGAGAATCGTGAGTCCGCTGGTGCTCACAGGTTCGGGAACCTCCGGGGCTGAATGGATTCCCTCCGTCGGGATGGTGACGCCCCCCCTGTGGCATTCGTTGCACGCCACCTGAACCTCGGCTGATACCGTTTGTCCGCTACCCGTCGTGTGCGGATCGTGGCAATCGGAACACAACAATCGGCCCGCGTCGGTGTGCAGCTCGTCGGCAACTTTTGTGTAGTGATCTCGATGGCACATCTCACAAGTTCCGGCTTGCTGAGCTGCATAGTCCGAGAGGCTTCCGGCGGTCAGTTCCGGATGGGGGTACCCGGTGATGTCGAGGTGACAGTTGCGACACTGCACGCCTGTTTCGCCGTGTACAGATCGTTCATATTCGCCCCTGAACACGGCCAGGCTCAACGTTTCATTCGAAGGAAGCGGAACCGATAGGTCCGACTGTTGATGACAGGCGAGACAAGTATCGCTAGTCCAGAACGGATCGCTTTGTCCGGGAACTTCCTGCGCGTTTGCCGGTTGTCCCACCCACAGCAGGAGGGCGAACGTGAGCAGAGCCAGCCAGGCGAGGCGTTGAATGTTGCAGGCCGTTTGAGTTTGGGTATGCATGCCTGTCTCCCCGGGCAGGATCATCCGCCGGACTCATGTTCGCCGATACGTTGCACCGTTGCCCAGGGGCCTAGTTCCCCCACCGACGGGCCGTTCGCCCTAGACGCTATCAAGATCCGGTTCCGCTTAGGACTCTATCCAGTTCGGCTGTCAGTTCGTCGTATGTGATTGCCCCTGTGAACTTGTGGGTCACCAGGCCTGCCCGGTCGATCACGAAGGTCTCGGGCACGCCGAACGTTCCGAACTCCACACCAGCCCGGGCATCGGGATCGTTCAGGTATGAGTAGTTGGTACCCCATCCATACCTATCTAGGAAGGCCATGGTGTCTGCCGGTCGATCACTGGTGGCGATGCCGACGAACCGAACTCCGCGGTCGGCGTAGTCGGCGGCTGCGGCGGTGAGGTGCGGGTGTTCATCCCGGCAGGCAGGGATGCACCAGGAAGCAAAGAAGTTGACCACCACGACATCGCCTTTGAAGTCGCCTATGGCGAGCGTGCCGGCCTGATCGAGGTACTCGAGTTCAACATCCGGAGCGGGAAGCCCGACCAGCGGTGACTCAACGACCCGGGGATCAACCCCGAACCGACTGCCGAACACGACGGCCAGGGTGATGAACACGGCGCCGACGACACCGGCGACGATCCAGACTTTCGTGTTCCGCTGGGAGTCTTCCGAGGTGGGTTCGATGGCGTTGTCGACGCTGGTCATGAGCCCTGGTCCTCTCCACCCTCGAAGGCAAGAGCCTCCTCGATGTTGGCGATCGTGTCTGGATCAAGGTTCGGCAGCGCCAGCACTTCTTCCAGGTACGGAACGCCGTCGGCATACCGGTCGAGTTCGTATATGAGCATCATGCCGTACCAGTATTTGGCGTCGTAGTTCTGGTCGTCGTTCTCGGTTGCAACCTTGAAGAGGTCGGCTGCTTCGGGCATCCGACCGATCTGTAGATTGAGGAACCCAAGGCCAAACGACGCGCTCGCCTTCTCCATATCTGTCGGGTCTCCATCGAGTACCGCTTGGTAGTAGGAGATGGCCGACATGGCATCCCCGACCTCTGCGTAGCAATCCGCAACCGCCAGGCGAAACTCGTTGCCCGGATGGGCGTCCATCGCCGCTTCCAGTTCGGCGCAGCCGGCCGACTGAGGGAATGTCGGGGCGGCCGTCTGCTCGGGCTCACTCGAGTTCTGCACCGAGATGAGGATCACGACGAGGGCAGCGACGAGGATCCCTGCACCGACCAACCAGCGACTGTTCAATCCGGCACTCTTCTCCTGGCCCTGCTCGCTTGGAGCCCGTGTCGGGGATGATCCGACTTCGTCGGCCGCCGGTTTGGCCTTCTTCGGCGTGGGTGGCTTGCCGAGTGAGGCCAGGGCAGCTTCCGCCGCAGCCAACTCTGCCTCATATCCGGCGCGAAGTCCGGCTGCGGTGGAGTCGCCTATCTCGCCGTCTTCGACTTGCTGGGCGAGTTCCTCGAGGTCGGTCTTCGCCAGGTTTCGTCGACCGATTGCGCGGTCGTATGCCTCCTGATTGAAGTTGCTCACTGCTGCACCTCGCTGGTTTTGGTTGCCGGCGCCTTGCGCCGGGTGAAGATCATGAATACACCGGCAACTACTGCCAGTATCGGAAGGAGCCAAACCATGAGCGTGTTGCCGGAGAACGGCGGGTCGATCACGATGCTGTCGGTGTAGCGCTCGGAGAAGTAGTCGATGATCTGATTGTCGGACCAGCCGTCTGCGATGCGCTCCTCGACCACGTCCATCATGGCCCGCGCCGTCTCAGACGGTGAATCGGCGATCGCCACTCCCTGGCAAACAGGGCACTTCACGCGACTGCCGATGGCGCGGGCACGGTCTTCATCGCTTTTGTCACCCTGGACCAGTCCGACGACGACGATGGCGGCCAGGGCGATGGTGACGACCGCGGCGATGATCTTACGAACCGACTCAGACATCGGCGGGCTCCCGCGTAGTGGAACGCTCGGGTTTCTTGGCCGTATACGCCCAGACGCCGGCTGCGGCGGCCAGGAAGCCACCCACCCAGATCAGCCAGATGAACGGGAACCAGAAGATCTCCAGTACAACAGTCGCCGGGTCGATGCTGCGGAGCGACAGGTAGAGGTCACCCGAGAATCTCGTGTCGACCGAAGGTGTAGCGATCGACGATGTGTTGTTGCTGTACTGGTTCAGCCGTGGTTGGTACGCGCCGACGATGGAACCGTCCTTCGTGACCGTGATGTCTGCACCCGTGACGAATCGTCCCGGTTCTTGACGGCTGAATTCCTGCTCGTATGTCACCTCGAATCCGGCGAAGTTGACCGTGTCGCCTTTGTCGATCGAAATCGTGGCGGTCTCAGACAGGTTGGATGAGAAAACGATGCCCAGGGCGAGGATGGCTATTCCCAGATGGGAGATCTGACCGCCCCAGTAGTGCGGGTCTCCGCGCATGAGGCGGGAGGTTGCTGATCCGGCTCCGATGCCCAGCTTCTGAGAGCGAGTTCTGGCGGTCACGTACAGATTCCAGCTGATGACGCCGATGACGAAAACGGCCGTGAGGACCCCCAGCAGCAGGAACGGGTTCCGGTAGCCGAGTAGAACTGCCAGCGCGGTGGCCCCGAGGGCGATACGGACCGGCCAGCGGATGCGTTCCCAGACAACCGCGGCGCTGGCCACCCGGTAGGGCGCGATCGGACCGATGCCCATTGCCAGCAGCAGAAGGAACGACAAAGGAATAGCCATCCGGTCGAAGAACGGACGACCCACGCCAACGGTCGAGTCCGAGAATGCTTCGACGAAGAGCGGATAGAGGGTCCCGGTTAGCACCATGAAGGCGAACACCGTCAGGAGCAGGTTGTTGAGCAGGAACACGCCCTCCCGACTGTTCAACGCGTCGAGTCGCGGCGACGAGGCGATTGTCTGGGCGCGGGCCGCGAACAGTCCCAGCGATCCCAGCAGCACGACGAGCAGGAACCCGAGGAGTGCCGGTCCGATCGCCGATTGCGAGAAACTGTGGACCGACACAATGACGCCGGAACGGGTTAGGAACGTACCGAGAATCGTGAGTGCGAAGGCGGTGATGACAAGCACGAAGTTCCACGATTGCAGCATGCCGCGGCGCGCTTGCACGACCGCCGAATGAAGGAAAGCCGTCGCAACCAGCCACGGCATGAATGAGGCGTTCTCAACCGGATCCCATGCCCAGTAGCCGCCCCACCCGAGTACCTCGTACGACCAGAGACCTCCAAGGACGATTCCACCGGTTAGGAACATCCAGGCGAAAAGCGTCCAGCTGCGTGTGCGGGCCAGCCATTCGACGCCGGTCGCCTTGACCATCAGTGCGGAGATGGCGAACGCGAAAGGAACGGTCAGTCCGACGTAGCCGACGTACAGCGTGGGGGGATGCAAGGCCATCAGCCAGTGGTTCTGCAGCAGGGCGTTGGCCCCTACACCGTCGATCGGAGCCGATATCACATCACCTATCGGACCCCAGGCTCCTTCTGCGCAACCCACGCCTCCTGCCCACGCTTGCAGGCACACGGCAAATGGGTTCGAGATCGATGCCATCAAACCGAAGAAATACAGCGAGACGAGGCCCATGATTGCCAGGGCGCCCGCCGACAATCTGTCACCGTCCTTGCTGCGGAAGAAGCGGAAGTAGACGGCGTATGTGAAGCTCGCCAGGACTAGGCCCCACAGCACGATCGATCCTTCCAGCGACGCCCACCCGGACGCGAACTTGAAGAGTGTCGGAGTGGTACTCGATGAGTTGTTGGCTATGTACTTGATCGAGAAGTCGTCGGTCAGCAGGCCGAGTTCGAGGAAAAACATTGCCGCGATCGCTCCTCCGAAGAGGGCCATGACGGGGAGTCCGAGATAGGAGGCGGTTGCCCTGTCGGGGCTTCTCATCGCAATGAAACCCCGCACCGTGATGCCCAGTGCACCAACCAGCGCAACTAGAACCGAGAGATACCCAAGGGTCGCGTTCATCTATTGGTGCCTTCCTCCGTTGGGACTATCGAACTCGCCGAGTCCGAGGTCCCCCGTATTGCCATCAGCTTCCCTGAGGATAAGGGTATCTCGGCTATAGACCTACGGCGAAAGGCCCCGCTGACTGGGGCACTTGGGCCCTGCCTGCCGGAACCTCCTGCGTGGAACCCTACCTGAGTGATAATTGGGAGGAACCACGTCACTCATTTGGTCGCGCCCGTTTCGGAGCTGGATGCTTCGGGCGTACACTCGTCCGCCATGCCCAGTTCGCCCCTTGTCCAGTTGAACGATGTCGCCGTCCGTTACGGTCGTGTTCCCGTGCTCAACAGTGTCGAACTCGAGGTTCCGGCCGGCGAAGCCACAGGAATCGTCGGCCCCAACGGCTCGGGCAAGTCGACGTTGCTCCGTGTTCTGGCCACCCTGCTGCGGCCGACTGAGGGCCGCGTTTCGGTCTTCGGCACAGAAATGGGCAGGGAAACCGCATTCTCGATCCGGCGGCGGATTGCCCTGATCGGGCACCAGCCCGCGTTGTATCCCCAGTTGACATTGCGCGAGAACCTCGTCTTCGTCTCCCGCCTTTCGGGTCATAGCGAGGAGCGTGTCGATGAGATGCTCGACCTGGTCGGCCTGGCAGGTGCAAAACACCGGCGAGCCGAGCAGTCATCGCACGGAATGCAGCGACGTGTCGAGTTCGCCAGGGTGATCCTCACGAAACCGGATTTGCTACTTCTCGACGAGGCCCACGCCGGACTCGATCGAGAGGCGGGCCAACTCGTCGACGCGGTTGTTGAGAACGTCCGCTCGCGAGGGGGTGCCGCCGTTTTCGTCTCCCACGAACTCGATCGGATGCTTCCGCTGGTGCAGTCGACTTATGAGTTGGTAGGCGGGGCCGTCATACCAGGAGGATCGCGATGACCGGCCCATCTTTCTGGGGCCAGGCCTATGAAATCGGCCGCAAAGACATGCGGGTCGAAGGGCGCTCTGGTGAAGTGCTCAACATCACGATCCCGTTTGGCGCAGTCGCGCTTCTGCTCATCCCGCTGGCGATCGGAATCGACCGGCCGCTGATCGCCTCAGTTGGCCCCGGCATGTTCTGGGTCGTGACGCTCCTGTTTGGCATGCTCGTTACGTTCCGGCATTCCGCCACCGAGACCGTCGCCAACCGCGAGATGATGGTGCTACTTGGAATGGACCCGGCCGCCCAGTTCGTCGGTCGCGTGAGCGCCAGCTTCCTGCTCCTACTCGTCTTCGAGGGTGTGCTCGCACCCCTCACGATCGTGTTGTACAACCCGGACCCCGTCTCCGGATGGCCTGTCTTGCTCGTCGTGTTGCTGCTGATGGCGATCGGTCTAGCCCTCATCGGCACTCTGGCCTCCGGCATCACTTCCGGCCTGCGCTCCCGCAACACACTGGCGCCGCTGCTGGTCGCACCGCTTTCCCTACCTCTGCTGGTCGGAGCATCACAGACCTATGAAGCTTTGTCGCAAGAGTCAAGTATCCTCACGCCCATCCTTCTGCTGGTTGCCGTTGTTCTCGGCCTGGCAGTGGTAGGTGTGCTGACCGCCCGTTTCCTCGAGGAGGCCTCACGTTGAATAGACATCGGATATTGGGATTGAGTGCGCTGGTGGTGATCGCCATCGGCCTCTACTTCGGTAGCCAGGCGCCCCTCGATCAACTGCAGGGCGAGTACACGCGCATCATGTATGTACACGTACCGTCCGCCTGGCTGGCCTATCTCTCGTTCCTTGTGACGCTGGTCGCTTCGATTCTGTGGCTGACGAAACGTCGCCTCGTGTTCGACCGCGTCGCCGAGTCGAGCGTCTCCATAGGTGTGTTCTTCACCGCGCTGGCTTTGATGACCGGCATGATCTGGGGGTACCCGGTCTGGGGCACCTTCTGGGACTGGGGCGATGCCCGCATGATGACCACCGCTCTCATGTTCTTCGTTTACGTGGGTTACCTGGCTCTGCGGCGCAGCATTCCGGATCCCGCCATGCGGGCCACGCGTTCGGCGGTGCTGGGGATCGTCGCCTTCTTCCTCGTCCCCCTCTCCTATTTGTCTGTTCTCATTGTTCGTACTCTCCATCAAGGAATCACGGTGGCTCGTCCGGATTCTCCGATCGACGGAGAGATACTCCTCGCGCTCCTCAGTAACGTCGGTGCCTTCACCGTCGTCTATTTGACCTTCATGAGCCTGAAGACGGCCATTGCCAGAGGTGAAGAGGAACTCGAAGAACAATCCGCGGCTGTCGATGCCACGCCTGCCGGCGCGGCTATCACAGCTCCCAACCTCGAGAAGGTGCGAGATGTCTAACGGATGGGTCGTATTTGCCTACATCGTGGTGTACGGCTTCATGATCGGTTACGCAACATTCCTGATAATGCGACTGCGCAGTGTCCGCGGCCGGGTGGAGGGCTGAGATGACGCGCTATCGCTGGTTTGTGCTTCCCGCCATCGGAGCCATCGTTGTGATCATCGGCTGGATGGTGTTCCTCAGCCTGGGTGAGAACCTGGTCTACTACCTGACGCCCAACGAGGCCGTCGAACAGCGAGCCGACTTCCCGGACGGCGAGCGCTTCCGCCTCGGAGGCCAGGTGGAAGAAGGCAGCCTGATGGAGACGGACAACGGAGTCGAGTTCACCGTCTCAGACGGAGCCCACGAGATACACATCGTGCACGTTGGTGCGCCACCTGAACTGTTCCGCGAAGGCGTCGGAGCAATCGTCGAGGGTGCATGGGACGGCGACGTTTTCCGCAGCGACGAGTTGGTCGTCAAACACGATGAGCAGTACCAGGCACCGGAGGACGAGGGCCACCCCTACGAGGTCCCGACCGACGCGTAGCCGATCGCAGGTCCCGGTTAGCCCCGTCTGCGAGGCAGGGGCGGTTGATTTGGAGAACTAGTCAGACCGTGATGACGGTCTTCCCGCTGGTGTGGCGTTCTCCCACATAGGCGAGACCAATAGCGGCATCGGTCAGATGGAAGGTGCGATCGATCGCCGACTCGCTCGTTGCGGACGGCCCCGTGAAACTTGGGCATCATGAGTGGGTGTTGCGGACGCTGCGGGAAGCCGGGTTCTCGTTGACTATGGCGGCGCACGCCTTTTCGGTAATGGACAGCTACATCTATGGGTTTTCGACGCAGGAACAGAACTTGCCCGTCGGAGAAGAGGATGATTTGGTCGAGGCGTCGACTCTGCTGCTTCAGCTGATTCCTCGTGAGAAGTATCCGTACCTCACGGAGATGATCACCGATCACGCTGCCGGTGAACAGGTGTTCCAGTTGATCATCCTTACGATCGGCCGATGGAGAAAACTCATTGCTTCTCCTATCTCTCTCTACCTCTCTCTGGTTAGTCGGCAGGGATCGGGTCCCCCGACAAGAACTCGGGACTAACTCGCCGGCTCTACTACCGCCCGCCAGTTGGGGTCGTCCGGAGCGTCCTTCTCCAGTGACCGCAGATACGTCGTGATGGCAGTGATCTGCTCGAGCGTCAGCGGACCGCCGAAGTCGATTGAGTAGGCACCCATCTGTGTACCGGGGATACCAACCGAGACGAGGCTGATGATCTGCTCGTCGCCGGCAGCCTCGAGGAACTGCTTCGAGTTCAACGACGGTCCGACCGGGCCGTTGCGGCCGGCTTCTCCATGGCAGGCTGCGCACTGGCCGGCAAACAATTCTCCGCCGGAAACAGCAAGCTCTTCGGTCAGCAACTCGCGCGCCTCTTCACGATTGCTCGGTTCCAGGAACCGGTAGGCGGGGAAGGCGAGCACCAGCACCACCATGAGGATGAGGCCGGCCTGCATCCACTTGGTGGTCGCTTCTTCGAGTTGCGTATCGACCGGACGCTCACCCATGAGAGCTCTCCTCACAGGATGGGCCGAGGACGGGTTCGTCGAGGGTTTCGACTCCGAGGGCAGGTCCGGCGATCGTTGCTCCTGTATCGACGAAAACGATTCCGTCGACGATTTCTACCTCGTAACGATCCATACCTCGAGGAGTCGGGCCGTCCCGGTATTCACCCGCTCTGTTGAACACCGATCCATGGCAGGGGCATTCGAACTGGCCGGAGGATGGACACCACGGAACCCGACAACCGAGGTGCGGGCACTTCTCCGAAAGGGCAACAACCGCGCCGTCGATCTTCGTCAGGTACGTCCTGGCTGCTCGGAT
The DNA here is from genome assembly GCA_024641325.1 of bacterium. GTDB lineage: Bacteria > Actinomycetota > Acidimicrobiia > Spongiisociales > JAHEDJ01 > JAHEDJ01. Next base: position 33,187 of record JAHEDJ010000003.1, on the reverse strand, counting down.
GGACTCGACGCCGGCATCCGGAACCGTTTCCGCTGCCTTCGTCTTGATCACCCCGCCGAAACCGCCGGTGATGCGGGGTTGCAGGACATCCCACGTTGTCCATCCGCCGGCCACTCCGATGAGGGCGGCGCCCCACTTCCACGCCCTGGAAAGGAACTCTCTTCGACCGATTCCGTTGCTCATAGTTCTCCGTACCACTCTTGCCAGGGCCAGACCCAACCCCAGTTGGGGCCGCGGAAGGCGAATCCGATGATCGTCAGGATGATCCACACAACCATGAAGATCGTGAAGGTCGCCACTGCAACTTTGCGGAAACGGGGCTCGATCCTCGGGCTCCGGTCCATGTAGGGAAGAGCGGCGAGGCCGAGGATGATCGCTCCCGGAACCAGTACGCCGGCTACCAGCGGATGGAACAATGCCAGCAACTCCTGGAGTGCAGCGAAATACCAAGGAGCCTTCTCCGGATTTGGTGTCAGGGTCGGATTGGCGATTTCCCGAAGCGGAGCATCGAAGAAGATGGCCAGCAAGAGAACGACGACGATGACCACCAGTGCGGCTACGCCGTGCCGGACGAGCAGATGCGGCCAAACCATCACCGGTTCTTGCTCATCGAGAACCTTGCGGTCTCCGCCCGGCGGCTTGCCGGGGACTACTCCCAGCACTCGCTGCCCGCCGATGATCTCCGGGTTCTCCTGATCGGGTCTAGGCGTCGACATCAACACCCTCCTTCGCAGGGTCGAGCATGCTGTCCTTGCGCCACCGCCACAGATGGATGGTTATCAGTAGGACGAGGGCAACGGGCAGTACGGCAACGTGTAAAACGTAGAACCGGAGCAACGTCGAAGACGCAACCACGGGTCCGCCCAGCATCATTTCCTTGACGGTATCCCCGATCAGAGGAACGAAGCTGGCCATTTCGGTTCCGACGGTCACGGCCCAGTAGGCAAGTTGATCCCACGGGAGCAGGTAGCCGGTGAACGACAACAGGAGTGTCAGAACCAGGAGCACAACACCAATGCCCCAGTTGAATTCGCGAGGTGACTTGTAGGCGCCCCGGTAGAAGACACGGGCCATGTGGGCGGCGACCACGAGCACCATGAGGTGCGCAGACCAGCGGTGCACGTTGCGGATGTACTGCCCGAACGCGACCTGCGTTTGGAGATTGAGGATGTCGCCATATGCCTGCGTTGGGGACGGCACGTAGAAGAACATCAAGTAGATGCCGGAGACGATCAGCGACCCGAACAGCACTGCCGAAGCCACCCCCAGGTACCAGGAGTACCGGAAGGTGATTTCCTTGCGTCGCACTTTTACCGGATAGATATGCAGGAAGAAGTTCGCCCAGTGGCCCGCCGCCTGGTCGCGTTCCGTGGCGCGATCGGTTGCGCGCCAGATCGAACGGCCGATCGTGCTCTCCCTGATTCGTTGACCCAACGTCATACCGCTGCTCCCACGGTCGGCACTCCAACTCCGGTCCAGAGACCCATCGACAATGCATCCGTCGGACAGCGCTCAATGCAGAGTGCACAACGGATGCAGCTTTGCTCATTCAACATCAATGCGGTGCCCCCCGGGTCATCGGGATGGATCTCCTCGGAAGGGACCAGCGAAATGAGGTCCAGCGGGCAGACATCGGCGCACAGCGCGCACAACACGCATATGTCGGTGTCGAGGAGGATGTTGGCGAAGCAGCGAAGGCACCGCTGCGCTTCACACCTGGCCTGCTCGACGGTGAAACCTGTTTCAACTTCCGCCAGGCCGATCCGGCGGTCGGTGGAGAGGGTTGGTACGTCCACCCGTGGAACCCGGTCATAGACGTCGTCGAGGCGATGGAATTGCTCGAGCTGGACCATGGTTCCCGCATCCGCCTCGGTGAAACTGCCCCCGAATGCCTCGTGGATCTCGCGGGCGGCGCGGCGGCCGTCGGCGATTGCCTCAATGAGAGTGCGCGGGCCGCGGGCGGCATCTCCGCCTGCCCAGACCTTCGGTAGGGAGGTAGCGAGGCTGTCTTCGCCTACCTGGATGGTACGCCGGGGGCTTATCTCGGGGCCATCATCGCCGAGCGCCTCGACGTCGATCGCCTGGCCGATTGCCATGATGATCGTGTCGGCCTCGAGCGTCATACGGTCGGATTCGTCGAACTCGGGTGAGAACCTTCCATCCTCATCGAATACCCGGGTCACGGCGATCGTCTCTATGCCGGTGACCTTGCCGTTCTCGGTGAGAATCCGGGCAGGCCCACGGCGGTTGACGAACGTGATGTCTTCGTGCTCGGCCTCTTCGATTTCGAACTCAGATGCCGGCATCTCGTGTTTCGCTTCCAGAGACATGATCGTTATGTCCTGCGCGCCGGTTCTTGCTGCAGTTCGGGCGACATCGAGGGCCTCGGTCATCGACGCCCGTTCGTGGCCTTCGTCGTAATCAGCATTTCTTCTTGCGATCTCGTCGTAGGTAGCGGCACGGAGGGCAGTGCGGGCCGCGTCCATGGCCACGTCACCGCCGCCGATTACCACGACCTTCTCGCCGATGCTGGTTGCGAATCCCTGGTTGGCGTTGATCAGGAACTCGATTGCCTTGAGTACTCCGTCCGCCTCATGGCCTTCGAGGTCCAACCCACGGCCGAGCGTCGCGCCTATTGAAAGGAACAAGGCGTCGTGGCGATCTCGCAGTTCGCCCAGCGTGATGTTCTCTCCGAGCTTGGTCTTCAGGCGGACGTCGACGCCGAGGTCGGTGATCGCCTTGATTTCCGCAGCCAGGAGGGTCCGGTCGAGGCGGTATTCGGGAATGCCGAGCAGCATCATCCCGCCGAGTTGCGGGGTCGCTTCATACAGCGTGACTGCGTACCCGAGGCGGCGAAGATCGTGAGCTGCGGAGAGCCCGGCCGGGCCTCCCCCGACGATGCCGATGCTCTCCGGTCGGGAGACATCGGGAGGTGCTGCGACCTGCTTGTAGGTGTCCATTCCGGCTTCGACGCCGAACTGGTCGGTGACAAACCGCTTGAGAGCGCGAATGGCGATCGGCTTGTCGATCTCGCCACGGCGGCAGGCATCCTCACAGGGAGCTGCACATACCCGGCCACAAACCGAGGCGAACGGGTTGGGGAGGCGAGCGGTCAGGTAGGCCAGTTCGTCTTGGCCGTCCGCGATCGCGGCAACATACATGCCGGCGTTTGTGTTTACCGGACAAGCCGCCAGACATGGGATGTTCTCATCGAAGAAGTGAAGTTTCTCCATCCCGAATGCTCCGTCGTCGACACCCTACTGCACGCACCCCGGCGCGTGACCGGGGTGCGTAGGAGAGTAGCAACCCGACCCGACGCTGTGTCGAATCGGGACCCCCGAGCCGCTACTCGGCTGCTCCGCTGTTGACCCAGTAGATGAGAGTCGCGATCTGGTCGTCCGAGAGCGGAGCTCGCGGGGGCATCAGGGCACCTTCTCCGAGTAATCGCTTGATGAACGTGCTGTTATCCGCATCTCCAGGCATGACGGCGGGTCCGCTGTTTCCGCTGTTTATCGTCGAGTCGTACGTCGAGGCGTCCCACCCACCGGAGGATCCATGACAGGCGTTGCAGCTTGCCTGAAGGATCGGTCGGACATCAGCCGTCCAGGTGTAATCGCCGTCGGCCGATGGTCCTTCTCCGACAGAAACCTCGGCGGTCGCTCCTCCGGCAATCCATTGCACGATCAACTCGATCTGACTGTCGGGAAGCGCCGAAGAAGGAGGCATCAGGTTCCCATCGCCGCGCAGGCGCTTGACCAGAGTGCTTCCGTCGGGGTCGCCCGGGACAACAGCAGGACCGCTATTGCCGCTTTCGATGACGGTGGTCATCGTCGCCGCATCCCATCCGCCGGACGAGCCGTGGCACCCGCTGCACGACGCCTGGAAGATCGGCGCGATGTCGCGGGAGTAGACGATGGTCTGGGCGGCGCCGCGGCCGCCGAGCGAACGGATATGTTGGACCAGACCTTCGATCTGGCTGGACGTGAGGACCTCTCCCCAGGCGATCATCGAGGTGGCTGCGTGCCCCTGGGCGATCGCGTCGTGGAGCGATTCGTCGGTATGCGAATCCTGGAATTCATCCGAGGTCAGAGACGGTCCGACCAGGCCGGGGCCACCGGCGCCGTCGTCACCATGGCACTGTGCGCAGAAGGCGCTGAATACCTGGGCGCTTCCGCCGGCGACCGGTCCACGACTCAGGTCCGGTGGGAAGTCGACGGGTGGATCGTCTTCCCATGAACGTAGGAAGGCCACGACGGCGGCTACTTCATCCTCCGTCAATGGTCCGCCCTCTGAATCGAGGAAGGGCGCCATGCCCTGATCGGGCTGGCCCTTCGAGATGATCGCCCGCAACGTAGCGTCGTCGCGAGTCTCCAGGTAGAGAGCCGTGCTGATCGGCGCAATGATGTCGGAGGCGTCCGACGGGTTAGGGCCGCCCTCTCCGAAGTCACCGTGACATGACGAACAAAGCCGTCCGAACAGCTCCTGCCCGATGATCACGGGAGTACCACGGCTGGCGTCGAGTGTGTAGGTGACGAGCGCGGTGAGCTGCTCCTCCGTCAGGACGTCTCCCCAGAGCGGCATAGACCGGTGTTCGGCACCGTCGGCGATTATGGCGATGGCGGTTTCGACATCGGGCGCCGTCGGTACGCGTACGCCGTGGCAGTCCGAGCAGTGCTGGGCGAACAAGGGTTCTCCGTCGGGTGAAGTCGATGGTTCCACGACATATTGCGCCAGAAGGATGATTTCACTCTCCGGGAGGACGTCGCGCCACTGGGTCATCTCCAGGTGATTGCCGCCTTCGCGGATCAGGACTTCGAGTTGATCGCGGTCGCCTTCCCAATCGATGGACCGGCCGTGGCACTCGGAGCAGTAGAGCGTATAGAGACGTTGGCCATCCGGTGCCAGCAAGAAGTTGAGCAGTGCAGTGCGATCCTGTCCGAATACGACATCGTCCCACTCGGGTATGTCCAGGCCGGCGTGGGCGGCATATCCGGTCCCCTGGCTGAGGGCAGCCTGAAGTTCGAACGGGCTGACTGCTGCCAGATCTCCCGAGTCGTGACACTGAGCGCAGTTGGCGGTGAAGATGGCTCCGCCCTGCGGTGACACGACGAACCCGGCCAGGGCGTCTATCTCATCGGTGGAAAGCGTCGCAGCGAACGCAGGCATGCCTTCATGGCCACCCGCGATCGTTTCGTGGAGGTTCGTTCCGCTGCTGATGGTTATGGAGGCCCCGTGGCATACGGAGCAGTTATCGGTGAAGAGTGCTGCCGCGTTGATCTCGCCCGTGACATCCGCAGGCAAGGGGATGTCGATCATCGACTGAACGGTGAGAAATCCCATTCCTACCACAGCGACACCCAACGACCCCATCACCCAGGTGCGGTTACTGAAATGGCGGAGCTTGGTCTTGTCGAGGTACGGCATGGCAAAGAGGACTGCGAAACCGAGAGCCGGCAAGAGGATGACTCCGACGAACTCGAGGTTGCCAGGGAAGTACTTGAGCAATTGGAACAGCCATAGGAAGTACCACTCCGGGCGCGGGGTGTAGTCGCTGTCGGACGGGTTGGCCCGCTCTTCGAGCGGCGCGCCTCCGAAGTAGGCAAGCGCGATGAGCACGACCAGAACCAGGAACCCGACCAGGACATCCTTGAACACGGCGTCCGGGAAGAATGGAATCCCCTTCTTCTTGTCCTCTGCGTACTTCTCGAGGTACTCGGAGCGCTCCTCCGGCTTCATGCCTCGACCTCCACGTCGGGCTCTTCGCTCTCCGATTCGGCAGCCTTCGGGGGTGCGCTGATTCCGATCCGAACGACGAGAAACATGTGGATTCCGACCAACAGCAGCAAAGCGGCCGGGAGAACCCATATATGCATCCCGTAGAACCGGGTCAAGGTGACCGCGGAGAGCTCTTCACCGCCGCGGGCAAAACGGAGCAGCCATGGGCCGATGACCGGGACAACTTCCAGCATCCGAGTTCCTACGGTCGTGGCCCAGTAGGCCTTCTGATCCCACGGCAACAGGTAACCGGTGAACCCGAATGCCATCGTTACGGCCAGGAGTCCCAGGCCCGTGAACCAGGTCACCTCGCGTGGGAACTTGTAGGCCCCGTGAACAACCACTCTGATCATATGAAGTCCCGCCAGCACCACCATGGCGCTGGCTCCCCAGTGGTGGAGGCCGCGGATCAGCCACCCGGCCGTGATCTCGTTGGTGATGAAGGAAACGCTGCTGTACGCGTCTTGAGGGCTCGGCACGTAGTAGATGGTCAGCAGGATCCCGGTGAGAATCTGGTTGATCATGACCAGCAGCGTTGCGCTGCCCAGCGTGTAGAACCAGTTGACCTTGGGGATGTTGCGAAGCGCCAGAGCCGTCCAGATCGGTCTCCAACCCATCCGCTCTTCGAACCAGAGGCCGATCTTCTCCATCATGCCTCGACCTTTCCAACGATGAAGAGCTGTTCGTCCTCGACCGATATCTCGTATTGATCAAGTGCTCTTGGGGGAGGGCCGGATGCCACCGTTCCGTTCTTGTTGAACACGGCCGCGTGGCAAGGGCAGAAGAACTGTTCGTCGCCGTCGACCCACCGAACCCTGCATCCGAGGTGCGTGCAGACGTTCGACATAGCGGTGAAGTTCCGGCCGTCCTCGGTAAAGATATAGAACGCCAGTTCCTCAGTCTGCGTGACCCAGCCCGTCTTTCTTTCGATGGCGGCTTTGAACAGCGTCGGTTCCCCGACCGGTACCTTGGCGGCCGGTCCGAGGGGTATGGCATCGACCCCGAGCCCTCCCCTGGCCTTGGCGGGTGAAACGAGATAAGCGACTGTAGGGATGCCCATCAGCGCGCCGATCCCGCCGACCATAGTGGTGGTAACGCGACTCAAGAATGTGCGCCGACTCATCTTCGCCATGCGGCCCCCAATGTTCTGTTGTTCCTCTCCGTCACAATACCGTACAGACCTCGACGCAGCGCACAATGGGCCTAAGTCCCCTCCCGCTCGGGACCCGTCCCGAGGCACGGCCGGTCTGTCAGCCGCGTTCTGAGAGGAGGCTGATTACAAGGGGAGCAAGGAGCCCATCCGGAAACGGTGAGCTCGGATCCCGGCGATTGTCCACCTCCGGAATCGTGATGTGTGGCTCGAGGCCCAGCGCGCGGCGTGCGAGCCGGACTGTCGCTTCCTCGTGCCCGGGCTCCACGCGATTGATGACTACGCGGGGAACCGGCCCCTCCCAGTTGTGGACCAGTCGGGCTGCTCTGATGAGATTCATCGGTTGCGCGTCGCAAACGAGCACCACTTCATCGCTGGTGGCGAGGAGCGCATTGGATGGTTGCCATGGACCAGCATCGGCGATCGTGATCTCAAAGGCGGCCAGCATCGATTCGAGGAGATCCGCCAGGCCGAATCGCTTCGCGGACTCAGCAGGCAGTGGGGAGGGCCCGCCGATCACGGTCAGGTCCCCGGGGCAGTCGGCCCTGGTTGCGATCAGCCGATCGAGCGAGCGGAGCGCGTCGGCGATGTCGACAAGGCTCGGTCCGGGCTGAAGACCGAGACGAAAGGCAACGCCCGGTGCCTCGAGGTCGAGGTCGAGAATGGCGGTCCTGTTACGTTGCGCGATGCCCCGCGCAAGCGACACGGCGATCTCGGTTCGCCCGGGAGCTCCTCTCGGCCCGGTCACCGATATGAGACGTCCGCCATGATCGGAGTCGAGGGCTTCCGTCGCGACCAGAGCGGCAGCCGTCAGGAGCTCCTCGGGTGGTGTCGTATCGGGCAGCGCGACGTCGGCGCCTCCCCGGCACAAGAGCTCGCGTCCCGGAACATCGCCTATTGGATACACCCCGACTACCCGGGTCCCGCTGCGCCGGATCGACCGGATGCGATTCGAAGTGATCCACGAAGTCTCCGAGCCGACGATGACGGTATCGAGAGGGGCGGCTCTTTCGAGGTCCGCCGGCTCATAGGCGCGCCGCACGATGCGAACGGTAGGGTCGCGGCGGGCAGTGTCGACTAGTCGCGGTTCCCATTCTCTTGCAGACAGCACGGTTGCGATGCGGGGCCGGTTCACTCGACTCCCTCGAATCCGGCCGCGACGATCTGATGTAGTAGGACGAATCTCTGCCGATCGCCGACCCGGATGACCACGTGGTCGGAGCCGACTGCTTGGACGACGCCGACTGCTGCCCGCCCGTCTCTGCACCAGAGCGTGGCGCATTCGTTCCGATCCTCTGCATCGATGAGTCGGTCCCGCAGTGATCGGCGGCGCCACCAGATCGCGCGAGCCGCTGCTTGTTCGGCCTCTACAACTTGTTCCCATTGGCGACGCAGGCGGCGGGAGACGTCGACGAGGTCAGGGTGTCTGAGTGGATCCATACGGCATACTCTGTTGAAACATAGCGATAGTTTACAAGAGTTAGTAAGAGAAGGGGATAGTGAGGGATGGGATGTTTTCGCGATCAGGTGCGCTTGCCGTACTCCCCGGTCCGGCATACGCTGTCATCAAATGAAGCGCATCGAAGTGGACATCCCCAAAGAGTGGCTGTCGGTCGCCGATATCAGCGAGTACATGGATGTATCGAGCTTCGTCGTGACCGGTGTACTGCGCGCCGGGGAACTTCCCGCCGTCAAGTTCGGTAGGGAATGGCGCGTCGCCCGGATCGACTTCGAAGACTGGATCAACGAGGCCAGAGTCGCGGGTCGCGAGTGACAGGATCACAGTGGTGGTGAGTTCCGTCGGAACTCAAACCTGCCGGCATCGCCGGCAGGCCACTAGCGTCAGGGGAATGGAAATGTGGAACGTAGTCGTTTGGAACGATGAGGTGAACCTCGCCGCGCACGTTGCCTACGTTTTCCGGCGGCTCCTCGGCATGCCAAGGGAAGACGCCACCTCCTTGATGCTCGATATCCATCGCACAGGTTCGGCAACGGTGGCCTGCGGGGCGCGTGAGCACGTCGAGTTGACTTGTTTCCGACTACGGACCCACGGCCTCGACGCGACGCTGGAGCTGGCGTGAGCGAGCCCTTCGCTCCCTGTGCCGGCGGCGTCCGGCTGACGCTTGCGCCGTGGGAGGTTGACCTGCTGTCGCTCGTCCCGTCGTTGCTCGATTCGGTGGGGAAGTTCGATTCGGATCCGGCGGCTGAACGGCTGGCTATGCGCGCCTACCCCTTCGACGAAGACGCCGACGATGAGTTCCGGCGTTTGCTCGCCGGTGAACTCGAACATGGTCGCGCCGCCGACCGGTCGGCCTTCGCACTGACTGTCGAGTCCGGTGTGGAGGGCGTAGTGCTCTCTACCGCGGAAGCGGAAGCCTGGCTGCGGGTCCTGGCTGAAGCACGACTGGTGCAAGCCGCCCGGGCCGATTTGGCGGGCGGAGCCGGCACCGAGTCGGACCAAGCCCTCTTCGATTATCTGTCGTGGATGCAGGGTTCGTTGGTTGAGATCCTGGACGAGGTATTGCCCTGACCGCGGTTCGTACCCATGAGATGGCCCACGGCGGAGAGGCCGTCGGTCGCGCAGACGGAAAGGCCGTCTTCGTCGACGGTGCCCTTCCCGGAGAGACCGTCGAGGTTGAGATCCTCGAGGACCGCGGATCGTGGGCGCGGGCGACGCTCGTGTCCGTTGTCGAGGCCTCCGACGATCGGATCGAGCCCCTATGCGGACACTTCGGCCGCTGCGGCGGATGCCAGTGGCAGTTCGCCTCGAGGCCGACGCAGGCGAACTGGAAACACGACGTTGTCGCCGGTCAGCTGCAGCACCTGGGCAAGATCGTCGATGCCGATGTTCGCCCGACCCTGACGCCCGGCCCGGATTTCGGCTACCGCAACCGCATGGACTTCCGGGTCGAGCGGGGCCGTCCCGCCCTGTACCGGCGCCGGTCCAAGGACCGCGAGGTGCTGGATGAGTGCCCGATTTTGTCGGACGCACTGAGTTCGATGCTCGATGAGGTCGGCGACCTCACGCCCTTGCATCGGATAACACTTCGGGCAGGCTCCAACACCGGCGACCGGCTGGCGATCGTATCGGGTGGTGTACCCGGATCGGCCGGTGGTTGGTCGTTTCCGGTGTGTCGCGTTCGGCGCGGGCGGGCGGAGCCCATCCACGGCACCCCGTCTCTCACGGAGAGGATCGGTGGGACGACCTTCCGCATCACTGCTTCGGCCTTCTTCCAGAACAACACGGAAGGAGCCGAAACGCTGGTCGAGCTCGTAGGGGAGGCGCTTCAGCTGACGGATGCGGACACCCTCCTCGACGCGTACGCGGGCGGCGGCTTGTTCGCGCTGACCGCTGGGAGGAATGCCGGGCGAGTTCTGGCGATCGAGTCTGCCGGCATGGCCGTCGCCGATCTCGCCTACAACAGCAAGCGTGTCGGAGTGGAGGTCGACGTAATCGCCGCATCTGTTGAAGGCGGAATCCGCGGCGAAGATTGGACGGCCGTGGTCTGCGACCCACCGAGGACCGGCCTGGGCGCAGCCGGGGTCACGGCCCTCACCCGACCCGGGCCACGCGTGATCGCCTACGTTGCGTGCGATCCGGCGAGCCTCGCCCGTGACGCTCGGTTGCTCCGTGAAGCCGGATACGACCTCGACTACGCGGTACCGGTTGACATGTTCCCGCAAACGTTCCACATAGAAACGGTGGCGCGTTTCCAACTCCGTTGAGTTTTCTCAGCAATGCTGTTGCGCGTGGGGAACGACAGTATTGCCAAGAAAACTACTAACGCTTTCTCAGCAATGCTGTTGCGCGTGGAGAACGACAGTATTGCTGAGAAAACTCCCAACGCTGGGTACGCTGACCTAGATGCGCGGCCGGAACGCAAGCGGGACGGATGACGTCGCCCATTCGGGGCGATTAGTTCTGCGCGTCTCGTTGATTGTCGTTACGGCTTTCGCCACCATCGCGGGGGTTTTGCCGAATCCCGCCGGCGCGGCCGTCCGAACCCCCGGTTCTTCCGTCATCAGCGTGTACGAACCCGGTGGACTCTCGACCGAGTCGGAACTGGCGGTGCTGGGCGTGGCGGCCGAGCATGGTGCCCGGTCCCTTGCCATCCACCGTGGGACCATCCAGATGACGGGTGTCTATCGCGAAGGAGAGGCGGTTCAGGAGGCGAACCCCGGCCACTTCATTCCCATGTCATCGCTGGCGGTTGACCCCGGTCGCGCCTCGCCGTTGATCGGTGCCGAGGTGGCGGAGGCCCTGGCGGCCGGCAGCGTTGTGTTCGGTGCGACATCGGCCGACCTGCGAGGCGCGCAGGTGGGCGACGAAGTCGAGTTCATCGGCTGGGACGGTTCCGTGCAGCGTCTCCCCGTCGGCGCCATCGCTCCCGACACCGACGTGTGGTGGACCGAACTCGCCTTCTCCGAAACCACCGCCGCCTCATTCGGTTTCGTGCGTAAGTCATCGATGGTCGTCTGGGGATTCCGCGCCCAGGATGAAATCGTGATTGATCTCTGGACCCGCCTGCCCAAAGTCAGGCTGCGGATAGGTAGCCCCGACGATCCCTGGGATCCCGACAGCGTCTTGCCGACGGTGCTGGTCAAGCAACGCTTCGGAGAGTTTTCCTACCGCCCGACCGGTGTCGGCGACGCGGTGGTCATAGAACAGGCGTGGAAGGACGAGAACATCGTTGACGTCACCCTGCCCCTCCTAGGCCCTTTCAAGTGCCACCGCGCCGTCGTCCCTTACCTCCGATCCGCGATCGGTGAGGTGATCAACCTTGGACTGTGGGAGCACATCGACCGGCGTGATTTCCAGATCCGCGGCGGCTGTTTCAACGCACGGTTGATCCGCGGTGGTGACAAAGGTGGGGCGGTCTCGCGCCACACGTGGGGGATTGCCATCGACATAAACCCGGGCGACAATCCCTACGGTGGCCGCATCGGAATGGATCCCGACATCGCCGCCGTCTTCCAGAAGTGGGGCTTCGCTTGGGGCGGCGGCTGGACGTACTCCGATGGTGGCCACTTCGAGTGGAATCACGTGCCCGAACACCTCCTCGAAGGATGACACCGTGGAGCTAGCGCCCAGCATCCAGGTAGCCAATCGCTGGATATCCGAGGGGAAAACAGTCGCAGTTGCCACGTTGGTTCGCGTCAGCGGCCCCGCCCCCAGACCGCTGGGGAGTCGGTTCCTCGTTTCGTCGGCCGGCGACATGGAAGGGTCGGTGTCCGGGGGCTGCGTCGAGAACGATGTATTCATGCACGCTCAGCAAGTGCTCGAAGATCAACGGCCGGTGCTCGTCGATTACGGCATTTCGGATGATGTGGCCTTCGAGGTCGGGCTTTCCTGTGGTGGTGCGATCGATGTGTTCATCGAAAACTGGACTGATGAGATGTGGCGTCATTTCGATCCACAGAGTCTCGTCGTTATCGCAACGGTGGTGGCCGGCCCCGCCACCGGCAGCAGAGGTGTCTTCGATTCCAAGCTCGAACTGGTTGTCTCGGATCTTCCAGAGTCCCTCCTAGCTGAAACTGAGCCGTCCGTGCGAAACGCTCTCGAGACGGAACGCTCTGCGATCGTCCGTGTAGGTGAATCCGAGCTGTTCCTCGAGGCGGTAGCTCCGCCGCCCCGACTGGTTATCTTCGGCGCGGTCGAAATCGGTCAAGCTCTTTGCGCCCTCGCATCTCGAGTCGGATTCACAGTGATCGTGTGTGATCCGCGGGCGGCCTTCACCACGCCTGACCGGTTCCCGGATGCCACCGAGATCATCACAGCCTGGCCTGAGGACGCGGTCGAGCAGCTGGATTTCGACGCACGTACGTTTGTCGTCGTGCTTTCACACGATCACCGCTATGAAGACCCCGTAGTCAAGGCCGCCCTTTTGAGGAATGTTCGCTACCTGGGAGCGATGGGGAGTCGAAGGACTCATGGGAAACGTCTCCAACGTCTCGCCGAAGCAGGTGTGCCGCCGGAAACACTTTCGCGAATCCACGGGCCGATCGGCCTCGATCTCGGAGCCGAGGGCGCAGGTGAGACGGCGGTCGAGATACTCGCCGAGATCGTTGCGGCGCGCCGGGCAAGCGAGGACGGCGGATCGGAGAGCACGGTCGCCGGCTGATTCCGGCGGTGCCGCCGAACCGTATAGTGGACCCGTCACCGCACCGAAAGTTTCCGATGTCGATTGCCGCGCTCATCCTCGCCGCAGGCTCCTCAACTCGCCTGGGATCTCCCAAACAGCTTCTGCCGTGGGGAGAGAAGACATTGCTCGGACATGTGATCGAGCGAACCCGGGCGTTCGGAATCGATGAAATCTGGGTGGTGATCGGCCACGATGCTGAAGCGGTGCTCGACGGTGTGGATTTCGGCGGTGCAACGGTCGTACTCAATGACGAATACGAGGAAGGCATTGCCTCTTCCATCAGGGTCGGCCTCGATTCGCTCACCCGGGAGTCCCGTGCGGACAAGGTCCTCATCGCCATGGGAGACCAACCTGAGATCCGCAGCGAAGTCGTCGCGGAGTTGATCGACGCGGCGCGACGGGAGAAGCGGCCCGCCCTCGTACCGAAGTATCGCTACACCTGGTCCAATCCCATCATCGTTGACCGGTCGCTGTGGGCCCGCCTCATCAGTCTCGAAGGAGACACGGGGGCCCAACGCCTCCTTCAGGCGCATCCTGAGTGGGTGAAGGAGATCTGGTTCGAGCACCTTCCACCCAGAGATGTGGACACACAGCAGGACGTCGAGGATTTGCAGCCAAGAGGCTGACCCGGCACCCGGCCGGCGGATTTCTGTAGGCTGGCCAACTAGACATACACCGGTAGGAAGCGGGAAAGGAGCGGCAGTGCCTTCAATTGACGCCGTCGAGGGCATCGGGCAGCGGACGGCAACGAAGCTGAGGAAGAACGGTATCCGTACGACCGAAGCGTTGCTGAAGCGAGCCGGCGACCGAAGAGGTCGCAAACTGCTGGCCGCCGATACCGGGTTCGCCGAGAAGCAGATCCTTCAGTGGGTGAACCGCGCCGACCTTATGCGATGCAAGGGGATCGGTGGCGAATACTCCGACCTTCTCGAATCCGCCGGTGTGGACACGATCAAAGAACTCCGCAGACGAAATGCCGCTTCTCTGACGAAGAAGATGGTTGAGATCAACGAGAGCAAGAAGCTCGTTCGCCGTCTGCCGACGGAATCGATGGTGTCACGCTGGATCGATTCGGCCCAGGCCCTCGAGCCGTCGGTGAGGTATTAACCCGGGCCGTGGCCCTGGGCTTAGATTCCGGCCGTTCGCGATTCGTAACTCGCGTGTTGAGGGCCCCGGAGGGCCCTCAACAACGTTCGATCGTAGGCGAAGCTACTTGGCGGGGGTCGTCTTGGCTGCCGGCTTGGCCGCGGTCTTGGCGGCGGGTTTCTTAGCTGCCGTTGTGGCCGCCTTCGTTGCCGGTTTCTTGGCGGCGGGTTTCTTGGCCGGTGCCGTCTTGGCAGCGGGCTTCTTGGCTGCCGGTTTCTTGGCTGCCGGCTTGGCCGCGGTCGTCTTGGCGGCGGGCTTCTTTGCGGCAACCTCTACCACGGGCTTCTCGACCACTTCGCCGGGCGAGAAGGACTCGCGCCACGATGAGAGGATGTCCTCGAGTTGGTCGCGCAGCTTGCCAACGCGCTCCTGGATTTCGTCCAGGTCTACCCGGGCGCTCAGGTCCTCGACGACCTTTTGCTCCGAGATCTTGTTGACGAGCTTCTCGCCTTCCTCGGCCCACAGCTCGAACTCTTTGCGAGCGTCTCCCGTGAACTTGTCGCCCATGTCGCCGACCCGGTCGGTCAACTTGTCGGAAAGGTCCTTGAGGGCATCGCCTGCCCGCTTCATGGTGACCATCGGTGCACCGACGGCGGCGTAGAACGCCTTCTTGGTCTCGATCATTTCTTCTCCTGTCGTTCCAGCTCGATCCCGTCCGACTCGATCAGAGTCCGGTAGAGCTCGAGCAATACCTGTTTTTGGCGGGTGCTCAACACTGGGTCCGCTTCGACGGCCTCGACGACCGTCGGTGGCGAAAACCCGTCGTCGAGCAATCCGGCCCTCACGTACATCGATTCCGCTTGAATCGACAACGCTCGGGCGAGCGACTTCAGGATTTCGGCCGATGGCTTCCGGAGTCCCCGCTCGATCTGGCTCAGGTAGGGATTCGAGATCCCGGCCCGATCTGCCAATCGTCGCAGTGACATCTTGGAGCGCTGGCGCTGCTGACGGATGAAATCGCCGAGTTCTCCTCGGCTCGATCCTTCTTCCTGATTCTCACTCACAATTAGCAATATATCGCAGTCTGCTAACTTTTGCAAGCGGCAGAAGGAACCCTTCTGCAGGCTCAGAAGAGTGACCCGCGTTCGCCGAGCATCTCGTCGAGAGCCTTCTGTACTGCCTCTCTGGTGTATTCGGCCAGCTCCAGAACGGCCAATCGATCGGTACCCGGCCCCGGCTCCGGGGGTTTTATCGGAGGAAGGAATCTGATCTTCCACTTCACGGGGAGCGGGATCGGATTGAGGAACACACCGAGCTCTTCGACTCGCTGCTGCGGAAAGAACTGCTTGAACAATTGGGCCAGGCGTCGTGAGCTGAACAGCGCCGGATGGACGTCCTCAGAGCCGACAATCGCGACCGGAACGATTGGAGCTCCGGCCTCGATAGCGAGCTCGGCGAATCCACCGCGGCCGAACCGCCGCAGTTGGTAAGCCTCCGCATGCGGTTTCTGGAACGCCGGGACCCCCTCTGGAAATGCGCCCAGTAAGAAGCCGTTGTTCAGGACCCAGCGTGCGTCTTCCCTGCTGGCGAACGCAGCTCCCGCCTTGCGATATAGGTGAGACAGAAAAGGAACGAGGTTGAGTATCTCGGTGCCGACGACCCGCACTCTCCGCGGCAGCTCGGCCTCGTTGAGAACCGCGAGCTGGAGCATCATCCCGTCGTACGGGATGAAGGCGCCGGCGTGATTGCACACCAGAACGCCTGCTCCCTTTGTCGGTACGTTCTCAATCCCTTCCACATCCACACGGAAGTACTCGAAGTAGAGGAAGTTGGCGACGTGCCAGATCATCTCTGAGACGACTGGGTCGAGCCCCAGTGCGTCGATGTCGTACGAAGCCAGCAAGAGGTGCCGGATGAGGCCGGGCCAGGTGTCGAGTCCAAGATGGCCGGCGGCCGGGACTGCCAGGTCGGAGATGTTGGTACCGCCGTGGAGTGCACAACGCTCTTTGCCGGCGATGACCGGAAGTCCGCAAGCGAATCCCTCAATCGTCCGCAAGGTGCACGATTTGCGGGTGTCGACCATGTATTCGAATCGTCGACCGGCGCTGATTCGTCGCCGGCGTGCCTCGGAGAGTTCCTCCGGCGATACCGACGAGCGCTCCGCCTTCCGCGGCTCTGCATGTGATTGGAGTTCGACTCGAAGAGCTTCGATCAGTTCGCTCTTGGTCATCTTCGAGCGCCCGGCGATTTCTGCCGCTCTGGCGAAAGCGCGAAGTTCGTCCCTGGTGAGACGATCGAGGAGCAGTGACACAGAATCGGTCATCCGGCGATCCCGGGGGCGGTGACCCGGCCGTACGCAGTCAGCACCGCCTGACGGGCGGTGAGCTGCGGCTTCCACCCGAAGGACTCTTTCATGCGCGTTGTGTCCATGAACCGACCGTACCGGAGGTACTGTTCGAGACTCCCCGGGAATCGATTCCCGAACATTCCGAGCGCCCGGAGAGCGGCCCGATGCTGCCTGGGAAGTAGTGGCTGGGGGAGGCGTCTTCCTAGTCTCAACACACGACTCAGGTACAGCTGACCGTCGGCTGCGATGTTGAACGTCCCGGGGACCGGCCGCGCAACAGCGTGGAGCAGAGCCGAGACGACGTCTTGCTCATGGATTACCTGTATTCGTGGGTCATATCCCAGCAGGGTCGGCACTACCGGGAGCTGTATGTAACGGCTGAGTATGTTGCCGATCTCGGTGCCGATGATCGGCGCGAAACGCAGAGTCGTGAAAGTGACATGTGGTATGTCGAGCGCGACTTCGCCCAGCAGGCGCTCGACGTCACGAATGCTGAGCGAATATGCGCTGGTGGTGCGCTTCGGGGTGGTGTCCTCGTTCAGTATCGATGGTTGGCGCGGCCCCGAGCCGTAGAACACGGAGTCCGACTTCATCACGACCTTCTCAATCTCGGTGCACCGCTCCAACGCTCCGAAAAGCCCGCGTGCTCCCATGACCACTCTGCTATGAGACTTCTCCCGCCCGAGGATTGCGGCCCTGTCGATCGCTTGCAGGTGGACCAGGACGTGCGGTTGGACATCGAGAAAAAAGTGAGCAAAATCGAGTTCGTCGATCTCCAGCTCGTGCATCGGCGAATCGAACTCCACGGTCGGCGACAACTCGTCCACGGCGATGACTTCGACATCGGGGTGGGCCTCGAGCCGCTGAATGAGGCGGCCCCCCGTCCACGTCGCCGCTCCGGTCACCATGATTCGCCTCATCAGGCAAGTGTACGACCTGGAACGGTGTCCCCGTTCGGTAGTTACCATGCCTCTGATGCGAGCTCTTCTAGTTGAATCACCCGCCGACCTGCCGGCCGACTGGCTGCGGGAGCTCGCCGACGACTTCATCGAAGATCCGCAGTGCCGGGTGGTGTTGTTCGGAGGCGACGAATCCGGTGCTGTTCTCTTCAGCACCTGGGCGCAGTCTTTGGCCGACGAGGTAGCGGATGGGCTGCGGACCACCATTCCGGCGGGGGCAACCATTCGATTGCTCGCATTGGCCGACAGCGGCTTCAGTGAATCCCCGTCCGGCGGAGTGCTTGGAGAATGAGCTCAATGATCATTGTTATGAAGAAGGACGCCACCAAGGAAGAAGTGGCACACGTTGTCGAGCGGCTCGAGGCCATCGATTCGGAAGCCCATATTTCGGAGGGTCGATTCAGAACAGTCATCGGAGCGCTCGGCGATCGTGCCCGAATCCAGCAGTTGCCCTGGGAAGCCATGCCCGGCGTCGAGCGAGCGGTCCCGGTTCTGAAGCCGTTCAAGTTCGTTAGCCGCGACTTCCAGGAAGAAGACACCGTGATCGAGGTGCGCGGCGTCGCGATCGGCGGCGGCAGCTTCACTCCTATCGCCGGCCCATGCGCCGTCGAGGACCGCGACATACTGTTTCGGGCGGCGGAGGCTGTGAAGAAGGCAGGCGCAACGGTCCTGCGCGGAGATGCTTTCAAACCCCGTACTTCGCCCTATTCATTTCAGGGACTCGGCGAGGCCGGCCTCCAGATGCTTGCCGAGGCGCGCGAAGAGTTTGACATGCCGTTCATCGCTGAGATCCTCGATCCGCGCGATATAGAACTCGTGGCCTCGTATGCGGACATCCTCCGGGTTGGAACGCGCAACATGGCCAACTTCACATTGCTGACGGAGGTAGGGCGTCAGAGCAAGCCCGTCATGTTGAAGAGGGGCCTCACCGCCACCATCGAAGAGTGGCTGAACGCCGCGGAGTACATCTACAAAGAGGGCAACCATGAGATCCTCATGTGCGAACGTGGCATCCGTACTTTCGAGACCGCGGCGCGCAATACGTTGGATATCACGGCGGTTCCGATTCTGAAAACCCTTTCGCATTTGCCGGTCATCGTTGATCCGTCCCATGCGGCCGGTCATCGCCACCTAGTTGCCCCGCTTGCCAGGACTGCGGTGGCCGCAGGTGCCGATGGGTTCATGGTCGATGTCCATCCAGACCCCGAACTCGCCAAGGTGGACGGCGCACAGGCGCTGCTGCCGGAGGAGTTCGCCGAGTTGATGGAATCGATTCGGCGACTCGTTATTGCCGTCGGTCCCCAAGGGTGACCACTCGTCAGGCTGCCGTGGTCGGTACCGGCTTGATCGGTGCTTCCACCGGATTCGCCCTCCGGTCGGCCGGGTGGCAGGTATCGGGGTGGGATCCAGATGAGTCGGCGTTGGCTATCGCCCTCGAAGCAGGCGCGCTCGATGCTGCTTTTCCTTCGTTGACTACCGCGATCGAGGGTGCGCATCTCATTGTGCTCGCCGGGCCTCCGAGAGCAGTCATCGCAACGCTCGGCGACCTGGACAGCGACGCTCTGGTTATCGATGTCGCCGGCGTCAAGGAACCAGTCTGTCGGGCGGGAGCCCATCTCGACCATTTCGTCGGCACCCATCCCATGGCGGGGCGCGAACAATCGGGTCCGGGGGCAGCTTCCGGCTCTCTGTTCCGTGGGGCCAGTTGGGTGATCGTCGAGGATGGAGCCGACTCTTCAGATATCGAGAAGGTGGCAGAGATCGTGATATCCCTGGGTGCAAATCCGGTGCGTATGTCGGCCGCCGAGCACGACCTGGCCGTCGCGATCGTCAGCCACCTGCCGCAGGTGCTGGCGGCAACTCTTCTGGGCGAGGCGGAGCGTCACGATGAGGCACTCCCTCTGGCATCCGGCAGTTTTCGCGACCTGACGCGAGTCGCCCTTTCCGACCCGGAGTTGTGGACCGAACTGCTTGGGGAGAACCGTGCTGCCGTTGTGTCGGAACTTCGCAGCTTCGCTGAGCGGCTCGGAGTCATCGCCGACGATGTCGAGTCGAACGCCAGTGTGAAAGGGTTTCTCAGCAGAGCGAGGGATCTGCGAAGGACGCTGGCCCCGCCGGTTATGGCAGTTCGAGTGATTCTCGAGGATCAGCCGGGCGAGCTCGCCGCGGTCGGCCGTGCCCTCGCCATCAGCTCGGTCGACGTTCGTGACCTCCAACTCCGGCACGGCCCTCAGGGTGGTGGAGGTGTGTTGACTCTCTCGGTGCGCCCCGGCGAGGCAGAAGCATTGCGCGGCGCGCTGGCGAATGAGGGCTTCACGCTGGGGGGCTGAGAAGACGCAGTTCGCGATTCGCGAACTGCGAATCGCGCTCGATTACCACTTACATTGCATCAGGCGCAGCATGCTTGCCGCTCCGACCAGGATCCCGTGCTCGATCACGTCTTCATCGATATCGAATGATGCCGAGTGCAGGTCCACCTTCCTGTCTGGAAGGCCAGAGCCGAGGCGCATGAGAGCACCGGGAACCAGATCAAGGAAGCGGGCGAAATCCTCGGCACCGAGGCTGGCATGGGTCTCGGCGACCGCCTGGGTTCCGAGCACCTCATGGATGGCGAACTCGACTTCCGAGAGCACGCCGGCATCGTTTACGACCGGCGGAATGCCCCGCTGGTAGTGCACATCGGCCGTCGCTCCGACGGGAGCAACGATATCTCGTACCAGGGAGTGGACTCGATCGGGCATCAAGTCCCACGTGGTCCGATCGAGGATGCGGACGGTACCCGTCATCGTGACGGTGGTTGGAATGACGTTGTCGGCCTTACCTCCGTGAATGGTCCCGAATACGAGCGACATAGGAGTCCGCGCGTCGAGAGTGCGATTCAGGAGAGTCGGCAACTCGGTCACGACGCGTCCGGCAGCGTAAACGGCGTCGACTGTTTCGTGAGGCCGAGCGGTGTGTCCGCCGGGACCGCTGATCGTGATCTCGAAGCGATCGGATGAACTGGTGATAGGTCCGATCTTCAGCCCGATCTTGCCTGTTGCCAGTGATGGATCCATGTGGAAGGCGATGAGGGCTGAAACATCTTCCACAACTCCTTCGCGAACCATGTCGAAGGCTCCGCCGGGGAAGGTCTCTTCGGCTGGTTGGAAGATGAAACGGGCGCGTCCGGGCAACGGTCCGAACTCGGAGAGGACCAGTGCGATCCCCAATCCAATCGCAGTGTGCCCATCATGCCCGCAGGCGTGCATGACGCCCGGGTTGGTCGAGGAGAAGGGAAGATTGGTGGCCTCGGTTATCGGAAGGGCATCGAGGTCCGCTCTGAACCCGATCAGTGTTCCCTCTGTTCCCAGATCGGCGGTCAGGCCCGTATGGCCAAGCCTGACCTTTGGCCGGATCCCCACGTCACGCAGGGTTGCGTCGATGAGTGCAGTCGTTTCGTGCTCCTCATTCCCCAGCTCAGGATTGGCGTGAATGATCCTTCGCAGGCTGATCGCGGTGGGAGTGACCTCCCTGACGATTTTCTGCAGTCTCTTCACGTCGGTGTTCATGGGTACCTTCCTGACCGCGCCGATGAGAGTCAGATCGGCGGGAAATCCGGTGCAATGGTATCGGTTCTGGAGAAGCTCTGCGTCGTCGGTGCTCAGTCCTCGTAGAACCGTCTTTCGAAGACGCCTCGTGAGCGTCGTGTTGCCTTCCGGTAGTCCTCACGAAGGTTGCTGATCGACCCGCCCGGGTAGCCGAGTAGCACCGCGATGCGAGCGAGCTCAACGGGGTCGGTGGGCAGCGAGCCGATATCTCGGCCCGTCTGCAGGTACAACCGGTTGCGTACCCTGGTGCAAAACCGGTAAGCCTCTGCCAGATAGTCTCCTTCGGATTCGGTTAGCAGGCCGGTGTCGACAGCTCCGGTGAGGGCTGTCAATGTCGCCGGCTCCCGCAACGCCTCTACCTTTGCTCCGTGTCGCATTTGGAGAAGTTGTGTCAAGAACTCCACATCCACGAGACCCCCTCTCCCCAACTTGAAGTGGAAGTCCGGGTCCTCGCCCGGAGGAATCCTCTCGGCCTCGATTCGAGCTTTCATCGTGCGAATCTCACGGATACTGTCGGGCATGAGATGTGGCGGGAAGGCGAACTGTCTTGCCAAGGCGATGAACGCCTCACCGGGCTCACGATCGCCTCCGGCCCACCGAGCCCTGATGAGTGCCTGGTGCTCCCACACCGCCGACCATCGTTCGTAGTACTGGCGGTAGCCATCGATGGTGCGGGCTAGCGGACCGTCCTTGCCTTCCGGTCTCAGACCCGCATCCACCCGGTACGCGATGCCCTCCTGAGTCACCTTCCCCAAGGCGGCGGTGAACGAACGAGCCAGCTCGTCGGCGGCCGTTCGAGCCTGCTGCCCATCGACGCCTGCAGGAACGTCGTATACGAAGAGAACATCTAGATCGGACTGGTAGCCCAGTTCCCGTCCACCCCATTTGCCCATCGCGACCACGGCAAAAGGCAGCTCGGCTACCGCCTCTCCGCCCGGTTCGGCTCTGGCAATTCGCAGAGCGGCGGCTACCGCTCCGTCGGCCAGATTGGCTAGCTCCCTGGCGATCGAGGATTGCTCGGCGAGATCGAGAAGGTCGCGGGCGAGTATCCGCAGGAGTCTGCTGCGCACGAATCTTCGCAGGGCATTCAGGCGTCTGTCGTAGGTCGGGCGAAGCATCACGTAGTCGACTGCGTCTTTGATCACGCCGGCGGCATCGATCGGGCGGCTGATACGAGCATCGTCGCCGAGCTCGGGAAGGAATCGAGGAATGCGATCGATGAATCGTCCGGCCACGCGACTGGATCCGAGCAGGAAGCACAACCGCTCGGCTGCGACCGGGTCGTCTCGAAGCACTGAAACCAAAGGCGTGTTGTCCTTGGTGGTGGTCACGAGGAGGCGCAGTTGCTCCAGGCCCATATCCGGGTCCGGAGTCCGGGACAACCACTCCAGCAACAACGGGAGCGTTTGCTGCATGAGTTTCGACCGGCGCGACAGGCCGGCCGTCAGATCGCCGGCGGCCCGGCGGGCACCAGCAACGTCGCGGAAGCCGAGGGCAGTGAGCTGGCGAGCCACCCCTTCGGGCGTCAGTGCGATTGTCGGGGACGCCGCGAACGCTTCGAGCAGCGGGCGGTAGAAGAGCCGCTGGTGGATCGTTCGCACCACGCTGCGATGTGTCACGAGATCTCGCTCGAATAGGCGGAGGGCCGCGGCTCCCGATTCGTCGCGGTAGCCCATCGCTTTGGCCAAACTCTCCCGCTCTCGGGGTGTGTCGGGGAGAGTGTGCGTCTGGCGAAGATCTACGAGTTGGATGCGGTGTTCGAGAGTGCGCAACCAGACGTATGCAACCGCCATATCCTCTGCGTCGGTTCGGCCCACATATCCCTCATTTGCGAGGGTGCGCAGTGTGTCCAGTGTGTTCGCCGAGCGGAGATGAGGGTCGAATCGGCCGTGCACGAGTTGCAGGAGCTGCACGGCGAATTCGACGTCCCGTATCCCTCCGATTCCGCGTTTGATCTCAGTTTCGTCTACACCCTGGTCGGCTGCCCGGCCTTCAATCCGTCCCTTCATCTCGCGTACCTCTCGCACTGCGGACGGCTCGAGGGTCTCCGGATAGATGAAGGGTTCGACGGCAGCCATGAAGGAAGATCCAAGCTCCCCGTCACCGGCTGCCGGGCGTGCTTTGATGAGCGCCTGAAACTCCCACGTCTTTGCCCAGCGCTCGTAGTAGGTCCGGTAGGAGTCCACGGTGCGGGTGAGCGGTCCGCTCCTCCCTTCAGGTCGAAGGTCGGCATCGACCTTATAGGCCGCCCCGTCTGCTGTGAACTGGGCCAGCGCTGCCATGAAGGTTATCGACACCCTCCGTGCGTAATCCGTCGCTCTGGGTCCGTCGACCTCCGGCGGCGTGCCGTGTACGAATAAGACGTCGATGTCCGACGAGTAGTTGAGTTCCAGGCCGCCCCATTTCCCCATCGCGATAACGGCGATCGGGATGTCGGGAAGATCCGAAAAGGCGGGTGTAGCGCGAACCGCCCGATGAGCTGCCTCGAGTGCAAGCGCAGCCGCCCGATCTGCAAGTCTCGCCAAAGCGTTCCCCACGGCGGTGAGGTCGTTGAATGCCATGAGATCTCCGACCGCGATGCCGAGCATCGAAGCTCGAACATATCGCCGTATGACTCGGAGCGATTCATCGAAAGTTCCGCCGAGTTCGGGCACCGGGGGAGGCGCTTCGTCGGGCCCACGAAGCAATCGAGGCTCCGAGATCAGTTTCTGGGCGAGGTTCCTACTGGCGCCTGCGATGGCGACCAGTGCCAGGCCGAATTGACTGTCGGTGAGAGTCCTGGCCGCGACTTCGGAATCCTGCTCGAGGGTCGAGGCAATACGCTCGAGGGCTCCCTCGGGGTCTGGTCCGGACCGGACGGCACGGAGGAGCGGCACGGCGGCGTCTTCGACCCGGCCGTCGGTCAGCCATCCGGCCCGAGTGAGCCGTGCAGCGAGTTCGGGCCAGATGCCGTATCGGGATGGTGACCGGTTTGCGTTCATTCCCGCCCTTGGATAGTCGGCGCTTTCCTAAGCTACGCCCATGCAAAACCTTCGCGTGGCAGGAGCGCAACTCGACGTGGTCGTTGGAGATCTGATCGGCAACGAGCAAAAGATCCTCTCCGCCATGACCTGGGCAGAGGAAATGGTCGCAGATGTGCTCGTCTTGCCCGAGCTCGCCATTACCGGCTACCCCCCGGAAGACCTCTTGCTACGTAACGGTTTCATAGATGCCAACCTGGAGGTGTTGCAGCGATTGGCGACGACTGCTCGGAGTGTCGTGACTGTGGTGGGGTTCGTCGACAGAACCAGCACAGGCCGCTCGCCTTCCGGGGATGCAATGGGACGGACACTCGCCAATGGAGCGGCACTTCTCCACGACGGCGCAGTTCGCGGCGTATATCACAAGGTCCTACTGCCGGATTACGGGGTTTTCGACGAGACCCGCTATTTCGCACGCGGCGGCGATGACGCGGCCCTCTGGGGCGTCGACGGCGTCGCAGTTGGAGTCTCCGTCTGCGAAGACATCTGGGTTGAAGACGGGCCTCCGTCGCAGCAAGCAGCGAGCGGTGCTCAGATCCTCTTGAACATCAACGCCTCTCCGTTTCACTACGGCAAGGCGACGCAGCGAGAAGAAATGCTCCGCCGCCGCGCGCTGGAGGCAGCCACTCCCGTCGTTTACGTCAATCAGGTAGGGGGACAGGACGAGCTCGTATTCGATGGTGCAAGCGTTGTTCTCGCTGCCGATGGAGGCCTTCTCTATCGCGCCCCGCAGTTCGTCGAGCAGAGGTTCGTCCTCGATGTACCGGTCCCCGAACGGAAGTCCGACAGGGTGGTCGACTCGATCTCCTCCGGACGGGCCGGTCCTCGAGCGCTGGATCCTGTTGAGCCGGTTCCGCTCCTCAAGTCCCCGGAAGCTGAGGTCTATCGAGCGCTGGTGGTGGGCCTCCGGGATTACGTGCGTAAGAACGGATTCGAGCACGTTGTCGTCGGACTCTCCGGCGGCATTGATTCTGCGCTGACGGCCGCGATCGCAACTGATGCGCTGGGGTCGGATCATGTGTGGGGTATATCGATGCCTTCGCGTTTCAGCTCGGAAGGATCTGTCGCAGATGCCCGGGATCTCGCAGAGCGGTTGGAGATA
Organism: bacterium; assembly: GCA_024641325.1. Taxonomy (GTDB): domain Bacteria; phylum Actinomycetota; class Acidimicrobiia; order Spongiisociales; family JAHEDJ01; genus JAHEDJ01. The sequence goes on along the minus strand of JAHEDJ010000003.1, from coordinate 8,018 downwards.
CGTTTCGATGTCGTGCCGATGGACGGAGTGTTCGCCGCATACCTCGAAACGCTCGACCCGGTGTTTGCCGGCGAGCCGTTCGGGGTAGCAGAAGAGAACCTGCAAGCCCGGATTCGCGGCGCAATCCTGATGGCGGTGTCGAATAAATTCGGCGGGATGGTCGTGGCAACTGGCAACAAATCCGAGATGGCAGTCGGCTACGCCACTCTCTACGGGGATATGGCTGGTGGATACGCCGTCTTGAAAGACGTCCTCAAGACCCTTGTCTACCGTTTGTCGGAATGGCGCAACCTCGAACGGGAGGTGATCCCGCGCTCGATCATCGACAAGCCACCGTCTGCAGAGTTGCGTCCCGACCAACTCGATAGCGACAGCCTCCCCGACTACGAGACGCTCGACGGGATTCTGGCGGGATATGTAGAGGAGGATCTCTCGGTAGCGAGCATCGTTGCCAGGGGCTATTCCAAGGAGGTCGTAACAAGAGTGACACGAATGGTGGATCGGAACGAATACAAGCGAAGGCAGGCGGCCCCGGGAGTCAAGATCACGACGAAGGCTTTCGGCAAGGACCGCAGACTCCCGATCACCAACCGGTACACCGACGGCTGAGCGACGCGGCCGGATCGGGCCGGGGGAAGTTCGCCGTGGCGAGCAGCCCGGACCGGACTACGCGATTCGCGATTCGCAATGAACACTCCCCTCGGCCGGTGGCCAGGGGCTGGAGGCTGACGACTGATGACAATCGGCCCACCGCTACCCTCCGTCCCATGCGAGTCTTAATAGACGGCCATGAGGCCGACCCCGACACCGCATCCGTCTCTGTGTTCGACTGGGGAGTAGTCCGAGGAGACGGATGCTTTGAAGCGCTGCGCTCCTACGAAGGCGTTGCCTTCGCCACGGAAGCCCATCTGGATCGACTCTGGAACAGTGCCTCCGTCCTGGGCATGGAAGGTTCGCTGCCCGAACGCGACGTTCTCGCCGGCTGGATCTCGTTGGCGGCTGCTGATGGTGGCGACTGCGTAGTTCGCGTCATCGCGACTCGAGGTGGCACCGATGCTCACGTCGAGGCACCGCCGAGGCTGATCGTATTCTGGGAGGAGCTGCCCGACCTGCCCGCCTCGATTTCGCTGGCCGAAATAGCCGCACCCTGGCATCCCGGTGGGTTTCCATGGGCTCTCGCCGGCGTCAAGGGCCTTTCTTACGGGCCGAACATGGCATCGATGAGAATGGCGAAGGCCGCCGGTTTCGACAATGCGATGCTCGTAAGCCGGGAAGGCATGATGCTCGAAGGCCCTACCAATTCGATCGGGTGGGTTGTCGACGGCTGCGTCGAAACCCCATCGCTCGATCTCGGCATCCTGTCTTCGATAACCCGCACTGTGACTCTGGAAGTGGCAGCCGATCTCGGTATCGATGTTCGCGAGGGCCACTTTCAGACTTCGAGACTGGATAACGCCGCGGAGTTCTTCATCCTGTCGACGGTCAATGAAGTGATGCCGGTAACACGGGTCGGCGATCGTCGGTTTGGGCACGGGCCCGTCACGTTGCAGCTGCAGGAGGCTTTCAGTCGGCGCGTCCGGGCAGCGACTCACTCGATCTGATCACACGGGGGCGGGCCGACCATTCCCAGAGCTCGGGCGACCATCTCGGCCAGTTGTCCACCCGTCACTACACCGGTCCGCCGCGCGGCGCAGGAGCGAAGCGGGTCCGTTCCCTCGACCTGTTCGAGCATGCCTACTGCGAACTCATCGACCGTCATGAGAGTGTCGGTCTTCGAATCTGCCAGCACCGGGAGAAGACGCAGCATCGTCCCGAGGTCTCCGAACGTGATCGGTGTGTCGGAACAGAACCGCGCAAGGGCGCATGCCGACGGCGCCAGGCTGTCCCGGCGGATCCCCATCGCCCTCATCAGCGCATCCTGCCATGGGCCCTCCGGGATTCTGGCCAGACGAACATCGGTCATGTCGAGATCTGTGATGCGAGCGATGATCGCCGCGGTTTGAGCTCCGGTCGCCGGCCGGTCGGGGCAGAAGGAGGTGGGGTTCCCCTCGCAGGCCTGCAACAAGCCGATGGAGGTCAAAGTCGAGATAGCATTTCCGAATGGGCTCGAGTCATCATCTGCAAATGGCCCGCTGAATCCCTCGCTGCCGGGCCGGTCACGCGCAGAGGCAAGGCTGGCGGCAGGGTCGATGCTGATATCTTGTGGGGTGCGAATCTCGAAATGGAGATGTGGTTGGGAATCTTCGGCGTTCCCGGAATCACCGACCCAACCGATGAGATCTCCCTTCTGGACGATGCCGTCGATCTCGAGCCCGGGAGCAATGCCCCATCCGAGTCCGTCGTCCGTTCCGAAGGTGTCGTTGTTCAGGTGGATGTACCAGGTCGTCCATCCGTCGTCGTGCCGGATAGCGAGGGAGCAGCACTCGTCGTCGATCCACGAGATTCGTCCCGAGGCGCCGGCCACCACGGGGGTCATGGCAGCAGCGGCAATATCGTTGCCACCGTGCCGGTGACCTTCGCGGTCGGCACCGAACGAGGCGATCGGAATGGAGGGGCCAGAAACGGGATAGACGAGCGGATAGACAAACGGTCGACAGGCGGGTTCGGTAGGTGCCTCTTGCAGCTCCACCGGCTCGTTCACGACGGGGAAGAGGTCATCGAGGGTGGTCGGCGGACATGCGGACAGGCCTTCTGCTTCCTGCGCAACGGCAGGACCCGTTGAGACAACGAGCGCGATCAAAACGCTCAGGACACTCCACCCGGCCCGATTCATCTGCCGAACACTACCGGAGCGGCGGATAGTCGAAGGAACTAGGTGCCGTTCGTGTACGTTTGAGGGTCATGCGCATTCGAATTCTGATTCTGGGCCTCATCGGGTTACTCGTATTGGCCGCGTGTAGCGGTGATGACGAGGCAACCACCACTCTTCCCGAAGATGGGTCGGCGACCGCGACGAGTTTGGCAAGCGGGGGAGACTCGTCTGCAATCGGATCGGCTGACTCGCCGGACTCGACCGAACCGGAAGACACAACGACCACGACCACAGAAGAGGCAATGCTGCCGGAGTACGACATTGCTCATAGAAGCCCGGGCGACAACGGAGATCTTCTGGTGGTCGTCCTCGAAGGTGTCGGTGATGGCGTATCCGACCACGATCTAGAACAGGTCATCCTTGACGTCGTCGACACTTTCGGACCGGTTGCAGAAGCACACATCATTGACGATGCGTCGGTCCTCGATCTCGTGCTGGCCGATCCGGCCGATCTGTCGGACGCCCAGAGGGCAGATCTGGATGCGCATTATCTGCTGAAGCTCGTCGACGGGACGTCGGTGTCCTTCCAGGGACCTTTCCAGGATATCCCCGGTTACGAAATCGGTTCGTAGAGTTCCTCAAAGAAGAGCCGGTTCGCGCCGATAGTCATGTAGAAGCTATCGGACGCGGAGGGCCGCTCTGGACATTCGAGTGATGATCGTTGACGGCGATGCCACCGCCCGCGCAGCCACGGCAAGTGTGCTGGTCGGGTCGGGGTTGGACGTTGTCGTTGAAGCCTCTACCGGTGAGGAGGCTCTACAGCGCGCTCGGGTTATGTCCCCGACTGTGGCCGTTATCGACGTGTCCCTGCCCGGAATGGGGGCTGTTACTGCTGCTCGACGGCTCCGCGATCTATCGCCCCACAGGCTCGAAATAGTGGCCATCGCGTCCTTTGGTGATGTGGCGCGTCTCGGAGAGATGGTGTCAACCGGTACGGCCGCCTACGTGGTGAAGGGCAAACCGGCCGATCTAATCGGCGCGATTCGGGCGGTGGCCAGCGGATCCGGCTTGCTCTCCGCCGAAGCCAGTCGACCCGTCCTCGAGGAGATCAGCCGCCTCTACGAGCGTGAGCGGGAACGCAACGAGGAACTCGAACAATCGGTTACCCAGCTGCAGGCCCTCTCTGTAACGGACTGGCTCACCGGCCTCAAGAACCATGGCTACTTCTTTGACCGGCTCGGCGAAGAGCTCGAACGTGCCCGCCGTTACGACCGCCCGCTCGCGGTGGTGATGGCCGACATCGACGACTTCAAGGCGATCAACGACAACTACGGGCACAGCACGGGCGACGCCGTGTTGCGAGGAATGGGTGAGGCATTCCGCAGGCAGATTCGAGAAGTTGATATCGCCTGCCGGGTCGGGGGTGAGGAGTTCGGGATCATCATGCCCGAAACGGATGCCGATGGAGCCATCCAGGCTGCCGAACGGATCCGTCTGGCCGTCGCCGATCAGCCGATGCCCGGTGTCGGCCAGGTGACTATCAGCCTTGGGGTTTCGGTGTTTCCTCACGACGCCCAATCCGCCAAGGACATCGTTGAAGCGTCGGACCGTGCACTGTATTCGGCGAAGCGTGCAGGGAAGAACTGCACCAAGCTCGCAGGCGGAGCCCCGGCCTTCGCCGGATCAGGCCGAGCTCTGGCATCGATCACCCCGGTCGTGGGAACGCTGCTGGCTGCGCTGCGCATGCGGGCACCATGGCTGGCCGACCATTCCGTCCGGGTCGCCGAGCTGGCCACGCAGATAGGGACTGTTCTCGAACTGCGGGTCTTTGAACTCGAGCGTCTGCGATTGACCGGACTTCTGCACGATGTCGGGATGCTCGCGGTTCCGGATTCGGTGCTGCTGAAGACCGATCCGCTCACCGCCGACGATTGGGCGACCATCCGCTCGCACGCTACCAACGGGTTCCAGCTCATCGGCGATGCAGTCCACGAAGATGTAGCCGATGGAGTGTTGTGCCACCACGAGCAGTTGGACGGCGAGGGGTACCCCCGCAAGTTGTCCGGCGACGACATTCCTCTATTCGCCAGGATCGTATTGGTGGCCGACGCATACGACGCGATGGTGTCTGACCGGCCACACCGACCTCCGCTGACCTCCGACGAGGCTCTTTCAGAATTGCGCGCCAACGCCGGCAGCCGGTTCGACCCCGATGCCGTGCGGGCGATGGTCGAGGTGGACAGGCAGATGAACACAACCGCCACCGTTTTGGAGTTCCCCGGCAAGACAGGCTGAGATCCCTCGAAGGTTGTGGGTATCTAACTCAGCAGAAGCGCGGCGACGGCCAGGAAGCCTCCGAAGCCGACGATGTCGGTGATCAAGGTGAGAAAGATGCTCGACGCCTGAGCGGGGTCGAATCCGAGCTTTCGCATCAACAGCGGGATCCCCGATCCGGCAAAACCGGCGATCGAAACGTTGCCGAGAGCCGCAATGCCCACGGCTAATCCGACGAGGGCCGGCGATGAACTCGATTGGAATACACCGGTAGTGAGCAGCAGCATTGCCAGGGCGCCGGCGGCAACCGCCAGGACGACGCCGTTCATCACGCCGATAGCCAACTGACGGCCGAGCACGGGAAAAACCTGTGTTCCAGGCACATCATTGGTAGCGAGAGCCCTGATGACGACGGCGAGGCTCTGGAACCCGCTGTTTCCGCCGAGAAGGGCGATGACCGGCATGAGCGCGGCCAAAACCGGTTCGCCCTCGATGACCCCGGTTTGTGCCTCGATCACGAAGGTCACCATCAGTGCGAGCATGAGATTGAGGCTGAGCCAGGGCAGCCGCATGCGAACGGATCCGAGTACCGGACTGAAAACGGTCTCGTGCGCGCCGGCACCGGTGGCGAGGGCGAAGTCCTCGGAAGCCTCCAACTGGATTGCTTCCATGATCTCTTCGTTGGGGAGCCTGCCGAGTAGCCGGCCCCTGTCATCAACAACCGGAAGGCTGTAGAGGTGGTAGCGCTGGGCCAGTTCGGCCGCCATCTCGCGATCGGTTAGTGGGGTGACGGCGACAGGGTCGGGGATCATGACGTCGCCGAGATCAGCACCGGGACGTTTGAACACCAATTCGCGAAACGACAACACACCAAGCAGCGTGCGGTCATCATCCACGATGTAGACGTAGGACAGATCCTCGAGTTCCTCGTTCATCTGACGGATTCGCTCGATTGCCTCTCCGGCAGTGATGCCGATGGGAAGTGAAGCGAATGAAGATGTCATGTGGCCGCCGGCGGTGTCTTGCGGATACTCGAGGAGCAGCCGGACCTCATCGGTGAAGAACGGCTCCAGTTTCGCGATCAGCTCCCGCTGCGCGTCCGGATCGAGCCGGTGGATGATGTCGACTGCTTCGTCGGCCGGCATTTCCTCGAGCAGATCGGCTGCATCCTCCGGGTCGAGTTCCTGGAGGATGTCGGCGGCGAGGTCGTCTTGCATCTCTTCGAGGACGTCTGCCGCGTCGTCCGGGTCGAGGTCGGCGATGAGGTCGGTGGCCGCTTCCTCGCCGAGTTCCTCGAGGATGTCGGCCGCGTCGTGTGGATCGGCTTCGGCCAGCGCTTCCCACTCCTCGTGGTGGGTATCGAGGTACTCCTCGACTTTCTCCGGACTACGGCGCGCCAGAAGCCTGAGCCTGGTGGCGAGCTCGCGCGGGCTTTGAAGGCGGAGTTTCATGGTGGCCTCGAGGCGGTGGTTCGATCAGGGGTCAGGCTACAGCAGCAGGCAAATGGTAATTGGGTCGAAGAGGGTTCTCCAATAGCAGGGGCTGAGATCGAACCCGGTACTCAAAACCCAGAACCTAGGACTTCTGGCCGGCTTCTATCCCTCGAAAGGCCTAACCGCCTCGACCCGCATCGTGAACGTTCCGCCTGGCGCCTTGTAGCTGACTTCGTCGCCGATAGCGGCACCGAGCAGGGCGCTGCCGAGCGGGCCGGATGGAGAGGCCAGCAAGAAGCCGGGAACTCTGTTCTCAGTTGGTGCTACGAAGTACTCCACCGATTCACCGTCGGAGTCGACGACCGTAACGATGGTGCCAACCTGTACAACGCCCGTGTCTTCAGCTTCACGAACTTCGGCGGTGTCGAGGAGGTGCCGGATCTGACGTATCCGGGCTTCCATCATGCCCTGCTCGTTTTTGGCCGCGTCGTAGTCGGCGTTCTCGCGAATATCACCGTGGGAGCGCGCTTCGGCGATGCGCTCCTCGATGTGGATCCGCCCTTCGGTTGTGAGGTGTTCGAACTCTTCTTGCAGCTTTTTATGTGCGGCAGGAGTGAGCCAAGTGGTCTGATTGGTCATGGCGGGGCAGGATAGCCCTGTGCAGACGACTAACCACAAGGGTTCGGCCTTCGCGCTGGCGATCAGCGCAGCGCTGATGTTCGGCATCAGCGGGGCAATTGCCAGCGATGCCCTGGCCGATATCAGTCCGGCGCGGGCAGCGCAATCTAGGGCCATGGTGGCCGTAGTTCTCTTGCTGCCGTATGCCTGGTACCGGCGCAAGCTGGCGAGCCGGGGCCCATGGTCGGTTCTTCTGCTGTTCGGGGCAAGTCTGACCGCGGTCAACGTCGCCTACTACGAGGCCGTAGATCGAATCGGGGTGGGACCGGGCATGACTTTGCAGTTCCTCGCTCCGATCATGGTCCTCGTCTGGATGCGGACTGCGGAACACAGATCGATTCTCCGGTCGGCCTGGCTGGCCGCTGCCGCTGCTCTCGTCGGCACTGCTCTGATTGCGGAGGTATGGCAGGGGAGTTCCATGGACCTCATCGGCGTCGGTGCCGGCCTGGCGGCTGCGGCGACCTTCGCCGCCTATCTCGTGATCGGTGAGCGACTGGGTGCCACGATGGCTCCGTCGGGGATCATGGCCTATGGGTTCACCATTTCGGCTCTGATGTGGGCGGTCATTCAACCCATCTGGTCCTTCCCGACCGACCTCCCCACCAAGGTTTGGGGTGAGTTGCTGTGGATGGGATTGCTGGGGACGGCGATTCCGTTCATGCTGGAGTTGCAGGCTCTGCAGAGGGCGTCTGCCGCCCTGGTGGGGGTTATCGCCACCGCCGAACCGGTGATCGGTGCCGTCGCGGCTCTGTTGCTGTTCTCGGAGAAGATGGCCTCAATTCAGGTGGTCGGCATGGTGCTGATCGTTGGTGCCGTTGCTTCGGTCCAGCAGCGCGGTGTGGCGGAGGTGGAGGTGCCGCTGGATGCGGGGAGATGAGGGG
>JAHEDJ010000095.1 GCA_024641325.1 bacterium | reverse complement strand
TCAGCCGAGTTGTTCGAGGGCTGCCACGGGATCAGCGCGAGCGCGCTTGACACCGACTCATACGGAGGGGCGCTCATCATCGAGGTCGACGCCGGCGGAAAGGTGACGTCGGTCATCTTCCTGTTTGACTACTACTGGCAGTTCGGCGAGAACCCCAAGAACGGCAGACCCGTCCAGCAGGTTCTCGAAATGTTCTCACTGAAGTCCGATGGAACCGGAACCTTCACGGTGACCCTGTTCACCAAGGAAGGTAAGGACATCGTCAACGACTGGATTCCGGTTGGAAGCTCCGAGGGAACCCTCACCGCCACGATCACTCCGGCGGGCTAACCCCACCTCACCCTTGCTTGTTCTTGGGAAACCACAGACGCAAGAACGGGAAAAGGACCGCGGCCTTGTACTCCAACTCGGCCTCTCAAAGCGTATTAATTGGTGAGAGCCGGATTGGGGAAGGCAGTGGCAGAAACCCATTCTCCGCCGAGGGGCGAATCCCAAAGCGATACCTCATTCGCGGCGTTCTACGCTCGGGAATACCCGAGGATTGCGGAACTCGCCTATGCCCTCACCGGTGACCGGTGGATTGGTGAGGATCTCGCTCAGGACTCTTTCATTGCCGCCCGCCAGAACTGGGCGGAAGTTGGCACATACCCGGCACCCGGCGCCTGGATCCGCCGGGTAGTTGCCAACAAAGCGGTGTCGCGGTACCGCCGGATACAGGTCGAGCGCAAAGCACTCCCCCGCCTGTGGCGCCGGCCGACCGGCGACACACCGCCAGAGGTAGCGGCCGAAGCGGCGGAGATCTGGGCCGCCGTACGCCGCCTACCGAAACGCCAGGCGCAGGTCATCGCCCTCACCTACCTCGAGGGTCACAGCCTGTCCGATATCGGGGAGATCCTGCAGTGTTCACCATTCACCGCCAAGACCCATCTTCAGCGAGGCAAGCAGGCGCTGGCCACGCTCCTTCGAGCCAATGAGGAGGTGACGGAATGACCATCGATCAGATGCTCACCGACGCTGCCGAAAGCCTCCACAGCTATCGGGATGCGATCGCACACCCCGACCTAGACGAACGGGTCACCCGGCGGCGCCAGGCGTCACCGACTCAACGAAACCTCGCCATCGCACTGGGAGCGACGGTCCTCCTGGCGCTCGTCATCGGGTTTGCGGCACTACTGGCCCCTCTCGGGGACGACGAAGCACCATTCGTCGAGGAAGTTGCACCGACGACGGTTCCGGTCACCTCGGTCACTTCCCCGCCGGAGAACACCACACCGCCGAGCCCAACCACGGCCGCCGCTGTGCCGGCCGAGCCGGTTCCATCCATCACCTGGACCCGCATGGAACTGGCCGCTACATCCGAGGAGGCAGCGCTCGACACCATCGCCGTCACTGAGGATGGTTTCCTGGCCGGCGGTTTCGACGGACGCGACGCGGCGATCTGGACGTCCGATGACGGCTCTACCTGGAATCGGGCGACACTTCTCCCAGGTGCCGGTGAAGCCGATGCAAGTGCACAGGGACGATTCGCAGAGGTTGTTGGATTCGCCTCGCTCGGTGGCAAGACCGTCGCGGTGGGGTTCGAGGGCGCCGGCGAACCCGGAGAGATGTATTTCGGGTCGCTCAATCGCTGGAAGAACTCCGCCTGGTTGGACGCCGATCCGATCGCGGCCGTCTGGGTCTCGGACGATCGTACGAACTGGAGGCGGGTCCCACACGACGAGTCCGTGTTCGGAGAGGCGGACGTCGTTCGGATGTGGGCGGTGGCCGCCTCGGATGATCAATTCGTGGCGGTGGGTGACGCGGTATGGCGCTCATCCGACGGACTGATCTGGCAACGCGCACCGTCACCCGGCAACACCCTGTTCTCCGTCATCTTCGACGGTACCTGGTTCGTGGCAGCCGGGCTCGACCCCGGCGGACTGCAGGGGATGTATCGCTCGGTCGACGGGGTCGAGTGGATAGAGATGCCGGTTGAGCAACCCTCGGACATGTGGCGTCCCCAGCCGCTGCTCGACCTAGCCAAAGTGGGGCAGGCCTACTTGACGGTGGGCGGTGGGGACGCCGGCCGCATCTGGCGAGCAGCCGACGTCAGCGTCGAGATGGAAGTGGTATTTCAGGTCGGCTTCAACGTCGGACCCTATTTGTCCGGTATCGCCATAGACGGCAATCGGGTGGCGGCTGTGGGCGAGAAGGATTTCCAAGGCGTGGTGAGCACCTCTACCGACGGCGGACAGACCTGGACGAAAGAGGAGAGCCGGGAAGTGTTCGGAAATCGGTTCGTCGAGGACGAAACAGGAGCGATACGCGATGTTGTGATCGTGGACGGCCGCATCATCGCCGTGGGAAAAATCGGAGTCGGGGCGGCGGCCGTCTGGATCGGCGAGTGGAACGACTAGGGAGGGCAGTATCTATGAAATACGTAGCTGCCAAGAAGACGCAGATGGTGGGACCTAGGCCCTCACCAGGAGGAGGAAGCATAAGGCGATTCACCATGGGGGCAGCCCTCGTGGTAGCGATCGTATTAATGCTGGGGGCCGTTGCAGCAGCCACGCCGCCCGAATGTAGGCCGAAGGATCCCGCCTGTTCCGGGACGACGACCACGGCCCCCGCCGAGCCCGCCTCTGTGCCGACCTGCACGACGAGTGAGGACGGCCTCCTCCTGGACGAAGACGGCAGTGCCTACCTCCCCCGTTCGGGCTTGAACAGGCTCGAATGTCTCTGGACACCTGAAGAGAAAGACACTGAATCCGGCAACGTTACGGTCAGGCCCACTTCAGGTGCGATCTCCGGAGTGGTCGTGTTCGTTCGGGATGCGTCACCCGGGGACATCTGCGTACTGGAACAAGATTGGGACGCCCAGACCGGCCCCCCGTACACCGCATCGTTCGCCCTGGTCTACGGCGATCTGCCAGATGACGTCAACCCAGACTTCGGACCGTTCGAGAATCAGACCTACTGGAAGTGGGATGCCGGCCACTGGTGCTATCCGCAGGATGGTGCAATGCGGGACGACCCGAACGGGAAGCCGTTGCACCTCAAGCTGAGCTTCCGGGCTACGAAAGGCACCGAGGTCGAGATTGTCCTGTCCCCGGCGCAGGACACGTCTCCTGCGAACCCGTAGACAGGGCGCCGCGCGACGGGATGGGGCAGGCCGGGGGGACTCTGCCTCATCCCATTCCCGTTTTGCGCAAGTTCTCCCGGCACATGGAATGGACTAGAGCGATTCTCGGAAACAGGTACTCCGTCGGGCATCGCTCAGACGTGTTAAGGGTGAGGAAGAGATCGGGCCGAGATGACGAAACACCGAGCGGGACACAGAAGGCCAGGGACTCGGCGCCCTCCCAGCGTCCGGCGATCGGAAAGCATCTCGGAAGGGACACGAAAGCTTGTCGTAAACATGACTGTCTCGAGCGTTTGTTTAGTGAGCGGCTTGTTAGGCGCATCCTGCACACTTCGACATAGGAGCAGAGAAGGGAAAGAAGAAGGGGGGTCCGTATGTTGCCCGACTACCGGGGAGCGAGAGCAATACAAGAGATCCGACGGCAAGCGGCAGGGAATCTCCGCCGCGATCGAGGGAGTCCACCCAAATTGAACCGACTCGGTCCACGGCTAGAGGCAAGCCTCCACCGGCTCCTCGAACAGCACCGCCAGCGAGCCGGCGGCCACCACCGCAGCTGGAGACATCCACTGACCCACTAGGCGGCGCCAGGCACGAGGGGCGGGTCCGAGGAGGCCCGCCCCTCACTCCCTGTTCTTGCGTATCCCGCTTCCCTCCACAGGGAAACCACAGACGCAAGAACGGGAAAAAGGAACCGGCGTCTAACCGGAATGCCGGTAGGACCACACGTCCTCGAGCGCCCAGCGGAACCGCCGGCTCTCGTCGTACGAGGCACCGCCAACGACCAGCGCTTCGCCCGCCGCCTCATCGAATACCGCCACCAGGTCTGCGACATAACCGGGGTTCGAGAGCGTCCTCATGAGAGTCCACGTATTCGAGTTGAAGTCGTAGGCCCACAGTTCTTCGCCGCCGAAGACATCCCACGGAAGGTAAGGCCAGGATGTCCAGTCCCTGCTCCCCCCGAAGACGAATACCAGATCTGCCACCGGGTCGTACCACATCGCGTGACCGGCCCGTGCCGGCGGCGACACCGCCGGGGTCATCTCCTCCCAGGTGTTCGTGTTGACGTCGTAGGCCCAGGTATCGCCCATTACAGCTCCGCCGAACACGTCTGCTCCACCGAAAACAATGACCCTGTCCGATTCGGAGTCGTACACCATCCCGTGGGAGACCCTGCCCGGCGGGGCGACATCCGGGG
>JAHEDJ010000017.1:24664-50219 GCA_024641325.1 bacterium | reverse complement strand
TCACCGAAGACATCGAACGCCTGACCGTTGAGCGTGCATCGACGGACGAGCTGGCCAAGGTCGCTATTGCCCAGGGCATGCGGCCACTTCGCCAGGATGGGCTAATCAAGGTCTCGCAGGGTCAGACGTCGATCGAAGAGATCTTGCGGGTGGTTGTCTAGGCGGCCGTTGGCCGTTGGCCGTTGGCCGCTGGCAATTGGCGATTGGCAATTGGCAATTGGCAATTAGCTCCCGGTTGAAGCCGGGGTTGGGAGCCAGAGGCCAGAGGCCAGAGGCCAGAGGCCAGAGGCCAGAGGCCAGAGGCCAGAGGCCAGAGGCCAGAGGCCAGAGGCCAGAGGCCAGAGGCCAGAGGCCAGAGGCCAGAGGCCAGAGGCTCAGTCACTGCTTACTGCCTACTGCCGCCGCGGTATTCCTCAAGACCGCCCCTTGGCGTGCCGACATACTCTTGATACACGAGGTGGGTATGAACACAGCATCACGAAAACTTGGAGAGTTGCTGGTCGACCAGCGGCTCTTGTCGCGAGACGATCTCGAGTTCTTGATTCCGCGCGAGGATGAATCGGGAATCCCGCTGGCCAAGCTTCTAGTCGATGAGGGGTACGTTCGCGAAGAGGACCTCCTCAGGACGGTTGCCGGCCGTATCGGAATGGAGTACGTCGAGATCGACGACGAACTTCTCGATCCAGAAGCGGTCAAGCGACTCGAGCCGGCGGATGCCAGGGCCCTCATAGCGATGCCGGTCCGCTTCGTGGACGACAAGTTGATGATCGCAGTTGCCGATCCTTTCGATCCTGATCGGCATGCTCGCCTTGAAGATCTCGTGGGAGCAAGGGTGAAGCTCGCCCTGGCGACCAAGGATGGTATCGGTCGTTCGATCGATTTCGTGCACGGGCCGGAAGTGATACCGGTCCTACGCCACCCGGGTGACGGGGGTGGCATCGTGGCCGTCCCGGACGAGGACGTTGAGGAACTCCACGTCAATTCTTTGCTCGGCTACCTCCTCGAAGTCGGCGGCTCGGACCTCCACTTGACGGCCGGCTCGCCGCCCCAGGTACGGGTCCACGGTCAATTACGCAAGCTCGATGATTACGGCAAGTTGATGCCCGCCGAGCTCCGGAGAATGATCTACGGCATCCTGACCGTCAAGCAGCGCGAGAAACTCGAGGAATCGCTCGAGCTCGACGCTTCCCACCCGCTACCGGGCAAGGGCCGGTTCCGACTCAACGTGTTCTTCCAGCGGGATGCCATCGGCGCAGTATTTCGTGCTATTCCCGAGGCAATCAGGAGTCTGAACGATCTCGGGATTCCACCCATCGTCGGGGAGTTTGCGGACATGCCCAGGGGTCTGGTGTTGGTGACCGGGCCGACCGGTTCCGGAAAGTCCACGACCCTGGCGGCGATCATCGACATGGTCAACACGAAACGGGCCTGTCATATCCTTACCGTTGAGGATCCCATCGAGTTTCTGCATACGCACAAGCGAGCCATCGTCAACCAACGTGAAGTAGGTGCAGACACGATGGGCTTCCAACATGCGCTCCGGCATGCACTCCGCCAGGATCCAGACGTCATCCTCGTCGGCGAGCTTCGTGACCTCGAGACGATATCCACGGCTCTCACCGCCGCCGAGACCGGTCACCTCGTCTTCGCTACCTTGCACACGCAGGATGCACCGCAGACGATCGACAGGATCGTCGACGTGTTTCCGTCCCACCAGCAGGAGCAGGTTCGTGTGCAGCTGGCGGCAACTCTCCAGGCGGTCGTCACGCAGCAGTTGGTTCCCACTCGCAATCGCGATGGTCGCGTCGCGGCGGTCGAGGTAATGGTGGCCACCCCGGCGATTCGGAATCTGATCCGGGAAGCCAAGATCCATCAGATCACAACGGCCATGCAGGCCGGCGGTAGATACGGCATGCAGACGATGGATCAATCGCTCGCCGACCTCGTCAAACGGCATCAGATCAGTTTCGAGACGGCCGCAGAGCTGTGCGCCAATCTCGAAGACCTGCAACGTCTCTTAGGTCGAGTGGCGTAGGGAGAAACCATGGCAACGACATTCGCCTACAAAGTCAAGGACAGAGAAGGTCAGATTCATTCGGGGGAAATGGAAGGTTCGTCGCAGACCGCGGTTACCAAGGCGCTGCGCGATCGCGGGTACCAGCCCATAACCGTAGACGAGAAGACAGAGTCTGCGCTCCAGAAGGAAATCCGGATTCCGGGCCTGACCGACCGCGTAAAACTCAAGGAAGTGGCGGTGTTCTCCCGCCAGTTCGCGACGATGATCAACGCGGGCCTGTCACTGCTGCGTGCGCTGAGCATCCTCGCCGACCAGACGCCGAACAAGGCGTTCTCGCGAATCATCGTCGCGGTGAAGGCCGATGTGGAGCGCGGCACCAGCCTCTCTGCGGCCATGGAGGAGCACCCGAAGGCATTCAATCGGCTCTATACGGCCATGGTAAAGGCCGGTGAGATTGGCGGTGTGCTGGACGACACTCTCATGCGCCTGGCAGACACGCTCGAGTCCCAGGTGGAGCTTCGAGCCAAGATCAAATCGGCGATGATGTATCCGGTGGCGGTATTCGGTCTGGTGGTGATGATCGTTGCGGCCATGTTGATGTTCATCGTTCCGATGTTCGAAGAGCTCTACGCCGACCTCGGCGGAGACCTACCTGCGCCGACCAGGATGCTGCTGGCGATCTCCGCGATTGTCACTTCTTACTGGTACATAATCATCGTCGTCGCCTTCGGTCTCATCTTTGGATTTCGCAGATGGATCGCGACGGACTCCGGGAGGGCGACTTTTGACGCGATCAAGCTGAAGATGCCGATCTTCGGCAATCTGGTTCACAAGACGGCCATCGCCCGCTTCGCCCACACGCTTGCATCGCTAACCAAGACCGGCGTTCCGATCCTGCAGGCAATGGACATCGTCGCCGAGACCAGTGGCAACGCGGTCGTGTCGGCCGCGGTGCTGGATGTCAAGGATTCAGTGCGCGACGGCGAATCGATCGCGGCACCGCTCGAGAGCCACTCCATCTTCCCGCCGATGGTCGTACAGATGATTGCGGTCGGCGAGGAGACGGGTGCGTTGGACACGATGCTCGAGAAGATCGGTACCTTCTACGACTCGGAGGTCCAGACTATGGTCGACGGCCTCACCAGTCTGATCGAACCGCTGCTGATCGTTGTTCTTGGTGCGACCGTCGGCGGGATGTTGATTTCGCTCTACATGCCGATGTTCAACGTGATCAATCTGATCGACTGAACGCGGGACGAAATACACGACACTGAGGCCTCCGGGATCCCGGAGGCCTCGGCAATTGAGGCGCGATTCGCAACTCGCCCTTCGACCCGCGGATTGCGAATTGCGAATCGCGTACTGCGGTTCTCACTAGTTCCTTCGCCTCTCGCATATTCGTGAGATTTGTCCTCAAGTCGAGCGGGGTCGGGAGCCGATAACTCACCTGTAGGCCGAAGTCCGGCCTCACGCAAAGGACAAGGAGTCCCAACATGTCCAAGTGGATTCGTGAAAGCCTCAACAAGGATGAGGGCTTCACCTTGGTCGAGTTGATGGTGGTTGTGCTTATCATTGCCATTCTGATCGCCATCGCCATCCCGACCTTCCTCGGAGCCCGTGAGCGGGCCCAGGACCGTGCTGCCCAGTCCAACCTGCGCAATGCGCTGACTGCCGCCAAGGTGTTCTACACCGACGGCGAGCAGTTCCCGACGAATGATGCCGCCGGCGCAGCCCTGCTGCAGGCCATCGAGCCCAGCATGGTCTTCGTGGCCGGCAACGCTCCCGACGGAACGGCAACGCCTCCCGAGGATGTAGGCATGCTGGTTGAGGCCAATGCCGACGGCGATGCGCTGCAGTCGGTCGTATTCGTCGCAGAGAGCAGGTCGGGAACCTGGTTCTGCATTGCCGACCAAGCTACTGGAAGCGCGGCCGGGACTTACTACAACTCGGATACATCCGGTGCTGCAACTGCTGCCGCCATCGACACGGCCCTCGTGGCCGGCGAGTGTGATGGAGCTGAGTGGTAGTCACAACTCCGAAACGATCTTAGGGAATAGAACGAAGGGCGGGCAATGCCCGCCCTTCGTTCTCCAACTGAGTCGAAAGGAGGTGAATCATGCAACGATTGCTGAGTCGCGACGAGGGCTTTACGTTGGTCGAGTTGATGGTGGTTGTGCTTATCATTGCCATTCTTATCGCTATCGCTATCCCGACCTTCCTTGGAGCCCGGGTTCGTGCGCAGAATCGAGCAGCGCAGAGCGATCTCCGCAACGCGCTGACGGCCGCCAAGGTCTACTACTCGGACAGCGACACGCAAGACTACGGGTTCGGCATCGCCGACCTGCAGGCCGTCCATGCGAATCTGGCATTCGTAGCGGGGAATGCACCGGCCGATGGGGAGGTCGGATTCATCACGCTCGACGGCACGGGTGGAGACGTCGATCAGGCGGTTGTGTTCATAACCAGGAGCAGCTCGGGGACGTGGTTCTGCTTGCTGGACGAAGCAGTCGAGCCTCGGGCCGGCACGTTCTACGGAGAATCTGTAGCGGGGACGGGTGCCGATCTCGACACGCTGGCCGAATGTCTCGGTGGATGGAGCTGACAAAGCAAAGCGATGACCGTAGTGGACCCGGCGGGGTCCACTACCGCGTGTGAGGTCGGCTTTAGGCTGGGGAGCGATGATACGGATTCTGAGATGACTGCAGTGATCGCCGGCGTTGCCGGCGCGTTTGGTTTGGCGTTCGGGTCTTTCCTGAACGTGGTCGCCTACAGGGTGCCGCTCGGCTTGTCGGTGGTCAGGCCGCCCTCTGCCTGCCCGACATGCAACGCTCCTGTGCGGCCGCGCGACAACATCCCGGTGATCTCGTGGTTCTTGCTGCGCGGCAAGTGCAGAGATTGCGATTCTCCCATCTCGTTTCGGTATCCAGTCGTCGAGGCTCTCACAGGTGCATTGTTTGCCGCCACAGTGCTCGTGGTCGGTCTCGTGTGGACACTCCCTGCATATCTTTGGTTTGGGGCGGTGACAACGGCATTGATTCTCACCGACCTCGACCACAAGCGTATCCCCAACCGAATTCTCTACCCGGGAACCCTCGTCGGCACGATTCTCCTCGCCGTTGGGTCTTCCATTGACGTTCGGTTCGGCGATTTCGGACGAGCCGTGGTGGGTGGGCTGATCTACTTCAGCGGTCTGTTCCTGCTGGCTCTCATCGCGCGCGGCGGATTCGGGTTCGGCGATGTCAAACTTGCTTTCCTGTTGGGGTTGTTCACGACATTTCGAGGGTGGGAGCACCTGATCGTTGGTGTGTTTCTGGCGTTCTTTATCGGTGGTCTGGTGGCGATACTGCTGCTGATCACTCGAAGGAAGGGCAGGAAGGATGCCGTCCCATTTGGCCCGAGCCTGGTCGTTGGAGGATGGATCGGGATCGCCTTCGGACTCGAGATTGCTAATTGGTATTTGGGTATCTAGGGCAGGCCATTGGCCGCTGACCATTGACCCTTTGATATTGGTGGATTCCGTTACTCACACTCCGTCCGGGTGAGGTAGGTCAAACTGCAGGCGCAGCGGTCGCGGCAATACCCACCCTTCCGCTTGCGATGGTTACACTTGTGTAGTTACATATTCGTAATCAACGCGGCGCGCGCTGTGCTGCGAGGGGCAGACATCGATGCGGTGGCCTGGAGCGGAGAACTGATGGCCGTCAATGTGGGGCTGGATATCGGCACTAGTGCCGTTCGCGCCGCGCTTGTCAACACAGGAAAAGGCACGCCAACACTCCAGAGATACGGTGAGGTTGCATTGCCTCCTGGTGCAGTGGTCGGCGGTGAGATCGTTGATGAGGACCTGGTACAGGGGGCCATCAGCCGACTCTGGAAAACGGCGAAACTCCCCAAGAAACGAGTAGTGCTCGGGATCGCCAATCAGAGGGTGATCGTTCGCCGGGTGGATCTTCCCTATATGGCTGAGAGTGAACTTGCCGAGTCCCTCGCCTTCCAGGCCCAGGAGTACATCCCGATACCGATTGACGATGCGATTCTCGACTTCATCCCGCTGGAGGAGTTCACAACACCAGACGGAGAGCCGATGCTCTCCGTTCTAGTTGTCGCCGCGCAAAAGCAGATGGCTTCGGACGTTCTTCGGGTCGTCCAGGCCGTTGGGATCAAGCCGATGGCCGTTGATTTGCAGGCGTTTGCGCTTGTGCGCGTCTTGTTCGGTGGTGACCTCAATCTCGATACCGCACCGCAGGTCATTGTCAACATCGGTGGTGGTCTCACGCAGGTCGTGATTGTCAAGGGTGGGTCGGTACGTTTCCTCCGGATTGTGTCGCTGGCCGGTGAGGACTTCTCCAGGGCACTCATCGAGGGCATGGGAATGGACGCTGCTCAGGCGGAGCAAACGAAGCGCCGGGTCGGTGTCGCTATCGAGGGGACTCCGTCGGGAGGGGATGGAGATGAGCAAGCCCGGTTGCTGCTCACCAGGCAAGCCGACGCTCTTATAGATGAGATTCGTGGCTCGGTCGATTACTACCTATCACAGGCAACGGACGGTGGTATTCAACGGTTGTACGTCGCCGGGAACGCGGCGAGGTTGCCGCATCTCGCCAACCGCCTGGGGCGGTCCCTCAACGTCGAAGTGTCTCCGATTCGCATGCTCGAGGGAGATCGTCTGTCGGTGGGCAAAATCGGGCTCTCCGAGGCCGAGTTGGCACAGGCGCAGCCGGTACTGCCGGTACCGGTGGGGTTGGCGTTATGGGGTGAGGTCTGATGCGACCAATCAACCTCCTGCCACCTGAGATTTCCGAGAAGTCGAAAGCCCGCCGGCGGGTCTTGGCGGCCATTCTCGGGGTCCTCGGGTTCATCGCGATCCTCGTTCTTGCAACCTTCTGGTTGCGGGGCCAGGCAACCCAGGCAGAGGATGATCTGGCAGCACAACAGCAGGAGAATCAACGTCTTCAGGCAGAGATCGGTCAGCTCAGCGGAGCCAGGCAGCTGCGCAATGACTACCAGACGGGGGTCACGCGCCTGCAATCGGCACTCGCCAACGACATCGCCTGGGGCCGTCTCCTGAACGACCTCGGCAGGATCATCAACCCCAACGCCTGGCTGTCCAGCTTCGCGGCGCAATCGACCCCGCCGACCGATGTCGAATTCACATTCGGCTCGATGAGCGTGGCAGGAACTGCCTTCTGGTATGAAGACGCGTCCTCATGGCTCCGGGTGCTGGATTCGAGCTACTGGCCGGCAGTTGGCGGCGGTTGGGTCAGCTCTGCAAACGTGGCAGAAATCGAAGGAATACCCGTCGTCAACTTCAGTTCGGGTGCAGTGTTGACCTCCGCAGCGCTTTCGACACGGATGATCGATCTCATACCGGAGGTCCCGGAGTGAGACGTTTCCTCATCGGGTTTCTCGTCGCCGTTCTCGTCTCCGCCGTCTGGTATTTCTTCGTTGTGGGGCCCATAAACGAACGAAAAGAGATAGCGCAGACCGACCTGGAGACCGCCCAAACCGAAGAGTTCACGCTGCGCACTACTTTGTCCAGGCTGAAGAAGATCGAAGAGAATCAACTCGAGTACGCCACTGCGATCGGCCAGTTGGAGACCGCGATTCCCTCAACGCCGCGTCTTGCCGAACTCATCGACGATCTGAGTTTCCTGGCGGATGAGAACGGTGTCGCTTTGTCCAGCCTGGCTTTCTCGACGCCGAATCTCTTGCAGGACACCGAAATCTTCGGCGTCGGCGTATCGATGTCGATCAACGGCCAGTTCTTCGAGATCCTCGGGTTTCTATATGGCACCGCCGAGCTCGAACGGGTAATGACTATCGAAAGTCTGAGTCTTTCGCCTTCGTCTGATGAGGCCGGATTCCACACGATGAGCGCCTCGCTGACGGGAACCGTTTATACGACGAGCGATATCGCAGCAAGCATCGATCTGACCGACCTCTTGCCACCGGCGGAAGAGACCGAGCCACCGGTAGAGGATGCGCCGCTCGACGGCGGAGGTGATGCAACCGATGACACTACGACCACGACCACGGCAGGGGCCTGAGATGCAGCCGCGCACCATACGTCGAGCAGGTACTTCGGTAGCAATCTCCATCCTTCTCATTGGGTTCGGGGTGGCAGCCGCCTGGCTGGCGCTGACGGTCGGCCCGGGTGCCGATACACAGGTGCTGTCCGGTGAACTGGCAGCGACCGAGATCATCCAAGCGGAAGGGGCTCCGCTGCTTGAAGGAATGCGTGTCAACGGAAGTTTCCAGTTCTCGCAACCGCGCGATCCGTTTCGACCGCTGATAGTCGAGGGCGGGATAATCATCACCGATCCTGGTACTACCGATCCGGGTACGACGGATCCAGGTACTACCGACCCCGGTACGACTCCGGTCGAGGGCACAGTGGTCCGATTGGTCGATATCTACGAGCTCGGCGGTGTTCTTCGGGCCCGCGTCGAGGTAGTTGGTGTGGAGTACGACGTCGGCGTCGGAGATACATTCGCCACGAACTTCAAGATCGTGAGCCTGGACGCAGACTCCGCGGTAATCCTGTTCGGCGACAACGCCTTCGAACTGCTCATCGGCCAGGAGATCATCAAGTAGGTCCCTCCAGGGGAGAAACCAATTCCGGGTTCTAGGTTCTGGGTTTCCAGGTTTTCGGCTCGCTGCAAGTCAAAACCCATAACCCAGAGCGCAGAACCTATTACGAGCTACCTGTTACCTGGTACCTTCCTAGCCATGATTCGATTCCTAACTGCCGGTGAATCGCACGGCCCGGGTCTTGTTGCCATAGTCGAAGGGCTTCCTGCCGGATTGCCGTTTTCGACCGACGACCTCGCGGCCGAGCTGGCCAGGAGGCGAATGGGATACGGTCGTGGCAACCGGATGAAGCTCGAGAAGGATGAGCTCGAGGTTCTGGCCGGAGTGCGACACGGTTTCACTCTTGGTAGCCCGGTTGGCGTATTGATCCGAAACACCGAGTGGCCGCGCTGGGCAGAGGAGATGTCTGCGGAACCCGGGCACTCCAGGCGGGCCATGACGACCCCTCGCCCCGGACATGCCGATCTAGCCGGGATGCTCAAGTACGACACGCACGATGCTCGCGACATTCTCGAACGGTCGTCGGCTCGCGAGACCGCCGCCAGAACCATTGTCGGTTACCTATCGAAACTGCTCCTTTCCCAGGTGGGAGTGGAAATCGTGAGTCACGTCGTCGCCATCGGGTCGATAGAAACGCCCACCGGATCTCTGCCGGAACCGAAAGATCGGCAGGCCATCGACGGATCACCCGTACGCGTCTTTGATGCCGCAGGGGAGCAGGCGATGATCGCCGAGATCGATGCAGCGAGGGCGGACCGTGACACACTCGGGGGAGTCGTCGAGGTGATCGCCTATGGCCTTCCTCCTGGAATTGGCAGCCACGTACATTGGGATCGCCGTCTCGATGCACGTCTGGCAGGTGCGCTGATGTCGATACAGGCTTTCAAAGCCGTGGAGATTGGAGACGGATTCTCCACAGCGCGTGAGCGCGGGTCGGCAGCACACGATGAGATTTTCTTCTCAGACGGAGAGTGGAGCCGCAACCAGGATCGGGCAGGCGGGACCGAGGGCGGAATGACGACCGGTCAGCCGGTAAGGGTGCGATCCTCAATGAAGCCGATAGCAACTTTGATGAAACCCCTGGCAAGCGTGGATGTCACGACCAAAGAGGCAGACGTCGCCTTTCGGGAGCGCTCAGATACCTGCGCCGTGCCGGCGGCAGCGGTCGTAGCAGAGCAGATGGTTGCATTCGTTCTCGCCGATGAGATGCAACGTTCATTCGGAGGCGACACAGCCGAAGATTTCGTTCGCAGCGTCGCTGCCTATCGCGCGCGGCTCGCTTCGTTCTGATGCGGCACCTCTGGCTCATCGGAATGATGGGATCCGGCAAGAGCGAGGTAGGGCGTCGTGTTGCTGAACTGACCGGGTCCCGCTTTGTCGATCTCGACGATCGGATCGTTGCGGATCGCGGACAATCGATATCCGAGGTATTCGCCGGCGAAGGCGAGATTGCCTTTCGACGGTTCGAGAGAACCGAGCTGAGAATCGCGGCAAACGAGGATCCGGCGGTGATCGCGACCGGCGGCGGTGTGGTAACCAACGTCGGCGTCCCAGCGGTCATGCGAGAAACCGGAACCGTCCTGTATCTGGCCGCGGAACCGGCCACCCTCGCCAGGAGGGTCGAAGGAGAGTCCCATCGGCCGTTGCTGACCGGCGGCAATCAGGTCGATATCCTGACTGAACTCCTCCGCCTGAGGGCACCTCTGTACGAGGGGGCTGCTCATCACGTGATCGATACGGAAAGCCACACGATCGACGAGGTTGCCGGGGAGGCCATCGAGTTATGGAACAGATCCTGATCAGCGAAGCGTCCGAGATTTTGATCGGGCGCGGGGTGCCGGCTCCTTTTCTCCCCGTGAGATCGACTCGGTCCAGCGTGGCCGTTCTCGCCCAGCCGGGAGCACGCGCCGCCGCAGATCGCGCCGTTGCTGCCATTCAGGTTGGTGGCGTTCTCGCAACCTCGCGAATCGTGCCGGACGGTGAGGCGGTCAAGACATTGACGGCGGCCGGCGAAACATATGAATGGCTCGCCGATCTAGGTATCGGGCGTAACGACACCATCGTGGGCATTGGTGGCGGTGCCGTTACCGATTTCGCCGGCTTCATTGCAGGAACGTGGTTGCGCGGAGTCGAAGCCGTCTACCAACCGACGACACTGCTCGGTGCAGTCGATGCCGCAGTGGGAGGCAAGACCGGACTCAATCTGAGGGGCAAGAACCTGGTCGGACTCTTTCGACATCCGAGCAGGGTGGTAATCGAAATCGATGAACTCGAGCAGCTACCGCCTCATCTTCTTCAGGAAGGATTCGCAGAAGCCATCAAGGCCGGGTTTATCGCGGATCCCGGACTCGTCGACCTATTCGATCGCGATGGGCCTGATGCCGATCTCGAACAGGTTGTAATCCGGGCGGTGAGGGTGAAGGCGGAGGTCGTTGCGGGAGATTTCCGGGAATCCGGGCGGCGCGGGATTCTCAACTACGGTCACACGATCGGTCACGCCATCGAGGTAGCCGCCGGTATCTCCCACGGCCGGGCGGTGGCGATCGGGATGGTGGCGGCTGCTGCCGTCAGTGAGCAGCGGTGTGGCTTTCGGGGCGCCGCCAAACAACGCGCCCTGCTCGATAGGCTCGGCTTGCCGGTCGTGTCTCCGGAGGTGGATCCCGACGACGTGCGTCGCCTCATCGGCTTCGACAAGAAGCGTGACGCGGGCGGGCTCCGAATGGCTCTTCTGGAAGACTTCGGCCGGGTAACGCTGGAATACGTCTCGGACCGCGACCTGGAGGTTGGTTTGGCCGCGGTTGGTCTCGCATAGCGACGGTTACACTTCCGCGAGTTCGAAGTCCGAGAGGTATCCGTCCATGATCTCCACCAATGACGTCAAGCCCGGCATGGCGATTCAGTTGAACGACGGTCTGTTCCAGATCGTCGAGTACCAGCATGTGAAGCCCGGCAAGGGGAAAGCCTTCGTGCGCATGAAGCTCAAGAATGTCGAGAGCGGCGCGGTTCTCGACAAGACTTTCCGTGCCGGCGAGGACGTCGATAGGGCGATAATCGAGAGGAAGGATCATCAGTACCTTTACCGGGATGACCTCGGATTCCACTTCATGGACATGGAGACCTACAGCCAGTTCGCCGTCTCCGAGGATCTGATCAGTGACGACCAACGCTTCATGATCGAGGGAATGACCGTTGTGCTGGTGATGTATGAAGGGACTCCTCTCGGGGTAGACCTCCCGGCTGCCGTCGAGTTGAAGGTCACCGAAGCTGAGCCCGGCGTCAAAGGTGATCGGGTATCCGGGGCGACTAAGCCCGTGACGGTGGAGACAGGCCTCGTGGTCCAGGTCCCGCTGTTCGTCGATGTCGGCGACGTGATCAAGGTCGACACCCGCAGCGGCAACTACCTGACCCGCGCGTGACGTCGGAACCGCGCCACGAGGCTCTCGAGCGCCTCTACGAAGCCGAGCAACGCGGTGCGGATGTGGCGGACCTGACCGGCATTTCCGCGAAAGCAGTCCGCATCATTCGCGGCGTGCTCGAACACAAAGAAGACCTCGATCGTTCGATTGAGGAGACTTCAGACCATTGGCGGATGGATCGTATGCCGCCGGTGGATCGCACGGTGCTCCGTATCGGACTCTACGAGTTGCGTCATGAACCTGAGGTCCCTGCGGCTGTGATCGTATCCGAAGCTGTAGAGCTGGCTAAGACCTTCTCCACAGAGCGCAGCGGTTCATTCGTCAACGGCGTGCTCGGTCACTTGTCCCAGTTGGAGCGTGTTCCCGAAGAGTGATAGAGCTCAGCCGGAGGGGGAGTAGTGCTACGCTGCCGCCGAACGTCCTTTAAGTCGGTCCTGTGAGGCCGAAAAGGAGAAAACATGCACGGAACGAGTTCACGAACCGCCCTCGAGGCGGTTTCCTTTTGCGGGCCATCATGACGGTTGTGATGTCGGCGGACGACGTCGGCCGGTCGCTCCGGCGCCTAGCCCACGAGGTTCTCGAAACGAACGGCGTTTCCGACCTGGCGCTTGTCGGCATACAGACGCGCGGGGTTCCGCTCGCGGAACGACTTGGCAGGAACATCCAGGACATCAGCGCTCATTCGGTTCCGGTCGGCGGCTTGGACATCAGTCGTCACCGGGACGACCGTCCGTCCTCGAATGAGGCCGACCGATCGCACCTTCCGTTCACGATCACCGATAGGACCATCATCCTCGTCGACGACGTGCTGTTTACCGGGCGGACGGCCCGGGCAGGCCTGGACGCGTTGATCGATCTCGGACGTCCGGCTGCAGTCCGCCTTGCGGTGTTAGTCGATCGCGGCCACAGGCAACTCCCCGTACGAGCCGACTACGTGGCCAAGAACCTGCCGACCGCGCTCAACCAACATGTGCATGTGGAAGTGGAAGAGATCGACGGACTCGATCGCGTCACGGTAGTGGAGGTCGGCGAATGATCGTTCTGCAGGGGGGAACAATCGTTACGGCCGGCGGACTCGCACGAGCCGACGTAGGCATTGCCGACGGGCGCATCGTTTCAGTGGGCCAATCGCTCAGCGGTGATGACGTTGTCGACTGCTCGGGTTGTCTGATCGGACCGGGCTTCGTCGACATTCATGTCCACTTCCGTGAACCCGGCCAGGTGTGGAAGGAAGACATAGAAACGGGATCCCGGGCTGCTGCCGCCGGAGGATTCACAGCGGTTGTTCCGATGGCCAACACCGAACCTGCTACCGATAGCCGTGCGCTGGCAGTGAGCATGATCGAACGTGGGCGTCAGGTGGGGCTGGTTGAGCTGGTTCCGGCTGCTGCCCTGACGCGAGAACGGCGCGGGCATGCGGTCAGTCCGGTGGAAGAACTGTGGGACGCCGGCGTGCGGATCTTCAGCGATGACGGTGACAGCGTGGCCGGAGCAAACCTGCTCGAGGAAGCCATGCGTCGCGTCGCCGGCCTGGGTGGCGTCGTGGCACAGCACGCGGAAGACGCCACGATGACGCGCGACGGACACATGCACGAGGGAACTGTGTCGGCGCGCCTGGCCATCGGCGGCCTGCCTGCCGAAGCGGAAGAGAAGGTCATTGCCCGCGATCTCGAACTCGCCGAAATGACCGGCGTTCACTACCACGTACAGCACGTGTCGACGGCCGGCAGCGTTGCCCTCCTGCGGGATGCCAAATCGGCAGGGTTCAATGTCACGGCCGAAGCGGCTCCGCATCACTTCTCACTGGATCATCACAGTCTCGAAGGGCGCGACACGATGATGAAGATGTATCCACCGCTCCGCACTCGAGACGACGTCACGGCGGTGGCGGCCGCGGTTCGAGATGGGACGATCGACGCAGTCGCCACGGACCACGCTCCTCACACCGTAGAAGAAAAGGAAGTCCCGTTCGAGCAAGCCCCGCGAGGCGTCATAGGGCTCGAGACTTCGGCCGCGGTCGCCTGGTCGATCCTCGACGGGAACCCCATCGCGTTCTTCGAGCGGATGTCGGTCGCGCCGGCTCGCATCGGCGGGTTCGTAGAGCAGGGCCGGTGGCCCGGGGTCGGGGAACCGGCGAATCTGGTGGTGTTCGATCCTCAAATGGTCTGGACACCGGACAAATTCGAATCCCGCTCCCGGAACTCCCCGTGGATCGGCGCCACTATGAGAGGCCGACCCGTCGCCACGTTTCATCGAGGCCGCCAGACCTACCGGAGCGCCGACAGATGACTCCGGGCTATGTAGTAACGGCCGACGGAGCGGTGTTCGAGGGTCGCAGCTTCGGTGCTGCCGGGATATCGACCGGCGAGCTCGTCTTCAACACTTCGATGACCGGCTACCAGGAAATACTGACCGATCCTTCCTATGCCGGGCAGATTGTGCTGATGACCGCTCCTCACATCGGCAACTACGGCATCACTGAGAAAGACAACCAGGCCGCCCACCCGTTCGCTGCCGGCCTCGTCGTGCGTTCTCCGGCGCGCCGGCATTCGAATTGGCGCGCGCAGGGGTCTCTAGCGGAGTTCTTGATTGAGCATGGTGTCGTCGCCATCGCAGACGTCGATACCC
Source organism: bacterium (assembly GCA_024641325.1). Taxonomy (GTDB): domain Bacteria; phylum Actinomycetota; class Acidimicrobiia; order Spongiisociales; family JAHEDJ01; genus JAHEDJ01. The sequence goes on along the minus strand of JAHEDJ010000017.1, from coordinate 35,567 downwards.
GACGACTCACGCGGCATGTTCGCCGTTTTGGATCGATGCCTGCTGCCGTGGGCGGCGGTGTTGATCTTGCGGAAGTCGAGTCGGCGGCAGCAGGCGCCCCGCGCCTCGAGGGCAGAGACCTCGTTGCAGGCGTCACAACGGCACACCGCTACGAGGTGAGCTCTATTGGTAGGAGACGTGGCCACGTCGTGGCGCTCGATCTGGGCATGAAACGTGACATCGGCATCCGACTGGCCGACCAGGGTCTCGATGTGACCGTAGTCCCGGCACATACGGATGCTGCCCAAATCGAGTCGATGCATCCGGACGCGCTCTTCCTGTCGAATGGGCCGGGCGATCCTGAGCCGCTCGTTGGTCCGGTCGAAGTGGTGCGGTCGCTGCTCGGCAGAGTCCCGGTGTTCGGAATCTGCCTCGGGCATCAGGTTCTCGGCCTGGCACTAGGTGCCTCGACATTCAAACTTCCGTTCGGGCACCACGGGGGCAACCATCCTGTCCAGAGAATCAGCGACGGACACGTAGCGATCACCGCCCACAATCACGGCTTCGCGGTTGATCTCAACAACCTCGGGAATTCAGATCATCCTGGCACCTTCGAGTCGCCCTTCGGGCGGATTGTGCAGACCCACGTGAACCTCAACGACGGCACCCTCGAGGGCCTTTGTGCCCCGGAGGTGCGGGCATCCAGCGTGCAGTACCACCCGGAAGCGGCACCCGGCCCACACGATGACGTCGGACTGTTCGCCGAGTTCGCACTGGAGTTGAAACCCTGATGCCCCGGCGAACGGACATCCACTCCATCCTTCTCATCGGGTCCGGTCCGATCATCATCGGACAAGCAGCCGAGTTCGACTATTCGGGTACGCAGGCCGCCAAAGTGCTCCGGTCGGAGGGGTTTCGGATAATCCTGGTGAACTCAAATCCGGCAACGATCATGACCGATCCGGAGTTCGCCGACGCCACCTACATCGAGCCGATCACCGCCGATGTTGTAGAGGCAATCATCCGCAAGGAACGCCCGGATGCTCTACTCCCCACTCTCGGAGGCCAGACGGCGCTGAATGTCACTGCTGAGTTGGCGAGCCGCGGTCTTCTCGATGCCCTCGGCGTCGAGTTGATCGGTGCCGGACTCGAGGCTATTGAGGCCGCCGAGGATCGCGGCCGGTTCAAGGAACTCATGGATGCGGCCGGGTTGGAGACGCCTAGATCGGTCTATGCACGCTCGATTGATGAGGCATTGACAGCGGTCGCAGAGATCGGGTTTCCGGCGATGATCCGCCCGTCCTACATCCTGGGTGGAGGCGGCACCGGTATTGCAGCAGATCAGGAATCGTTCGTGTCGCTGGCGGGAAAGGGTCTGGGGATATCCCCGGTCGGAGAGATCCTGATCGAAGAGTCGATCCAGGGATGGAAGGAGTTCGAACTCGAGGTGATGCGCGATCGGAAAGACAATGCCGTCATCGTGTGCTCCATCGAGAACCTCGATCCGATGGGTGTCCACACCGGCGACTCGATCACCGTTGCGCCCATCCAAACACTCTCCGACCGCGAGTATCAGACGATGCGGGACGAAGCGATAACCTGTCTGCGCGTCGTCGGTGTCGAGACCGGTGGTTCGAACGTCCAGTTTGCGGTTGACCCGTCGACCGGCCGGCGCCTGGTGATCGAGATGAACCCCCGCGTTTCGCGATCGTCGTCGCTGGCGTCGAAAGCAACCGGATTTCCTATCGCCAAGATCGCAGCTCTGCTGGCGGTCGGTTACGCACTCGACGAGATCACGAACGACATCACCGGTTCGACACCGGCGTCATTCGAGCCGGCGCTCGACTACATCGTCGTCAAAGTGCCCCGCTTCGATTTCGCCAAATTCCCCTCCGCGGATGCCAGGCTCGGTACATCTATGCAAAGCGTTGGCGAGGCGATGGCAATCGGCCGTACGTTTCCCGAGGCGCTGCAGAAGGCCTGCAGGAGCCTCGAGACCGGGCGAATGGGGCTCAACGCCGACTGGCAGGAACGCCCGCTTCTCGAGGAACAGGAAGCCGAGCTCCGGGCCCGCGTCGGGTACGCATCACCCGATCGGATCTTCGAACTGGCGGAGTTGCTTCGAAGGGGTGTGTCCGTCGACACGCTTGCCGCTGATACCCGTATCGACCCGTGGTTCATCGATCAGATCCTCGGAATTGTCGAGATTCGGCTCGGTCTCGAAGGGTCGCATCCGACGAGAGCGGCGCTGCGCGAGGCGAAACGGTTCGGCTTCTCCGATGCTCAGCTCGCCTATCTCTGGGATACACCAGAAGAGGAGATGCGAGCAATTAGGGAAGGCTGGTCGGTGATGCCGACTTTCAAGACCGTCGACACGTGCGCAGCCGAGTTCGAAGCTTCGACGCCCTACCTGTATTCGACATTCGAAGAAGAGGACGAGGCGCCTCCGGTCGGGCTTCGCAGCGTGATCATCCTCGGGTCCGGTCCGAACCGAATCGGGCAGGGAATCGAGTTCGACTACTGCTGTGTCCATGCCTCGTTTGCGTTGCGAGACGCAGGGTTTGAAACCGTGATGATCAACTGCAATCCGGAAACCGTCTCGACCGATTACGACACGTCGGATCGTCTCTATTTCGAGCCTCTCACCTCTGAAGATGTACTGACGATCGTGCAGAGGGAGCAACCGGTGGCGGTCATCGTTCAGTTCGGCGGGCAGACCCCGTTGAACCTGGCGCGTGACCTGGCCGCTGCAGGAGTTCCGATTGCCGGGACCCCTCCGGACGCCATCGCGGTCGCCGAAGATAGGCGCAGGTTCTCGGAGCTCTGTACGGAACTGGGTATCAGTCAACCTCCGAACGGTATCGCGACGTCTCCGCTCGATGCGGAGAGCATCGTCGATCGCGTCGGCCTCCCTGTGCTCGTTCGCCCGTCTTTCGTACTCGGGGGGCGCGCCATGCGGGTCGTCTGGACATACGACGATCTGACCGCCTACCTACGCGAACTGTACGGAGACGATGGGGGAATCGGTCTGGATCTCGCCGGTGCACCGCTCTTGATCGATAGATTTCTCGAGTCCGCCGTGGAGGTGGATGTCGATGCGGTATTCGATGGTACCGAGCTCCTCATCGGTGGAATCATGGAGCACGTTGAAGAAGCGGGCGTTCACTCCGGGGATTCATCGTGTGTCATTCCGGCCCCGACGCTGTCGGAAGCTGCGAAGAAAGAGATCATCGCCGCGACTCGCCTGCTGGCAGAAAGCCTGGGAGTCTGCGGCCTCATCAATCTGCAGTTCGCCGTCAAAGGCGAGGAGGTGTTCGTGCTGGAGGCGAACCCACGAGCCAGCCGGACGGTTCCATTTGTGTCGAAGGCGAGCGGCATTCCGTTGGCGAAGATCGCAGCAAGAGTCATGCTTGGGGCTTCGCTCGACGATCTCAGGGCAGAAGGCGTTCTCAATGAGCCGGTCCGGCGGAACTACGTAGCCGTGAAGGAGGCCGTTCTTCCGTGGGATCGCTTCCCGGCCGAGGACGTCGTACTGGGCCCGGAGATGCGAGCTACCGGCGAGGTAATGGGTATCGGAGCAGACGTCGGAACCGCGTACGCGAAGGCACTCCTGGCGGCCGGCCATCACCTTCCACGTTCGGGGACCGTATTCTTCTCTCTCGCCGATCGGGACAAACCGACGGGCCTGGCCGCCGCACAGGCCTTCGTCATGCTCGGGTTTCGATTGCTGGCATCGCCCGGAACGGCTCGATACCTGGCCCATTTCGGGCTGGCTGCTCAGTCCGTCAACAAAGTGGGCGAGGGACCCGATGACACCGTGCAGCGCATTGAATCCGGCTTGGTAGATCTCGTAGTCAATACGCCGCGAGGTGGAAGAGCTCGTCACGACGGGCGGCGGATCCGGCGGGCGGCCCGCCAGCTATCCGTACCGTGTATTACGACCGTTCAGGGGGCCCTGGCAGTCGCACGCAGCCTTCAGGCAGGGGAGCGAGCGTTGCTAGAGGTGAATAGCCTGCAAGAGTGGCACCAATGATCGATCTGACTACAACCCTTGGACCGTTGGAGCTCCGGACGCCGCTGATAGGAGCAGCCGGGACCGTTGGCTCGGTCGTGGACTTCAGCGGTGTCGCCGACCTGTCGATGTATGGAGCCGCGGTCGCCAAATCGGTGAGCGAGGACCCCTGGCCGGGCCGGCCGGCTCCTCGACTGGCCCCGTCTGGAGCGGGCATGCTCAATAGCATCGGCATCCAGAATCCAGGGATTGCAGCGTGGGTTGAGGAGTTCGGGGCTCATCTGGAAGGTATGGGTGCACCGGTGTGGGGTTCGGCGGTTGGCAAGAACCCGGCAGAGTTTGCCCGGGTGGCCGCCAGGCTCGAACAAGCAGGAGTCCAGGCAATTGAGGTCAACCTCTCCTGCCCGAATCTAGAAGGCCATGGCATGTTCGCACTAGACGCCACCGCCACCCGTGATGTTGTATGGAAGGTGCGGCAGGCGGTCGATATCCCGATCGGAGCAAAGCTGTCCCCGAACTCAGAGGAGATCTCGGTGATCGGCCGTGCCGCGGTCGAGGCCGGGGCGGATTGGCTGGTCCTCACCAACACGGTGTGGGGTGCCGGCATCGATGTGAGGACGCGCAGACCTCTCTTGACGGGGTTGATCGGGGGATACTCGGGCCCGCCTCTCAAACCGATTGCACTCCGGTGTGTGCTCGAGACGCGGCAGGCTTTGCCTGAGACTCCGATCGTCGGATGCGGCGGTGTAACCGGCGGCGAGGATGTCATTGAGTTCCTTCTGGCGGGTGCCTCCGCAGTGTGTGTGGGCACCGCCCATTTCGATCATCCGCGGGCCGCTTCAAGAATCATCCGGGAAGTCGAATCGTTCATGGCCGAGCAGGGCACGACGTCGATTCGCGACTACGTCGGAAGGGTTGAAATGTGGTGACCTACCTTGCTGATCCTCCGATCGTGGTTGCGCTCGATGTGCCGAACGCCGAGGAGGCAATCCGATTGGCCAAGAAAGTCTCGCCTGCAGTTGGAGGCTTCAAGATAGGCCTGGAGTTGCTCATGGGTCCTGGGCCGGGTCTCGTGGGGATTCTGGACCAACTAGGAAAGCCCGTGTTCGTCGACGCCAAACTCCATGACATCCCACACACCGTCGGCCGGGCCGCGCGACAGCTCGGTATGGCCGGAGCGAGGTGGGTCACCGCTCATGCTGCCGGAGGTCCGGCCATGCTCGAGGCAGCGGTCGAAGGTCTAGAGGCCGGAGCCAGAGGGCGGCCGGCCGGGATTCTGGCTATCACAGTTCTCACCAGCCTCAACGACGCGATTCTTGCCCATTCGGGCGTCCCGGTAACCGCGGGAAAGCTCACATCGAAACGATCCAAGCTGGCCGCCGACGCCGGCGCGGAGGGTGTCGTCTGTTCGGTTAAGGAGCTCGGCGTGATCAACGAAGTCGCTGCCACTCTGGCCAAGGTCACGCCGGGAATTCGCCCACTTGGTGAGGATGCCGGTGATCAGCAGAGAATCGCAACGCCGGAGGAGGCGATTCGGCGCGGGTCGAACCTGTTGGTCATCGGCCGCCCGATCACCCGGGCGGCCGATCCCAGGGCAGCGGCGGAGGCCATCGCAGCCGGCCTGCAAAGCGGGCCGACACACAGCACGTGATCTGAAGTAGGCACCTGGAAACTCGCGTCGGGCAGCCCGTTGGTAGAGTGCCAGCGGACCCAAGAGGAGAAAACGCCATGGCACCACCGGAACTCTCCGACGACCAGCGGAAGGCAGCGCTCGAACGAGCCGCGCACGCACGCCGGGTCCGGGCCGAAGTGAAGCAGCTGCTGAAGATGGGAACGATCACGTTCCCGGAATTACTCCAACGGGCAGCAGACGATGATCTCGTCGCCGGGATCAAGGTTGCCGCGATCCTCGAGTCGCTTCCCGGCAACGGAAAAGTCAAAGCTAAACGGATCATGGAGCAGCATGGAATCGCCCCAAACCGGCGCATCCGGGGCCTCGGAGCACGCCAGCGGGAGGCTCTCCTCGAGCTCTTCGGCTGAAACCGGATCACTCGTCGTGATATCCGGCCCCTCCGGGGTCGGGAAGAGCACCGTAATTGAGCGGCTGCGAGAGCGCCTCCCGTTTCATTTCAGTGTCTCTGTAACGACCAGGAGGCCCCGCAAAGGTGAACACGACGGTGTCGATTACTACTTCGTGAGTGGCATCGAGTTCGAGCGCCTGCTGGAGAAGGGTGAACTGCTCGAGTCGGCCGAGTACTCGGGCCGATCATACGGCACACCACGCGGACCGGTGATTGCCAGACTCGAGAGAGGTGAGCATGTTTTGCTCGACATCGAGAATCTGGGCGCCATGCAGGTCAAGCACAACTACCCGGATGCCATCACCATCTTCCTGGCTCCTCCTTCCCGTCAAGAGCTGGAGCGGCGCCTGCGATCGCGCGGCGATACCGACGAGGCGGACATTCAGGCAAGGCTGGAAGTAGCCGGATGGCAAGAGGAAATGGCCCGGGTCGAATTCGACCATCTGGTCGTCAACGACGAGGTTGGTCGGGTGGTCGACGAAATCGTGCGTATAATCGGGAATCCCTCCCACTGAATGGAACTATGAGTACACCTCCCATGGAAGCTGCCCTCGAAGAAACGGGTGGTCGTTTCAGCCTCGTCGTGCTTGCCGCCCGCCGGGCGCGTCAGATCAACGCCTACTTCAATGAACTCGGAGAAGGCATCGGCCACTATGTGCCTCCCCAGGTGCATTCGCTGAGCCGCAAGCCGCTGACCATCGCGTTTGAAGAGATCGCGGAGCACAAGGTCACTGCTGCAACGCTCGATGACGCCGAGTAGCAGCATGTTGAGGGATCGCCGGATCCTTCTCGCCGTCACCGGCGGTGTTGCAGCCTACAAGGCCGTCTATCTCGCTCGCCGCTTGCTCGAACGCGGTGCCGAAATCGAAGTCATCATGACGGAGGCCGCCCGTCGTTTTGTAGGAGAACAGACTTTCGCGGCCATATCCGGCCGGCCGGTATCGACCGACCTGTTCGGGTCGAGTCGCGTAAGCCCTCACACCGAGTTGGCCGGATGGGCGGAAGTGATCGTCGTTGCGCCGGCTACAGCCGCCACGATGGCGAGATTGGCCGCAGGCCTGAGCGAGGACCTTGTCACGGCAACGCTGCTCGCCTCGGAAGCGCCCGTACTGCTGGCGCCTGCGATGCACACAGAGATGTGGCAGCATCCGGCGACCCAGAGGAATGTTGAGCGTTTGAAGGCCGACGGCCACCAATTTATCGGTCCGGCCGAGGGCTCACTGGCCGGCGGCGACGAGGGCCCCGGACGCATGATCGAGCCGGACGAGATTGTGGCAGCAGTCGAGGCGATCTTGACCGGTCCACTGAAAGGCTGGCGGGTACTCGTATCGGCAGGGGGTACTCGCGAACCGATAGACCCTGTTCGATACATCGGGAACCGATCGTCCGGCAAGATGGGATACGCAATCGCCTCCGTGGCCGCCGCCCGCGGAGCCGATGTGCTGCTCGTGACATCTTCCACACTGCCGCCACCGGCGGGCGTCGAACTGTTTCGTGTTGAGACGGCCGAGGAGATGGCTGCACAGGTGTGGAACCTGGCTCCCGGAGTGGATGTCGCCGTCCTGACGGCTGCGGTCGCAGACTTCCGGCCGGCGAAAGAGATCGATTCAAAACTGCGCCGCCGCGACGGAGTGCCCGAACTCGTTCTGGAATCGACGCCGGATATCCTCGCGGGCGTTGCAGCGCTCGACGACAGGCCTTTCCTGGTTGGATTCGCTGCCGAGACCGGCTCACTCGACGGTGCAAGACGTAAGGCGATGGAGAAAGGCGTCGATCTTCTGGTCGCCAACGACGTCTCAGAACCCGGCAGTGGATTCGGTACTGAAACCAATCGAGTCACGATTATTCGCCCCGATGGAGCCAGTGACGAGTGGCCGCTGCTCGACAAGCGGCAGGTAGCAGATCGCTTGTGGGACCTCGTTGCGCAAATCCGTCAGAGCTGACACATATACTTCCGGCGTGCGACCCTGGTATTTCACCTCTGAATCTGTGACGGAAGGTCATCCCGACAAGGTGGCCGATCGAATTTCCGATGCGGTGCTCGACGCCGTGCTCGAAGAAGACCCCAACGGGCGCGTTGCCTGCGAGGTACTGGTCACCGGTGGCCTGGTAGTAGTGGCCGGTGAGATAAGCTCGACCTTCTCCCCGGATCTGGAGGCAATCGCCCGCAGGGTGATCACCGACATTGGCTATACCGACGCTCGACTCGGATTCGCGGCTGAGACTTGTCGCGTGCAGATCGAAGTGCAGCAGCAGAGCCCGGACATTGCCGGCGGTGTGAATCTGGCACAGGAGGGACGTGGAGGATCGGATGATCTCTACGACCAGCTCGGTGCTGGTGACCAGGGGATCATGTTCGGCTTCGCCTCGAATGAAACCCCGGACTTGATGCCAATGCCGATCCAGCTTGCCCATCGTCTTGCAGAGCAACTGGCCGAAGTCCGCAAAGCCGGAACACTCGACTATCTCCGCCCGGATGGCAAGACGCAGGTCAGTGTCGAATACGTCGGCGCGAAACCCGTGCGGGTTTCCAGACTGCTGATCTCGACCCAGCATTCCCCGGACGCGTCGCTCGCGACCATGGAATCGGACTTGTGGAAGCACGTGGTCGACGCGGTCATTCCCGGCGAACTCCTCGACGGATCAACTGAGCTCTTCGTCAATCCGTCCGGCCGGTTTGAGCTCGGTGGTCCGGCTGCAGACACCGGCGTGACGGGTAGAAAGATCGTCGTGGACACTTATGGAGGGTTCGCCAGACACGGAGGCGGGGCCTTCAGTGGAAAGGACCCCACCAAGGTCGACCGTTCGGCCTCCTACGCGGCGCGCTATGCGGCCAAGAACGTCGTGTCGGCGGGTCTGGCCGACAAGGTCGAGCTGCAGATCGCCTACGCGATCGGGCGCGCCAAACCTTTTTCCGTTCTCGTTGACACGTTCGGTACCGAGAGAGTTCCGATCAACGAACTCGAGCATCTGGTGGCGGAGACGTTCGACTTCCGTCCGGCCGCGATCATCGATCACCTTGGTCTGCGGGCTGCGCTATACGAACCGACATCTGTATACGGGCATTTCGGACGTCCGCAGTTCAGCTGGGAAAAGACCGACGCGGTGGGTGCTCTCCAAGCTGCTGCGGGATGATCGCCCGGGTCGTCCCCGACATTCCGAGTTTCGCCGTTGACGACGGCTTCCGGTACTCGATACCTGCAGATCTCGACATCGAAATCGGGGCCGTGGTCCGCATCCCCCTCGGCGGTCGGAAGGTCCGAGGCTTCGTCATCGGTCTGGAAGCCGGAGACGGTGCGAATCTCAAGGCGATCCGTGCCCGTTCGGGCAAGGCGGTCGTATTCAACGATCGACTGTTGCAGAGCCTGCGATGGGCGGCCCATCACTATGTTGCCCCGCTGTCGGTGCTCCTTCGTCGCGCCGCGCCACCCAACATCCCTTCGTCGACCACCGGGCCGGCTCCAACCGTTGACCGGCGCGAAGTCGCGCAGACACCCGCCGGTGCACTCGGACAAAGCATCGCCGAAGGGCGAACACGCAACTCCTACCTTCAAACGGGCAGCCCAGGGGATCTCGCAGATCTCGTGGGACCGATTCTGTCAAAGGGTTTGTCAGTGATGTTGGTCGCGCCCACCGGGGTCGAGGCGGTCCGAATTCATGAGCATCTTGCCGCGTCTTACGGGAAGGCCGCCCTGGCGATCACGCCCGAGTCCTCGGATCGCGAGGTAACTGCGGTGTGGAGCAAGTGCCGGTCGGTGGCCGGCTACCTGCTTGTAGGGACTCCGCGGGTCTCCCTCTGGCCCGTCGCGCAACTCGGCGCGGCGATAGTGGTTGGTGAAGCACGGCGGGGGATGAAGGACCGGCAGACCCCGACCGTCCACAGTAGAGAGTTGCTCCGCGCGCGCAGCGTTGTCGAGCGGTTTGCCCTGGTCGCAACCGGGCTTGTCCCGTCGACAGAGACCATTGCCGCCGGAACCGAAGTCATCGTGGCAGCATCGGGTCGACCCTGGTCCCTTGTCGAGTTCGTCGACCGGAGTGTTGATCCACCGGGAACCGGGCCACTTTCGGACCGAACCAAGACGGCGATAGCGGCGGCTGCGAAGAGAGATGAGAGCGTGTTCGTCTTCACTCATCGCCGGGGTTATGCGCCTGCGTTTCGGTGCGTTCGGTGCCGTGAGCTACGGGTTTGTGCGGGCTGTGGAGCTAGAACAGGGCGCGAGGACACCTGTCGCCGGTGTGAGAAACAGCAAGGCTCCTGCAGGTCTTGTGGGGCGGATCGATTCGAACCGCTCGGAGCCGGTGTCGATCGGATCGTCGAACTGGTCAAGCGTTTCGTCGACGCAGATAAGGTGGGTCTGGCGGGCGAAGGCCGGCTGGTGACGATCGGTTCGGTCCGCGATGTACCGGCGATCGCCCATTGTTTCCTGGCCGTTGTGGTCGATGCCGACGGTTTGGTTCTCGGAACCGATTACCGCGCCGGGGAGGAAGCCTTGCAATCGCTCGCCCGGGTAGCAGCGCTCGTCGGGTCGGGGCGCGGCCGCCGGACCATCGTGCAAACGTCCAATCCAGCTCACCCGGTGCTCGAAGCTCTCCGGCGCGGAGAGGTGCTCCCGTTTCTCGCGGCCGAAATCGAGCAGCGTGCCGCATTCGGCTTTCCACCGGTCGGCGACCTGATCGTGCTCGAGTGCCGGGGGTGTCCGGACGGAGCCGCGCAGCGATTGACCGATCGGTTTCCAGATGTCACGTTGCTGGGTCCTGCCCCTATTGAAGGTGGAATGCGCTGGCTACTGCAGGGGAGCGACCTGAGTACGGCCAGGAAAGAACTGAGGAA
>JAHEDJ010000017.1:0-24564 GCA_024641325.1 bacterium | reverse complement strand
CACGAGTTTCGAAGAAACTCGAACCTGCTGGCTTTGCCAGCAGGCGACTAGCCTCTCCCGATCATGGCCATTTTTCCCATACGGACCTTCGGAGATCCGGTGCTTCGCAGCGTTGCTGCAGAGGTCGATGAGATAGATGATGGTATCCGGCACCTGGTCGGCGACATGATCGAGACGATGTACGACGCACCGGGGGTGGGACTCGCCGCGCCTCAGATCGGTATATCAAAGCGGGTGTTCGTCTTCGATTGGGCCGACGGATCGGGTGCGCACACGTTGATCAACCCGGTGATGATCGAGACGTCGGGGGAGTGGGAGTTCGAAGAAGGTTGCCTCTCGGTTCCCGGCAGATATTGGCCCATCCGGCGACCAGCCTTTTCGAGAGTACGGGGGCTGGACCTCGATGGAAACGCGGTGGAGTATTCCGGCGACGAGTTGCTGGGCCGGGTACTCCAGCACGAGTTCGATCATCTGGAGGGGATGTTGCTGATAGAGAGACTCGAGCGGCGAGTCCGGAAGGAAGCTCTGCGAGAGCTTCGCGACGAGGCGCTGGGGCTTTGATCTCGAGCGTATTCCTGGGAACGCCGGCCTCATCTGTTGCGGCTCTGGAGGCGACTCTTCGCGTCTCTGACGTTCGTCTGGTTGTCACGCAGCCCGATCGGCCGCGCGGGAGATCCAAGACACCGCGGCCATCGGCGGTGAAAGAGGCTGCGCTTGATCTCAGCTTACGTGTCGCGGATCCTTCAAATCGTGCTGAGCTGCTGGGGGCCGTGGCAGAAGCTGCTCCTTTCGACGTAGGTGTGGTCGTAGCTTTCGGGATGATTCTGTCGCCTTCCGTGCTGGCGATTCCAAGAGTGGGTTTCGTGAACGTCCACTTCTCCCTCCTACCCCGGTGGCGCGGCGCGGCTCCGGTCGAACGGGCGATCCTGGCCGGAGATGAATCGACGGGTGTCACGCTCATGGAAATGGATAGCGGCCTCGATACCGGTCCGGTCATCAGTAGTCGGGAGATTCCGATCGAGCCCGAGCAGACCTCGAAGGCGCTGCTCGACCGACTGACTTCGCTCGGTGTCGCGCTTCTGGAGGAGGACATGCCACGGCATGCCTCCGGGGCTCTCGTCTCTAGATCCCAGCGGGCGGATGGCGCCACGTATGCGCGCAAGATCGAATCGGCTGAAGCGCACATCCCAATCGATTCCCCTGCAAGTACAGTTTTGCGCTGGATTCGCGCTTTCAATCCTCGCCCGGGAGCGTTCGGCATACTGGACGATCAACGTTTCAAAGTGTGGGATGCCACACTCACGTCGGTCTCCGATCTCGAGCCTGGTGAGCTCCGAATTGTCGGGGAGAGCCTTTGCCTGGGACTCGGCGAGGGGGCTCTAGAGCTGCTCGAGGTGCAACCCGCCGGGGGCCGTAGGATGGTGGCTATGGACTGGGCAAGAGGCCGCCACGGCCGGCCGGAGCATCTCCATTGAAGCCCGGCGTTCAGGCCCGTCGTGATGCAGCAACCGCCGTAGGTCGCATTCTTCGAAGCGGTGCCTACAGCAATCGTCTCGTCGATATGTCAACTCTGCCTCAACAGGACGCCGATCAGTTCCGCTTTCTCACCTATACGACACTTCGTCACCTGAAACGTATCGACGGAGTCGTCGAGGGATTCAGCAAGCGGAAGATTCCGAAACTCGATGGAGACGTCGCGGACGTACTCCGGGTGGCCGTGGCCGAGTTGTTGTACGGTCGCGCACCGGCGCACGCGGTGGTCGATTCTGCCGTCGAGTCGATCAAGTCGGGAAAACGGGGCAAGGCATCCGGTTTCGTCAATGGAGTACTCCGGGCAATCGTTCGCGATCGGGAGAGGCTTCCGCCGCCGTCCGACCCGAGATCGGAATATCCGGAGTGGATGGTCGAGAAACTCGACGGTCAATGGGACGCCGACGAAGTTGAAGCTTTTCTCAGCGTTTCACTGGGAGACGCCCCGCGCCAGGTACGCGCCGGACCGGGTAGCGGAGGCGAAGGGCTGTCCGTTGTCGAGGCGATACCCGGAGCCTACGAGTGGAGCGCAAGCGGCGAGCTTCCGGACGGTTTCGTCGTGCAGGATGCGGCCAGTGTTGCGGTCGGCAACGCGGTGCCGTTGCGACCCGGTGATCTGGTGCTGGATCTGGCGGCGGCACCGGGAGGCAAGGCGGCGCACATGCGCGACCGCGGGGCGCGGGTGGTGGCCACAGATCGGAACCGGCGACGGGCGCTCGACGGTCACAGGCGGTGGCCTGATCTTCACTGGGTGGTTGCCGACGGTCTACATCCACCGTTCAGGCCCGGGTCGTTTGATCACGTGTTGTTGGACGCGCCGTGTTCGGGCCTCGGCACGATGCGGCGTCGCCCCGAGGTCCGTTATCGGGTTGATTCCGAGTCGATCGTCGAACTAGGCAAACGGCAGCGATCGATGCTCGACACCGCTCTGACGTTGGTGCGACCGGGTGGGACGGTCACATATTCGGTGTGTACGGTGACCTCAGAGGAAACGGTCGACGTTGTTGCAGGTCTACCCGCCGAGGCACCGGAGGGAGCACCGGGCAGGATCTGGGGCAACGGCATCCTGTTGGGGCCACACCTGACAGACACCGATGGGATGTTCATCAGCGTCGTGCGGCGTCCGTGACCCCGATACACTCGCCCTCCATGGACCACATCAAGATCGCTCCCTCGCTGCTGGCAGCCGACTTCGCCAACCTGGCCGCGGAGGTAGCGCTGGTTGAGCCTTATGTCGACATGCTTCACCTGGACATCATGGACGGTCATTTCGTGCCAAACATCTCATTCGGAATGCCCGTCATCGAGTCTCTGCGCAAGCACACGAGCCTGCTCTTCGATTGCCACATGATGACTACCAATCCAGACGTGTACTTCACCGAGCTGAAACAGGCGGGCGGAGATCTGGTAATGATCCACATTGAAGCAATCACAGATCCCACCGAGGCCGCTTCGAAGGCTCGGGAGGTCGGACTTGGATTTGGCCTCGTACTGAACCCTCCAACTCCATTTGAAGCGGTCGAACCTTTCGTCGAACTGGCGGATATGGTGTTGATCATGTCCGTTCACCCGGGGTTTGGTGGGCAATCCTTCATGCCCGAGGTGCTTGAAAAGACCGAGTCGGCCAGGAAATGGGTTGATGAACACGGCCTGAGTGTCGATATACAGATCGACGGAGGCATCAACCCCGAAACCGCTCGTCTGGCCGGACGGGCCGGGGCGAACGTATTCGTGGCAGGCACGGCGATATTCCGAGCTGATGATCCCGTTGCCGCAGTCCAGGAACTGCGGCAAGCTATCAACGGAAGATGAAATGACCGCACGGATCCTGGTCGTCGACGACGATCCAGACATTGTTCAGTTTGTCCGGGTGAATCTCGAACTCGAGGGTTTCGAGGTGAGCACCGCCAATGATGGGCATGAGGCGATGAGTTCTGCATTGGCCGGGGCGCCGGACGTTGTCGTGCTCGACGTGATGATGCCGGGCATGGACGGGCTCAACGTTCTGAAGCAGCTGCGGAGCCATCCGGCCGCCGCCAATACTTCGGTGATCCTTTTGACCGCCAAAGCTCTGCCGGAGGATCGGGTTACCGGCCTCGATCTCGGCGCGGATGACTACATTACGAAGCCGTTCGATATCAACGAACTCGTCGCCAGGGTCAAGGCGGTTCTCCGTCGTACGAAGGCACTGCGGGATGTTTCGCCGCTGACCGGTCTGCCGGGAAACTTCCGGATTGCCAGTGAGTTGGAAGCGCGCATCGAGTCCGGCGACCACTTTGCACTCGTTTACGCCGATCTCGACAACTTCAAGGCGTACAACGACCATTACGGATTCATGCGTGGGGATCAGGTCATCAAGTTCACCGCACACGCATTGCTGGAGGCGGCTGCTGCTCTCGTCGACCCTTCTTCATTTGTCGGCCACATCGGTGGTGATGATTTCGTTGCCATCATTCATCCCGACCAGGCCGAGGCCTTCTGCGAAGAAGCAATCTCGGTTTTCGATGACGGCGTTCTCGACTACTACGAAACGGCGGATGCACTGCGCGGCTACATCGAAGTCACGGACAGGCGCGGAGAGCGTCATGCGTTCCCGGTCGTTTCCGTTTCCCTCGGCGTAGCAACGAACACGACGAGGGAGATCACCTCGCAGTGGCAAGCCTCGGCAATCGCGGTCGAGATGAAGGAACACGCCAAGCGGATGTCCGGCTCGAGCTATGAGATCGATCGACGGATGACATAGGGTTCGATTGCCGATTGCCGATTGCCGATTGCCGATTGCCGATAGGCGGAGATCCGCCAAGTTGTGATCTGATCGTCCGCAATTCGCAATTCGCAATTCGCGTTTCGTGACCCGAGGCTTCCTAGAACCTCCTCCGGGTTGCCTCAAGGCTCCGGGCGACCTCTCACCGCGCTCGAAGCGGTACAATCTCTATTGCCCCCTTCAGGGCAGGGTGTAATTCCCGACCGGCGGTGAGAGCCCGCGAACCCTTCGGGGTTGATTCCGGTGAAACTCCGGAGCCGACGGTGACAGTCCGGATGGAAGAAGGAGGGCGGGCTTTTTCGCGCGCACTCCTCGATTGGAGAAGTTGCGTGAATGATCAACCGATGGATCGAGCGATCCGCCTGGCAAGCCAGTTCCGCCCCCACCCCAATCCGCGGGTTGGAGCCGTAATCGTTGACCCGCACGGGCAACTGGTCGGAGAGGGTGCCCACGTGCGACCAGGTCTTCCCCATGCGGAGGTCGTCGCCATCGAAGCAGCCGGCGAGCGGTCCGTCGGATCCACCATGTACGTGACGCTGGAACCCTGCAATCACATGGGCAAAACCGGACCTTGCGCAGCCGCCATCGTTTCTGCGGGGATCGTCAAGGTCGTCGTCGGAGTGTCGGACCCAGACGACAGGGTGGCAGGGGCCGGAGTCGCCGCGCTGAAAGCGGCCGGCATCTCGGTCGAGTTCGATGCATCGGCGCCGGGTTTGGGGGACCTCGATCCGGGGTATTTTCATCATCGGCGCACAGGACGTCCGCGCTTCACATTGAAAGCAGCGCTCACTTTGGATGGGCAGGTTGCCGCTCGGGATGGATCTTCGCAATGGATCACGGGGGAGGAAGCGCGCCTCGACGGGCATCGATTGCGGGCGGAGGCCGACGCCGTCCTCGTGGGAGCAGGCACGCTGCTGGCAGACGATCCGCGCCTCGATGTTCGCCTTCCGGGCTACGACGGGCCGCAACCGCGTCCCATGGTCATTGCCGGGCATCGCCCCCTGCCTGAAACGGCTCAGGTATTTCGCAGGAACCCAATTGTCGTATCGAGTGGAGAGATCGCGCAGCCGGGCGAAGAATTGATCGTCCCTCCCGGGCAGGACGGCCGACCCGACCTCCTGATGGCAGCCGCGTCGCTCGGCCGGGCAGGTTGGGTAGACGTAATGGTGGAAGGTGGGCCAACTCTTGCGGGCGAGTTACTGGCGGCCGGCCTCATCGATCGAGGAGTGTGGTATATGGCCTCGAAACTCGCCGGAGGCATCGGACACACTGCATTCAACCGTGAGTTCCGAACCTTGTCCGATGCCCGCCGCGTAGAAATCGTTGATGTTCGCAAGGTAGGAGCCGACCTGCGCGTCGAGTTCCTGATGGAGGACTGATGTTCACTGGGATCGTTGAGAGTTTGGGTCACGTTGCGGCCACCGCTCGTTCGGACGGCGGGATGCGCATATCCGTAGCAGGCCCGGATCTCGACCTGAAAGTAGGAGATTCAATCGCGGTCAATGGGGTTTGTCTGACCGCAATTGAGAGCCGGCCGGACGGTTTCGATGCCTATGTTGTACTCGAGACTCTGGCGAAGTCCAACCTCGGCGAACTCCAACCCGATTCGATTGTGAACCTGGAGCGACCGATGCTTGCCGACGGCCGGTTCGACGGTCACATGGTGCAGGGTCACGTCGATGGTGTCGGTGTCGTGGTGGCCGTGGAGCCGGAGGGGGGCGGGAAGCGAATCCGGGTGCAAGCGCCCACTGAGCTCTCGAGATACATCGCCGTGAAGGGGTCCATTGCCGTCGATGGTGTCAGCCTCACGGTGGCAGCCGCTGGCGGAGATGAGTTCGAAATCGCACTCATTCCCCACACCCTCGAAGTCACGACCCTGGGAGTTCGGCCACCCGGCTCGCGTGTAAACCTCGAGGTCGACGTGATCGCCAAATACGTGGAGCGCATGATGAGCGGGGGAGCGGAATGACCTTCGCCCCGATTGAGGACGCGATCAGGGCGCTCGGCGAAGGTGCGCTGGTGGTCGTTGTCGATGATGCGGATAGGGAGAACGAGGGCGACCTGATAATGGCCGCCGAGTTTGCCACCCCCGAGCGCATCGGGTTCATGGTCCGGCACACCAGCGGCATCATCTGTTTGCCGGCTCTCGGAGAACGGCTGGATGAGCTTCGAATACCGATGATGGTGGCAGA
The DNA here is from genome assembly GCA_024641325.1 of bacterium. Classification (GTDB taxonomy): domain Bacteria; phylum Actinomycetota; class Acidimicrobiia; order Spongiisociales; family JAHEDJ01; genus JAHEDJ01. The sequence continues at coordinate 18,078 of JAHEDJ010000017.1, read as the reverse complement.
CAACACTGATCGACGACGTACCGCTTTCACCATCTCTATCGATTACCACCACGGAACGACCACCGGCATATCTCCGGGCGATAGGACCGCAACGATCAAGGCCGTTGTCGACCCGGATACCCAGCCGGATGATCTCAGCCGCCCGGGCCATGTGTTTCCATTGCGCTACCGGCCAGGTGGTGTCCTCGTTCGTGCCGGCCATACCGAGGCGGCGGTTGACCTTGCCAGGCTGGCGGGCCTGTACCCCGCTGCTGCGCTTGCCGAGGTGGTTTCCGACGACGGAGAGCCGGCGCGGCTTCCCTTCCTGATCGACTTCGCCGAGAAACACGGTTTGGTGCTCATCTCGATTGCCGACCTCATCGAACACAGAAGACGCCACGAGCAGCTTGTGTTGCGATCATCCGAGGCCCGGCTACCGACGGCCTTCGGAGAGTTTCGGGCCGTCGGGTACGAATCTCTGGTGGACGGACGTGAGCATGTGGCCTTGGTGATGGGGGAGGTCGACGGCAAGGACAACGTTCTCGTACGGGTCCACTCCGAATGTCTTACGGGAGACACCTTCACAAGTCTGCGTTGCGATTGCGGCATCCAACTGAGCGACGCCATGCACCGCATCGGGGAAGAAGGCGAGGGTGTGCTCTTGTACATCCGGGGCCATGAAGGCCGTGGCATCGGACTGGTTCACAAGCTCGCCGCCTACGCCCTGCAAGATCAGGGACGCGATACAGTCGATGCCAATTTGGAATTGGGCTTCCCGGCCGATGCGCGAGATTACGGAGTCGGCGCCCAGATTTTGAGCGACCTAGGAATCACCACGATGAGATTGATGACCAACAATCCGACGAAACGGGCCGGAATCGAGGGCTATGGGTTGACGATCACGGAAACCGTCCCACTGGAGACCGCACCGAATCCGGAGAACCTCGAATACCTTCGGGCAAAGGTCGACAGGATGGGGCATCTGCTGCACCTTCCGGAGGTAGACGATGAACCTGCGTGAGATCGAAGGGCGACTGGAGGGAGCCGACCTTCGAGTCGGGATAGTGGTCTCCACTTTCAACGGGACCATCACCGAAGCTTTGTTGACGGGCGCCGTTGCCGCTGTGGAGGCGGCCGGAGTGACCGAATGCACGGTCGTTCGGGTTCCGGGCGCCCTCGAGCTGGGTCCGGCGATTCTACGGCTCACGGAGGATCACGATGCGATAGTCGCGATCAGTGCGATCATCGAGGGGGAGACCGACCATTACGAACATGTGGCCACCCAGGCATCAAATGCAATCACGCAAATCACCCTGGCCACAGGTGTCCCTGTCGGGAACGCCGTCCTGACTGTGCGCGAGATCGCCCACGCGAGAGAGCGCAGCCTGCCCGGCCCCGGCAACAAGGGTGCCGAAGCAGCCAGGGCCGCGATTGTGATGGCGAATACCCTGCGCGAGCTCTAGAAGAGGTTCCGGTTCTGGGCCACTCGTTGTGGTCGTCCAATGCATCACGCGGGTTAGAACTCAAGACCTATAGACCAGAACAACGACTCGATTGTGACTCAAGCTTGAGTTGCTGTGCCGACTACGTATACTGCAACGAACAATTGAAGAAGCAAGAGGAGGCCCGCTGCTTCCCACCCGGCCACGCCTAAGTGAGCCGCGGTCGATTACTACGACTAATGCAGCAGTCCTTCTTTGCTGCATTTTTCTCGTAGAGGAGGTCACGAGATCGCCGAACCACGCGTTAACAACGCAATCAGGGCAAAAGAGGTGCGAGTAGTTGCACCAGATGGCTCACAAGTCGGAGTGAAGAAAGTCGAAGAGGCCCTTTGGCTGGCCGATCAGCTCGGTCTTGATCTTGTCGAAGTCGCTCCAGATGCCAAGCCGCCCGTGTGTCGCATGATGGATTACGGCAAGTACAAATACGAACAATCCGTCAAACAGCGCGAGGCCCGCAAGAAGCAGACGAGAACGGTGATCAAAGAGGTCAGGCTCCGTCCGCGGATCGGGGAGCATGATTTCCAGATAGTCCGCAGAAGAGCCGAGGAGTTCCTGACTGAAGGGGACAAGGTCAAGGTGACCGTTCGGTTCCGGGGACGCGAGAACGAACGCCCAGAGCTCGGGCACCGACTCGCTCAGCGCCTCTACGAGGAACTCGAAGAGTTCGCGATTGTTGAACAGTCGGCCCGGAAGGACGGGCGCACAATGACCATGGTCATGGCGCCGACGAGGAAGGCTCTCGATATTGCTGCCGCCCACAAGGAGGCAATGCCTCCACGGCGTTCGGCAGCCGAAGGTCGCAGATCCAAGGTTGCCGACGAGAGCGAGGCCGTGGACGTGGTCGATGTGACCGGCGATGTTGATGCGGTAGCGGTGGCCGATGCCGTGGACGCGGTCGATGTGACCGGCGATGTTGATGCGGTAGTGGTGGCCGATGCCGTGGACGCGGCGCACGTTGCCGATGAAGTGGATGCTGATGTGTCCGACGATGTTGATGCAGCAGATGACAATGATGAACCAGGCGATGGCGACGACGGAGGACCCAATGCCCAAGATGAAGACACATAAGGGAACCCAGAAGAGGTTCAAAATAACGGGATCCGGAAAGGTTCGCCGCCGCCAGGCTGGTCGTGGACATTTGAAGGCGGCCAAGGGCGTGAAGCGTTACCGCCGTCTATCCGGAGAAACAGATCTAGCTCCGGGCGACGAGAAGCGCGTCAACCGGCTTTTGGGACGCTAGGAGGCCTAGTCATGTCACGAGTCAAACGCGCCGTCAGCGGCCACAAAAAACGTCGCAAGGTGATGGAGCGAGCGAAGGGGTACACGGGGGCCAGGAGCCGCCGTTACCGCGCCGCTCGCGAGCAAACGATGCACGCGATGCAGGATTCCTACCGGGATCGCAGGGCGCGCAAAGGTGAGTTCCGACGCCTGTGGATCAGCCGAATCAACGCGGCCGCTCGTCAGAACGGGACGACCTATAGCCAGCTGATCGCCGGGCTGAAAGCCGCGGAGATCGAGGTCGATCGAAAGATGTTGGCGGATATGGCAGTCAACGATCCGGAAGCCTTCGGGCAACTCGTCGAGGTTGCCACCGCCGGTAACAACTGAGCTACTGATGGAGCCGGTCCGCTCGCCTCGCAATCAACGCGTGGCTGCTGCGGCCCGGCTTCGTCGCGCCCGTAATCGTCGGGCTACGAACTCGTCCCTGTTGGAAGGACCCAACCTCATCGGAGCGGCGGCTGCCGCCCGTGCAGAAGTCGGACCCGTCTTTGCCCTGGAAGGCGATCAAGAAACGGTCCGCCTCGCAACCGATGCCGGATACGAAGTGGTGGTAGTGACTCAGGCTGTACTCGACCACCTGGCGCCCACCCAACACCCCCGTGGCCCGGTGGCGGTGATGCCGGTACCTGCGTCGGTGGAAGTACACAATCGCAACGCGTTGGTCCTCTGGGGTGTCGGTGACCCGGGCAACGCCGGGACTCTGATCAGGGCGGCTGCGGCCTTCGGTTTTGGAGTCGTGATCGGACCAGATTCGGCAGATGCGTGGAGTCCCAAGGTTCTCCGGGCAGCTGCCGGCGCACACTTCCTTGTGCCTATCGAGACGAATGTCTCCGATCTCCTCGGCTTGCTGGCACGCGGGTTTCACACAGTCGCGTCCGTAGTGGACGGTGGGGTCGCCCCATCGGAGGTGCGAGGGAGCGGTCCGTGGGCATTGATCGTGGGAGACGAGGCCAGAGGCCTTCCGACGGATCTGGCAGAATCATGTGAAGTGCAGGTAACTATCCCGATGTCTCCAGAGCTGGAGAGTATGAATGTATCTGTGGCGGGCTCGATCTTGATGTACGAGCTGGCCAAGCGGTCCGACTAGCCGATACCTCCCCCCGACTAACCTGTTCGATCCGATGGAAGCTTTTGACCAACTCCTTGCACAGGCCCCCGCCCGGATCGATCTAGCCGGGGACCTCGATGCGCTCGCGACGCTGGAAGCCGAGCTCGTGGGCAAGAAATCGCTGATAGCCGAGACCAGGCGTGGTCTGGGTCGGCTCCCGGCTGAGGAGCGGCCGGTCGTAGGAGCCCGGGTGCACGAAGTTCTGCGCAGCCTGCAGGAACTTCTCGATCACCGTCGGAGCGTTCTGGAGAGGGTCGCCGAGGATCGTCTTCTGGAGCAAGACCGGGTGGATGTATCTCTGGGCGGGTACGAGCCGTCGATCGGGATGCACCATATTCTGACCCAGACGGTTGACGAAGTCGTAGACATATTCACCGGACTTGGCTACCGGGTCGCATCCGGGCCCGAAGTCGAACTCGCCTGGTACAACTTCGATGCGCTGAACACTCCGCCCACACATCCCAGTCGCCTAGAGAGCGATACTTTGTATGTGGAGTACGGGGACCCTTCCGATGAGATGCTGCTCCGCACCCACACATCGCCGATGCAGGCTAGGTACATGGAGCAGAACGATCCGCCCGTCTACGTGGTGGTTCCCGGTCGAACGTTCCGCGCCGATGCTCTCGATCCAACTCATTCGCCCGTCTTCTATCAGATCGAGGGCCTGGCAGTCGATGAGAACATCACTTTCGGGGATTTGAAAGGGACGCTGGCACATTTTGCCCGCGAGTTCTTCGGGTCTGAGCGAAAGATCCGGCTGATGCCTCATTTCTTCCCGTTCACGGAGCCTTCCGCTGAGATGCACATGTCGTGCTACGCATGCGACGGTTCGGGGTGTCGGGTCTGTAGCGGATCCGGGTGGATCGAGTTGATCGGTTGCGGGATGGTCGATCCGAACGTGCTCGACGCCGTCGGCTACGACAGTTCCAAGCTGTCGGGTTTCGCCTTCGGCATGGGCGCCGAGCGAATGGCAATGGTGCGCCACGGCATCAACCACATCAAGCATTTCTATGAGAACGACATCCGGGTGTTGAGGCAATTCACATGAAGCTCTCACTCCGCTGGCTCAAGGAATACGTTGACATCCCGACAGATGATCCCCTCGAGATCGAGGGAGTGTTTGCTTCGCTGGGGCATGAGGTGGAGGGATTCGAGGTACTCGAGGTGCCCTTCTCGAAAGTGACCGTTGGACGTGTTGTAGAGATCGAGAAGCATCCGAACGCCGATCGGCTTCGTTTCTGTCGTGTCGACCTGGGCGACGGAGATCTCCACGAGATCGTGTGCGGCGCCTGGAATTTCGAAACCGGCGATATCGTCGCGGTCTCCGTGCCGGGCGCCGTGCTCGCCGGAGGCCTCGAAGTGGGGGTGCGGACGATCCGGGGCGTAACGTCGCACGGCATGATTTGCTCCGCGGCCGAGCTGGGCCTCGGCGACGATCACAGCGGGATCATGGTGCTCGATCCAGACACGCCCCTCGGTGCCGATTTCGCCGGCTTCGTTCCCTTCCCGGACGTCGTGTACGACGTTTCGATCACTCCGAATCGGCCGGATGCCATGTCGGTCATCGGTCTCGCTCGCGAATTTGCCGCCTACTACCGCACCGAAGTCCGGATGCCGGAATCGAAGCCGGTCACGATTGACCGCCCGTCCCCGGTCGAAGTTACGATCGAAGACACCAAAGGCTGTCCCCGCTACGTGGGATGGCAGGTTGATGGAGTGAAGATCGCGCCATCCCCAATATGGATGCAGCAGCGCCTACGTGCATCGGAAGTCAGACCGATCAACAACGTTGTGGATATAACGAACTACGTTCTGCTCGAGCTGGGACAACCCCTCCACGGCTTCGATCTCGATGAGGTGGCCGACCACAAGATCGTGGTGCGTCGGGCGCGAACGGGGGAGACTCTCAAGACTCTCGACGGGGTGGATCGGGAACTCGATGTGCTCGACCTGATGATTTGTGACGGACGCGGCATAGTCGCGTTCGCAGGAATAATGGGCGGCGAGGAATCCGAGGTCACTGATTCCACTTCGCGTGTCCTGATCGAGGCCGCCAATTTTCACCCGCCTTCGGTGATGTTTTCGTCGAAGCGCCACGGGCTGCGGACCGAGGCGTCTGCTCGTTTCGAACGTGGCGTCGACCCGAACTTGCCTGCGCTTGCGGCCGGCAGAGCCGCTCACCTGATGGTGGAGTTGGCCGGGGGAGAAGCGCTGGCGGACGTCAGGGACTGCTACCCATCGGTCATCGAACCGTGGACGGTGGACCTCGACGTCGGAGAGGTGGAGCGCATACTCGGAGTTCCTTTCGATCGGGACGCCGTTGTAGATCTGCTCTCCAGGTTCCGTATGGAGGTAGAAGGCGACTCGCCCCTACGCGTGACGGTTCCGACCAATCGGCCCGACCTCACCAGGCCGGCGGATCTGATCGAGGAGATTGCCCGGCTGCATGGTTACGACAAGTTCCCGGAAACCCTTCCTTCTGGGCCGGCCGGGGGCCTATCCACCTCACAGGTGCGAGATCGGCGCGTCCGGGAGATCATGGTCGGGTTGGGAATGCATGAGGCACAAACCATGACGTTCCTCGGGAGGTCCGAACTCGACGCCCTGGCCTTACCGGATGACGATCCGCGGCGTGCTGCCATCAGGGTCCGAAACCCGCTTCGGGAGGAGGAGGCCTATCTGCGGACGACACTCCTACCTAACCTGCTCAAAGCGGTGCAGTACAACGTCTCGCACGGTTTGTCCCATGTTTCTCTTTTCGAGGTCGGCAAGGTCTTCCTTTCGGCGCCCGACCCGGACGATCCACGAGTACCCGATCAGCCGATTCATCTGGCCTTCATCGCGGTGGGAGACACCGGGGCCAGAGGCCTGCATTCCACTCCTCGAGCGACAGATGTTTACACCTCAACGGGCATAGTTCAGGCGCTTTTCGACCGACTCGGCCTGCAGGTGCGGATACGTCAAGCGGCACCGGCCGGATTCCATCCCGGCCGTGCGGCGGAGGTTCTCCTGGCAGAGGAGGTGATCGGCACCATCGGGGAGTTGCATCCTGCGGTCGGGCGCGCTTTCGGAATCGAGGGCCGCGTGGCTGCAGGCGAACTGATGCTCGCACCGCTACTCGCCGATGATGATTGGTGGCAACTCGAGGCGCCGAGCACCTATCCACGCGTGGAGTTCGACCTTGCCTTCGTTCTCGAGGAGCGGACGGCAGCGAGTGCGGTGGTGCAGGCCATTCAGGCGGCAGCCGGAGATTGGCTCGAGAGTGTCACCGTCTTCGACGAGTTCAGAGGGGAATCAATTGGTGAGGGCCGCAAGAGTTTGGCTTTGCGGCTGGTGTTTCGCGCTCCGGACCACACCCTCACCAACGAAGAAGTCGCTCCCCACCGGGAAACAATCATCTCCGCCGTGGCAGAGGTCACAGGCGGTCAGTTGAGAGGTGTTTGAAATGAATTATCTGAGGGTTGGCGATCTCGGCCAGGATGGGTTCTTGAACGCCCTGGATCTCTCGATAAGGGCGAAGAGAGATCCTGCGCACTTTGGCAGCGCGCTGGCCGGCTACGAAGTGGGCTTGTTCTACATGAAGCCTTCGACCCGGACGCGGGTCTCCACCGAGGTGGCGGTGTCGCAACTGGGCGGGCGACCGATGACCTTGCGCAACGAAGAGGTCGGTCTTGGCAAGCGGGAAGCCCCTGCGGATGTTGCAAGGACCCTTGATCGATACCTGGATGTTCTCGCCCTCCGGGTCTTCGAGCATGAACACCTCGATATCATCGGCGCCCACGCAAAAGCACCGGTGATCAACCTCCTCTCGGACCTCGAGCACCCATGCCAGGCGCTTGCGGACGTTCAGACGATGTCGGAATCTCGGTCGCTTCCCGGTTCTGTTCTCACATTCATCGGAGATGGCAACAATGTGTGCCACTCGTTGATGATGGCTGCGGCGATGCTCGGAGTGGAGGTAAGGGTGGCAGCGCCGGAAGGTTACGAACCCCTTCCCGAGTATGTCGAGGCGGCTTCGCAATACAGTTCGGTCCTCGTGACGGCCGATGTGAATGCCGCGGTGGAGGGTTCCGACTTCGTCTACACCGATGTCTGGGCATCGATGGGGCAGGAGGATGAGGCTGCCGAGCGCCGCCGGCTCTTCGAGGCATACCGGGTCGATGAGAAATTGTTCGAGCGGGCCAACGATGGTGCGATCTTCCTGCATTGTCTTCCGGCTCATCGGGGCGAAGAGGTGACGGATGGCGTAGCCGACCACCCCCGATCACGAATCTTCGATCAGGCCGAAAACCGGATGCATTCGTTCAAGGGAATCTTGCTGTACCTGACCCAGTGAGTGGCAGGCTTCTGGAGCTGCTCAATCGACCGGTCGAGCAGGCCGCAGCAGGACTACTCGGGTGGCGGTTGCGCACCGACCTCGGCGACGGGCGGACCGAGATTGTTCTGTGCGAGATTGAGGCGTATGGAGGGGCCGACGATCCGGCCAGCCATGCCTACGGGGGACAAACCAGACGGAACTCCTCGATGTTTGCAGGGGCCGGAACCTTGTATGTCTACCGATCGTACGGTATGCATTGGTGTGCCAACGTCGTCACGGGAGAGTCTGGAGCGGCCGGCGCCCTCCTGCTGCGCGGTGGCGTAGCGAAGGCGGGCCGCATCATCATGGAGAGCCGGCGGGGCCGTCAAGATCATCTGACCGATGGCCCGGGCAGGTTATGTCAGGCGGTCGGCATCGACGGAGAGCACGACGGAACCTCGCTCCTGGATGGCTCGATTCGCCTACTGCCGCCGGCGGGACAACTCGGAGGGAAGATCGTCGCTACACCGAGGATCGGGATCTCCAGGGCAACCGACCGGCTATGGCGCTTCCATCTCGCGTGGCCTTGGTCATAGGGTTGCCTATTGCCTATTGCCGCTAGGGGTTGACCCAGAGGACGATCGGTCCTGCATTTGGAGCTCCGCCGGCCGGGTCTTGCTTCCACACGACACCGCTTCGGCGTCGTGCGTCATCCGGATCAGACTCGGCTTCGAATCGCAACTCGACTTCGGCACCGATTTCATCGAGCCTTGCCTTGGCCTGCTGGAAGGGGTAGCCGACCACGGTCGGGAAAACGGAGCCGGGCTCCGGTCCGGCGACCAGTATGTGGATGGAGCTACCCGATTGCGCCGGTTCTCCCGGCGAGGGCACCTGGTTGAAGACGGTTCCGTCCGGGAGGTTTCCCGCTTCTGCATACTCTACGGACACTCGGTAGCCGGCCTCCTCGGCAAGATGGACCGCACCGGCGATGCCTTGACCGATCAGTTGGGGGACTTCGCCCGACCCGACGACGACGAGTCCTTGCGGGTTGTGGATGTGGCAAATGACAGAAGGAACTTCGGCGGCCGGTAGGTAAACCCGCTGCACGTTTTCACGCGGACATAGTGGGCCGGCCAGTAGACCCGTCGTAACGTCTATGTCGATTGCGATGAGGTCGCCGAGGTCTGCCGTCGCCAATTGTCCAAAACCGGTGGTGACGAGGGCCGAGGCGGTGAACTGCGCCCAAATCTGTGCCGGCCAGCTTCCGCCGGTTATCTTGATCGGTGTAGCTGGAGGCACCATTGCGATCTGAGCCTGCGGATATCCCACCCAGACGGCCGTTGCCAGTTCAGGCGTATATCCGACGAACCACGCGTCCCTGTGCTCCTGGGAAGTCCCGGTCTTCCCGGCAACAGGACGACCGATATCGGCGCGGGCGCCGGTACCGCGTGCAACAACCTCACTCAGCGCGACGGTGACTTGCTGAGCAACCGACCTATCGATTGCCTCGGTGATGATCGGCACGCCACTGTATATGTTGATTCCTTCGGTGGTTTCAATGGCAGTGACGAAGATGGGTGAGATGTGAATACCCTCAGCAGCGAAGGTTCCGTAGGCAGAGGCCATATCGAGAACGGATGCCTCTTGTGCTCCGAGCGCCAGGGCATGGAATGGCTGCAGATCGGAGGTGATGCCGGCAGCTCTGGCGACGTCCACAACCGCTGCCGGGCCGACTGCGTCTACGAGCTGCGCGTATACGACATTGACCGACCAAACCGTTCCGTCGAGCAAGGTGAGATTGCCGAAGTTGGCGCCGCCGTAGTTCTCGACTTGCCACGGTCCGGAATCGGTGGTGATCACGATCGAGGACCCGCCCGCAAACGTAGAAGTCAGCGAGAACCCATTTTCCAAAGCCGCAGCAAGCACAAACGGCTTGAAGGCCGAGCCCGTTTGGCGTGACCCCTGGGTGGCGAGATTGAACTGTGCCACCGGGTCGGCCGGGTCGTAGAAGTCGGCTCCGCCCACCACGGCGCGAACGTACCCCGTCCGCGGCTCCACTGCCACGAGCGCGGCAGACGGTCCATCATCCGGCAGGATTCCGTCGATGGCCGACTCCGCAGATTCTTGAGTGAGCGGATCGAGGGTCGTATAGATCCGGAGACCACCCCGGAACAACGCGTTGTAACGATCGGTTGCCGTTGCTCCAAGGGATGGTTCGTCGAGGAGAAACTGCTTCACCTCCTCTGTGAAGTAAGGAAAACGCATCTGCTCTGGAGGTTGGGGTGGAGCGAGCCGGAGTCCGGTCGCATCGGCGACCTCGGCGTTCTCGGCGGTGAGCCACCCGAGTTCTACCATCTTTCCCAGTACGACCCTGCGGCGTTCGAGCGCCGCCTCCGGGTGCCGGTAAGGATCCGTCTTTGACGGAGCCTGAATCGATCCAGCCAGGAGGGCCGACTCGGGAAGTGTGAGATCTGCAACCGGCTTGCCGAAGTAATGAAGCGCGGCGGCGCCGACCCCATAGGCTCCACCACCGAGATACACGGTGTTCACATAACGCTCGAGGATCTGTTCCTTCGTGAGGTTCTCTTCGAGCCTGAGAGCGAGGGTGGCCTCTTCGATCTTGCGATCCGCCGTGACTTCCGGGGTGAGCAAGACGTTCTTGAGGTACTGCTGCGTGATCGTCGAGCCACCCTGGACGATGGTCCCGGCCTCGATGTTTTGCACCAGGGCGCGGGCAACCGATTTCAGGTCGACTCCCGGATGGGACCAAAATCGCTCATCCTCGATGGCGACGACCGCGTCGATGAGGTGCTGGGGCAAGTCGTCGTACTCAATCAGCACGCGGTCCTCTTCTGCGTGCCACTGCGCGAGAACAGAACCGTCGGCGGCATAGACGATCGTGGTCAGGCCGAGCTCACCCAGACCCGGGTCATCGAGCGGTCGATAATTGCACGCCGAAGCGAGGATTAGAAGTGCAACCGCCAGCGCCGGCAGTCGTTTCATGAGGGCCCTATCTCCAGAAGCGAAGGGTACCGGGACCCGGATGCAAGGCAGCGCATTTGATCGGAGGCGATTCGGCTTCCCGCTAGGCTGCCCGGCGATGACGAACGACCTTACAAAACTGTTTCGAGGGACCGATACAGTCCTTCCCGAAGGCGACCTCGAGAAACGTCTCGAAGAGGGTCGCCCGCTGCGAGTGAAGCTCGGCATGGACCCAACTGCTCCGGCGGTTACGCTGGGATGGGCAGTGGTGCTCCGGAAACTCCGGCAGTTCCAGGAGCAGGGCCACACCGCGGTGCTGATCGTTGGTGACTTCACGGCGCAGGTGGGCGACCCCTCCGGCAAGAGCGAAACGCGGCGCCGACTCACCGCCGCCGAGGTGCGCGGCCATGCGGAATCGGTGCTCGATGGATTTCGGAAGGTGCTGCTGCCCGACCGTTTGGAGATCCGCTACAACTCTGAATGGCTTGCCGCAATGGACATGGCAGATGTCCTGGACATGACCGCGCAGGTCACTGTTGCTCAGATGTTGGAACGAAGCGACTTCGCCCAACGATTCGACGCGCACCAGCCGATCTCAGTTATGGAGTTCATGTACCCGTTGCTGCAGGGTATGGACTCGGTCGCAGTCGAGGCTGATGTCGAACTCGGTGGGGCGGATCAGCTGTGGAATCTCATGATGGGGCGGGTCCTACAAGAACGGCACGACCAGCGACCGCAAATAGCCATGACGATGCCCCTGCTAATTGGAACCGACGGCGAACACAAGATGTCGCAATCGCTCGACAATTACATCGGGATCGACGATGCGGCCGATGAAATGTTCGGGAAGCTGATGAGCATTCCAGATAAGTTGATAGTGCAGTATTTCGAGCTGGCGACGGACGTGAACATCACCGAGGTAGCTGCGATAAGCGAGGGATTGGCATCCGGCGAGCTTCATCCCGGCGAGGTGAAACGGCGGCTCGCCAGAGAGATAGTGGATCTCTATCACGGTGATGGTGCCGGGCAATACGCGGAAGCAGCGTTTGATCAGATCTTCAAACGTCACGAGATTCCGGATGATGTCGCCGGCTTCGCTCTGTCGAGCGAGGACCCGGTGTTCATACCGGTGCTCCTGAAAGATGCCGGCCTAGTCGGCTCGAGCTCCGACGGCAGACGGATGATCGGCCAGGGAGCCGTCAAGCTCGACGGCGAGATCATCTCTGATATGGAGGTACCGCGTGCCGCCTTGTCGGGCTCGGTTCTACAAGTGGGCAAACGCCGCTTCGTTCGCCTGATCTAGGCACCTCTTACCTGCTACCCGAGTGCCGCAGTCGCTCAAACGAGTCCACGATGGCCTGCGCGAGTTCGGCTTTGCGCCACAACAGGACGCTGGCGTGGCCGCCGGGAATCCACCGGAGTTCAGATCCGGGCCAGTGGGCGTGCAGGCGCTCGAAAGCGTGCCGCGGGATATATCCGTCTGCGCTGGGAGCCGCCAGCACTGCGCTTGGCGCATGAGGTGGTGGGGGGAAGTTGAGGGCGGAGGCATCGCCGAGCGTTGTAGCTATCTCATCTCGCAGATCGATGCCGCCGAGGGCGTCCCATGCGATCGCACCCCTCAGGAGACCTTCGCTCCAGACTGGTCCGGGGGAGTGTGAAGCCGCCAACCCTGCGGTGGCCACCGGAAATGGAAGTGTCGCGCTGATTAGTGCTGCGATGTTCCCGCCCATTGAGTAGCCGGCAATACCGAGTTGAGGGCCGTTCTCCTGGTGGAGATTATTGAGAACGGCTCGTCCCTCGAGAACCGCCGCGGCCCCCATGGTGTAGAAATCGACAACGGTGCGAAGGGGCTGGCCCGGGCCGGGCCTGCGTTCTCCGTAATACGGATTCTCGTGCAGGATCGATCCGATTCCCCGGCGCGCCAGGCGGCGTGCCAGTTGCATGCGGGTTGCGTATCCGTGGTCGTTGAAGGCTGCCATGATCAGGCACAAACCCGCCGGAACACCGTGTGGTAATACCTTCCTGAGCGCCGCAACGCGACTGGCGGGAGGGAGCATATCCGCCATCGGACTCACGAAAGAGCCGTCGGCGATCGTCAACGTCCTGTTCGGGACAGCGTGTTGCCAGTCGATGTCGATTGACGGTATCGGTGCGATTACTCCGGCTTCCGTGCGAAGGTTCAGAAGGCGGGCGGCGTCGCCCCATCCGTCCGAGAAGACCCGATCGTAGAAGAGGGGCCGGGCGGTCAGGCTGCCGGCGAGTCGATCAAGCCAATGCATGGAACACACAACGTATCACGTATGGAGAAGGCCGAACGACATCGCTGCTGCAAGGACACAAGTGCATCGAAATAGCCACACAACGAGTCCTCTCACTGTGATACGTTGTACGTGGTACGAAGTACGTACTCGGATGAACTTGACATGGCCGCGCAGATGGCTAATGTCCTTCAAGCGACGGATCGCTCCGTCGTATTCTTGACCTGCCAGGACATTGGATCTGACAGGCCATCAGGAGAAGTGGTACGATTTTTGTCTGCCCGCGCGAGCGGCAGACATAACCACGCCAGGCTCTTTGACAACTAAACAGTGTGCCAAAAGTCAGTAAGGCGCTTGAGTCCCGCTGTCGAGATCTAGGTCTCGTAGCGAGCTCGAGCGGACCGTACTTGAATGAATGCCGGGTTACCTACCCGGCGAACTTCAGGTTCGAACTCATACTTGACCTCTTATATGGCTGAGCCCCGGGTGACCGGGGGGAAGTCGAGAGTGTACGTTGGAGAGTTTGATCCTGGCTCAGGACGAACGCTGGCGGCGCGCCTAATGCATGCAAGTCGAGCGACGCATATCGGAGGAGTAATCCACTGGTATGACGGAGCGGCGAACGGGTGAGTATCACGTGAGAAACCTGCCCCGAAGACTGGGATAGCCCGGGGAAACCCGGATTAATACCAGATATTCTCTACAGATCGCATGGTCTGTTGAGGAAAAGCCTTTGCGCTTCGGGATGGTCTCGCGGCCTATCAGCTAGTTGGTGAGGTAATGGCTCACCAAGGCAACGACGGGTAGCTGGTCTGAGAGGACGATCAGCCACACTGGGACTGAGACACGGCCCAGACTCCTACGGGAGGCAGCAGCAGGGAATTTTGTCCAATGGGCGCAAGCCTGAGACAGCGACGCCGCGTGGGGGATGAAGGCCTTCGGGTTGTAAACCCCTTTCAGGAGGGACGAAATTGACGGTACCTCCAGAAGAAGCCCCGGCCAACTACGTGCCAGCAGCCGCGGTAATACGTAGGGGGCAAGCGTTGTCCGGAATTATTGGGCGTAAAGGGCTCGTAGGCGGCTTGGTAAGTCGGTCGTGAAAGCCCGGGGCTTAACCCCGGGACGCCGGTCGATACTGCCATGGCTTGGGTCCGGTAGAGGAGAACGGAATTCCCGGTGTAGCGGTGAAATGCGCAGATATCGGGAGGAACACCAGTAGCGAAGGCGGTTCTCTGGGCCGGTACCGACGCTGAGGAGCGAAAGCGTGGGGAGCAAACAGGATTAGATACCCTGGTAGTCCACGCCGTAAACGTTGGGCACTAGGTGTGGCGGACTCATCAACGTTCGCCGTGCCGAAGCTAACGCATTAAGTGCCCCGCCTGGGGAGTACGGCCGCAAGGCTAAAACTCAAAGGAATTGACGGGTCCCCGCACAAGCGGCGGAGCATGCGGCTTAATTCGATGCAACCCGAAGAACCTTACCTGGCCTTGACATTATGGGAAAAGCCGTGGAAACACGGTGTGCGTAAGCGTCCATAACAGGTGGTGCATGGCTGTCGTCAGCTCGTGTCGTGAGATGTTGGGTTAAGTCCCGCAACGAGCGCAACCCCTATCCTATGTTGCCAGCGGTTCGGCCGGGGACTCATAGGAGACTGCCGGGGATAACTCGGAGGAAGGTGGGGACGACGTCAAGTCATCATGCCCCTTATGGCCAGGGCTGCACGCATGCTACAATGGCCGATACAACGGGCAGCGATCCAGCGATGGTGAGCGAATCCCTTAAAGTCGGCCTCAGTTCGGATTGGAGTCTGCAACTCGACTCCATGAAGTCGGAGTCGCTAGTAATCGTGGATCAGCAAAGCCGCGGTGAATGCGTTCTCGGGGATTGTACACACCGCCCGTCACGTCACGAAAGTCGGCAACACCCGAAGTCAGTGGTCCAACCTTATGGGAGGAAGCTGCCGAAGGTGGGGTCGGTGATTGGGACGAAGTCGTAACAAGGTAGCCGTACGGGAACGTGCGGCTGGATCACCTCCTTTCTAAGGAGCAAACTGAATCTGCACGACGGATTCGATGTGTGAGTAGCAAAGCAATACACAGAGTTTTCGTTAGAAAACTCGAATGTGATGCAAAGCATCACACGCTCTTAGGTTGATGTACTGATTATTCGACTCTCTTGAGGTCTCTTGCAGGAGGAGGTAACTCCCCGGAGAGGTCACCTGAGGGTCGGGCACACTGTTTAGTTGTGAGGGAGCCTGCGTGATGGCCTAGCGGCCGTCACACTGGAGTTTCCTTGCGGAAACTCCCCCTTGCTGTGATTGGAAACAAAAGCAGCGGCGAGTTTGGCTCTGTCAAGCTCGAATCTGTCGGCCCAGCCGGCATACAGGCACATTGAGAACTGCATAGCGAGCACTAATGTCTTGGATTCTTTTATGTCCAAGCTACTAAGGGTCCACGGTGGATGCCTTGGCGTTAGGAGCCGATGAAGGACGTGGCAGGCTGCGAAAAGCCTCGGGAAGCTGTCAAGCAAGCGTAGATCCGAGGATGTCCGAATGGGGAAACCCGGCTGGGGTCATGCCCAGTCACTCCGGTCTGAATATATAGGGCCGGTAGAGGGAACTAGGGGAATTGAAACATCTCAGTACCCTGTAGGAAAAGAAAGCAAAAGCGACTCCCTGAGTAGTGGTGAGCGAAACGGGAAAAGCCTAAACCAGTGCGGTGTCAAAGCCCGACGGCGTTGCCGTACTGGTGTTGTGGGAGCCATCTGATAACTCGTCGGAGTTGTCAAGGAGTTACAAAATCAGGTGATAGTCGAACCGAGCTGGAAAGCTCGGCCGCAGAAGGTAAAAGCCCTGTAGACGAAATTGCACTGATCTCCTGATGGAGTTCCCAAGTATCACGGGGGATATCCCGTGTGAATCTGCGAGGACCACCTCGTAAGGCTAAGTACTTCCTAACGACCGATAGCGGACAAGTACCGTGAGGGAAAGGTGAAAAGCACCCCGGTGAGGGGAGTGAAATAGAACCTGAAACCGTGGACTTACAAGCAGTGGGAGGGATCTTCGGATCCTGACCGCCTGCCTTTTGAAGAATGAGCCGGCGAGTTATTGGTGTGTGGCAAGGTTAAGACGTATGTCGAAGCCGCAGCGAAAGCGAGTCTGAATAGGGCGTACAGTCGCATGCTATAGACCCGAAGCCGAGTGATCTATCCATGGGCAGGGTGAAGCGAGGGTAAGACCTCGTGGAGGCCCGAACCCACCTAGGTTGAAAACTGGGGGGATGACCTGTGGATAGGGGTGAAAGGCCAAACAAACTCGGTGATAGCTGGTTCTCCCCGAAATAGCTTTAGGGCTAGCGTCACGCGTTCCGCATTGGGGGTAGAGCACTGATTGGGCTAGGGGGCCGACAAGCTTACTGACCCCAGTCAAACTCCGAATCTCAATGCGCTAGAGCGTGGCAGTCAGACTGTGGGGGATAAGCTCCATGGTCGAAAGGGAAACAGCCCAGACCGCCAGCTAAGGCCCCTAAGTGTGTACTAAGTGGGAAACGATGTGGAGTCGCCCAAACAGCCAGGAGGTTGGCTTAGAAGCAGCCACCCTTTAAAGAGTGCGTAACAGCTCACTGGTCGAGTGATTCCGCGCGGAAAATGTAACGGGGCTCAAGTACACCGCCGAAGCTGCGGATTTCCGTCAATAGCTCGGCCCTTTTCCTTCGGGAACTGGGTCTAGGCGACGGGAGTGGTAGGGGAGCGTCGAGCAGCCCATGAAGCGGCGGCGTAAGCCAGCCGTGGAGGCTGTTCGAGTGCGAATGCCGGCATGAGTAGCGAAAGAGGAGTGAGAATCTCCTCCGCCGAATGTCCAAGGGTTCCTGGGGAAGGCTCGTCCGCCCAGGGTTAGTCGGGACCTAAGGTGAGGCCGAAAGGCGTAATCGATGGACAACTGGTTGATATTCCAGTACCACCATATGCGCGTTCAGGCAGAACCCAGTTTGCTAAGGAAAGCCCTTCGGGGCCTACCGACCCAACTGGTATTAAGCCAGCAATGGAGTGACGCGGAAAGGTAAGCAGACCCGGGCGTTGGTTGACCCGGGGTAAGCGTGTAGGACGAGGACTAGGTAAATCCGGGCCTCATAAAGTCTGAGGCGCGATGCCGACCCGCTATAGGGGAAGCTGCCGATCCTATGCCGCCAAGAAAACCTTCTAGCGAGCTCATATGGTGCCCGTACCCCAAACCGACACAGGTGGACAAGTAGAGAATACTAAGGCGATCGAGATAACTCTGGTTAAGGAACTCGGCAAATTGGTCCCGTAACTTCGGGAGAAGGGACGCCCCGGTAAAGTTTAAGACTTCGCGTCTGAAGGCTTGAGGGGGCCGCAGTGACCTGGCCCAAACGACTGTTTACTAAAAACACAGCAGCGTGCTAAGTCGCAAGACGATGTATACGCTGTGACGCCTGCCCGGTGCCGGAAGGTTAAGGGGAAGGGTTAGCTTCGGCGAAGCTCTGAACCTAAGCCCCGGTAAACGGCGGCCGTAACTATAACGGTCCTAAGGTAGCGAAATTCCTTGTCGGGTAAGTTCCGACCTGCACGAATGGCGTAACGATTTGGGCACTGTCTCAACCAGAGACTCGGCGAAATTGCATTGTGAGTAAAGATGCTCACTACCTGCGACAG
>JAHEDJ010000094.1 GCA_024641325.1 bacterium | reverse complement strand
CTCCCGTATCCCATTTGCACGAGCCAGGGCCAGACCTCTGCGGGTGGAGCATTGATCGTCGTCGCCCGCGTCCACTCGATCATGGGATGCGGCATCACTTCATCGCCGGGTAGCGAGCCGTGGAACTCCGCATCCGTCGCACCCGAGCGGCGCGCGATGCGACGGATCGCCGAATGGACACTCAAGGTGCATCCAACTCGACTGAGTGATCGAATAGTCATCTGATGCCTCGCCCCTAGACCCGGCGGGAACAGCGCGTAGGCCGGACCGTCGACCTACACCTCGAAGAGGAGATCAACATATCGCTCTAGAAGCTCATCGACTACTGCCCTGGCCGGGACTGTGGCCGCCATCCCATATACCGGCGCAACGCCACCTGCCTCTCCCGGATGAGCCTTGGCCTCACCGACCGAGTCCTCCAGGTCTTTGATGAACCGCTGGGCAACACCATCTGCAGTGTGCCGGAGCGTCACTGCTATGTGAACTGCAGGCGGGTGATGTAAGCCGGTCAAGCTCCAGCCTCGCTCGGCCATGCGTTGCAACACCTGGTAGATGTCGACGGCCTCCGACCCGAAGGCGATCACGAACAACGAATCACCGAGCATATGAAGGTCGGGCAGTTTCTCGATCCCAGATCGGATGAGGTCGGCGGTTTCGAGGATCCTGGCGGTGGCTTCGAGGTAGCCCTTCTCACCGGTGGAAACCATCGCTGCCCAGCAGGCGGCGCTCAGGGAACCCGGTCGGCTCCCGGCCAGGGTCGGCGAGAAGTAGAGACCCCCCGGCCACTCAGAAGCAGTGAAGTACTGATGGCGGCGCAGCTCCCTCCCGCGATACATGATCACCGATGTCCCCTTCGCTGCATATCCGTATTTGTGGGTGTCCGCCGACATCGACGTGACTCCCGGCAAGCGGAAGTCGAATGGAGGCACCGGGTAGCCGAGCCGCTCCGCCCAGGGCAGCACGAACCCTCCCAAACAAGCGTCTGTATGGAAACCCACGCCTCGACCGGCAGCCAGGGCAGAGAGCTCTTCGATGGGGTCGATCGTGCCGTGCGGGAAGGCCGGTGCCGAGCCCACGACAAGCACCGTATTGCGGTTGATCGCTGCGGCTGCGGCCGCCACGTCGGCGCGGTAATCCCCGTCGACCGGAACCTTCACCATCTTCAAACCGAAGTAGTGGGCCGCCTTGTCGAAGGCGACGTGGGCAGTCACCGGAGTGATCATCTCCGGGCGTTTGATTCCTTGCGCGGCAGCCTGATCGCGATAGGTCTTGACTGCGAGCAGAATCGACTCGGTTCCGCCGGAAGTGACCGTTCCCACGATCTCGTCTTCCGTTTCCGCAGCACCCAGCATGGTGGAGGTCATGGCCACTATCTCGGCCTCGAACTTGGTGGCCGACGGCCACAGATCCGCATGGAGCGGATTGACTTGTGAATGCAGAGCGATCACGTTGCTGAGGAAGGCGATGTGTCCATCCTCGCCGTGATAAACCGCGCCAGAAGCGAACCCGCCTTTCCATCCGGCTTCTTCTCTGCCCGCCAGGTCCGCCATCAACGACAGCACCTCTGCGTGATCCAACCCGTCGTCGGGCAACCGTCGATAGGAACTCAGCTCATCCCTATAGGGCTTGACGGACTCCTCCATCCCGGCGACGACATCGTTGAACTCGGCCTCCAGCCGACGACGAACGAGAGGGATACGACGCAACCCCGAATAGGCCCATCCGGCCAGCCGGGGGTTGATTCGCTTCAGGGGTCCGGAGAGCAGTTTCTCGAGGTCCATGGCTCCTCAATCGGCCCGGTTCAACCGGGTGTAGATCTTGCGGTTGGCTCTGTGCAGTTTGCGATACTCCCGGTAGAGGCGGTCGTAGATCTGCCGCCGCTCCGGATCGGGTTCGTGGACGTCGGCCATTTCGACCTTCGCCGGGATCTCGTCGTAGTCGAGGTAGCCGAGCTTGGCAGCCGCCAGAAATGTCACGCCGCGCAGTCCGGCCAGAATCGGGTCCTTTACCTGGAGGATCCTGCGGTCGAGCACATCCGCATGAATCTGACACCACACCGCCGAGTTGGCTCCGCCGCCTACCGCCCGCAGTTCCGGCATCGGCCGACCGGCGAACTTCTCGACGTAGCCGAGCAACCAGCGCGAATTGAATGCAACCCCTTCGAAAACTGCCCGGATCAGATCATCGGCCGTCGTGTCGAGGGACTGATTGAAGAACGCCGCCCGCAGATGGTGATCGTCCACGGGGCTGCGCTCCCCGTTGAGCCAGGGCGTGAAGATCACCCCGCTGTTTCCGGCCGGGACCCGCTCAGCCACGCGGTCGAGCCCCTGGTAGACGGAGCTCGCGTCGGTATCACCGTGTAGGCCCAGGTTCTCGACCAGGTAGGTGAGGCAGGCTCCGGCGCTCTCCTGTTCGTTGGCGGCGAAGTAGCGGCCGGGAATGGCGGAAGGCAGCGCGCCGATACCGTGGAAGAGATCGGTCTTCTTGAACGGCACATGGCAGCTGATCCACGACGACGTTCCGAGATACAAGTGCCCCTGGAAGTCACGGACGGCCCCCGCTCCGATGCCGGCTGAGTGGGTGTCGGGAGTTCCCATCACGACCGGGATCCCCTCAACCAGCCCCAGCTCTGCGGCGGCGCCGGCGGAAAGCGGGCCGAGCACGTCGTCGGTCGGTCGGAGTGGCGGCAGCTTGGCCGGGTCGATGCCCGACAATCGGAGGAGACCGGGGTCGTAGGTCACATCGGTGAGATCCCGATTGTCCGTCACCCAGTGCAACGCAATCGAGTCGAACCCGGCCGCCGCCACCCCGGTGAGACGAAGGTTCAGGTAGTCCTTCGGCTCGAGGAACACCTCCGCAGCCGCGTATACCTCCGGCTGGTGGTGTTTGAGGTAGAGGATGTGCGCAATCGGATCCTTGCCCGAATGACCGGGTGCGCCCCCCGTCCGGCGGATCCACCGGAACAACTTTGGCACCGAGTAGCCGGATACGGAAACTGGTCCGCCGTTTAGACCTCTCATCTCGGAGGCACCTCGCGAGTCCATCCAGATGAGTGCGTTTCCGACATGGTTGGATCCGGCCACCGGGACCGTTCCCGACCACTGGGCGGTGACGCCGACACTCACGATGTCATCGACCGCGACGGATCCCCGGTCTACGACCCGCCGGGTCGCCGTAGTGATCGCCCGCCACCACTCTTCGGGGTCCTGCTCGACCCCGCCCTCAGCAGAGAGGATGATTGGAACTCGTTCGAAGCTCCACTCGGCGACGCGGCCTGCGGTCGATACGAGCCCTACTTTCGGCCCGGATGTACCCAGGTCGATGGCGAGCACAAACCGTTCGATCGACATAGAGCGACACTAGCGACGCGATCGGTCGCTCCCCGGATTAGAGGCACGGCAGATCCATCGCATCCGGCCGGTGGGCTCAGAGGTGAGGACCGACCTCTTCGGCCAGCCGCTGCAAGACCTCCATCTGCCGGTTGTAGTCCAGTGTGTGGAACCACGAGCGGGCAACGAACTCCACCGGTACTCCGACGCGGTCGCGGATCGCGTGCAGGTCGTCGACAATACGATCCGACGGGCCCACGAAGGCAGACCGCCAACGCAGCTTCTGCTCATCGGCCTCGGTCAACTCTGGCGCATAGCGCACCGGCCCCGAGCGCGTGGCCGATTCCTCCATATCGCCATATTTCCAGGCCATATTCCATACCTGTTCACCGATCTCATCCCATCCCTGTGCTTCTGAATCGGCCGGGTAGAGGATCGAGTAGTGGATGAAGCGGAAATCGATGGGATCCCGCCCGGCCTTCTCGAGCTCGTCGAGAATCCACTCGACCTGTTCGGCGAACCGATCGACCGGCGCGTTGGCGAAGACGCCCTGGGACATCCGGGCGGCGCGGCGCACGGCCGGTTCTGCGCTTCCTCCGATCACGATCGGGATGGGAACATGAGGCGTTGGCCGTACTCCGAGTTCAGGCAGGTCGTATACCGTGCCAGAGTGCTTGAACGGCTCACCGGTCCACGCGCTCGGGAGGATCTCGAGGATCTCTTCCATCGCTTTCCCCCGCTTGCCCAGGTCGGCTCCGAAGGCCTCGAACTCGATCGGATTCCATCCGAGGCCGAGGCCGAGGACGAATCGTCCGTTGCTCAGGAGCTGAACCGTGGCAGCATCCTCCGCCAGACGAATCGGATCGTGGAGCGGGGCGAGGATTACGCCCGTACCGATCTCGATCGACTTGGTCGCTGCCGCCACCGCGGCGCTCACGACCATTAGGGAAGGCATGTACCCGTCGTCGACGAAATGGTGCTCGGTGGTCCACACCGATGAATAGCCCAGCCGTTCTGCCTCGACGGCCACGCGGACCGTCTC
>JAHEDJ010000093.1 GCA_024641325.1 bacterium | reverse complement strand
CACCCCTACATCGTCGAGGGCAACTCGATTGATCTGGAGCCGGGTATGGCCTTCTCCATCGAGCCCGGCATCTACCTGCCCGGCCGCTTCGGGATGCGAATCGAGGACATCGTCGTAGTCACCGAAGA
Source organism: bacterium (assembly GCA_024641325.1). GTDB lineage: Bacteria > Actinomycetota > Acidimicrobiia > Spongiisociales > JAHEDJ01 > JAHEDJ01. Next base: position 4,378 of record JAHEDJ010000093.1, on the reverse strand, counting down.
GGGCGTCGAGCGGCTGAACCAGAGCTGCCGAACCCCCGCAGTAGTCGATTAGCTCCCTACTGCCTATGGCCCATGGCTTACGGCTTACGGCTCCAGCAGGGAGCCAATTGCCAATTGCCAATCGCCATTTTGCCATTCGCCAACTGCCAACTCCTAGCCCCCCTTTAGGTTTCTCTTGAGGTGCCGATAACCCGACAAGATCGATCCTGTCAGGCGGATGAAGAGAAAACTACTCGGCACTCTGATCGCAGCGACCTTGATCTCACAGGTCATTGTCGTTCCGGCTTCGGCAACTTCGGTGGTCGATGCCGAGGCTTGCTTCGTCAATGCGATCAACGCGGAACGCTCTTCCCGTGGCATCGACCCGATGGAGATCGACGCCGGACTCACCTCGTATGCCAGGCAACACACGCAGGCGATGATCACCGCCGGCGGCCTCTTTCACTCAACCTCCGCACAGCTGGCCGCCATCCTCCCCGAAGGGAAGACCAGTTGGGGCGAGAACGTCGGGTATGCGGCGAACTGTGCACGTCTGCACCGTGCTTTCATGGAATCGCCCGGTCACAAGAAGAACATTCTCGACCCGGGCTTCACCAGGATGGTCGTCGGTGCAGTCGTATCTTCGAACGGATCACTGTGGGCAACAGAGGTCTTCTACGGTCATCCCGATCCGCTGGGGTTGCCGCCGTTCTGGGACGACAACGGGTCGCCGCACGAGTCCGCCATCATCAAGTTGGCCGCGGCCGGGATAACCGGAGGATGTGGCGACGGTCGATTCTGCCCGGATGCACCGCTCACCCGGGCGCAGATGGCAGTGTTCCTCTCCCGTGCGCTGGGATTGCCGGCCGCCTCCGGGGACTTCTTCAGCGACGATAACGGCAGTCCGTTTGAAGAGGAGATCAATGCGATTGCCGCCGCCGGCATTACGACCGGCTGCAACCCGGGGCGGTTCTGCCCGGACGAATACCTCTCCCGGGCCGAGATGGCGAGCTTCGTGACCCGCGCCTTCAACCTGCCGCCTTCGACAGTCGATTTCTTCACAGATGACGATGGAATCCTGCTCGAGCCGGGAATCAATGCGATTGCCGCCGCCGGCATCACGACCGGATGTTCTGCCGGTCGGTTCTGTCCCGGCGGTGCGTTGACAAGGGCGCAAATGGCGACCTTCCTCGTTCGAGCGCTCGGCTGGTAGCACCCGGCGGCGCGGTTTCAGAAGCCTCTTCGGTGCCCACTACTCTCCAGGCATCCGCGCCGCGAGAGGATTCCCGTGTCTACTGAGCAGCTAGCCGTCAACACGATCAAGGGCCTTGCTATGGACGCCGTCCAGAAGGCCAATTCGGGGCATCCGGGGATGCCGATGGGCATGGCAGACCTGGCCGTTGTGCTGTGGTCCAAGTTTCTGGTGGTCGATCCGGGGGATCCGACCTGGATCGACCGGGATCGGTTCGTTCTCTCCAACGGACACGGGTCGACGCTCCTCTACTCGCTGCTGCATCTCGCCGGCTTTCCGCTGTCGCTCGACGATTTGAAGAGCTTTCGTCAGTGGGGCTCGAAGACTCCCGGGCATCCGGAACGCGATCCGGAACTCGGTATCGAATTGACCACAGGCCCGCTCGGCCAGGGGTTCGGCACGGCTATCGGCATGGCGATTGCGGAAGAGCACCTGCGCGCCCGGTTCGGTGAAGCGCTGATCAACCACCGCACCTTCGGGTTCGTTTCCGACGGCGACCTCATGGAAGGGATCTCAGCGGAGACGGCGTCACTGGCGGGACACCTGGGTCTCGGAAAGCTCACCTACTTCTACGACGACAACGACATCTCAATCGACGGCTCGACCGACATCACTTTTACTGAGGATGTCGCCGCCAGGTTCAGGGCAGTCGGCTGGCATACGGTGGAGATCGACGGCCACGACCACGCTGCGATCGAGGAGGCCACCCGTGCGGCGCTGGCGGTCACCGAGCACCCCAGTCTGGTCATTGCCCATACCCACATTGCGCATGGCGCGCCGACGATGCAGGACACGTCTGCCTCACACGGTTCTCCGCTGGGTGCCGATGAGATTCGCGCTACCAAGGAAGCCATGGGATGGCCTGCGGACGAGTCCTTTTACGTCCCGGATGAGGTGTACGAGTTCTTCGAGGCGGCGATGGGGCGCGGCCGCAACGTCCACGCCGCCTGGAAGGATCGGTCTGGTGCCGCTCTGGAAGCCGACGCCGAACTGGCCGCCCTGTGGAGCAAACAGTTCGGGTCGGATCCGGTGGTTCTCGAGAGTCCGGGGTTCGAGGTCGGCAGTTCGCCGGCTACCCGGGCATCGAGCGGCAAACTGTTCGATCAAATTGCGGAGAAGGTGCCGGGATTCATCGGCGGTGCCGCCGACCTGGTGGCCTCGACGAAAACTCAGATTTCGACGTCCGGTTCATTCAGCAGGGAGGACCGCGCCGGCCGCAACATCGATTTCGGCATTCGGGAGCACGGCATGGCTGCCATCGTCAACGGCCTGGCGGTCCACGGCGGGCTCCGGCCGTACGGGTCGACGTTCCTGGTGTTCAGCGATTACATGCGTCCGTCGATTCGCCTCAGCGCTCTGATGGAGGCGCCCAGCATTTCCGTATTCACCCACGATTCGATCTTCCTCGGTGAAGACGGACCCACTCACCAGCCGGTCGAGCATCTGGCTGCGTTGCGGGCGATCCCCAATCTGTGGGTGATTCGTCCCGCCGACGCGACCGAGACAATCGAGGCGTGGGAGATGGCGCTGAATCGCACGGCCGGGCCGACCGCGCTCGTCCTCACCAGGCAGGGAGTACCGACGCTCGACCGGCCAACAGGTGGAGCGAAGCTCGGTGGCTACGTCTTGAGATCCGGATCGGACGTGGTGCTCGTTGCCACCGGTTCTGAGGTTGCGCTTTCCCTTGAAGCCTCTGATCTGCTCGCCGGCTCCGGAGTATCCGCCAGGGTCGTCAGCCTGCCGTGCTGGGAAGCCTTCGAGGAACAGGAAGGCGCTTACCGACAAGAGGTGCTGGGCATCGACCTGCCCGTCGTGTCGGTCGAAGCCGGGTCGACATTCGGCTGGGGCCGCTACGCAGACATGTCCATCGGCATCGACACGTTCGGAGCGTCAGCCCCCGATTCTGCTCTCGCCGAGCAGTTCGGGTTCACCGCCGAGTCCGTAGCTGCCCGTGTACGGGAGTTCCTAGCGGGGTAGCACCGCGTTCCTCCCTCGGCGTGAGACGGGGGAGGTGGTTTCGCCGGTAGGCGAAAGCGGAGGGGGCACTTCACGGCGCGTTGCGCGAGTGGCCCCCCTCGCCCTCGAAGACTCGGGCACTCCCCCCACTTCGTGGGGGGAGACTGCGGATTGCGCTTTCCGAGGGTTAGCCGGGCACCGTGTTCCTCCCTCGGCGTGAGACGGGGGAGGTGGTTTCGCCGGTGGGCGAAAGCGGAGGGGGCATTGCATGGGTGGCCCCCCTCGCCCTGGGGGACTCGGGCACTCCCCCCACTGTGTGGGGGGAGAAAGGCGAAACCCCCGCGCCTGCCGGGAGCCAATTGCCAATCGGCCCTCGCCTACAACCCCAACAGACTGCGGACATCCTCCGCGACTCCCGGTGCCGCGGCTACGAAACCCCTCATCTTCGGGTCGGCGCGATTGAACTCCGGGGGCTTTCCGTCCCACCCCAGCACTACGCCGCCTGCGGCGAGGACGAGTGCTGCGCCGGCTGCCACATCCCATTCGTGCTTCGGGACGAGGGTCCAGGTCGCGTCGGCCAGTCCGGCGGCGACCAGGCCGAGTTTGTAGGCGACGGAACCCATGTTGCGGATTGAGATGGGCTCGCGAAAGAAGCGGTCCCATTCGCCTCGCTTGACCTCACTCCGACTGGCCAGAACCAGGGCACCGCGGAGATCGGCGGCCTGGCTCACGGAGACGGAAGTTCGGTTGAGGGTGACTCCCATCCCGACCGCACCAACGATTCGTTCCCCGGTGGCAGGGTTCAGTATCCCGCCGGCTACCGCCCGACCGTCTTCGACGAAACCGACCGAGACACACCACTCGGGGATGCCGGCTACGAACTCACGCGTCCCGTCGATCGGATCAACGACCCAAACGCGGCGGTGTCTACGGCGCTCGTCGACGGAGTCGGCCGTCTCTTCGCTGAGCCATCCGTAGCCGGGCTCCATCAGGGCTTCACGGAGGGCGGCGTTGACCGCCAGATCGGCCTCGGTGAGCGGGTCGTCGCCCTCTTTGAGCGTCGATTCGATGTCGCCGGCCGTAAATGGTTCCAAGGCCTCCAGCGCCAGGTCGAGGGCGTGGTCGATCTGGGCGATGGTGGACGAATCGGGCATGTCACCTCGATAGAGCGGCGGGCATCAATCTAGTGGC
>JAHEDJ010000092.1 GCA_024641325.1 bacterium | reverse complement strand
AGGTCTCTGCGGTCTCCAGGTGGCAGGCACTGCAGTCGACCGAATCCAGATGGATCTGATGCGACTCGATGGAATCGTTCACGACCTCATCGTGGCAGTCGAGGCAGTCGGCCTCGATCGCATCCGGGGCGTACATGGTCTCCTGGATCCGGCCGTTCCCGTGTACGTCGTTCGAAGTGTGGCAGTCCATGCACTCCAGCCCGGCTTCCCGGTGCACGCTGAAGCGATTGGCCCCGGTCTCGTGGCACTGGAGACATCTCTCCTGCGGAACCTGATCGTTGCCCGACGGATCGACGTGGCAATCCCTGCAGCTGGGTCGATAACTCGCCTCCTCGACCGGCGTCCCGTCCGCGTAGGTCTCTGGATGGCACGTCTGGCAAGGCAGATCCCGAAAAGGGACCTTGGTGAGCCGGCCGGGGCCATCTTCGTAGATGTTCTCTCGCCCATTGCTCGGCCCGCGGGCGTGCAGGCTGGTCGGGAACCTCTCTTCGGGCGTGAGCTCAGCGGCACCGCGCTTCGCGACCGACTCGGACCCATGCGGCTGCGGGGCACACGTCGTCGATGCGAGCATGACTCCGGCAAGCAGCCACAAGGCGCGAGTAGACGTCATCGTCGATCGCATTCAGTTCCCGTCGCGAAGGATTTCCAGAGCTCCTAGACGACCGGGCCCAGAGGTGATTCCACCACCGGGGTGGGTGCCAGAGCCGCACTGGTAGTAGTTGCGGATCGGGGTGTGAAAGTCCGCCCATCCCGCCACCGGCCTGAAGAAGAACAACTGATCGAGGGTGAGTTCACCCGCAAAGATGTTGCCCTCGGTCAGGGAGATCTCCTGCTCGATGTCCCACGGCGTGAGCACCTGCTTGTGGAGAATGATGTCCTTCAGGTTCGGGATGAACTCCGCAAGCGTGTCGACCACCGCATTGCCGAAGGCCTCCCTCTGCTGATCCCGATCGCCGTGTTCCGGCATGTCGTAACTCGCGTACTGGACGAAGCACGACATCACGTGCTTGCCGGGCGGCGCCATGCTCGGGTCGTTGATCGTCGGAATATTCACGTCGACGAACGGTCGCTTCGAAAACGATCCGTACTTGGCGTCGTCGTAAGCCTGCTCGATGTAGTCGACGCTCGGGCTGATTTCCATCATGCGACCCAGGAATGCCGGGTCCGTCATCGCGCTGAACTTCGGTATGGTGTCGAGAGCGAGGTTGACCTTCCCCGAAGATCCCCGGAACTTGAACTTGTCGATCGCGCTGACGAAATCGTCGGGCAGTTCCTTTTCATCGATGAGCTTTCGGAAAGTCACGTAGGGATCTGCCGCCGACGCAATCGTCTTGGCGTAGATCTCCTCACCGTCTTCGAGCACCACGCCGATCGCCCGGCCGTGCTTCACGATCACGTGCTGGACGCGGGCGTTGCAGCGGATCTCGGCGCCGTAGCTCTTCGCCGCACTCGCAATCGCATCGCTCACCCCGCCGGTGCCGCCCTTCTGCGATCCCCAGGCCGTGAAGGCGCCGTCGAGTTCTCCCATGTAGTGGTGCAGGAGCACGTAGGCGGTCCCCGGCGACTTGACGCCGAGCTTGGTGCCAATGATGCCACTGATGCCCATCACGGCTCGGAGGACGTCCGTCTCGATCCACTCGGAGAGAAAGTCGTCGGCGCTCATCGTCATGATCTTCGAGAACTGTTCGAACGTCTTCTTGTCCAGACTCTGCAGATGCTTGAGGAAATCCGAGAGGGTGCGCACGCCGCGCAGCCCGGGCTTCGCCGGATTCGGCGGCACGTACCCGAGGATCGGCTTCACCGCACCCACGATCTGGTACATCATCTTGTTGTACTTCGGGAGCATCTCGGCATCGCGCTTGGAATGGCGCTTGATCTCCTCGCGCAGGGAAGCTGGATCGGAGTACAGCGCGAGTTCGTCGCCGTTTTCCATCGGCACCCAGACTGCGTCGAGCGGCACGATCTGGAGTCCGTGCTTCGCGAGTTCGAGTTCGCGAATCACCTCCGGTCGCAGAAGGCTCACCACGTAGGAATAGACCGTGAACTTGAAGCCGGGAAACTTCTCTTCGGTGACGGCCGCACCGCCCACGAGATAACGCTGTTCCAGCACCAGCACCTTGCGCCCGGCCTTGGCGAGATAGGCCGCGCAGGTCAGGCCGTTGTGGCCACCACCGATGACGATTGCATCATATGATTGCGCCATGTGGAATCCTACCGACTGTTCCAAGCTCGAGTGCCGGGCCTCCGCCCTGCGGCTCGCGATCGGACACTGGCGGCCATGATACCGGTTGTTGTGCGCCGCTCCAGGCAGAAACGGGCTGCAGGCCCCGGGCAGGCCGAAAAGGCGCACCTCATCGCCTTTTTCTTGCAGAGCAGATGCCGCCGCCTAGCCATTCACGACCGGGTTCTCGCCTACGGACACAAGACCGCATACGATGTTTCCAGAGAGATCGGCGGTGGCTAGAGTATCGGGGCGATCACGAATCGGAGTTTCTGCTCTTCGGTTCACCGCAACGCGCAGTCATGAAATAGCGAAGACAGTGAGGAATGAGACCGATCGCCAATGGCGAACAGTGAATAGTACACGACTGAACGGCCGGGATCGATTCTTGCCGAGGGCGCATGGTCGGACCGCCAACAAGGAGAGAACATGAAAACTCGCTTTTCCATACTAATCATTTCGATATTGTTGCTCCTCTCGATGGGTACGGGATGCATTGGCAACTTCGGACTGTCGGGAAAGGTGCGGGATTTCAACCTCGATGTATCAAAGGACCGCTGGGGCCGCGAGATCGTCTTCGTCGTGCTCTACGTGATCCCGGTCTATCCGTTCGCGGGATTCCTCGACATACTCGTCTTCAACTCGATCGAGTTCTGGACGGGAAAGAACCCGATCAACGGGAGTGCGAGTGTCACGCCGATTGCCATGGATGAGTGGACGACCGAGGACGGCACGAAGGTCACGATGACGGGGCTGCCGGACAATTCGATCGATGTGAATGTGGTCAGACCCGACGGAGAGACGCGCTTCTTCAACCTGACGCGAACAGACCAGGGGGTCACGGCGCGAGACGAGGCGGGCAACGTCATCGTCAGCGCCGCGGACCTTCCGATGGATGCGCTCGAGGGCCACCTCTAGCGCAGCTCCAGTCGAGCAGTCCGAGGCGGCGCCGATCTCGTATCGGCGCCGCCTTCTTTTGGGGGCGGGAAAATACGGCCTGGGTCCAATCTTCCGGCCAGCTCGGGTGCGGCCCGTTCGCAGCCAGGCACAGCGTCTTACTTCAAGATTTCCGGTAACTCGTTCTTGGGCGGTAGCGCCTTCGGAAGCGGTTTCCTCGGCATCATCTCGTCGCGGTTGGCCGCGTGATACACCGCGGTGGCCATCACCGCGGCCGCCTGCATCAGGTCACCCTCCAATACGTGATCGACGTGGTCGACATTGGAATGGTGCGTGTTCAGACCGTAGTCCAGCGGATCCTGTACGAAGCTGAAGCCCGGCAGGCCCACCGCGTTGAAAGACAGGTGGTCGGTGCCGGTGGTGTTGACGATGATGGCATTGCCGACACCCAGGTCCGCGAACGGAGCCATCCAGGCTTCGAGAATGGGCCGCGCCATGTCGTTTTGCTGCAGGTACACGCCGCGGATCTTGCCGCTGCCGTTGTCGAGGTTGAAGTAGGCGGAAAGCTTCTTGTGCTCGGGCTCGAGTTTCATCGTGACCGGATCGGCAAAATGCCTGGCCACATATCTGCGCGATCCGCACAGGCACTGCTCTTCCTCGCCCCACAGTCCGGCCCGCACGGTGCGGCGCATGGGCAGATCGAGTTTCTCGAGAATGCGCATCACCTCCATCGTCACGGCGCTGCCGGAAGCGTTGTCGGTGGCGCCGGTGGCACCGTGCCAGGAATCGAAATGCCCGCCGAGCATCACCACCTCGCTTTTGCGTCCGCGACCGGGAATCTCGGCGATGATGTTCAGGCCCTGCTGGTTGGGGTAGAAATTGGCGTCGACATCCACCTCGATTTCCACGAGCACCTCGCGTTTCACCAGACGGTAGATGCGGTTGTAGTGCTCGGGCATCAGGGCCACCGACGGCGGCGGGATCGGGGCGTCATCGAAATACGAGCCGTAATCGCTGTGCATGATGACACCCGCACGCGGACCCCGGCCGCTCAACAAAATGGCGGCCGCACCCTCTTCGCGCAAAAAAGCGCCGACGCGGTTGCCGAGCTTGACCTCCAACGCCCAACGATCCGCCGCGAACTCCAGCGGCATCACGTCCCAGATTCGCGAGCGTTCTTCCTTGTCGACCGGGTAGGCGATCAGCGGCCATTCCAGGCTGGGAACCGGTCCTGGATCGATATTCCCGTCGTAACCCGTCACCTCGCCGGAGGCCAGATCCTCATCGGAGATGCGGTATTCCACCGGCTCTTCGGGCAGCTTCCAGGGATCCGGGTGGCTCAGCATCACCACCTTGCCGCGCAATTGGCCGCGGTACTTGTCCTTCCAGGCTTCGATCTGGCGGGCGATCTTTTCGAGGTCGCCGTTGTTCGGCG
>JAHEDJ010000091.1 GCA_024641325.1 bacterium | reverse complement strand
AAGAACATATGGATTGGTATCGAGACTCCCTTACCGAGTTCTTCGATCTGGCCGCAACCGGCAAGATGAGACCGGTGATTGCCGAACGCTTCCCCCTGCTCGAAGCCTCCCGTGCCCACGAGTTCATGGAGCGTGGCGGATACGCCGGCAAGGTGGTCTTGACCGCTGATGCCTGACCGGGTCTGTTGGTTGCGATCGAGGAGCATCCGGGAGCGGTCGACCGGGAGGGTTTGACCGTGTTGTCGAAGGAGGCGCCGGATCAGTGGATCGAGGAAGTGACCCGCTTCGTGGCGACACTCCCCGGTTGAGCTGGCCCGGCGAACGCGTCGCGGCAGAGAACATCAACTGACTGATGGACGTGGGGAGCGGCGCACCAGTCGCTCCCCATCGTGGCGCACCGGCGGTTCCAGGGGTAGCAAATCCTCTTGCTCAGGGATTTGTTTGCCGCACTCGGCGTGGCTAGATGCAGAGCGGTAGCGTCCGATCGGACGCGAGGTAGACGAGGTCGGCACAGTTGCGCTCGATATGACGTTTGCTTCTGAAGAAAGCGTCGCCTCGGAGGGCGCAGATTGCCGGATTCAGGACGCCGGTGGGTGCGCGAGATCGCCCGCCGTGCTGAATGATCTGGGCAGGTTCACAGTTCGCCCTGTGCGATCGTGGTCGAGGGATTCCGTGTGCGGTGCTTCTCCTCCTGTTGTCGACGGCATACAACACGGCACACCTCCCGCTAGACCCTCTACAACGTGCCGCAGTGAGGGTCGCGTGGGAAGGGGACGAACCCCCAATGACGCCATCGAGTAGCAGAAACGGTTCGCGCTGAGTACCGAACGGAGTTTCAGATGCGAAACCATGTAAGAGCGGTCGAATGATCGCGGGTTTGACGACGCCGCTACTGCCGGTCACCGGGCGGGACACGCTTGGGCGGTCGGTCTCATTGGACGAGAATCCGTAGGCGCCATTCTCCGCCGTCTGGAGCAGAGCGTCCTTGGGGGGATGACCCACACGCCGTCCGGTGATCATCTTCAGCGGTGCCGAGGGTTGTTTCGAGTTACGCAATAGTTCGTTAATAGTGTGGAAAGGCCTGTCTCTTACCTTGTTGTTGAAGCGCCACACCGGCGCAGTCGTCAACCGGCAGACAACAGATCTGCCGATAGAGAAAGGGGACAAGCATGGTCCGCAAAGCAATGCTGATGATGGTGGTGCTGGCACTCGGGGTGGTGTTTATCGCTGCACCGGTATCAGCCGACCCTGGCAATAGCACGGGCGCTACTACCGCCAATGGGTGGTATGAAGGCGAGGAGATCTATTACATCCTCGGTGGAGTCGAAGAAGGTGTCACCCAACGCGGTCAGAACGACCTGTATCTGATCGGCGGTGACCGTGCCTACCAGGCCAACGTTGCCGAGTTCATTCCCGGTGAAGCTGGCTATTCGCCACATTGGAATGTCAACGTGGTCGGCACCGCTCCCGGAAGTACTCTGGCCGACATTCTCGCTTCGCCATACGCGTCCGAACACTACGAGGATGAGGGTGTGCTCTTTGATGATGTCGAGGACATCCTCGCCGCACAAGCCGACGGGTTGGTGACCATCGACCATCCGGGTGTTGTGGTGTTGTGCCCGGTCATTTCCGAGCAAGGTGCCGAAGCGCCTGGTAACACTGAACTGTCTGAAGACTTCCCGGTGTTTCCCGACACGTTCTAGGACCCACTACCACCGCCGCGCCTCCAATGCGGCGGTAGACCAGAACTACCACAATTGTATTGAAGGGGGGTCAGCCTGAGAGCTGATCCCCCTTCGGCAATTGGACGTCCCGGCCACGTCTCTTCGGGGCAGACGGCTAAAGAACAGAGCGTCTCTATGGCCGAAAAGCCAACGGCTGGGGATTGGAGGTTCCCCTTTCGGTCGGCAGAATCGCTGATTGATGCATCATCTAGCGGTGGTTGGTCGATACCCGAGGTGTTCAGTCGGTTCGCGTCGGGACCTCGATCTGAGCCGACGGTGACATGAGTCGGGTCCAGTCGGCAAGCGCTCTCACAACGTTACGCAAGAGACTCTTCGTTTCTTCATCGATGAGCAAGCCGGATTGATCGAATACTGTTCGAGCATTCCGCACGTAGAGGGTTGGGTTCGAGAGTACGAGTGCTTGGCACGACACGAGTATGTGACGAAGCTGTGTTTGAGCGAGGCGGGTTCCCCAGGGCCCGGTGGTGGCGCCGATCACGGCGACCGGCTTGCCAGCGATACCATCGGTCGGGTCGGAACGGGAGAGCCAGTCGATCGCATTCTTGAGAACGCCTGGGACTGATTGGTTGTACTCGGGAGTTGCGATCAGAAGAGCGTCTGCCTGTCTGATGGCGTTTCGAAGTCGGGTGACACCGCCCGGCGCGACATCTTCGAAGTCCTGGTTGAAGAGCGGGACCTCTTCGAGGTGGTCGTATACGGTGAGGGTTGTGCCTGGTGGTGTCAGTTCTTCGCCCGCCTCGAGTAGGGCTCGATTGAATGAGCCGTGCCGGAGGCTTCCGGGGATTCCGAGGATGGTGAGCGATCGTTCGGGTCGAAATGTCATGGGCGGTTTCCTTGGTATTGCGGTGGATGATTGATCAGTCGACGGCGTCATGGGTAGGGGATCCGGCGACGGTGAAGGCCGGGATGAAACGATCGGCAAGGGGTCCGATGCTGACGGCGTAGACCAAGGTGCCGACACCGACTTGGCCGCCGAGACCCCATCCGATCGCGAGCACTCCGATTTCGATGATGGTTCGTGCCGTTCCGAGTGGGAGGCCTTTGGCGGAGAGGCCGGTCATGAGTCCGTCCCTCGGGCCGGGGCCGAGGCGGGCGCCTATGTAGAGGCCTGTGGCTGCTCCGTTGAGCAAGACTCCCACGGCTAGGAATCCAATACGGGTGGGTGGTGCGTGATAGTCGGGCAGCACAGCAAGTGTCGCATCGGCGGCGGCGCCGACCACTATTGCGTTTGCCAGTGTGCCGAAGCCCGGACGCTGGCGGAGTGGGATCCATAGGAGGAGCACGAAGAGGCTGGCGAGTATGACGATAGAACCGAATCGGGCCCCGGTCTGCTCGGCGACACCCTGGTGCAGGACGTCCCATGGGTCGACGCCGAGGCCTGCTGCCACCATCAGAGCGATGCTCACGCCGAAGAGGATGAGGCCGGCGAACAGATTGAAGACTCGGACGGGAATGCGTTCTCGGCGAAGCGAGCAATACCAGTCCCGGTGAGATCCTTTGTCCTGCATGAGAATCCTTGAGTCAAACATTTATTTGCGCATGCAAATAATATCTCATAGTACTTGCGCGCGCAAACAACTATCTCATAGACTGTTTTCATGAATCCCATGGACCTCTCAGAAAGCGAGTGGCGCGCCTGGCAAGCGCTGCTCCACGCCTATCACGACGTGGTGCGAACGTTGGACCGGGAGCTTCAGGATGAGCACGACCTGACACTCGCCGGTTACGACGTTCTCTTGCGACTCAGGTCGGCAGCTAACAAAGCCCTGGGTATGGGTGATCTAGCCGAGCGGGTGCTGATGTCCCCGAGTGGGATGACTCGACTTGTCGATCGACTCGCTGATAGGGGACTCGTCGAGCGGCGGCCTCACCCCAGCGATGGGAGAGCCGCCGTAGTCCACCTGACCGACGAGGGGTCGCGGCACCTCCGAAAGGCAGCGAGGACGCACGTGCGAGGCATCCGGGAGCACTTCACGAGCCGACTCACCGAAACCCAGTTGCAGCAGGTCGGGCGGGCCCTTGAAACCATAACCGGACCCCACGAATCCCACTAGGAGCCAGCAGTCGGAACCCGCCGCGGATCCGACGGTGATGGGCGGGCCGGAAACGATGTCGAGGAAAGGAGTTGCCAGGAGAAATGCTCGGTTCGGACACGGACGCAACGAGCCCGGGTCCGAGCTCGTTGCCAAAGGCTGGCGAACGTCGCCACACCGCGCCGGACTTTGCGGCTCCGCCCTTCCGCAAGTCCAGTAGGGCAATATCGCCAAACCATCGAGCAAGCTCCTCTGCAACCGCTAGGTCGAGATTGTTGACGGGTCGATGGCGTCCGGGATTGCCGGTGATGTGGTGCAGCGTCGCCGTCGACACCGTTGAATCCTGGGAGTCATCACCCCCAGAAGCAGTTGTCAGCTAGGCGCAACCAGCCCAATCAAACTCAATTCCAACGCCGAGCAAGCCCACCAGGAACGGGACCGACCTTTGATCTCGCCGCCCGCGGCTACCTCAACTTGTTTGTGAATGCCTGGCCGTCTGCGAGCGCCTCGAGGCCGGTTGGAGGCCCGTGCAGGCTTCCGACGGTGATTCGGCGGGGATGTGTCGCCCGTCGGGAGTTGGCCGGTCCGCCTGCGTTCTTCCTGCGGTTATTAGTCCCACGCCGATCAAGATGAGGGGAAGAGCGATCAGGCCTTCGCCGGTGAGTGACTCCGAGCCGATGGTGAGTCCGAGGAACACCGCTACAACCGGGTTAACGTAGGCGTAGCTGGTAGCCAGGGCAGGGCGGACCCTGCGCAGCAGATACATGTAGGCGCTGAAAGCGACGATTGATCCGAACACCGTGAGATAGGCAAGGCCGAGCCATGCTTCGACGG
>JAHEDJ010000016.1 GCA_024641325.1 bacterium | reverse complement strand
CAAGGCAATCAGGGTGATCAGGGGAATATTCGTGGCCAGGGCGGTCAGCAGCACTATGAGCAGATCCCCGAAGGTGAACTCGAAGAGCGTGAGGGCGTCCTCGAGATTCTGCCGGAAGGCTACGGATTCCTTCGCATCGTTCGCTATCTACCCGGCGATCAGGATGTATACGTATCTGCCAGCCAGATCCGCAAGTTCGGCTTGCGCCGCGGTGACATGATCCTCGGTCCCATCCGTCCCCCACGTTCGCAAGAGAAGTTCGCCGCGATCACTCGCATCGAGTCGGTCAACGGTATGACGGTCGAGGATGCTCGCAAGCGGCCTCGTTTTGACAAGCTGACTCCGTTGTTTCCCGACGTGCGTCTGCCGCTCGAGATCGACGGCCATCCCGAGTGGGTGCTGCCGAGGATCGTCGACATCATCGCTCCGATCGGCAAAGGCCAGCGCGGCCTGATCGTCTCTCCTCCCAAGGCGGGTAAGACGACCGTCCTGAAAGAGGTTGCTCGTTCGATCAGCACCAACAACCCTGAATGCCATCTGATGGTTGTGCTCGTGGATGAGCGCCCTGAAGAGGTAACCGACATGCAGCGTTCGGTGAAGGGTGAGGTCATCTACTCGACGTTCGACCGTCCGGCCGAGGAGCACACTCAAGTTTCGGAACTGGCCCTCGAGCGTGCCAAGCGTCTGGTCGAGATGGGCACCGATGTTGTGATCCTTCTCGACTCGATCACCCGCCTCGCCAGAGCTCACAACCTGGCGACACCGGCGAGCGGCCGCATTCTTTCCGGTGGTGTCGACTCGACCGCTCTCTACCCGCCGAAGCGCTTCTTTGGTGCAGCGCGGAATATTGAGGAGGGCGGAAGCCTTACGATCCTTGGAACGGCCCTGGTCGAAACCGGGTCGAAGATGGACGAGGTGATTTTCGAGGAGTTCAAGGGCACCGGCAACATGGAGCTGAAGCTCGACCGCAAGCTCGCCGACAAGCGGGTCTATCCCGCCATCGACATTGCTGCCTCGGGAACACGTCGCGAGGAATTGTTGTTCGACAGAGCAGAACTTGCGCAGGTGTGGAAGCTGCGTAGGGTGCTTCTGGCATTGGAGTCTGGTCCGGCCATCGAGTTGTTGATCGACCGGTTGAAGCAGGCGAATTCCAATGCAGAGTTCCTCATAGAAGTCGCCAAGAGCGGGAATTAAGGAGAAACAGGACATGAAGACAGGGATCCATCCCAACTACGTGGAGACGAAGGTCACCTGCTCGTGCGGCAACACGTTTACGACGCGCTCGACCCAGGACGAGATGCACGTCGAGCTGTGCAACGAGTGCCATCCGTTCTTCACCGGCCGTCAGAAGCTGGTTGACACCGGTGGTCGCGTCGAGCGTTTCCAGAAGCGCTACGGCGACAAGGCCCAGGTCAAGTCGAAGAAGACCTCGAAGGCCGACTCCGAGACCGCAGAGGCGTAGCATCGCCTGCCGGCTCTAGCCGGCGGCGTCTCATGAGTCGTCACCCCAATTCCACCGTCGGCGGCCAGGCCGTAATCGAAGGCGTAATGATGCGCGCTCCGGCCGGTTGGGCCGTTGCCGTGCGCACCCCTGAGGGCTCGATCGTCACGATGTGTGAGGACCTGCCACGTCTTTCTGAACGCAAGCGGTTGGCTCGCTGGCCGATGGTGCGCGGCGTCCTCGTATTGTGGGAGTCGCTCTCGCTCGGCATGCGGGCCCTCACCTGGTCGGCCGAGAAGGCCGTCGGTGAAGAAGAGGAACCCATCACCAAGTGGCAGCTTGCTCTGTCGATCGTGATCGCCTTCGCCGCGGTTGCGGTGCTGTTCGTAGGTGCCCCGCTGCTGGCTGCTCGCTGGCTTGCAGGAGACACGACGATCGGCCTGAACGTGGTTGAAGGCCTGATACGGATCGTCATCTTCGTCGGCTACATCTGGGCGATCGGCCGATCATCCGAGATCAAACGTGTCTTTGAATATCACGGTGCCGAACACAAGACGATCCACGCCTATGAGGCCGGTGACCCGTTGACCGCCGGCGAGATTCAGAAGTATTCCCCGGCGCACCCGCGTTGCGGTACCAGCTTCCTGCTGCTCGTAGTGCTGGCTTCGATCGTGGTGTTCTCGTTCGTGCCGCACACGCTCGGCGTCGTGTGGCTGGTCATCAGCCGTTTGCTGCTGATCCCGGTGATCGCCGGAGTGTCCTATGAGATTCTCAGAGCGTCCGGCCTGCGGGCAGACGCATTGTTCGGCCGTGTCGTCGCCGCCCCCGGACTGTGGTTGCAGAAGCTGACGACCGGTGAACCCGACGATGATCAGGTCGAGGTGGCAGTTGCCAGCTTGCTGGCGGCGCTCGATGACGAGTCCGTTGGTGAGGTTCTCGCCCGTGGTGAGATCGCAGCCGGGGCCGTCGAGGCGTTTGAAGCAGGCTGTATAGGGGATTCCACCGATGGATGAGGCGCTTGTCGCCAGACTCGAAGAGGTTGAAGCGTCGTTCAACGAGGTCGAGCAGCAGCTCGCAGATCCGGGGGCACTCGACGATCATTCCCGGTTCATAGAACTCGGACGCAGGCACTCGGAACTCAAGCCGATCGTCGAAGGTTTCACCGCCTATCGCGCTGCCTTGTCCGACGCCAAGGAGGCTGCCGAACTGGCCGCGGTTGAGACCGATGCGGAGATGACAGGTGACCTCCAGCAGATGGTCGCGGAACGCAAGGCCGAGGCCGAACGTTTGGAACGCAAGCTGCGTGTGGCGCTGATTCCGAGTGATCCGAATGATCTGAAGGACGTCATCGTTGAGATCCGGGCCGGCACCGGGGGAGACGAGGCCGCGCTGTTCGCCGGGGACCTCCACCGGATGTATCACCGTTTTGCGGAGTTGCACGGTTTCAAGACCGACTCGATGGATTCGTCGGAGTCGGAGGCGGGTGGTTTCTCGAGAGTGACGTTTGCCGTCAAGGGCGCAGGAGCCTTTTCGAAGCTCAAGTTCGAAGCCGGCGTCCATCGCGTTCAGCGAGTTCCCAAGACCGAATCCCAGGGACGCGTCCACACCTCCACCGCCACGGTGGCGGTTCTTCCTGAGGTGGAAGCCGTTGAGATCGATTTGGATCCGAACGAGGTTCGGGTGGATGTGTTCCGCTCGAGCGGCCCGGGCGGACAGTCGGTGAACACAACCGACTCGGCTGTGCGGCTGACGCATGAACCGACCGGGCTGGTCGTGTCTTGCCAGGACGAAAAGTCACAACTCCAGAACAAAGAGAAGGCTTTCCGCATCCTGCGTGCCCGTCTCTATCAGCTGGAACTCGAGAAGCAGCAGTCCGAGTTGGCGGAGAACCGCCGCTCCCAGGTGGGAACCGGCGGCCGGTCGGAGAAGATCCGCACCTACAACTTCAAAGAGAATCGGGTGACCGATCATCGGATCGGCCTGACGATCAAACAGTTGCCGTCCATCCTCGACGGCGAACTAGATCCCTTCGTGGAAGCCCTTACCGCCGACGACCAGGCCCGCCGCCTGGCCGACGGCACCTGATCGCCCTCCGGCTCTCGCCGTTCGGGTTGTGCGTTTCCTCCTCCCATCCTCGGGATGGTGAAAGACGGTGACGTCGATCCGCGGTTGCTGCCCCCCTCGACCGCCGGATTCTTCGAATCCGGCGCCCACTCCCCCCCGTCTGCTTGGCATTCGGGGGGAGAAACGCGTTTGCGATCCTCCCTCACCGTAGGTGGGGGAGGTGGTTGCCGGTCCGATGGACTGTGAGCGGAGGGGGATAACTCGTCGCTCTCATCTGGTTGAATGCCCGGATGCGTGATTGGTCGACGATGCCGAAGGCGGAACTGCACTTCCATCTGGAAGGGGCGATTCCGGTGCCCACACTGTGGGAGTTGATCGAGCATCACGGTGGGGATCCGGTGATCAAGAGTCCGCAGCAACTCGTTGATTTCTACGCGTACCGCGACTTCGCTCACTTCATGGAGACCTGGGTCTGGATGAACACATTCCTCCGGACCTACGATGATTTCGAGTTCGCCGCGGAAGCGGTTGCCCGCCAGCTGGTTGAGCAGAACGTTGTCTACGTGGAAGCGTTCTTCTCCCCGAGTGATTTCCGACGCCACAACCTGACCAGGCAGGGCATCGCACTTGCAATCCGAGCCGGGCTCGACAAAGTGCCGGAGGTCGAAGTCCCGCTGATCGTCGATCTGGTTCGCGACCGTGGTCCGGAAGGAACTTCCGCCACGCTGGACGCCATCAGCGAGGTTGCCGGGGATGCGAGGGTGATTGGCATCGGTATCGGTGGCTATGAAGCGGAACACCCACCCGAGTTGTTCGTCGACGTGTATCGAAAGGCGCGGGACAGAGGTTTTCGCCTGACCGCCCATGCCGGCGAGGCGGCGGGCCCGGCAAGTGTGTGGGGTGCCATCAAGACTCTGGGAGTTGAGCGGATCGGCCACGGGGTACGGTCGGCCGAAGATCCTGCCCTGGTCGAGTATCTGGTCGAGCATCAACTTCCTCTCGAAGTTTGTCCGACCTCGAATATCCGGACGGGGGTGGTGTCGGACTGGGAGTCGCACCCGGCCAGGACGCTCATCGAGGCAGGTGCACTGGTCACCGTGAACACCGACGACCCGGCGATGTTCCACTCCTCCCTGGCAGGTGAGTTCCGGGTACTCGAGGAAATCTTCGGACTGGACGAAGAAACCATCAAGAAGATCTCGCTGGCCCCGGCTCAAGCCTCTTTCGCCCCCCCGGATTCGAAACAACGCCTCCACGACCAGATCACCGCCTGGTGGGATTAGCCGCTTCCTACTGCCTAGGGCCTACTGCCTACTGCCTCCACCCTTCTACCATCCTCCCTATGCCATTCATCACCCTGACCACAGACTTCGGTACACGCCAGGGCAGCCACACCGTGCTGCATGGAGCGATCTACGGGATAGCTCCGGATGCGGTGATCACCGACCTTTCCCACGAGGTGAAGCCGCAAGACATACGCGAAGCGAATTTCGTGGTGAACAACAGTGTCTTCTACTTTCCGCCTGGCACAGTGCATGTGATCGTGGTGGATCCTGGGGTCGGCACCGAGCGGCGGCCGATTGCAGCACGGATCGGAGAGCATTTCTTCGTTGCTCCCGACAACGGAGTGCTGAGCGCCTGCCTGGCCAGAGCGGCGGCCGAGGGGTGGACGAGCGAGTTCGTCGCCCTCGACAAACCCGAGTACTGGCTACCCAACGTCACCATGACGTTCCACGGACGAGATCTGTTCTCACCGGTGGGCGCCCACCTTGCTGCCGGCGTCCCGCTGGGGGAGTTGGGCACACCGATCGACGATCCGATAACGATTCCGCTGTGGGGCGCACACCGTCACGCCGACGGGAGTGTCGAGGGCGAGATCATCTACATAGACGACTTCGGAAACGCCATCTGCTCGATCCTGCCCGACGAGATCGCTCATCTGCCGGTGCCCGACGGAGTGGAGGTCGAGGTGTGCGGTGCCCGTATTCAGGGCATGGTGCGCACGTTCGGCGATTCGGAATACGACTCGGACACCCTCATCGCTCTGTGGGACTCGAGCGGTTACATGCTCGTGTCCGAGAACAACGGCACCGGTGGAAAGATAATCCAGCCGAGACCCGGCGACAAGGTGACGGTCCGTCGCTTGACCTGACCCCCTGCTAGAGGCGGCCGGCGTCGATGATGCGCTGGAGGAACTGCTGGGTCCGCGCTTCAGACGGCGCCGAGAAGATCTCCTTCGGTGGGCCCTGCTCGAGGATGCGACCTTGATCGAGGAAGCACACGCGATCGGCGACGTCGCGGGCGAAACCCATCTCGTGGGTGGCGATGAGCATTGTCATGCCCTGGTCCTTGAGACCGCGGATGACGTTGAGGACCTCAGCCACCAGCTCGGGATCGAGGGCAGAGGTGACCTCGTCGAACAGCATGAGGTCGGGTTCGGTGGCCAGGGCCCTGATCACCGCCACCCGTTGTTGCTCGCCACCGCTCAAACGGTCTGGGTACTCGTCGACCTTGTCGCCCAGACCGAACCGATCCAGCAGGTCGCGGGCGCGTTCTTCGGCCTCTTCACGAGCAATGTCGTGGACCTTGCGGGGGCTGAGTGTGATGTTGTCGAGAACTTTCATGTGGGGGAACAAGTTGAAAGCCTGAAAGACGATTCCCATCGACTCGCGCACCTGATTCGGGTTGACACTCGAGGCGGTGATGTCGACTCCGTCGAGGAGGATCTCTCCCTCATCGATTGACACCAGCAGGTTGATTGCCTTGAGCATCGTCGATTTGCCGGAACCGGACGATCCGATCAGGCAGATGACATCGTGCTGCCCGACGGACAAGTCGACGTCGCGCAGAACGACCTTGTCGTCGAACGACTTGCGGACGTTACGGAGTTCGAGTTTGGCGACCATCAGTTGCTCACCGCCTGCTTTCGTCGTCTGTCACGGTCGGTGTACCAGTCGGTGAACCGTGCGACAGGCACGCTGACCAGGAGAAACAGGAATGTGGCCGTCACATAGCCGCTGTAGTTGAAGGTGCGGGCGGCGAAGATGTCGGCCTCCCGTACGCCTTCCCGGATGCCGAGTACGAACACCAGCGCAACGTCCTTCTGGAGGGAAACAAACCCGTTGAGCAATGCCGGGATCACGTTGCGAATGGCCTGGGGGACGATCACGTATCGCAGAGCCTGGATCTGCGTGAGGCCCAGGGATCTGGCCGACATCCGCTGCGACTCGTGGACCGACTCGATGCCCGCCCGATACACCTCGGCCGTGTAGGCGCTGTAGCTGGTGATGAGAGCGGTCAGACCCCAGAAAATCGCGCTGCGCGGCACACCCGGCAGTTGGAGAGCGGGAACCCCGAACCCGAGCAGGAGGATGAGCAGGATGATGGGGACGCCGCGAATGAGATCGATGAAGGTGATGGCGAGTGCGCGAATCGGAAAGAACGCCGGGCCGCGCAGCGAGCGGGCCATGGCGATCAGCAGGGAGATGATGAGGATCAACACCTCGGCCAGCAGAAACAGCTTGATGTCCAGCCAGAAACCGCGGGCGATGGCCGGGAATGCATCGACAATCTTTTCCGGGTTGAAGAATTGGCGTTGGACTGCAGGCCAGGCGTCGGAAGTGAGTATGACCCAGATCGCGGTCGCCATGAAGGCGAGGGTGGAGATGACCGCGATCAGAGCTCCGCGTGCGCCTTCTTCACGCGCCGGGCGATTGCGTGGGGGCCCGAGAAGTCTCGGGCCCCTTACGCGTTCCTCGACCGGTTCGGTCACTTCGCCGTCCTACTACCCGGAGATGATCGGGATGCCGCCACCCTGGGTCAGGTAGGTGTCTTCCAGTTCCTGAAGTTTGCCGCTGTCCTTCAGTTCCTTCAGGGCATCGTTGACGCAGCCGACCAGCGAGTTGCCCTCTGCGAAGAGCAGGCCGTACTCGTCGGGCGCGGCTGCCTCGGCTTCGAATTGTCCGGCGATGATCGAGCCCTCAACCTGCACGGCCGTGATGTAGTAGGCGGCCGGGAGGTCAACGACGAGACCGTCGATCTGGCCGGCGTTCATGGCAGCTTCGAGGTCGACGTTTTCATCGTATACGTTCGGCTGCGTATCGGGTTTGATCACGTTCTCGACGAAATCGAGGCTGGTCGTTCCGATGGCAGCCCCGAGGATGGCTTCCTTGAGGTCATCGATGCTCGTGGCTCCCACATACGGCGAGTCCGGGTAGAGCACCAGCGCCTGCCGGGTGACGTAGTAGGGGTCGCTGAAGTCAACAATCTCTTCACGGTCGGCCGTTATCGAGTATTGCTGCAGATTGAAGTCCCAGTCCTTGGGACCCGGTGCGATCGCCTCGTTGAAGCCTGTACGGACCCAAATGACGTCTTCGTCGGCGAAGCCGAGTTCGGCGGCGATGGCGTAAACGACCCCTGCTTCGAAGCCGAGCTTCGAGGTCGGATCGTCGAATCCTTCGCCGTCTGCCGTGCCGACCCATGGCGGGAAGGCCGGGTCGCCGGTAGCAACTGTCAATGTGCCAGCCGTAACGAGATTCAGGTCCGCGATGTCACATGACTCCGAAGCTGCGGTGTCGCCCGTGCTCTCGTCGTCACCGCACGCGGCGGCCAGCATGGCAAAAGCGATCAGCAGAATCAGAAGCTTTGCCCACGTAGATGTGCGCATTTTTCCTCCATTTAGATCTGCCCCGAGACTAGCGGTCTGCCGGGGAGGCCAGTTCGGGTCGCCCCGGTTTCGCCCTGATTAATCGACCGCTATCTGCCGAATGCGTTTCTCCCCGAAGCCTCAGTCGGGGGAGATGCCGGGTCTTCGAGGCAGAGGGGGCGGCTCGCTCGGAGGCGTCTGTTTACCGCGCTAAGCCCTGTGCTGAGCGCCACCAGACGAATCCGAGACCGCCGACAACGCCGAACGCGATGAGACCAACGATCGCGACGACGAGGAGCGACGGCCCTTCTTCGGGTGTCTCCTCATCGTCGAGGACCAGCGACAGAGTCCGGCCGTCGTCCTCACCGGCAGCGACGACCTCGCCGTCCTCGGCCGACGCTAGAGCGCCGTTGATGATCGACAACGTCTCATCGACCAAGGCGCTGAGTTCGTCGTCGGCCAGGTCCGGATATCCGGGCATGCCGAAGGTTCCACTGCTGATCAAGGCGCTGAGTTCGGAGGCGCCGATGTCTTCGCCTACCAGCGCTCCTCCGATACCGCCCTCGCCGGCCGGCCCATGGCAGGAAGCGCAAAGCGTCGCGTAGGTGTGCCCGCCGCCGGCTGCGGCGGTCGGGTCCGATCCGGACAGACTGAGGACGAAGTCGGCGATGGCTGCGATCTGTTCGGGGGCCAGGCGATCCGAGAAGGCAGGCATCGAGGCGCCCCCATTGGTGGTGAGTGTGATCACGCCCGACCGGGTCAGTGTTGTGCCGGCGACCGCTCCGCCGGACCCGCCTTTGCCCTGTGCGCCGTGGCACATGGAACAGTAGGTGGCATAGAGGGAGGTACCGTCGGCGCCACCTGCGTCGGAAGTCGTGGAGGAACCCCCTAGCGACGACAGGTAGGCGACGACGGCATCGATCTGTTCCGGGCTGAGCCTGCTTCCGAATCCCGACATGGAGCCCTGTCCGTTGACTGTCACGGATCGCAGCTGGGCGCTGGTCAACGAGTGACCGACCAGATTGCCTCCGCCGGACCCGTGGCAACCCGCACACGACCCGGCGAAGACGGCCGAGCCGCTCGGGGGCGGCGAACCGGGAGCTGTGGTGGTGGTCGTTGGGGCAGCGCCACCGAGAGCAGCGACGTAGGCCGCCACTGCGTCGATCTGGGCCGTGGAAAGGCTCGACGAGAAGCCGGGCATGCCGGTGGTACCGCTGGTGGTCACCGAAACGACTCGCGAGGCGCTCAGACCTCTACCGACCAGGTTTCCACCGCTACCGCCGTGGCATCCGGCACACGAACCCGCCCAGACTGTTGCTCCGTCCGGGACGAATCCGGGAACTGTGGTGGTAGTTGTAGTCGGGGTACCGGTCCCGTTGAACAGGAACTCCGATACCAGCTGGATATCGGCGCTGCTCAGCGTGCCGGAGAAAGCCGGCATGTTGCCCCGGCCGCTGGTCGTTATCCCGACGAGTTGTGACAGGCTCAGCGAGGTCGGGACGAGGTTGCCGCCGTTGCTTCCATGACAGCCGGCGCAGTTGGCTTCGAAGACTGCGGCTCCGCTGCCGGCCTGCGGCGGCACGTACGTATTCGGGTTGTCAGATGCATCACCGGGGAAAGTTCCGGCCTGGATCTC
Organism: bacterium; assembly: GCA_024641325.1. Lineage (GTDB taxonomy): Bacteria > Actinomycetota > Acidimicrobiia > Spongiisociales > JAHEDJ01 > JAHEDJ01. The sequence goes on along the minus strand of JAHEDJ010000016.1, from coordinate 43,099 downwards.
CTGGTAGTTGGAGAAGCCGTCGCCGTCGGTGTCGAGGCTCTGGATCGCGGTGAAGCTCTTGTCGGCCTCTTCGTATTCGCCGGCGAACTGGTTCTCATCCCATTTGCCGTTGGAGGTGGTGAAGTGGCAGAGCGAACACCCGTCCAAACGTGTGCCGACCGCGGCCGGATAGGTTTGCCGGAAGTCATCAAGAAACCTCTCTTTTGCCTCCGCCCGATTGCCGAGCACGAGCAGAAGAGCAACGGTCAGGGTCCCCACCAGCGTAAGCGATGCGATAGCTCGCGCCTTCATGCCGTTCATCCCTCTTATTTCGATTCGTTCCTACCCGCTCCCAGTATCGGTCAATTTTGTCTAACCCCTTACCAACGAATGGTTAACGCCGGGATAAACGCGAGTTTCCGGACGAGGGCCGGGTCGGCTCTCGTTTCCCCTCAAGTGGCCCTTGGTTGTGCCCCCCTCGACCGCCGGATTCTTCGATTCCGGCGCCCACTTCGCCCGTCTGCTTCGCACCCGGGGGGAGAGAGACGAGTTTCTCCCCCCGGGTGGAGACGGGGGAGATGACCTGCCCTTGCGTGCATGGGTGTCTTCGAGGCAGAGGGGGCTCCCTCGGGACCGGAAGCGGAGGGGGCAGTCGCCACCGAGCGGCAAGATGGCAACTAGTCGTGTGCGCCTGCGAATATGGCCGGGTGAACTCAACAGACCTGCTCGCCAACTCCAACCTTCCTCGCCACGAGGCGGAGCGTCTGTTGATGTCGGCAACGGGGAAGCAGCGGGCAGACCTCCTCAGCGGCGTCGACCTCACACCCGACGAGCAACACACCTTCGACTCCCTCGCCTCACGCCGCGCAGCAGGTGAACCTCTCCAGTATCTCGAGGGCACGGTCGAGTTCGGTCCGATCGAACTCCACATCGATGAACGTGCGCTCATCCCGCGCCCGGAGACGGAAGCCGTCTGGGACGAAGCGAGGCGGATGCTCGGCGAGGCCGGCCGCGGCACGGTCATTGTCGATCTCTGCACCGGATCGGGCGCGATGGCGCTGGCCCTGAAGACCGTCTTCCCGGAGGCCCGAGTCTTTGCAACCGACATCAGCGAACCTGCGTTGTCCCTGGCCAAGGACAACGCAGCCCGCCGCGGTCTCGAGATCGAGTTCCTTCAGGGAGACCTGTTCGAAGCCCTTCCGAAGTCGATCTACGGCCGGATCGATCTGCTGGTCAGCAATCCGCCCTATGTCGAGGAGGGGGAGTGGGATTCCCTCCCTCCGGATGTCCGCGACCACGAACCCCGCCAGGCGCTCGTCTCCGGGCCGGAAGGCACGGAGATCCTCGAGCGGATCGCCGACGACGTCTACTGGTGGCTCGGCGTCGGCGGTTGGGTTCTTTGTGAGATAGGGGAGACCCAGGGCCAACGCGCCGACGACCTATTCGGCCAGTGGCTCGACACCGAAGTCCGCCCCGACCTCACCGGTCGCGACCGCATCCTGGTCGGACGCAAAGGTGCCCGCTGCTGCGTCTAGCAACGAATAGTCCCCCGGAGGGGGGAAGGTATCGCAGCGACGAAGTCGCTGGGGTAGGGGGGCTCGCTCTTTCTACACGACGGCAGGGGTTGTTGGAGATAGTCGATGGAAGGGGGAAGGCTCCGCAGCGGCTAAGCCGCTGGGTCAGGCAGTTCTTTCCCAGCCGACAGACGTTTTAGGCTGTTCTGACACCATGTTGTTTCGAGCGCACACAAGACCGACAGCGACTGTGATTCCACTCGCCCTTGTGCTCCTGCTCACTGCCTGCTCCGGCAGCACCGTCACACCGGCTCCCGCCGGGTCTGATGTGCCGACGATTCCCAGCCAGGGGGACTTCGCACTCGACTGTGTGGCGGCCGGAACATGTGCGGACGCCGAAGAGGAACCTGCCCGCACCCCGGAGGCGGCCGCGCCGGCACCGGCCGAGCCGTCCGGCACCTACGACGGAATGGCGGTCGGGTTCACCGACGAGGGGTATCCATATCTGGGCGACCCCGCTGCGCCGGTCTCGCTGGTCGAGTTCTCCGACTATCTATGCCCCTTCTGCGGGAGGCACTTCAACCAGACCACCCCGCTTCTCGTCGATCAGTACGTGCGGTCCGGCCAAGTCAATCTGGTGTTTCGTGACTTCCCGCTCGCCGAACTGCATCCCACTGCCCCGTCCGGTCATGCTTCGGCCCTGTGCATTGCCGAGCAGGGTGCGGCGCTGTTCTGGGCTTACCACGACGCCCTGTTCGCCCGGCAGGGCGAGTGGTCGTCGATGCCCGACAACAGCGACTTCCTCGCCGCTGTTGCTTCCGAAGTGGGCGCCGACGTCGATGCTTATCAGGTGTGCATCGACTCCGGACGCACTATTCCGATGGTCGAGCAGCGGGTCGCTCAGGGGCGGGCACTGGGCTTCTCCGGTACGCCCAGCTTCCACATTGTCAACAACTCCACCGACGAGATCATCGAAGTAGTCGGGGCGCAGCCGTTGGAGACCTTCAGCAGCAACCTCGATGCGGCCATCGCCGGAGAGATGCCCGTCGTCGAAGAGGAACCCGCCCCGGATCTGCCCTTCTGGGCCAACGCCGACGGACTGGCCCCCGATCCCGACCGGCTCGGCTACAACCTGGCCGGCGACGCCTATCAGGGTGATCCAGAAGCGCCTCTCGTGGTCGTCGAGGTCTCCGACTTCCAATGCCCGTTCTGCGCCCGGCACGCGATTGAGACCCAGCCGAGTCTCAACGCACGCTACGTCGATACCGGGCAGGTCATGTGGGTGTTCAAGAACTTCCCGCTGGCCATTCACCCCCAGGCGCCGGCCGCGGCGGCCGCTGCCGAATGTGCCGGCGAGCAGGGTGAGTTCTGGGCAATGCACGACCTGCTGTTCGAAGCCGTCGAGGAGTGGTCGGTCGATCCGCCCGACGCGGCGCTCGAGTCGCTGGCTGCCGAGCTTGGTCTGGACGGGGCCGCCTTCTCGTCGTGCCTCGCCAGTCGCGCCCCGCTCGAGAGGGTCCTCGACGACCTGTACGACCTCACCACCATCTTCTCCACTACGCCCACATTCGTGGTTCTCTTCGACGGAAGGGCGTCGGTCATCGAAGGTGCGCAGCCGCTCGAACAGTTCATCGCCACGTTCGACGGGTTGCTGGGGGAGTGACGCGAGTAGCGGGTCGCGAGTTGCCCCCTCTGCCTCGAAGACTCGGCATCTCCCCCGCTGGAAGCGGGGGAGAAATTCGGAAATTGGTGTTCTCCTCCCGCTTGCGGGGGAGTGGCCGGTCCGGCGTGCTTCTTGATTCGGTGCCGGTCGGTCAGCAGGAACACAATCGAGACCGTCGGTTTCCGGGAGCCCTCGAGGCCGTGCAGCATCAGCTGCACGCCACCTCCCCGTTCTTCGTCAGAGGGAGGAACGCGTTTGTCGCCCTCGGGCTGCCTCGTCTGGCGTCGCGGAGGAAGGCGCCGTTGACTGCGTTAGATGGCCACGGTCAAGGTCAGTCCGATTCCTCTTCGCGGGGTCGACACTTAGAATCGCAGTCATGACCACTATCGATGCCGGTGTCGCGGCGATTCGACGAGGGCTCGTCGTCGGGCTGCCGACCGATACCGTTTACGGGGTTGGTGTCGACCCTTTCGATACCGAGGCGGTGGCATTCCTGTACGAGCTGAAGGGAAGGCCCGACGAGAAGGCCATTCCTGTGTTGGCCGCCACCGTCGCCCAGTTGCTCGAGATCGTCGACATACCGCCGGAAGTTGAGGATATGGCCTTGAGGCACTGGCCCGGGCCGTTGACGTTGGTGCTCAAACGTCACATCGAGTTGCCCGAATGGGTGGGGGATAGCGAGTTGGGGACCGTCGCCGTTCGGATCCCCGACCACCCGGTGGCGTTGGATCTGCTGAGTGCTGCTGGACCGCTGGCCGTAACCTCTGCCAACCGTAGCGGCAACCCTCCAGCTCTACATGAGGTTGAGGCTCGCGAGCTGCTGGGAAGTGGTGTGGCCGTGTACCTCGAAGGGCACTGTCCCGGAGGTGCGTCAAGCACCATTGTGGATATGACTTCTGTTCCTCCGCGCATGTTGCGTGAAGGGCCTGTGGACTTCCGGGAGTTGCTGGGCGGGTAGTCGAACTCCCCCCGACCCCCGGGCTCTTCGAGCCCGGCGGTACCTTCCCCCCTCCGAAGGGACTATCCCGAGAATCCGGCGATCGCCAGGGGTCGCACTCCGCCCCTCTTCCTCGTGCCCCGTCTGCCTCCAAGACTCGGCATCTCCCCAACGTGCCGCGGGGTAGAAACGCGGGTGGCGAATTATGGGAAGTGAGCGCTCAGGCGGTGGCCGGTAGGCCGTCGGGGTTCATCGATTGCCAGCGCCAGGCGTCGGTGCACATTTCGTCGACGGTGCGGTCCGCGGTCCAGCCGAGGACCCGTTCGGCTTTCGACACGTCTGCCCACACCTCGGCGGCGTCGCCGGGGCGGCGGCCGACGAAGCGGTGAGGGATCTCGCCGCCCGTGGAACGTTCGAAGGCGTGCACCATCTCCAAAACAGATCGACCCCGGCCGGTGCCTAGGTTGATCGCGTCGTAGCCGGGCGATGTGGCGAGGTGGTCGAGGGCGGCCACGTGGCCCTCCGCCAGGTCGGTGACGTGGAGGTAATCGCGGATCGCCGTTCCGTCGGGAGTGGGGTAATCGTTGCCGAACACGTCCAGAAACTCGCGACGTCCCACCGCGACCTGGGAGATGAACGGGAGGAGGTTGGCAGGCGTCCCCTGCGGGTCCTCGCCGATCAGTCCCGAAATGTGCGCCCCGACGGGATTGAAGTAGCGCAGCGACACGATGTTCCAGCGGGAATCCGAGGTGTGGAGATCCTCCAGCAAGTACTCGCACACCAGCTTGGTGCGCCCGTAGGGGTTCAATACCGATAGCGGCGAGTCTTCGGTGACCGGTAGTTCCTCCGGCATGCCGTATACGGTCGCGGACGAGCTGTATACGAAGTTGCGGACGTCATGACGGTCGAGCACTTCGCACAGCGTTGCCGTGCCACCGACACTGTTCTGGTAGTAGTGGAGCGGACGCCTGACCGACTCCTCGACCGCCTTGGGTGCAGCGAAGTGAATAACCGCGTCGAAGGAGCGAACGTTCATCAACTCCTCCAGCGCTTGTTCGTCCCGGACGTCGATCTCGAAAAAGTCGATGTCGGTGCCGGTGATATCACGCAAGCGATCCAGAACAGCAGGCTTGCTGTTCGAGAAGTTGTCGATCAGCGTGGGTTGATGCCCCGCCTCGATGAGTTCGACGGCTGTGTGGCTGCCGATAAAGCCGGTGCCGCCGGTCAGTAGGACTCTCATTGCTTCTCTCTGGATTGCATGTCCGTGAAGGGTAACCGGTTGGCGGTGCCCCCCTCATCGGCGAGACCGCTTCCTCGCGACTTCGCTTCGCTCGGAGAGTCCCCTCTGCTTCGAAGACTCAGCATCCCATCCACAAGTCATGAGGGAGAAAACGCGAGTGATTGGCCGACTACCCTTCCTGGGACCGCATTCCCGAAGGACTTTCATGATCGATCCCCGCACAATTGAAGAGGTCGACCCTGCAATGGCAGAGTTGATCAGGCGTGATGCCGAACGGCAAAACACCAGCATCCACCTGATCGCCTCGGAGAACTTCGTTTCCAAGGCTGTGTTGCAGGCCACCGGATCTGTGTTCACCAACAAGTACGCGGAGGGGTATCCAGGCCGGCGCTACTACGAGGGCTGCGAGATCATCGATGAGATGGAACGACTTGCCCAGAAGCGGATCCTCGAGCTGCTCGGTGGTGTTCACGCCAACGTCCAGCCCCATTCCGGCGCACAGGCCAACATGGCCGTCTACTTCAGCCTCCTCGACATCGGCGACACCGTGCTCGGAATGCGTCTGGACCAGGGCGGGCACCTCACCCACGGCTCACCAGTCAACTTCTCCGGCCAGTACTACAACTTCGTCGCCTACGGCGTAGACCCGGGCACAGAGCGGATCGACATGGACGAGGTCCGCAAACTCGCGCTGGAGCACCGTCCGAAGATTGTCCTCGCCGGCTATTCGGCTTATCCACGTCATCTCGAATACGACAAGTTCCGCGAGATCGCCGACGAGATCGGGGCCGTGTTCATGGTCGACGCAGCCCACTACATCGGCTTGGTCGCAGGCAAGGCGTACCCCAACCCCGTCGAACATGCAGACGTCGTCACCTTCACGACCCACAAGGCCCTGCGCGGTGCACGCGGGGGAGCGGTCATCACCAACAACGAGGAGATGGGCCTCAACATCCAGAAAGGTCTCTTCCCCGCTGCCCAGGGCGGATCGCTCTACAACCAGATCGCCGGCAAAGCGGTGTGCTTCCACGAAGCCGCCCAGCCCGCGTTCCAGGCGTACTCACAACAGGTCATCGACAACGCCCAGGCGATGGCGGCCCGGTTCATCGAAAACGGCGTGCGTCTCGTATCCGGCGGCACCGACAACCACATGATGCTTCTCGACCTCCGATCAGTCGACGAAGAACTCACCGGCAAAGTCGCCGCCAAGATGCTCGACCGCATCGGCATAACCCTCAACTTCAACACCATCCCCTTCGATCCCAGACCACCGTTCCGTGCCTCCGGGCTTCGGATCGGCACTCCGTCTGTGACCACGCAGGGGATGAAAGAGGCGGAGATGGTGCAGGTAGCCGATCTCGTCACCGAGGCGCTTCGCAATCACGGAGAGGAGCGCGTCCTGGCTGCCACCGAGTCCCGGATCCGTGAGCTCGCCAAGCAGTTTCCGCCGTACCCGGAGGGCTTTGTTGGGCATATCTAGAGCGCTGATTCGCGATTCGCAATTCGCAACTCGCAACTCGCGACCCGGATTCCCCCTTTGCAAGGAATACCTTGTTGATTGAAGAGGTTGAGTCGATTGTGAAACAGTTCACAAGCTCTGACGAATCGCGAATCGCGAATCGCGAACAACCCATTGCTGATATCCGGGCAAGGATCGCGACGGATTCCCATGCCTGAACGCGACAATCCGCACCAGGTCGTTACGGGGGCCATCAGTGATGGGTGGGTCGAAGGATCCAGTTTTCTCGGGTCGATACTGGCCGGGTGGCTGCTCGGGTGGCTGCTGGATAGGTGGCTAGATACGGATCCGTGGTTCATCGTGATCGGGATCATCGCCGGGTCGGTCAACGGGTTCTATCGCATGTGGATCCAGGCCACGAAGGATGACGATGTTCGAAAACAGTGAGGCAGAGGCCTACGTGGCCGAACAGCGGCCGGTCGAGCTCGACATGGCCAAGAGCACTGTGCGCAGATCGGTGGTCGTCGGGCCGGTAGTCATCGCGCTCGCCTGGCTCATCCGGGGCTGGGACGGCGCCTGGTCGGCGGCCCTCGGCATAGCCATCGTGGTCGGTTACTACCTGGTCACAGGAGTGTTCCTGTCTATGGCTGCACGGATTTCATTTGCGGCCTACTATGCCGCTGCGCTCCTCGGTTTCATCGTTCGATTGGGCCTGATCGCGGCAACGATGTATCTTCTCGCCAACATCTTGCCCGTCGACCGGGTGGCATTGGGAGTTTCGGTCGTTGTGGCCTATCTTGCACTGTTGATTCTGGAAGCTAAAAAACTCGCGGGGAAGCGACGAGGAGACCATGGTTGAGCAAATGATTCTGGCCAGTGAATGCGACGTCGCCAACGAGGTGATCTGCGCTCCTGCCGACGTCAAAGAACTCTTCGAACTGCCGACGATCTTCTACATCGGCGACATCGCCATCACCCGCACGATCATCCTCATCTTCCTGGCCGCCTTCATCGTCATTGCCTTGCTCTACTTCGGACTCCGCAAGGGCAGTGTGATCCCCTCCAAGTTCCAGGCAGTTGTCGAGAGCCTCGTACAATTCGTCCGCAAGGATGTGGCCGAAGACATCATCGGGCCGGAAGGCGTCAGGTACGCCCCCTATCTGACCGCCATGTTCCTGTTCCTGCTGGTCGGCAACCTCTTCGAGATCACCCCGCTGATCAACTTCCCGATCACCTCCCGGATGGCGATCCCCGCCTTCCTCGCCATCGTCACCTGGCTGATCTTCGTGATCGTCGGGTTCTACAAGAACGGCTTCAGCTACTTCCTCGACATCGTCTGGCCCAAGTCGGTTCCGATCGGCCTGCGCTGGTTGGTTGGTTTGATCGAACTGTTCTCGGTCTTCTTGCTGCGTCCGCTAACGCTGGCAGTCCGACTCTTTGCCAACCTGGTCGCCGGTCACCTGATGCTCACCTTGCTGTTGGGTTCGGGCGCAATCTTCATCTGGAACTTCGCAGACGCCGGGGCCAAGAGCCTCGTCGGCGTCGCCTGGTTCGCTTTCGGCCTCGGTATCTACCTATTCGAGATCGTCGTGGCCGTGTTGCAGGCCTACATCTTCACGCTGTTATCCGCCGTCTACATACAGTCTTCGGTTCACCCAGAGCACTGACCAAGGAGGAGAAGGGAAATGGAAGGATCAATTGAGGTCCTCAAAGGAGGACTTGCCCTGATGGGTTACGGCCTCGCCGCCGTCGGACCCGGAATCGGTATCGGCATCGTGGTTGGCAATGCGATCACAGCCATGGCACGTCAGCCTGAGATGGCCGGCACCGTGCGTACCACCATGTTCCTCGGTATCGCATTCACGGAGGCGCTGGCCCTGATCGGCTTCGTTCTCTTCTTCATCGCCTAGGAGGCCACCGTGTTGTACGCATTGTCCACGGTGCTCCTGGCCGCTGAGGAAGCCGAAGAAACCGGCAACATCGGTCTGGTGCTGCCCGAGTCCTACGAACTCGTGGCCGGCATCATCGCCTTCGGCATCGTCTTCTTCTTCGTCTGGAAGTGGGCGTTCCCGGCCATCGACAAGATGCTCGAAGACCGCCAGCGGGCCATCAAAGGCCAAATGGAAGATGCCGAGGCCGCCAAGGCCGAGGCACAAAGCCTGCTCGACGACTACCGCAAGCAGCTCGCCGAGGCCAAGAGCCAGGCTGCCGGGATCATCAACGAAGCTCGCGAAGCCGCCGAAGCCATGAAGTCAGACATCGTTGCCAAGGCACAGACCGAGTCTGCACAGATCGGGACCAAAGCCCGCGCAGACGCCGCCACCGAGCGCGATCGTGCGCTTGCCTCGGCCCGGGTCGAGGTCGCCAACCTGTCGATCGACCTCGCCGAGAGAGTGGTGGGGGAGAATCTCGACCGCGCTGCCCAGTTGGGCCTGGTCGAGCGCTACCTCGCCGATCTGGAGAGGATGTCCGACTAGATGGCCGCAGAAGACCGCATTCAGGGTTACGCGTCTGCGATCTTCGAGATCGCCCGCGGGGAGGGTGAACTCGAACGCGTCGAGAGCGAACTGTTCCAGATCGCCCGCACGTTCGAGACCTCAGCCGATTTGCGCGAGGCTCTCACCGACCCCCGCCTGCCGCAAGATCGCAAGCAGGGCATCGTCGACGACCTGCTCGGTGCCCGTGCCTCCGACCTGACCGTGTCCCTCGTCGGGTTCATCGTCGGCAGCGGCCACGCCTCCGAACTACCTGAGATCGTCGACGGGTTCGTTGCCAGGGCTGCCGCCGAGCGGCACCGGGCAGTCGCTGAGGTGCGGTCGGCCATTGAGCTCGACGCCGAGACGGTCGCCCGTCTCGAGTCGGCGCTTGCCAAAGCGACAGGTAAGAAGGTCGAAGTCAAGGTCGTCGTGGACCCGAAGGTCCTCGGCGGCATCGTCGCCCGCGTTGGCGATATCGTGATCGACGGCTCGGTTCGTAGCCGTCTCGACACGCTGCGAGACACGCTACAGAGCCGCTAAGGAGTCACCGATGGCAGAGATGACGATCAATCCGGAAGAGATCACGGCTTCCCTCCGCAGGAACCTCGAGGGGTGGGAGCCGAGCATTACACAGGAGACCGTCGGGTACGTCTCCTCCATTGCCGACGGCGTGGCGCGCGTCAAGGGCTTGCCCAACGTGATGGCCTCAGAGCTGTTGGAATTTCCCGGCGGACTGCAGGGTGTCGCTCTGAATGTTGACGAACACGACCTCGGCGTGGTGCTCATGGGTGAATCGAACCACATCGAGGAAGGCGCGCCGGTCAAGCAGACCGGCAAGGTGCTCTCTGTGCCCGTCGGCGACGCGTTGCTCGGCCGGGTGGTCGACCCGCTCGGCAATCCGCTCGACGGCAAAGGCCCCATCAACACCACCGAAACCCGCTTGCTCGAAACCCAGGCGCCCTCGGTGGTCCAGCGGCAACCGGTGGTCGAGCCGTTGCAGACCGGTATCAAAGCCATCGACGCCATGACCCCTATCGGTCGGGGACAGCGCGAGCTGATCATCGGAGACCGGCAGACGGGTAAGACCGCCATCGCCGTCGACACGATCATCAACCAGAAGGGCCTGGGCGTCAAGTGCATCTACGTTGCGATCGGCCAGAAGTCTTCGACGGTCGCCGAAGTGGTCGATTCGCTTGAATCCCACGGCGCCATGGAATACACGGTGATCGTCCAGGCCTCCGCCGCCGCTCCCGCCGCGCTCCAGATGTATGCGCCCTACTCGGGTTCTGCGATGGGCCAGTATTGGATGTACAAGGGTGAGCACGCCCTGATCATCTTCGATGACCTTTCGAAACAGGCGGTTGCCTATCGGGAGATCTCGCTGCTGCTGCGCCGCCCACCCGGTCGTGAGGCCTACCCGGGCGACGTCTTCTATCTGCACAGCCGTCTCCTCGAGCGCTGCGCCAAGCTCTCCGCAGAGTTAGGCGGCGGATCCTTGACCGGGCTGCCGATTGTCGAGACGAAGGCCGGCGACGTTTCGGCGTATATCCCGACCAACGTGATCTCGATCACCGACGGCCAGATCTTCCTCGAAGCCGACCTGTTCTATTCGGGTATTCGTCCGGCTATCAACGCCGGCATCTCAGTGTCACGGGTGGGCGGTAACGCCCAGGTGAAGGGAATGAAGAAGGTGGCCGGTCCGCTGCGCCTCAACCTGGCGCAGTTCCGTGAGCTCGAAGCGTTCGCCGAGTTCGGTTCGGAACTCGACGCCGCCTCCCTCGCCCAGTTGGAGCGTGGTCGCCGGGTCGTCGAGGTGCTCAAGCAGGGCCAGTTCGAACCGATGCCGGTCGAAGAGCAGATCGTGTCGATCTACGCCGTGACCGAGGGTCACATGGACTCGATTCCCACCGAGCACGTCGAAGAGTTCGAATCGGCGCTCATGGATTACATGCGAACAAGGCACGGAGCCATGCTCGACGGGATCCGGGAAACCGGAGCTTTGCCCGAGATCGATGCTCTGGTGGCGGCGATTTCAGAGTTCAAAGACATCTACGAGGTGGAGGGGTAGCGACCGGTGGCCAGCGCCGAACTCCGGGATACTCGACGGCGGATCAAGTCCGTCCAGTCGACGATGAAGATCACGCGGGCGATGGAACTCATCGCTGCCTCGCGTATCCCAAAGGCGACGGCGCGCGTCTCTGCTTCCAAGCCCTATTCGGCCAAGCTGGTCGAGGTCATCCGCAACGTTTCGGCGGCCTCGGGCGGTGCTTCGCACATGCTGCTCGAGCGGCGCGAGGTGAAGAATGCCGGTGTGCTGATCGTCGCCTCCGATCGCGGCCTGGCCGGGGCGTATGCCTCGTCGATCATCCGTGAAGCCGAGCGGCACATCATCGCGGTCGAGAAGTCTGGAACGCCGGCGCGGTTGTTCGTAGTCGGCAAGAAGGCGCAAAGCTACTTCCATTACCGGAAATACCACATCGAGCGCGCCTTTCTCGGCGTGACCGACACACCCGGCTACGGCGACGCCAGGGCCATTGCCAACATTCTCATGGACGCCTACGCGTCGAACACCGTCGACTCGGTCGACACGTTCTACACGCAGTACAAGTCGCCTATGACCCAGGTCCCGCTCCAGTTCCAGCTGTTGCCCATCGTGGCGCCGGAAGGCGCCGAGGGGTCCGAACCGCTGGCGTCGGTGGATTACTCGTACGAGCCGTCCCCGACCGCCATTCTCGACCGGTTGCTGCCTCGTTACGTCGAGTCGACGGTATTCAGCATGTTGCTGGAGGCATCGGCCTCCGAGCATTCAGCCCGGCGGCGAGCGATGAAAGCCGCCACCGAGAACGCAGACGAACTCATTCGAATCCTCACAAGAATCGCCAACAGGGCACGTCAGGCCGAGATCACAACAGAGATCTCTGAGATCGTCGGCGGCGCCGAGGCGCTCTCTCAACAGACCTGAAAAAGGAGCACGGAATAGTGGCAGAAGCAACAAGCATCGGACGTATCACGAAGGTCGCCGGACCGGTGATCGACGTGGAGTTCCCGCCCGACAGGCTTCCCGAGATCTACTACGCGCTCGAGGTCGACCTCACGGTGGATGGTGTGACCAGCACGGTCATCGCCGAGACTGCTCAGCATCTAGGTGGCAACAAGGTGCGGGCCGTGGCCATGGCGCCGACCGACGGTCTGGTGCGCGGCACAGAGGTCCGCAACCTGGGTGTCCCCATCTCGGTGCCGGTCGGCGATCGCACGCTCGGCCACATCTTCAACATGTGGGGCCAGCCGCTTGACGTAGACACGATCGAAGACGGCGATAGCTGGCCGATTCACCGCGCTGCTCCGGCCTTCGAGGACGTCGAACCGCAGAAGACCGTATTCGAGACCGGCATCAAGGTGCTCGACCTCCTCTGCCCGTACCTCCAGGGTGGCAAGATCGGTCTGTTCGGCGGAGCCGGTGTCGGCAAGACGGTGCTCATCCAGGAGATGATCAACCGGGTGGCCACCCAGCACGGTGGTGTTTCGGTGTTCGCCGGTGTAGGCGAGCGCACCCGCGAAGGCAACGACCTCTTCCTGGAAATGCAGGACTCCGGCGTCATCGAGAAGGCCGCCCTCGTGTTCGGTCAGATGGATGAGCCGCCCGGCGTACGTCTGCGGGTCGCCCTATCGGCCCTGACGATGGCCGAGTACTTCCGCGATGTGCAGAACCAGGACGTGCTGCTGTTCATCGACAACATTTTCCGTTTCACGCAGGCCGGTTCCGAGGTGTCGACACTGCTGGGCCGCATGCCTTCGGCGGTGGGATACCAGCCGACGCTGGCCGGTGAGATGGGCGTTCTTCAGGAGCGCATTACTTCGTTGCGCGGCCGGTCGATCACGTCGCTCCAGGCGATCTACGTGCCTGCCGACGATATCACCGACCCGGCCCCGCACACCGCCTTCGCCCATCTCGACGCCACCACGGTGCTGTCCCGCCCGTTGACCGCCCTGGGCATCTACCCGGCCGTCGATCCACTCGACTCGACGTCGCGGGCCCTAGATCCGCAGATCGTCGGCGAAGAGCACTATGCGGTCGCTACGGGTGTGCAGCAGGTTCTCCAGCGCTACAAGGACCTCCAGGACATCATCGCCATCCTCGGTATCGACGAGCTGTCCGAAGAGGACAAGCTGATCGTGAGCCGGGCCCGGCGTATCCAGAAGTTTCTGGCGCAGCCGATGTTCGTGGCCGAGCAGTTCACCGGCCAGCCCGGTGTGTACACGCCGCTCGAAGACACGATCCGTTCGTTCAAGGCGATCCTCGACGGTGGCATGGACCAGTACCCCGAGCAAGCCTTCTACATGACCGGCGGCATGGACGATGTGATCGCCCGTGCGAAGGAAATCGAAGCGGTGGGTGTCTAGATGCCTTCTTCACTCGTTTTCGCGCGACATTCGGAATCTATAGGGTCAGAATGTCGCGCGAAAACGTGGAAATGGGGGCTCTCTGATGGCTAAGGCGTTCAATGTCGATGTTGTCTCACCCGAGGCCACCGTTTGGTCCGGTGAGGCTACGTTCGTCGTGGCCCGGACTACCGAGGGCGAGATCGGCATCATGGCCGACCACGAACCGGTCATGGCTGCGCTGGCGACCGGGGCGGTGAAGATCGAATCGGACTCCGAGAAGGTCACGATCGGTGTCCATGGCGGGTTCCTCCAGATCCTCAACAACCAGGTCACATTGCTGACCGACAGGGCCGAACTCTCCACGGGCGACGCCGACGACGCCCGGAAGATTGCTGAGGGTCTCCGCGAGCTCGAAGAAGGCGCCGAATAAGAGCGGTGCTGGGTTCTACGTGCTACTGCCAGCGGGAATTCGTCAGCTGAGTCGCGCCGCGAAGGCGTCCACCTGTTTGGGCAGGCCGGAACTCATCGCCTGGGAGATGACCGGAAAGAAAAGCGTCGAGAGGAAACCTTTCGACCGCAACGCGACGGTCACTGTCACCGCAACGCCGTCCTCGGCCTCCAACAGCAGAGTTGTGATTCTGGCCGTTACTTCCGAAGTCGAGATATCGATGACCATCTTCGATGGGTTGGCGGCTTCCACCGTTCTGGCGGTGCCCTCGTAGACCTGCGAGGCGGCGGTGGCCCGAAAGCGATAGGCGGTCATCAGTCCATCGGGGTCATGATGGGTATCGAACACCTCATCAACGCCGGCGAGGCCCAGCCAGGTATCCGGATTCTGAAGTTGCTGCCAAGCCGTCGCGCGCGTTGTCGCGGCGATGGCTGTGTGTTCGAATTCCGCAGAGGGCACGGCGGGAGCGTATGTGACTGAACCGCATGATGCAAGCCATTGGTTAGCCTTGCCTGGTGATCAATCCTTCTGACTTCGTGCGGTTGGCACTCGATCCGACCCGTTTGGCCATTCTTGGTCGGGCCGCGGTGGGCCCGGTCGAGGCGGCCACACTCGCAGATGAGCTTGGAATCCTCCGCAAGGACGTGCTGGTCGGAATCGCCCGTCTGCGTGAGGCGGGACTACTGATGGAGGACAACGCACTGAATCGTGAGGTGCTACGGGAAATCGCGATCGCTCTACCGGAAGACATGGCAGTCGACCCGGCAGTAGTTGATGGTCCGTGGTCGACTGAAGAAGTGCAGGTGCTATCGCGGTTTTTCCAGGGATCCAAACTCACCTCGATCCCGGCGAACCGAACGAAGCGGCTGGTCGTGCTGGAGCGCCTGGCCATGGAGTTTGAGCCTGGCATTCGCTATCAGGAGCGTCAGGTGAATCTGACACTCCAGATGTTCCATCCCGATTTCGCAGCGTTGCGCAGGTATATGGTCGATGACGGGTTGCTGACGAGGGCGGACGGCGTCTACTGGCGCAGCGGGGGCCGGACGGCTAACTGATCTTCACGCGGACCGGAAGGTGCGCGATGATGAGGTGCGGCCTCCGGGTGAGAGGGCGGTGTTTGGGAGTTCACCCGGAAGCTGCTCTCTTCATAGGTGCTGCACGGTGCTGCAGGCGCCTCTCATCTGATTCTCGAGACCTGGTACCTTTCTTCTCCATGCCAGGACTACTCGCATTCCATGCTCATCCCGACGATGAGGCAACCTCGATGGGTGGCACGCTCGCGCACTACGTGGACGCCGGTGAGCAGGTCGTGGTCATAACCGCCACCGATGGAGCGGTGGGGGAGATCCACAACTACGACAACCCTGAGGAGCTCCAGCCACGCCTGGCAGAACTGCGTGCAGAGGAAATGGCCAAGGCGGCAGCCATCCTCGGCGTTGAGCATGAGTTCCTCGGCTACCGGGACTCGGGCATGATGGGAACCGAGGAGAACAACCACCCCGATTGTTTCTGGCAGGCCGACTTCATGGAGGCGACCGGTCGACTGGTCCGGCTCATCCGCAAGTACCGGCCGGAGGTGGTGGTGATCTACGACCCGTTCGGTGGTTACGGCCATCCGGACCACATACAGGTGCATCGCATCGGCCTGGCCGCCTTCTACGGTGCCTCCGACCTATCGCGCTTCCCCCTTGTGCCGGGTGAACAGGATTGGACGCCCCCGAAGCTTTACTGGACGGCCTGGGCCCGTTCGCGGATGGCGGCCTTCGCGGAAGCGCGGCACGAGGCCGGGTTGATATCGGCAGAGGATCGCGATCGGATGAGCCGGGGTGGAACCGCCGACGAGTACATTCATGCGTGGGTCGACATACGGGCGCAGTTGGATCGCAAATTCGACGCGCTGCGGGCCCATCGCACCCAGATACCGGCAGACTGGTGGCTGTTCCAGGTCCCCGAAGAGCTGCGCCCGGAGGTTTTCGGCCGCGAGAGCTACATCCGCGTGTTCAGCCGCGTGGAGGTGCCGACGCCCGAGGACGATTTGTTCGCCGGCCTCCGCTGACTCCCGGTTTCTCGGCAATACTGTTGCGCGTGGGGGACGACAGTATTGCCGAAAAACCTGAGTCCGCTTTCTCAGCAATACTGTTGCGCGTGGAGAATGACAATATTGCCGAGAAAACTAACTCCACGAACCGTTACCCTTCTCTGCGATGTTGATCGTTCGCGACCTCCGCATTGAGGTTGGGCCCCGTGTGCTTCTCGACGGGGCCTCCTTCACGCTGCAAGCCGGTGACAAAGTCGGCCTGGTGGGCCGTAACGGCGCGGGCAAGACCACTCTCATGCGGACGTTGGTTGGGTTCCAGCCACCGGCCGACGGGTCGATCATCCGCTCCGGCAACCTCGGCTACTTCTCACAGGAGGCCGCGCTTCCCGATCTCGAGCGGCCCGACATGACGGCACTCGAGCGAATCCTGGCAGCCCGAGAAATCGGCTCTCTGCTGCGACGTATCGAGGAAACCCGCCGCAAGATCGAGCGACTCGACGGCGAAGCCCGCGACCTGGCCATCAAGCGTTTTTCTCGCCAGCAGGACGAGTTCGAGGCCAAGGGTGGATTCCCCGCCGAGGCAGAAGCCAAACGAACCGCGGCCGCGCTTGGAATCGGCAATGATGAACTCATCCAGCCGATCGCCACGATGTCGGGCGGTCAGCGGCGCCGCACCGAGCTCGCCCGCATCCTCTTCGCCGAGAGCGACACGATGTTGCTCGATGAGCCCACCAACCACCTCGACATGGACGCCAAAGGCTGGCTGATGGATTACCTGGCGTCCTACCGAGGTGCGCTTCTCGTCGTCAGCCACGATCTGCCTCTGCTCGACGAATCGATCACTTCGGTTCTCTCGCTGGACAGCGCATCACTCGACGCATATCGGGGCAACTACTCGCACTTCATCACGGAACGTGAACGCCGCCGGATCCAGAAAGAGCGGGAGCGGAAGCAACAGGACACCAAGATCGCTCAACTCGAGTTCACGATCAATCGGTTCAAGGGCAAAACTGAGAAGATGGCACGCAAGGCCAAGGTCATGGAGACCAGAGTGGACCGCATCAAGCGAGAACTCGTCGAGGTCGGCAATCGTGGCAAGAACGTCTCGGTGCGGTTCCCGCAGCCGGAGCCGTCGGGGCGCACTCCACTCAAGGCTGACGGCCTGGCCAAGTCCTATGGCGACAATCTGGTGTTCCTGGATGTGGATGTCGACGTCGATCGTGGCGAGTGCCAGCTGATCATGGGCCTCAACGGGGCAGGAAAGACGACGCTGCTCCGCATCCTGGCCGGTGTTGAGACTCCAGACCTCGGCGACGTCACCATCGGTCACAACGCAAGCCTCGGCTACTACGCCCAGGAACACGAGCAGATTCACAGCGGTATGACGGTTCTCGATCATCTGCGTGAAGTGTCTGATCAGCCCGACCGGATGCTCCGCACGATCCTCGGTCACTTCCTCCTGGCCGACAAGATCGAGCAGGACGCCGGAACGCTCTCAGGAGGGGAGAAGACCAAGCTCGCCCTGGCTCAGGTCGTGCTGGCCCGCCCAAATGTGTTGTTGCTCGATGAGCCGACCAACAACCTCGACCCGCAAGCGAAAGAAGCTCTCGTGGGTGCCCTTCATCAGTATCAGGGGACCATCATCCTGGTCAGCCACGACACCGATTTCGTAGCGGAGATGCAACCCGATCGGGCAATCATGATGCCGGACGGCGATGTGCACTATTTCGACGAGTCGCTGCTCGACCTGGTGGCCTTGGCGTAGTGATCCGGGCACAGCTACGCGATCGCACCTAGCGTTCCGACCATGCATCAACGATGGATAGGTTTGCTTGCTCTTCTGCTGATATTCGCTATCAGCGCGTGCGATGGTTCCCCGGACCAGGCCGGGTCAGGCGATGAGACGACGTCGGTGACTGCTGAGTCCGCCAATACGCCCATGCGCAGACCAGTTGCAGTACTGATCGGAGCAGGAGACATTGCCGCCTCGTCGGGAGATCAAGCAGCGACCGCCGCGATCATCGATCAGTACCCTGAAGCAGTGGTCTTCACAACTGGCGACCATGCCTACCCAGACGGGACGGCGGAGGAGTTTGCCGGGTATTTCGATCCATCCTGGGGAGTTCTCAAGGATCGCACCAGGCCGGCCGTTGGGAACCATGACGCACACTCCGAAGGCGCGATCCCTTACTTCGCCTATTTTGGGGCCAACGCCGGCACCCCGGGTGAGGGATGGTATTCGTATGACTTGGGCACATGGCACGTGATTGTGCTGAACTCAGAATGCGGGTCGAGTGGTCTGGCTTCCTGTGAGGACCAGCTCGAGTGGCTGAATGGCGATTTGGCCGACCGTGCGCAGGCATGCATGTTGGCCTATTGGCACAAACCGGTCTTCAATGCCGGCAAACACGACGGGGAGAGCTCCTTCGCCGACGAGTGGGCAATACTCGACGCAGCAGGTGTCGATGTCGTATTGAACGGGCATGACCACAACTACCAACGCTACGGTCTGCAGGATGCGTCAGGCCTGCCGACGCCCGACGGAATCCGACAGTTCATCGTTGGCACCGGCGGAGCCAAGCTCTATGAGCAGGAAACCGACCTGGATAACCTGGAAACGTTCTACGAGGGTCACGGAGTGCTCAAGCTGGACCTTTTCGAATCGAGCTACTCCTGGGACTTCATCCCTATTGCAGGGTCGTTTGAAGACAACGGCACCGAATCCTGCGAGGGCATCTAGCCGTCGCCCGGGCACGCCTCAGGTCATGTAATCCAGCCGTCGCCGGGGGTGTGAGCAAGGTCGTCTTCGATGGCGGCCCGGCTAGTGCCGTTGGCGCAGCTCCTTGGCGATCGGCATGGAGCCGGGTTTGCGTGACCCCGTCGCTGCCCGGTAGCCGGTCCACAAGAGGACCGCTCCAATCAGCAGAGCGATAGCGAAGCCGGCTGCCTCGCCGAGCGCCGTCAGTGAGCCGCCGAAGGCCGGTGCCAGTGTGCCCAACACGATCAACAAGTTTCCCACGGCCAGCATCCGGTTCGATTGCCAGAACTTCACAGCGCTGTACCCGGCCAACCCGACGATGATCAGAGTTGCCACTCCGCCGGCAAAGGCGGCGAAAACGCGCGGCCCCGGTACCGATAGGCCGCCGACGTCGATAACGAAGTCGAATAGCTCTTTTCCCTCCGGAATGCCATCTGTCTCTGTTGCTCCCTTCAATGGGGCCAACCACGTAGCTGCAGCCCCGAGCGCAGACCAGACGCCTACGCCGTATCCGAATCGCTTTCCGGCGACCGGGCCGAGCACGAGGAACACCGAGCCGGCGGCCAAGAACGGGATGTTGACGATGGCGCCGAGCCAGTAGAACAGGCGGAAGTTGAGTGCGCCCCATCCGAACCCGAGTCCGAGTACCAGCGCCCAGGTGGCGAGGGCGTAGGCGCCCATCGCCAGCGTCCACATGCCGGCGTGGGGTCGAGGGCGGCGGCGCCAATCGACTCCGAGATCGATGGCGAAGCCGGTTGCGGCTATTGCAGCTAGAAGCGGTACCAGGAAATCCACGCCGCAACCCTAATCTCGTCTGGCTCTTCCGCGTTTTCGCGCGACATTCTCTGCCTATAACGAGAGAATGTCGCGCGAAAACGGTTTGGGATCGCCGACCCAGGGGAGTCGGTCCGTATACTCCGGCGCCGTGACCGAACGAACCACCCTCGCTGATGAAGATGAACGCCTTGCGCGAATTCAGCGGCGCGGGCGCTGGCTCATCTTTCTGGGAGTTCTCGTGTGGGGGGTATGGCTGGTCGTCGAACTGATGGGAGGCGACCCGCACGTGCGATATTTCCTGCCGTTGCACCTAGGCGGTGTGATCCCCGGTTCGATCATGTCCCGCTGGGGAGCGATTCGCCGCCGGCTCAACCGGCGCTACTGATCTCAGAGTTTCTCAGCAATGTTGTCATTGCCCACGCGCAACAGTATTGCTGAGAAAACTACAAATGGGGACGTATCCTGATCGGGATGGACGATCTGGTCGAGTACGTGCAAGCCGAGCTGACGGCCAGGGCCGATCCTGTACGGGCGCCGCAAATGGCCGCCTATCTGAAGACCGACATGCCGTTCTACGGCGTGCAGATGTCGGGCACGCGTGACATCTCCAGGCAGTTGAAGGGTCGATTCGTGCCCCAGACGGCCGCCGAATACCGGGCGATGGTCGAGACGCTCTGGGCCCTTCCCCATCGAGAAGAGAAATACCTGGCCATCGCCATCGCCCGCGCCCATCAAGCGTTCATCACTCTCGACCAGATAGACCTCTACCGGCGGCTGATCGTCGAGGGCGCATGGTGGGACCTCGTCGACACCATCGCCTCGAGGCTGATCGGTGACGTTCTCCTGAACGAACGTGAGGAGATGCGGCCGGTCCTCGACCGGTGGATCGACGACGACGATATGTGGCTCCGCCGCACCGCCATTATCAGCCAGCTCGCCCACAAGGAACGAACCGACGCCGACATGTTGTTCGACTATTGCCGGCGCCGGGCTTTCGAGAAGGAGTTCTTCATCCGCAAAGCGATCGGCTGGGCACTACGTCAGTACGCGAGAACGGATCCGGAGGCCGTCACTACTTTCGTCTTCGAGCACCGCGAAGAACTGTCCGGGCTGAGTTTCCGCGAGGCCTCGAAGCATTTGAGTCGTTAGCCGTTAGCTGTTGGCCGGACGCGACTTGGCCTCCGTCAAACCGGAGGCCAAGCGATCCTGTTACCTGTTGCCTGCTACTCCACGGTCCAGGTGCCTTGTGAAGCGATCAGCTTCTGGAGGTCGCCCGGGCCACGTTTCTCGGTCACAGCCTCGATCTGGCGACTCACTTCCCTGTCGTACACGGGACGGTTGATGTCACGGAAGATTCCCAGGGGCGTCGGGCCATCTGGATGCGACGAGAGACGGCTCAGTGCAAACGCCATGCTGGGATTCACCTGGTGAGAGTCGTGCACATGGATCTGCGACGGATCCACCGAGTTGGTGTCGACGATCCGCGCCACACCATTCTCGATGACCACCGCCTTCTCGCGGTCCGGGCCGAAGATGATCGGCTCGCCGTCTTCCATGCGGATCTGGTTGAAGTCACGCTCTTCTTTGCCGGTCAGGGCATTGAACGCCTTGTCGTTGAACACGTTGCAGTTCTGATAGATCTCGATCAACGCGGTGCCCTCATGCTCGTGGGCACGTTTCAGGATCTCGATCGTGTGTTTGCGGTCCATATCGAGGGTCCTGGCCACGAAAGACGCATCTGCGCCGAGGGCAAGGCTCACAGGGTTGAACGGAAAATCGATCGAACCCAACGGCGTCGACTTGGTCGTCTTGCCCACCTCAGAAGTTGGCGAATACTGACCCTTGGTCAATCCGTAGATCTGGTTGTTGAACAGCAGGATCTTCAGGTTGACGTTCCGACGCAAAGCGTGGATCAGGTGGTTGCCGCCAATCGAGAGAGCATCACCGTCTCCGGTGACGACCCACACAGACAGATCCGGATTGGCCGTGATCACGCCGCTGGCGATTGCCGGGGCGCGACCATGAATCGAGTGCATGCCGTAGGTGTTCATGTAGTACGGGAACCGTGACGAACAACCGATGCCGGAGATGAACACGACGTCCTCCCTGGCGACACCCATCTCGGCCATATAGGACTGAACCGAGGCGAGGATCGTGTAGTCGCCACAACCCGGGCACCATTTGACTTCCTGGTCCGATTGGAAATCGGCTCGTTTGTAGTTGAGGGTTGTCATGATTCGATGATCTCCAGGATCTTCTTCTCGACTTCAGATACCTTGAACGGCTCCGCGGACACCTTGTTGAATCCGATGGCCGGAACCAGGTACTCGGCCCGGATGAGATGGCGTAGCTGGCCCATATTCAACTCAGGGATCAGGACCTTCTCGAAACTGCGGATGACTTCGCCCAGGTTGGCCGGGAAAGGATTGAGATGACGCAGATGCGCCGTCGCCACAGGGACGCCACGCTTCAGAAGCCGTCGCGCTGCTCCCTGAATCACGCCGTAGGTGGATCCCCACCCGAGAACCAGTAGCTTGGCATCGGGGTCACCGTCGGTCTCGACCGGGTCGATGTCGTTGGCGATGTTGGCGATCTTCCACGCTCTCGTGTCGATCATCAGCTGGTGGTTGTTCGGGTCGTAGGAGACGTTCCCCGTGACCTCCTGCTTCTCGAGGCCTCCGATGCGGTGCTCGAGGCCCGGAGTGCCCGGCACCGCCCAGTCTCTGGCGAAGGTCTGCGGATCGCGCAGGTAGGGCAGATATTCATCGCCGGCATTCGGCCCGGTCAGGAATGGCTTGCTGATGTCGGGGAGCTTCGACACATCCGGCAAGTTCCATGGTTCCGATCCGGTGGCGATCGAATTATCGGAGAGCACGATGACCGGAGTCATGTACTTGAGAGCAATCCGAGCCGCCTCGATCGTGATGGCGAAAGCATCCGACGGCGACTTGGCGGCCAGCACCGGCATCGGTGCCTCACCGTGGCGCCCAAAGATCGAGAACAACAGGTCGGCCTGTTCGGGCTTGGTCGGCAGTCCGGTGGAAGGACCGCCGCGCTGAACGTCGATGATGATCAACGGCAGCTCTGTCATCAGGGCGAGGCTGATCGTTTCGCTCTTGAGCGCCAGTCCGGGACCACTCGTTCCGGTGAACGCCAAATGGCCGGTGAAGGCTGCGCCGACCGTAGCCCCGATGCCGGCGATCTCGTCTTCGGCCTGGAATGTCTTGACCCCGAAGTTCTTGTGGCGGGACAACTCATGGAGGATGTCCGAAGCCGGGGTGATTGGGTACGTTCCGTAGAAGACGGGCAACTTGGCAGCCTGGCCGGCGGCGATCACTCCCCACGCCATGGCGGTGTTGCCCGTCACGTTGGTGTAGGTGCCGGGTTCCAGCTTGGCCGGCTTAACGGAGTATGTCGTGCGGGCGGCGTCGGTGGTGAGGCCGAAGTTCCAGCCGGCCTTCAACGCGGCCAGGTTGGCATTGAGCACTTCAGGCCGCTTCGAGAACTTCTTCTCGAGCCATTCCGTTGTTGGATCCAGGGGTCGGTTGAACAGCCACGCCATGAGCCCCAGTGCGAAGAAGTTCTTCGAGCGAAGGACTTCGCGCCCGGTCACCCCTGTTTCCTTCACAGCCTCTTTGGTGAGGGTCTCCATGGGAGCGGAGATGATTCGGTAGCTGTCGAGACTTCCATCCTCGAGCGGGTTCTTGTCATATCCGGCTCGGTGAAGGTTGCGCTCGATGAACGCCTCCGAATTGACCACGATCGTACCGTTCGGGCGGACGTCCTTGAGGTTTGACTTCAGGCCGGCCGGGTTCATCGCCACCAGCACATCCGGTTCGTCACCGGGTGTGAGGATGTCGAAGTCGGCAATTTGAACCTGGAAAGTCGATACGCCGGCGAGGGTACCGGCCGGGGCACGGATCTCGGCAGGGAAGCTCGGGAAGGTCGCCAGGTCGTTTCCGAATGCCGCCGAGGCATCCGTGAATCTGGTCCCGGCCAGCTGCATGCCGTCACCGGAGTCTCCGGCGAATCGGATGATGACCTTGTCGAGTTCCTGCTGCTCCGAAGGGCTCTCGTTGACGGGGAGGGTGGCAGTTGTTTCTGACACCGACATCACTTCCTTTTATTGGCCACCCACCTCCCGCCGCCCTCGGGCTGACCGGGTCGATGCGTGGCTGATTTCATCTTTGTTGTGTGGATGACCCGATGGTCGTCCCTGGCGGGCCAGTGTACCTCTCCCTGCGGGTCAACCAGAGTCCATCGGTCGGTGCCGGGGGGTCGGAGGTCACTCTCCCGTCGTTCCCGGTCCTACCGGGGCCTAGGCCGGCAAAAAGGCCCTGATTCGCAGGTGTTATGGGGTCAAATAACGAGGAGTGATCAAGAGACCTACCTTACGGTAAGTTGCCGTTCCGGGCGGGTACTTTTCCTCTATGCGGTGGGCTGTGGCTGGAGGATGATTGTGGTGTTGACAACCGGACCACTCAAGAAGCCGTCGGGGTAACCCGACGAAGGTTTCCGGGGTGGGGTGGGCTGCGTGCGACGACGGTACGCCATCCCTCGATGTGTCGAGGTTCCTCCCCGTTTCGGGCTCCGCGTCATGCGAAGCCTGTGCCGCATTGGGCGCACCCACCTCACCGCCGGTTAGGCCCGGTTGTCATTTCGCGTCCGGGGGAGTTTCCACTCTGCTCTGTCCAGTGGCTTCGAGGTATTCGCCGAACTCGAGGAGGCGATGCTCCTGCCACCACGGAGCAATGATCTGGACCGCGGGCGATGGCGATCCTCCAACCGCGAGCGGGACCACCAGGGCCGGCAATCCTGCATGGTTGATAGGTGCCGAGAACCATGAGAGCGCTGCCCGGTAGTTGACCCGATCAGCGCCGACCTCGACTGTGTCTTCGCCGATGACCTTCTTCGTGGTACCGGTGGCCGGAGTGATGATCAGGTCGATCCGGGCGAAGGCGCGTTGGGCGGACTGGCGAAGTTTGGCCCGCCATCGGAGGCCGGCCAGGTATTCGTCGAGGGTGATCTGATCGGCGCGCAACATCCTGCGCTCCACTTCGGGTCCGTATTCCCGGCCGGATTCCCGGAACGACCGGTGAACTGCTGCGACCTCTCCGTATGCCGAAGCCACCAGGAGCTCGGAGGCAACGGCTTCGGTCAGGTCGATCGATTCGATTCGAGCCCCGGCCCGGGAAAGTGAATCGCACAGCGAGTTGAATGCCATTGCCACATCATCAGAAACCGGGCCTGCCTCGATCCATGCCCGTGGAACCCCGATTACCAGGTCGTTTGGATCTGTTGCCGCCCCGGCAGGACGAACGGGCCGCAAGGACGACCAGGGATCGCCGGGGTCTCCGCCCGCCATGAGTGAGTAGAGCAGGGCGGCCCCTCCGACAGAGCGCGTGATCGGACCGACGGTATCCAGCGAGGGAGCGAGCGGAAAGACGCCCGAAATCGGGATGCGTCCGTGGGTCACCTTCAGACCAATCACCCCGCACAACGCGGCAGGGACACGCACCGATCCGCCGGTGTCTGTGCCGAGACCGGCTGCTGCGAGGCCGGCCGAGACCGCCGCGCCGGAACCTCCGGATGAACCACCCGGGGAGGTGGTCGGGTCCCACGGGTTGCGTACCGCCCCGAACCAATGGTTCTCGCTCGAAAAGCCGAAGGCGAACTCATGCAGACCGGTGCGCCCGATCGGAACTGCTCCGGCGTCCTGCAGGCGCTGAACCACGATGGCGGTTCGATCCGGGACTTCTCGATAGAACGACGATCCGGCCGTGTTGAGCAGTCCGGCCTGGTCGATGAGGTCCTTCACGGCAATGGGGACGCCTGCCAGCGGGCCCGGGTCTTCTCCAGCCCTGATCCTCCGGTCGATCGATCCGGCTGCGGCCAGTGCACCCTCGTGGTCGACGAGCGTGAATGCGTTCAGCGTCGAAGAGTCGATGCGTTCGAGGTGGTCGACGATCGTCTCGGTGGCGGTTACTTTCCGGTCGCGTACGGCTGCAGCCAGTTCGCGCACGTCATTCATCTGATACCCATGTGATCGAACGGCTGTCGGGGAAAACGGAGACCCATGGTCTGCCGGGCGGAACGGTCAATGTCGCTCCGTCTCCATCCTGCAAAGCGAAAGGTTCCTCGATAGCGTCCCTGCTCCAGGTCCCTTCGCGTACTTCTCCGCCGGAGAAAACGAGGGCCCGGCCGGTGCCGACGGTATCCATCGCCGGGACCGAACTTCCTGCACCGGACGGCGATGCCGTGTAGCGCCTGGCGAACAGCACGACGAGAGTGTCTGTGCTCAGCTGCTCGGGATCGCCCTCACGTGGTATCCATTGGTGGAGGTCACCGCCGGTGTACCGAACGTATTGCTCTCCAGTCCAATCCCAGCGCACCTGCAGGCCCGGAGACCAATCGAAACTGATCGAGGTGGCCCGCGCGCGCAGGTCATCGCTCCACGATTCCCATGCGAACAAATCGGGTGGCGGATCGTCGGGGTAGCCGCGTTCGTTCGCATACTCGCGCAAAGCGGTCGTGTCGACGTAGAGATTATGCGGAGCAAACCGGCTGGAGATCCGGTACGTAGCGGGCCGGACTTCACCGATGAGCGAAACGCCGGCCGAGACGATTCTATTGACCACCCAGTCCTGTGCGCCGCTGATCGTGAAGGTCGCTCCCAACGGTTTCAGCAGGGTTGGATCCGTCGGCCGGCCAGAGCGCATTGGGCCCAGGTAGTCCGAGTCGCTTTGGTGGAACAGTGCGATGAACCGCGTCAACCCGGCTTCGACGAGAAGTTCGTACACGGCATCGGCATCTTGTATCCCGGATTGCGGGCGGGCGTTCCAGTGATTGTCGATCTTGACCGCGAGAACCCGCCGATCGACCAGCGACGGGTCTTCGATCGGCAACCCGTTTAGCGGCGAGACGGGCCCCGGCGGCATGGTGGTCGTCGTAGTTGAAGTCGAGGTGGTGGTCGGAGCGAGAGTCGTCGTTGTGTTCGCCGGCGTGGTCGGCGCCGGTGAAGGGGCGGCGAGGACCGTGGGAGTCGACTCGGGTGAGGAGCATGCAGCGATCATTGCGATCGCGGCGATCGTGAGCACTGGTCGTCGAAGCACGGGCGGGAGTGTAACCATCTCGACCCGGACCCGATCTACGGTCGCTTGATCCGACCGGCTCGCCTTGCCGGCCAGTATCTGAAGACGACGACATGTGTGCGTTCGCCCACGTCGACCGGTCCGATGGTGCGGCTATCGTCGCTCGACCGGTGGCGGGCGTCTCCCAGGACGAAGACTTGCTCGTCGCGAACTTGCCATGATCCGTCGGGAGCGGTGTCGTCGGCAGTCCAGGGCTCGGCGGATTCCATTCCGTCGACCGACACTGCTCCATTCCGCACCTCGACCGTTTGACCGCCGCAGCCGATCACTCGCTTGATCAGGTGGAATCCGGGGCGAGCCGGATGCTCGAAGACGATCACGTCACCACGTTTCGGAGGCTTCTCAATCGTCACGACGTAGTCACCCTCCTGGAGGAGAGGGCTCATCGATTTCTCTGAGACGGTGAATCTTCGCAGCAACATCGGATGCTCCCGGGTGCCGATACCGAGCAGTCGAGTGTATCGTCAGATGACGAACCCAAACACCGGGAGGTACTCCGTGGGTCTGTTCAAGCCGAGTACAACGGCACACGCACACTGCGATCTTTACTGTGGCGTCTACGACCCCGCCCAGGCGAAGATCGAGGCGATGTCGGTCCTCAAAGTGGCGGAGAAGTATCAGGCTTCTGATGATCCGGTCTTTCGCGACCGCGCCGTCTTCATCAAGGAGGAGCGCGCCGAAGAGGTGAAGCATCACCTCATGGTGCTGTGGGCCGATTTCTTCTCAGCCGACCACCGTGCCGAGTTCCCGCAACTCGACGACCTGTTCTGGCAGGCGATCCATCAGGCAGGCGAAGCGAAGAAGAGCATGGATCCCGAAGTTGGTAAAAAGCTCATCAGCCTGATCGACGAGATCGCGGTGATCTTTTGGAGCACCGAAAAGGCCAAGGGCATGGGGGTCTATCCGCCGAACTGATAACAATTGGCGATTGGCTTGATTTTGGGGTCCCGATGGGGCCCCAAAACTCATGCCAGATCCCGCTTCCTAAGGAGCAGCGTCGTCAGGCCTATCGATACGACGAACGCCACCAGGACTTTCGCCAGTGCTCCGCCGGCGCCCGGCACCAGGTTTCCAAGCATTCCGAGTGTCTCGTCCGGTATTCCCTCACCGATGTCTGCGTAGCCGCTGAAGGCGGTGATCCATACCGAAGAGGGGGCCAGCGCCGAGAGCGCCCTGCCGAGGATGCCTTCCCACACGAAGATGTAGGCCAGTCCGGCCAGCGTTGCCCGGCTGAACAGCAGGCCGAGAGGCACGAAGACCGCCGAATAGCCGAGCGCCTCGATGACTAGGGCGGTGAGCGGGGCTAGTCCCAGGCCGGCATCGCCGATCGTGATGATCGCCACCAACCAGGTGACTGCCAGTCCAATGCCTGCCAGCAGGAGCGTTGCGGCGGTAGCGGCAGTGGTTACCGCGGCAGCGATGATCCACCTCGGAACCGGCTTCACGACGATGTAGGAGAGCGTCGAGGCACGGAGTTCTTCACCGAAGGCCGAGGAAGCGTTCAGCAAGGCCGCGACCGCCAGGCCGACCATCAGATACAGGCCGACATTCAGATCATGGAACAGACCTATCAACTCGTCCTCATCGACCGAAGCCGAGGCAATCGCCAGAACGATGCCGGGCAGGGCCGTGAAAAGGACGAGGCCGATGGCCCGTTTCCTCTGCACCAGTTGCCGGAAACTCAGCCGGAAGATCCATCTGGCGGCGATCATCGTGGTTTCACCAGATAGCGGAAGACGCTCTCCAGCGAAGTGTCCTCGGGATCGACCCGGGTCAGGCGAGCTCCCAGGTCCCGGCACAAGGCGGGGAGCCGGTGCCCGAGAGCCACCGGGTCCCGCACCTCGACGTGGATGGTGCCGTCGATGAGCCTGACTCCCTCGACCCAGTCCTGGATGAGCAGCGCCGCACCGAGTTTGCGGGGCGCGTCCGTGTCGATCCGGATGCGGCGCGGAATGTCCGTCATAGCAGTGCGAAGATCGGCCACCGAACCCGCCGCAGCGAGGCGGCCGTCGACCATGGCAATGACCCGATCGGCCATTCGCTCGACCTCGTGCAACACGTGAGACGAAACGATGACGGTGTGTCCGCGCTCGGCGAGGTCGCTGAAGAGTCCGATCAGGTGAGCACGCTGCACAGGGTCCGTCCCGTTCAGCGGTTCGTCCAGGAACAGGACGGTAGGGTCGTGAGCCAGAGCCGCCGCCACCTTGGCGCGCTGGCGCATACCTTTGCTGAACGTTCCCACCTTGCGGTTTGCGACATCCGTGAGCCCGACCGTCTCGAGTGCCCGGTCGGCGGCTCGAGCCGGATCGGGAATGCCGAACAGGGCGGCGTTGAAGGTGACGAATTCCCTGGCGCTGAAAACCTCGTAGACGGCCTCGTCTTCGTGCACGAACCCGACCCTCCGGAACACATCCGGTTGGCTACGCGGGCTTTCGCCGAGCAGGGTGATTCGCCCCTCCGAAGGGGTCAGAAGGCCGACCATCATCCTGAGGAAGGTGGTCTTCCCCGCTCCGTTGGGGCCCAGCAACCCGGTGACACCGGGTCCGAATGAGCAGGACAACTCGGACACGGCGACCTTCTGTCCGAACCACTTCGAGACATCATTCACCTCGACGGTGGGTTCGGCGGCGAAGCGGGCATCGGTCACGGCAGCCTCCGGTACCTGGCCCACACGACGGTTGTTGCGAGGAGCGCGACGGCGACCGTGGCCGGGACTGCGGTCCACTGTTCGAACCCGGATTGTTCGACGAGGTAGTCGACCGTGTCGATGTCGAAGATCCAATCTCTGATCACCCGGGGGTATTCCTCAATCGCCAGGAAGGCGGCGTACTTGGCGCCGGCAACATCGAGTTGCGTCAGCAACTCGGCGACTCCATTGAGGATGAAGATGCCTCCGAAGAAAGCTCCGGCCGCGAACCCCTCCCGCGGAATCAGAGCAGCAGCAGTAACCGCCACCGCCGCGTGCGCGGTGAAATAGGCGAGGGCGACCACCGGCACCTTCCACAGGATGTCGAGGTTGGCGCCCATGTACGACAGGAAGCCTTCAGTGGAGACCACGCTCAGGCCGAGGTGCATGAGAATCTGTGGGACCAGGTAGAACGACAGAACCAGAATCGCCAGTGCGGCGATCTTGGCGGCGAGGTAGTCGACCATTCGCAGTGGACGGGAGAGGTAGATATTCAATACCCCCTCGACCCGGTCCGGAACCAGGAGAGCGGGCGCGGCAAACGCGATGAACAAGATGGCGATACCGGAGTTCAGGTCGAAGTACTCGCCGTAGCCGGGGAGATCAGGTGCCGACGGTCCCAGCGCCACTCCTGCCACCCAGTGCAAGCCGACGAAAATGAAGGCGATAGCCGCGCTGATGCCGATGAGCGACCAGGGGAACAGCTTCCGGCGGGCTTTGCGACGGAGCCCCAGAACTCGACGGAATCCTTCCTTGACGATGGCGCGCATCGCTCCGCGTCTGCCGAGTCGTTCCTCGTCGTACGACCGATACCCGCGGTCGACTATGACGGCACGATTGCTCATGACGGATTCTCCTCGGCGGGCAGGAAGAACGCCTCCTCCAGTGAGGTGGAAGCGACGCCCAGGCGTACGATTCCGGATTCGGTGGCTGCCAGACCGTCCCGGACCAGATCAAACGTGTCGCCGTCGGTATGGCTGACGTCTAGTACCTGTCCTTGTGCGGTCACGGATGCTCCCCGATCGGAGAGCCAGGCGACCAGGCCGGCGACATCGCCGAGTACTTCCAGGGTGATTGAATCCCGTACTTCGAGTCTGCCGAGCGGTCCGGCGCGCAACACTTTCCCGGCGTCGAGCATCACCACCCAATCGCAGGTCTCCTCGATATCGCTGATGATGTGGGTCGAGAACAGCACGCTGATCCCGAATTCTCCTAGCCGGTTGATCAGGAGCAGCATGTCCTCGCGGCCTTCGGGATCGAGCCCGGAAGCCGGCTCGTCGAGCAGGACGAGTTCAGGATCATGGACAATGGCCTGCGCCAGCTTGACTCTCTGCACCATACCCGTCGAGAAGTCGCCCAGGAACCGGAATCGCTCCTCGTGCAGGCCGACGAGGAACAGGATCTCGGAAGCGCGGCGGCGGGCGGCCCGGACGGGGAGACCCGCCAGTTCAGCGGCGTAGCCGACGAAATCGGCGGCCGTCTGGTCTTTGGGGAGACAAGCACCTTCGGGCATGTAGCCCACCCGGGATCGGACTTCCAGCGGTTCCCGGGTCATCGGCATGCCGAGAACCTCGATCGCTCCTTGTTCGGGGTGCAGCATGCCGAGCAGAATTCTCAGGAGCGTTGTCTTGCCTGCTCCGTTGGCACCGACGAGCCCAACCCGACCCTCGGGAACCTCGAGAGTCACATCTTCGAGTGCGGTCACGTCGCCGTATCGATGGGTCAGGTGCTCGACCTTGAGCAAAGCCATAGGGACGAAGCTAGTCGCGAGTGACTAGTCGCGAGTCGCGACCCGCGACTAGTGACTAGTTGGTCGGAAACCCCAGGTTGACTGTGCTTGTCGCCGGATCCGGCCACCTGCTGGTCACGACCTTGCCTTTCGTGAAGAATCGGAGGCCTTCGGGGCCGTACATGTGGGTGTCTCCGAACAGGGAATCACCCCAACCGCCGAACGAGAAGTTGGCAACGGGCACCGGAATCGGGACGTTGATTCCAACCATGCCTGCGTCGACGTCGAACTGGAACTGCCTGGCGGCTCCACCATCACGCGTGAAGATTGCCGCGCCATTTCCCCACTTGTTGTCGGCGATCAGATCGACGGCTTGCCGGTAGGAGTCAACGCGCACGATGACCAGAACCGGTCCGAAGATCTCGTCCCGGTAGACGCTCATGCTCGGAGTCACTCTGTCGAGCACCGTCGCACCCAGGAAGAAGCCGTCTCCGTCGAACTCATTCCGGCGACCGTCGACGACGATCTCGGCTCCCTCGGATTCTCCTGCGCCGATATAGCCGGCGACCCGATCCCGGTGTTCGCGGGTGATTAGCGGTCCCATTTCA
This sequence comes from bacterium, assembly GCA_024641325.1. Taxonomy (GTDB): domain Bacteria; phylum Actinomycetota; class Acidimicrobiia; order Spongiisociales; family JAHEDJ01; genus JAHEDJ01. Next base: position 11,252 of record JAHEDJ010000016.1, on the reverse strand, counting down.
GATGTCGGGTCGTTGCCGGGGCCGATCTTCAGCACCTCGGTTCGGGCGCGGATTGCCTCTACCAGCGGATCGGCGATGTCTCCGACGGCGGCGACGACCGAGATAGCCATGCAACGTTCACCTGCGGAGCCGAAGGCGGCGCTGACGGCCGCATCAGCCGCCAGGTCTACGTCGGCGTCCGGCAGCACGACCATGTGGTTTTTCGCACCGGCCAGTGCCTGAACTCGCTTGCCGTTGGCGTTGGCCGTTTCGTGGACGTGGCGGGCGACCGGGGTGGAACCCACGAAGCTGACCGCTTTGATATCCGGATGGTTGAGCAGACGGTCGACGGCCACCTTGTCGCCGTGCACCAGATTGAGGACCCCCGGCGGGAAACCCGCTTCGTGGAACAACTCAACGATCATTTGGGAAGCAGACGGATCCTTCTCTGAGGGCTTCAGGATGAAGGTATTCCCGGCAGCGACGGCGTTGGGGAGCATCCACAAAGGAACCATGGCAGGGAAGTTGAACGGCGTGATGCCCGCGCAAACACCGAGCGGCTGACGGATGTCGTAGACGTCGATGCCGGTCGAGGCCTGTTCTGTGAACCGTCCGGCCAGCGTTTCCGCGATTCCGCAGGCGTATTCGATGTTCTCGAGTCCGCGGGCGACCTCGCCGCTCGCGTCGGCTTCGGTTTTGCCATGCTCGGCCGAGATAGTCCTGGCCAGTTCGGCAGCGTTCCGATCGACCAGCTCGCGGAACTTGAACATCAGCTTGACTCTGCCTGCCACCGAGGTGGCCCGCCAGCCGGGGAAGGCCGCGGCGGCCGAGGCGACGGCTGCATCTACCTCTTCGACCGAAGCGAGGTCCACCTGAGCCGTCTGCAGGCCCGTGGCGGGATTGAAGACGGGGCCGGTTCGACCGGAGGTGCTCGGTGTCTGCTCGCCCCCGATGAAGTGATGAATCTGTTCCATATCGTTTTCTCCTCTACGACCTAGGAAATCTCACCGATGGCACGGATGAGGATGTCGGCCGCTTCGTCGATCTCTTCTTCGGTGACCGTCAGCGGGGGAGCGATGCGTAGCACGTTGCCGTACAGGCCGCCCTTGCCTATCAACAGCCCGTCTCGCTTGGTGAACTCCATGAGCTTCCCGGCCGCACCTCCGTCGGGCTGGTTGCTGTCGGGATGAACGGTCTCGATGGCGAGCATGAGCCCCTTGCCGCGTAGCTCTGCGATCCACGGTGTGGCATCGACAACCGGCTGGAGTTGGTCTCGCAACCGCCTGCCCATCCGCAGAGAGTTGCCCTGAAGGTCGTGATCCAGAATGTACTTCAGGTTGGCGAGGGCGCCTGCCGACGCCATGGGGTTGCCACCGAAAGTGGAGATCGAATTGGCACCGAGGCTGTCCATGATCTCCCCTCTGGCTACGACTCCGCCCATCGCCATGCCGTTGCCGACACCTTTGGCGAAAGTCAGGATGTCGGGTGTCACGCCGTGGGCTTCGTATCCCCAGAAGTGCTCGCCGGTCCGACCCCAACCAGTTTGCACCTCATCGGAGATGAGGAGGATTCCGTACTGGTCGAGGACCTTCTTCATAGGGCCGAAGAAGCCGTCGGGCGGAGTGGCGAATCCGCCAACGCCCTGGATCGGTTCCATTATCAAACAGGCAACGTCGCCCGAAGTCATCATGTCGATCACCTGCTCGAGGTCGTCAACGCACGCCTCGGTGTAAGCGTCGTCGTCCAGGTGCCCGAATGGGCTGCGGAGCCGGTAGCCGCCCTGGACGAAGTTGACGTTGAGGCCGGTCAGGCTGGTCGGCGACCAGGAGCGATGTGAGGTGATCGCAATGTTGGTGAAAGAGCGCCCGTGGTAGCTGTTGCGAAGTGCCAGCACCTGGTTCGACTTCCGATAGCCGGTGGCGAGCATCAGTGCCGCATCGTTCGCCTCGCTGCCGGAGTTGGTGAAGAACACCTTTGCATCCGGGATTCCCGACAACTCGGCGATCTTCTCGGCGAGTTCGATCATCGGTTCGGATGTGTACAGAGTCGTGGTGTGGAAGACCTTGGCGGCCTGTTCCTGGACGGCCTGAACGATCTCGGGGACCGAGTAGCCGGTCATGGTGGTGAGGATTCCGGCAAAGAAGTCGAGGTAGCGGTTGCCTTCGACGTCCCACACGTGGCGACCTTCTCCGCGCTCCATGGAGATCGGCTCCTCGTAGTAGAGGGCCAGCCATGAAGGCAATGCTTTTCGGTAGCGCTCGTGCAGGTCTTGATTTGAGGTGGGCATGTTCCCTCGATTCTCGCGGTGTTGGTCTGGAGGTCGTTCTCGAATAGTATGTGCCTCAGAGTTCTGATGCAAACGAATGATTGTTCCGAACAAAATAGAATCGAGCTGCTGATCGCAGCTTCGCTGGCAGGGTCCGATCGATCTCCCCTGGGTATCGCCCGGGCCGTCGGTCGGCTCGTCTCCGGTGGAGACCTGAAAGGCGCCGACCGGTTGCCGACGGTGCGGTCGCTGGCCGGAGCGCTCGGGATCAGCCCGACGTCGGTCGCCGAGGCGTGGTCCGTTCTCAGGCAGTCGGGAACGATCGTCACCGATGGCCGCCGGGGAACATTCGTGCGGGTCCGGCCGGCTGGTGCCGGTGGCGGACGCGTCTGGAAGGTCCCGGTTGAGCCCGGCATGTACGCGGTCGATCTCAGCACGGGCACTCCGGATCCGGATCTCTTGCCGTCGATTGGCTCGATCCTGAGAACGCTCGGCGCCGAGCCGATAGTCACGAGCTATCTCGACCGCCCGGTACTGGAGGAATTGGAGAACGACCTCCTCGAGCGCTGGCCGTTTACTCCCGAGCGACTGACCGTGGTCAACGGCGCGCTGGATGCGCTCGATCGCTTGGTCTCGTCGTTGGTCGGGATGGGCGATCGTGTTGTGGTGGAGAATCCAACATTCGCTCCAATCGGGGACCTGGTGGAAAAGGCCGGAGCCGAGGTGATCGGCGTGCGACTCGATGATGAGGGTATCGACGTCGACGACCTGGCCGGCGCCCTGACCCGACGACCAAGTCTGCTGATCGTGCAGCCGCGTGCACACAATCCGACCGGTGTGAGTATGACCTCCGAACGGGCCGCGGATCTCGCACAGTTGTTGGAAGACACCGACACGATGATCATCGAAGATGATCACTCGGGAGCCGTGGCAGGTGCAGAACTCCACACATTGGGCAGATACCTGCCGCACCGGGTCGTCCACGTTCACAGTTTCTCAAAGGCGTACGGGCCCGACCTACGTCTGGCCGCGGTGGGTGGAGCCGCTCTACCGATCGACGACCTCGTGCGGCGCCGTCAGCTCGGTCCATCGTGGAGCAGCCGTCTTCTGCAAGCGATCCTCCACCGATTGCTGACGGATCCAGGCGTGGATGCGGTACTCGCCACGGCGGCGGGCGCCTACGCCGAGCGCCGGAGCCGCCTGACGCGAGCTCTGGAAAAGCGCGGGATCGAGGTGGGTGGAGGCTCGGGGCTCAACCTCTGGCTGCCGGTCTACGACGAGCAATGGGCGCAAGTGGCGCTTGCCTCGCGCGGCATAGGCGCGGCTCCGGGCTCACCGTTTCAGATAGGCGAGGCAGATGGTCCGCACCTGCGGATCACAACGGCCAGGGTGAGGGATGGCTTCGACGAACTGGCCGAGCACCTGGCCGATGCCGCGCTCGCCGCCGGTGGGCGTAGCCTCCCGGCCTGACAGGCGGGACGCCTGCACGGGGTACCCTTCCGGCGATGTCCTACTTCCTGCTCACCAACGACGACGGAATCGATTCGCCTGCACTGATCCCGTTTTACCGGGCGTTGGCCGACATTGCTCCCGTCCGTGTCGTCGTTCCCGATCGAGAACGAAGCTGGATCGGAAAGGCCATCACTCGGTTCGATGAGATACATGTGCGCAACATCGTCAAGGACGGGGTAGAGATCTCCGTTGCCGATGGGTTCCCGGCGGACTGCGCCCAACTCGGAATCCACTCGTTGTTCGGAGAGAGACCGATGATGGTGATCTCCGGGATCAACATCGGGCTGAACAACGGCCTTGGATTCTTTCTCTCCAGCGGGACCGTCGGAGCGGCGGCCGAAGGCTGGATCGCCGGGATACCGGCCGTGGCATTTTCCACCGGCGACGTCCGGGATCACCGCGGCTGGGCCAAATTGGCTTGGTCGGACGACTCAACGCTCTTATGGGAAACGGCCGCAGGCGTCTCGGTGGACGTACTGCGTTCGATACTCGAGGCGGGCTATCCGGCCGGTGTGGACCTGCTCAACGTCAACTTCGCGGCGGACCTCACCATCGACGCCCCGCGACGCATCACCGATATCGCCAAAGTCGGATACGACAACATTTTCCGTGAAGCCTCACCCGGCAGATTCGTTCACGACTTCGCAACCGGGTTGCGAATCGACGGAGACATCGCCGGCACCGACGTCGAGGCACTGGAGAAGGGTTGGGTATCCATCACTCCGGTGCGGCTTGCGCATGGAGCGGTGATCGACGAGGCGACCAGGGCAGCCCTGGAAAAGGGTTAGCCACAGCAGGTTCTGGGTTCGGGTTCTAGGTTCCAGGGAGCCGATTGCCAATTGCCGACTGCCTACTCCTCCAAGGCTTCCGGATCCACCTTGCTGAACAGTGGCGCCGGTGTCCCCAGTTTCGTGCCGGGATGCAGGACTCCGCGCTCCCAGGGGCACTCCGCCAGCATTCCCTCTTGACCGAGCATCTCGTGCAGCTGCTGTGACGTGAACGGCAAGAATGGAGCCAGAATCGTCTTGATCCCGTTGATGGCGCTGAGGGCCGTATGCAGCGTTGTGGCGGTACGGACCATGTCTGTTTTGGCGGTCGACCAGGGAGCCGTTTCGTTGAGGTACGCGTTCGCCAGCGAGGCGGCTGCCATCCCGGCGCGCAGCGCTCCCCGCAACTCGACCTTCTCGAACTGTTGCGCCGCTTCGGCGATGGCGGAATCGACCTTGTCGAGCAACGCCCGGTCTTCGTCATCGAGATCGCCCGGGCTGGGGATCGTTCCGTTGAAATGTCTGGTCGTCATGGCAAGAACGCGGTTGACGAGGTTGCCCCAGGTGGCGACCAACTCCTCGTTGACGCGGCGGGCGATCTCATCGTCCGACAGGTCCGTGTCGTTGTGCTCCGGAAGCATGGCCGCAATTGCATAGCGGAGTGCGTCCGGTTCGAAGTGTTCGAGATACCAGTCGAGGGATCGCCCTACGCCGCGCGACTTCGATGCCTTGGATCCACCGAACGTGACGTACTGGTTGCCGGCAACATTGGTCGGCAGGTTGAGGCCACCGTGGCCCATCAGGAGTGCAGGCCAGTAGACGGCATGGAACGGGATGTTGTCCTTGCCGATGAAGTAATAGGTTTCGGCGTCGGGGTTGAGCCACCAGTCTTTCCAGGCATCCGGAGTCCCCCGGAGCTGCGCCCACTCCTGCGGCGCCGAGAAGTAGCCCATCACGGCTTCCCACCACACGTAGATCGACTTGCCCGGACCCAGATCATCCACAGGGAGCGGAATGCCCCAATCGAGGTCACGGGTGAAGGAGCGATCGTGCAGGCCGTCTTTGACCATGCCGATGGCGAAATTGACAACATGGGGTCGCCAGTCTTCTCGCGATCGGAGCCAGTCGAGCAGCGGTCCCTGGAACGCGCTCAACTTCCAGTAGTAATGCTCGGTGTCGCGCTCGACCGGAGTCGTCCCGGAGAGTTTCGACCGTGGGTCGACCAGTTCGTGGGGGTCGAGAGTGCGGCCGCAGTTGTCGCACTGATCTCCTCGCGCTTCGTTCGATCCGCAGTGAGGGCAGGTGCCCTCAACGTACCGGTCGGGGAGGAAGCGTTGTTGCTCCTCGTCGAAGAACTGGCTCGTCGTGTGCTTGTAGAGGTAGCCGTTCTCGAGCAGCTTCATGAAGAACCCCTGTGTAACTCGCTTGTGGTTCTCGGTGCCCGTCGTGGTGAACAGATCGAAATTGATCCCGAGCCGCTGCCAGTAGTCGAGGAAGCGTGGGTGATACCGATCGACGATCTCCTGCGGCGTAACGCCTTCCTCATCGGCCTTGACCGTGATCGGAGTGCCGTGGACGTCGCTGCCGGAGACCATCAGAACCTTGCTGCCGGCCATGCGGTGGTAGCGGGCGAAGATATCTGGTGGAAGGTAGGCGCCGGCAACATGTCCGAGATGCAGAGATCCCGTGGCATAGGGCCAGCCAACGGCGACGAGGACGTGGCGATCGGTCATGGCTGGGAGGGTAACAAGAAAAGGCCTTCAGTCATTAGCCATTAGCCATTAGCAGAGAATCCAGCCTCGGGGTTATCGCGGTGACGTCGTCCTCCGAAAAGCGGACGATCTCCCACTCGCCGTCGAAACTGCCGGAGATCTCGAGCCTTCCGCCCTCGCCATCCGTCGCGAATGCGAAGCAGCGAATCGTACGGAGGTCGTTCTCCCACTCCAGCACCGATGGAGGGGTGGCATGAGCGGAGACATCGGCGCCGTTCTTGGCGAGCACCGGGGCGAACTCGGCGACCAGGGCCTCGCAAGCCGGATGTTGGGATTCGACCAAGGCAGTAGCTCCGGGGTAGGGAGTTCCGGCCGGCGATGGATCCTCGGCAAGGCCGATGAACTGAAACCTATGAGTCAATCGGCAATCCACGGGATCGGCATTCAGCGAGTTGATGTAGCAATCGCCGGGCGCTCGATCGATCAGGCTCGCGGTCCCGATTCCTTCGAGGGAGCCTGCGATGCGGGTGGCACCGCCAAGTTCGTCGGATAACTCAACGACACAAGCGGTGTATCTGTCGCCCTCATCCCATTCGGCGCTGTCCGGCAGGTACCGGATCGCAGACACCTTCGAGTCCGGCCAGTCGACCCCGATGTAGCCGCGATAGGCGGACCCACACGTGCGCTCGACCTCGGTGGAGAAAGCTTCTCCCGGATAGTCGTCTTCGAGTCCGTATTGCGTTGGACTCGAGAAGATCACTTCGTGGGTGTGCATTCCCGAACACGGGACCAGGCGGGCTTTCCCGTACGGTGCGTACGGCATCGAGGTTTCCTCGCCGGCGCCAAACCACAGGCAATCACCTGCTTGCCAGAGGTAGGGCTGGGGAGCGCCCCGGATGGTGGCTTCCATAGCCTGCTCGGCCGGAATCTCGCCTCCGACGGTCGCATAGAGGTGCGTATTCGAAGCCCAGAAATACCACCAACTGTCCCCGAGAAAGAGCCTGTATGTGAGAGTCCCCTCGATAGCGACCTCCTCGAGGCTGGCGAAAGGGCCGGCGATCGCACCGGCCAGGCCGGGAGCGAGCAACGGGTCGCCGCTGAGGAAGACGGCCGGACTCATGGAGAGTCCGATCACCGGAGAGCCTCCATCTTCCGGCTGAAGGCCGGTATAGCTGACGCCTTCGATGGCCGTACCGATGATCGATCTCAGTCGTAGATCAATCGCATCCAGGTCAGAATCGAGAACATCGGTTGAAGTGAACCCGGTGATCTCCCCCCACCCCTGTCCCGCAATCTCGACGGGGTCCGGCAGTTCTGGATCTGCGGCATCGGTGGGTGCCGTGGTTGTAGGCGGTGGCCGGATGTCGACGGGCGGCAGGGACGTCGTTGAGGTAATCGTGACTGTTGAGGTGGTCGTGGCAACCGGCTCACTCGTCGGACCCGAACAGGCGACGATCGCAAGAGAAATTGCGATGGTGAGGGCAGAACGGCGCGGCATGCGCGAACGATAGTGGTAACCGCAGCCAGCGCTGCCCGATCGCCAACGTCGCTGCGAATTGCGAATTGCGAATTGCGAATTGCGAATTGCGCAGACCGATGCGCGATTCCACGACGGCGACCTCAACGGCCTTATCCTCTTGACCGATGCTCGAACTGATTGGACTCTCAAAACGCTTTGGCGATATCGTCGCGCTCGACGGATGTAGCTTCTCGGTGGCGCCCGGTCGAATGCTCGGGTTTCTCGGGCCGAATGGGGCCGGCAAGACGACGGCAATGCGCTCGATCTTCGGTTTGGTGGCGCTCGACGCCGGCACGGTCACCTGGAGTGGGGCTCCCATCGATGAGGCGACCCGGCGGACCTTCGGCTACATGCCCGAGCAACGTGGGCTGTATCCCCGAATGAAGGTTCGGGATCAGCTCGTCTATCTGGGCGAGCTGCACGGTATGCGAGTGAAAGATGCGCTCGAGGCGGCGGATCGCTGGCTGGATGAGTTTGGACTCCTGGATCGAGCAGAGGACCGGCTCGAACAGCTTTCGCACGGCAACCAGCAGCGGATTCAACTGGCGGCAGCACTCATCTTCGATCCCGAGCTTCTCGTCCTCGACGAGCCGTTCAGCGGACTCGACCCGATCGGCGTGAACAGTCTCGGGGAGACCCTCAAGCGGCAGGCTGCCGCAGGCAAGACGGTTGTGTTCTCCAGCCATCAACTCGACCTCGTTGAGGACCTTTGCGAAGAGGTGGCCATCATCGACGCCGGCAAGGTGGTTCTTGCAGGGCAGGTGGCATCGATAAAGGAGCGGGCAGCACATCGCAGGGTAGAGGTGCATGTGTCCGGGAGCGACGGATCCTGGCTTGCGGAGTCTCCAGACATCGTTTCGAGTTCGGTGCAGGGGGAGAGGGTGGTTTTGGTTGTCGAACGCTCGTTCCCAATTGATGAGTTCCTCGTGTCCGCGGCCAGGGCAGGGCAAGTGATGCACGTGGAGTTCGAGGCGCCGAGCCTTTCCGAAGTGTTTCTCGAGGCGGTGCGCCGATGACGGGATTTCGCTCTTCCTGGCTGGTGGCCAGGCGGGAACTGCGGGAGCGATCCAAGGGTCGAACCTACAGGATCACAACGTTGATACTGATGGTCGTCGTTGTGGCGGCGATCGTATTGCCCGCGGTCATCGACGGAGACGACGGTGTGACCTACGAACTGGGTGTGGTGGGGGAGATCGATTCCGATTTCCTACCGACGCTCGAAGTGCTGGCCGGTGCGATCGAAGTGGAGATAGCCGTCACAGAGTTTTCTTCGGTGGCGGACGGAGAGGTGGCTGTTTCCGACGGGAAGATCGATGGGCTCCTTATCGACGGAGGCGAGGTGGTGGTACAGCAGTCCGGCAGCTCTGTGTTCTTCGTGTCGGGTGGTTCCGGGTTGGTCGGTTTGTTGAGCGGCGCGGCGCAGACGCTCGAGTTGCAGGAGATCGTAAGGGAAGCGGGAGTCTCAGCAGAAGAGCTGGCGACGACCCTGACCGGCGAGCCGATCGAAGTGAGGGGCCTCGAGCCCGAAGACCCCAACCGGCTCGCGAATGAGATCGCGAGCGTTGCGTCTCTGTTCTTGCTCTATTTCGCCATCCTGAGCTACGGCGCCTGGACCCTCAACGGTGTGATCGAGGAGAAGTCGAACCGGATCGTTGAAGTGCTGATGTCCGCGTTGCGGCCTCATCATCTGCTTGCAGGCAAGGTGGCCGGGATCGGACTACTCGGCCTTCTTCAGCTCGCCCTGGTGTCCGGGTCGGCGCTCATCGCCGCGCTTGCTGTGGATCTGTTCGACCTCCCGCAGCTGACTCTTTCCGTGCTGGGATCGCTCATCCTGTGGTTCATTCTCGGGTTCAGCTTCTATGCCGTCGCCTATGCGGGCCTCGGTGCATTGGTGTCGAGGATGGAAGACGCGCAGAGCGTTGCGACGCCGCTCACGCTGGTGGGGGTCGTCGGCTACATCCTGGCGTTCCAGGCGCTCGAGCATCCGGACGGGCTCCTGGCGAGGATCACCACGTTCATCCCTGCCACGGCACCGTTTGTCGTGCCGATCAGGACGGTGCAATCCGCCATACCGTGGTGGGAATTGATCGCCGCGGTGCTGATGATGGGCGCTGCCATTTACGGAATGATCCGGCTGGCCGGACGCCTCTATGTCGGGGGAATCCTGCACATCGGGCAACGCATGAAGGTGCGCGAGGCCTGGCGCTCAGCGGAGTGAACTTTCTCAGCAATGCTGTTGCGCGTGGGGAACAACAGTATTGCTGAGAATCTGGTTTCTGTTGACACGGTGGGTCCACGGTCATAAGATGTTTGCATAATGACGCAAATAAACAAGAGTAAGGCGGTGGGATGCTGTGAAGAGCTCAGCGTCCTGGTGCAGCCGGAGCTTTTCAAGGCGCTGAGCGACCCCAATCGGCTCGTTTTGCTCACCACACTGTCCGAGCGGATGGAGCCGAGCACGGTGTCCGAGGCTGCGGAGTGCTGTTCCGTAGATATGTCGGTGGTCTCGCGGCACCTGGCGACCATGCGCAACGCCGGGCTGCTGATCTCCGAGAAGCGGGGGCGGGAGGTCTACTACTCCGTTCCCCGTCAGGTTCTCGCCGACCAGCTCAGGGCCATGGCTGATGCTCTCGAATCCTGTTGTTCAACCGAGGAGGAGTCCGAAGATGACTGACGTGAAGCTGACCCGCAAGCAGGTATCGCAGGCCTACGCGGCGGCGGTCCAAGCAGAGAGCTGCTGCGGGAGTCCCGCACCAAAAGGCGTGGCAGCCAAGTTGGCGGGCTACGACGAGGCGTTGCTCCGCGAGCTACCGGCCGACGCAGTTGTGAACTCGTTTGGCTGCGGGAACCCTGTTGCGTTCGCCGGGATCGGTGAAGGCGACGTTGTGCTTGATCTGGGCTCGGGAGCCGGGATCGATCTGCTGCTCGCTGCCAAGAAGGTCGGTCCGACGGGTTCGGTGATCGGCATCGACATGACGGATGAAATGATCGCCAGGGCAAAGGAAAACATCGCGGCAGCCGAGGTGGGTAACGTCGAGGTCCGGAAGGGAATCATCGAGGAACTGCCGGTGGCGGATGCATCGGTGGACTGGGTGATCTCTAACTGCGTGATCAACCTCTCTCCGGAAAAAGACAAGGTCTTTGCGGAGATTGCCAGGGTCTTGAAGCCGGGCGGTCGTATGTCCGTATCGGACATCGTCGCCGAGAATCTGCCTGACTGGGTCAAATCCGACGACGTTCTCTACAACTCATGCATCGGAGGAGCGATCAGCGAATCCGATTACGTCAACGGCCTGCGAGCCGCCGGACTGGCAGACGTAGTCGTGGAAGAGCGACTGCCGTACGACTCCAATCAGATGGAGGAGTTGCTGGTCTCGGACATCGCCGAAGCCTCGTCTTCGAGTTGCTGCAGCCCGGCGTCTACAGAACCACGAGATGTTGCGGAAGCAGTATCCGGCAAGGTCTGGAGCGCCAGGGTCACCGCCACCAAACCCTGA
>JAHEDJ010000054.1 GCA_024641325.1 bacterium | reverse complement strand
ACCGAGTAGCTAACGATGAACGATGCCAGGGCGTCGATCCCGGCGATGCTGAGACCGACCGCAACCGCGAGCACCACCAGCAGTCTCCGTTCGGACGTTTGTACCGCTGCTCCCCGTCGTGTGGGTACAACGGGGTTGACCGTATAGGCGGCTTCCGAGCGCGGCACTGCGGCCATGGCAGCTATTGCGAGTGCTCCTCCTCCTATGAACGCCCATCGCCAGCCGACGGTGAGTGCGACGGCAGGGACGGCGAGCCCTCCGAGCAACGTCGAGATTGGGACGGCGGAGTGCTTCACGCCGAACCAGAAGCCGTGCCTCTGCTGCGGTACGCAGCGCGCTACGGCCAGGTTGGCGGCCGGGTGTGCTGTTGCCAGGGCAAGTCCGGCGAGGGCGAATAGGACGTTGAGCGTCGGCGTCGAGTGGACCAGCACGGCGACTCCCACCATCGAAGTCCCGGCCAGGACGGCGGCAGCTCTCAGACTGTATGCCCACCCGAAACGCTCGACGAGTCGCCCGGCTGGGGCAGACGCGACGGCTGCGGCGCCGAAGAAGACCCCGATCGAGATTCCGAGAGAGCTGAGCGACAGTCCTATGTCATCGCGGATTTGCACCGCCATCCCGGCGGTCATGAACCCCGGCAGCACGCTCATGGTGTCGGTTGCAACCGCCACCAGAACCGGTCTCCATCGGATCCTCGCGTTGGCCACTCTCAGCCATCGTTCTTGCGTAGCTGACTCCCGCCGTGCGAGGCAAACTCACGCAAGAAGCCGAGTGTCACGCCGTCAGCTTGTCGTAGAGCGATCCGGCGTTCCATTCGTTGATGTAATCCATCATGTATTCCTGGCCGATATCGACCGGATAACGGTCCTTGAAGTGAACGCGCTCCACCGTTTCCTCACGCGACCAACCCTTGGCGACGGCAGCCGCTACCGCGGTCTTCCATTCCATCAGCATTGACCGCTGGACGAATAGGTACTCCTTGGTCGTGATCGGTCCATGGCCGGGGACGACGTAGTCGATGTCCAGGTCCCGGATCGTCTCGAGAGCCGTCAACCACTCGTCGACGTTCGAGGTCATCAGCCAGGTCTGGCACTCGCTGAAGACGGTGTCGCCGGTGAAAACGGCCCTCTCCTCCGGCACGTGCACTGCCACCTGGCCGGGAGTGTGGCCGGGAGTATGGATCAACTCGAACGTATGGCCACCGACCCGCAGCGTCAGGTCACCCGTGAAAACGATCTGGCCCTTGTTGGGGTCCTGGTAGTACTCCTCGCGGTCGGGGAAAATCGCCGCTCCGTCGGGATCGTCAGTCGGGAGCGCTTCTTGGGCATAGGCGAACGGGTCGAGCTCGGGTCCCACCACCATGAAGTTGTCGTATACGCCCTGGTGATGAACGACGGTGCCGGCACCCTTGAAGTAGTAGTTTCCAAAGATGTGGTCGACGTGGTGCTCGGTGTTGATCAGGTAGCGGATCGGGCCGTGGGCTTCCGCCTCCTTTCTCATCTGCACAGCTTTGGTCGGCAGCTGTGGTGTGTCGATTACCACCACACCATCGGACGTAGTGATGTAGCTCGGGTTACACCCGCGTACCTTGGTCTCAGTGAAGATATTGGGTGTCACGTTTTGCATAAATGATCTCCTGGCTATTGGGTGGCGGTCAGGCCACCGTCGATGGTGAGGATCTGTCCGGTGATAAACGCCGATGCGTCCGAGCAGAAGAGCAGAACGGGGCCGAGAAGATCGCCCGTTTCTCCCACCCGGCCCAACGGAATCCGACCCACTACGCCTGCCTTGAAGTCTGGATCGTCGAGCAGCATGGCCACCTGTGGAGTATCCACGAAAGTAGGGGCGATCGCATTCACCGTGATGCCGTGTTTGGCCCACTCTGTGGCCCACTGCCGGGTCAGCGAGTTGATGGCGCCCTTGGCCGCGACGTAAGCCGAGTATCCGGCGTTTATGCCGAGTTGTCCACGCACAGAGGAGATGTTGACGACCTTGCCTCCTCGCCCGCCTTGGATCATGGCCTTCACCGCAGCCTGATTGGCGAGCAGGGTGCTGGTCAGGTTCAGGTCCATGATCCAGTCCCACTCAGGTTCCGGATACTCCTCGGCATCGAACAACACCTTGCCGGCGCCGCCGCCGATCGCATTGATGATGATGTCGAGCCTTCCGAAGTGGTTCATCGTTTCGGCCACCGCCCGTTCGGCTTCCTCTTTCTTAGTGAGGTCGGCCGCGATCGCCAGTGGTTCTGAGCCTGCTTCTCGCATGAGACTGCAGGTTCTTTCGAGCCCGTCGCCGTCACGATCAACTACCGCGACTTTTGCGCCTGCTTCGCACACGCCGGCGGCCAGCGTGGATCCGATCCCGCCGCTGCCTCCGGGAATGAACGCCACCTTCCCGTCCAGTCGGAACATGTCTGTCTGACTCATTGCTGTCCTTTCATGGACGATCGACCGGAGAGCTAGCGCGCCCCAACGAACCGTCTGATTGCATCTGCAGTCTTCTCTGGTGAGATCCCGTACTTGTCGAGCAGAGCATCGTTGGGACCGGACTCACCGAACACGTCCATTAGTCCATGACGCTTGATCGGCAGCGGGGCGTGCTCGCCCAATGTCTCAGCGATGGCACCCCCGAGCCCTCCAATGATCGTGTGCTCCTCACTTGTGAGCACTCGGCCGGTTCTTCGAGCTTCGGCGACAATAGTTTCGACGTCGAGCGGCTTGATCGTCGGTACGTGAACCAGGTGCACCTCGATACCTTCTCGGGCCAGTTCGGCGGCCGCCTCATATGCGCGGGCCGTCTGGGTTCCCGATGAGAACACGGTGACGTCGGAGCCCTCACGAACAACGACTGCCTTGCCGACCTCGAATTCGTAGTCGTGGTCGAACACGATTGGAGAGTTGGGGCGCGTGAGTCGCACATAGACAGGCCCCGGATAGTCGACGATCGCAGCGAGGGCCTTTCGAGTTTCCACCTCATCTGCCGGTGCCACCACCGTCATGTTCGCCATTGATCGCATGATGGAAACGTCGTCAAACATCAGGTGAGTTTTGCCCGTCATGCCGGCCAAGAGGCCGGCGTAGCCGCCGATTAGCTTGACGTTGAGCCGGGGTTGGGCGATCAAGACACGGATCGAATCATGCGCCCGCGAGACGATGAAACACGAGAAGGTGCTAACGATCGGGACCAGGCCGAGCGTGGCCATTCCGGCCGCCATGCCGAGCATGTTCTGTTCGGTGATCCCCATTTGAAAGAACCGATCCGGATGCTCGTTCTCGAAGATATCTGTGCGGGTGGAACTGCCGGTATCTCCGTCGAGCACGACGATCCGTGGATCGGTCCTGGCCAACTCAGTGATCGTTTCACCGAACGCAACCCGAAGCGATTTGCCGGGAACGAGGGTGGTCATTGCCCACCTCCCTTTTCTGCGCCCAGTTCTTGCATTGCCAGAGCGAATTGCTCGTCGGTTGGCACCTTGCTGTGCCAGGTGTAGTCGCCTTCCATGTACGAGACACCCTTGCCTTTGATGGTATGGGCGATGATGGCCACCGGAGTGCCGACGACGGCTCTGGCCTCATCGATCGTATCCAGGAAGGCAGCAATATCGTGGCCATCGACCTCCAGCACGTGCCAGCCAAATGCTCGCCACCGGTCTGCGAGTTGGCTGCCGGTATAGGGAGTGGTCCGTTCGGAAGTTGTCTCACCTCTCCATCCGAACTGTTGGAGTTTGTTGTGATCAACGATGGCGATCAAGTTGTCCAACCCATACCGGGCGCCAACGTGGGCTCCTTCCCACACCACTCCTTCGTTGCACTCCCCGTCGCCGAGCATTACGTAGGTCGTGAAGTCCCTTCGCTGTGCCCTGGCTCCGAGGGCGATGCCGAGCGCACCCGCGAACCCCAGTCCCAATGATCCGGAGGACATATCAATTCCGGGCGTAATTGTCATGTCGGGGTGCCCTTGGAGCCGGGAGTTGATCGCATCGAAAGTCTGGAGCTCCTCGACCGGGAAATAGCCGCGCAGGGCCAATACCGAGTAAAGAGCGATCGAGCTGTGGCCTTTCGAGAGAACGAACCGATCCCGATCGGGCCAGTCGGGCTCTTCGGGACGTATTTTCAAGACGTTGAAGTACAGGGCAGCCAGCATGTCGGCGGCGGAGTAGGGGCCACCGACATGCCCACCTTTGGCGTGGGCTACCGCTTCGAGAATCCGGATGCGGGCTTGGCGAGCGATATCGGCCAACTCCTCCGGGCTTTTGGCGATTGTCTGCGTCATTTGTCTACCTGTCGCCCTTCAATCAATCCTCCTCATATGAGCCCGGGATGACCGGGGGAGAGAAAGATGTCACCATTTCCAGGTCCCCGGGACCGTGCGAGATGGTCTGGTGATGCAGTCCGACCGGTATGTACACGCACGTACCGGGTTCCAGCGTTGCCGTACCTTCCGGCGTAACCAACTCACCGTGACCGGAGATGATGTAAATGCATTCTTCTTGGGTGGGATGCACGTGACCTTCGGGGGCCGAATCTGCCGGGAACACCGAGTAGCCGATGGTCAGGTTCTTTGCGCCGTTGATCTCCGGTCCTATGTAGTGCAACCAATCGCGGCCCGGGAGGTTGAAAACCCGGGCGTCTTCCCTCTTTACGGCTGTGAGCTTCACTATCGCCCTCCATAGCCGGCGACCGACGGGTCGTCGGATCATCGATTATCGAGTGTTCACGATACTAGGGGA
Organism: bacterium; assembly: GCA_024641325.1. Taxonomy (GTDB): domain Bacteria; phylum Actinomycetota; class Acidimicrobiia; order Spongiisociales; family JAHEDJ01; genus JAHEDJ01. The sequence continues at coordinate 12,575 of JAHEDJ010000054.1, read as the reverse complement.
GATTGAAGGCTCCAACCGAGCGAATTGAGGTTCCGGGATCTCTCGAAACAGCCCGAATAGGCTGATCCGATGTGATGTTCACTACCTATGATCCCCACCGTTCATTGCAGATAAGCTACGGCTCGGCCACCCCGACATCAACCGGGCGATGCCGGCCCGACCAACACACGGCTCCACGCTCACCTGCAACCCGCCTCCGTGGATGACACGCGAACGGTCCTTTGGGCACTCGGCGTAGTTACCCCCGAGATGATGCGGTGCTCCTCTTCACTCTTGAGGCAACGCGGAGAGAGCGCCGTTCCACTTGTCCGCGTCGGCGAGTGTATGTAGCTGCTCCACCGCGAACTCGATCTGTTGCATGCAGCTATCGCGCCAGATGCCGCTCTCGATGAACGCGTCGTGCTGCTCCGGCTTCGAGATGTCGTAGTCGATCAGGTCTGCGCAATTGTGCGCCGCGAATCGATCCTCGAACTCCCGGATCAGGTCCTGGGTCAGAAGGCGGGCAGCTCGTTTGGCTTCCTTGTGATCCGAGATGCGCTTCTCGGCCAGACGACCGAGAGCCATGGCGGCCCCCGAAATCGCGCCACACATTCCTCCGGAGTAGGCGATCCCGCCGTTCAGGGCCATGGCCGGTGCAGAGTCCCGTGGGGCAGAAAGACCGAACGCCTCCTGCAGCACTATCAGTGTTGTCTCGGCGCAGCCGTAATAGCTGTCGTCGCGCAAAAAGAGGCTCCTGGCTAGAGCTCTCGCTTCTGCTCCTCGTTCGGATGGCTCGGGTTGCGACAAAATCACTCCCCGAGCCGTTGGGTCCGGCGCATGGCAGTCAGCAACGGCAATGCCTGGCCGCTCAGATAGCGGATGAGAGCGCCGCCTCCGGTCGACACGAAGTCGATGTCGTCGACATCGATGAACCTTCTCGCACTGGCTACGGTATCGCCGCCGCCGATGACCGAACGTCCGGGCGCCGCAGCCACCGCTTGCCAGAGGGACCGTGTGCCTTCTTCTCCAACCGTCGATTCGTAAATGCCGGCGGGCCCGTTGACGAAGATCGTGGCAGCCGTCTCGATGGCTTTCCGGTATCCGGCGATGGTTTGCCGGCCGATGTCCACGATCATCGAGTCGACCGGGAGCGCACTCACCTCGAGTTCCCGTCGCTGCCCTCCGGCATCCACCGCGACGTCTACGGGCACCCGGATCCGATCGGGATACCGTTCGAGGTGCTCGGCAGCCTGAGGGATATACACATCCAGGGAACGATCCCTGATAAACGCCTCAGACGGTTCTCCAAGGCTCGTCCCACCGGCCAGGAGCATGATCTGGCCGGTGATTCCGGCAGTGAGGATCAGGTCAGCGGTTCCTTCTGAGAGGACCTTGCTCATCATGGAGAAGGCATCGGAGATCTTTAAACCGCCGAGCACGAAAACGCAGGGTCTGGCCGGATCACCAACAATGCTTTCGAGCGCGGTCACCTCGTCGATCAGCAGACGCCCTCCTGCGGCAGGGAGTAGTTGCTGAAAGGCCACCATCGACGGTGCGTTTCGATGCGCGGCAGCGAAAGCATCGTTCACATACAGGTCGAAGAGGGGAGCGAGGTTGCGGACTAGATATGTGCCGGTCATATCCGCCGGGTCGAGCTTGACCGCGTTCTCGAAGGTCGATACCTCTTCGGTGAGAAAACGCAGATTGTCTAGCAGCAGAATCTCACCCTCGCCGAGTTCTGCGATGGCCGCCCGCGCGGCCGGGCCTGCCACATCGTCGATGAAGCCGACCGCGATGCCGAGTTTCTCGGTGAGCACGACGGCGTGCTCTGCGAGCGACACCAGGTTGTGGTAATCGAGTGTGTCCCCTTGATGGGCGATGATCACAAGCCTGGCCCCACCTTCGGCGAGGTGCCTGATCGTGGGTAGGCTCATGTTCAGACGATTATCGTCTGCGATCCGACCGGTTTCCGGGTCGATTGGCGAATTGATATCGACCCGGAGCAGGACGCGCAACCCACGGACATCGAAGTCATCCAGGGACGCGATGTTCATAGCGCCTCCTATGACTCAGCCGATGCCCAGGTACTTGTTGGTGAGGGCAACCGCTTCTTCCTGGTCCTCTTGCATCCTCATGGCGGCGCGAACCCCGTCCAGCGTCTCGGGGATGACGACGGATTCCTGTGGGATGTTGATGGCGAACATGACATCGTCGCCCGACATGCCGACGGTCTCCTCGAAAAGTCCAACTTCGTACATATCTCCTCGCTCGTGTCCGAGGAATCGGGCGTAATTGAACAGCGAAGTGTTGGTTGTGAACCCGTCGGCGATTCGAACGATTCGGATCCGTGGATGCTCCTTGAACGCCGCGACTACCTCGGCCGGATTGGTCTTGGTTTTGGGTGTGGCGACGATCGTGATGATGTGCCCATGTGTGATGGGGGTATGCACCAGGAGGCCCGTGGCATCGATGTGGGGCATGATGTTCATCAGGTCGACTGCCTGATGGTTCGGGATCGCCTCCAACTGCAATGAGTCGACCAACCCGCGATGGGTATCGCCGGGGTCGGCCACGCGCCGGATGATCGTGATCGCCACCTTTTCTATGCCGACCGCCCGATCGAGCCAATGGACGGTGCGAATCAAACCGGTGGTGTTGCACGAGGTGAGCTTCAGGTAGTTCTGGCCCACGCCCTTGTCATAGTTTGCATATCCATGGAAGAAGACGTCGGCGACTTCGCCGCTTTCTCCCCCTTGGAAGACCGCCTTGACTCCGGCTTCGACGTACAACGCCTTGTTCTTGGCTCCGATACCTCCCGGGGCGGCGTCGAGCATTATGTCGACCTGGCCGAGTAGGTCGTCGAAGCTACCCGAGACCGGGATTCCGGCTGCTTCCAGAGCCACTTCACTCCCTGGTGCAGCAGAGAAGAGCCGGTACGGCATCCCGCGTTCTGCCAGGGCCCGAACGGGCAGGGTTGGAGCAACGTCGGCCACTCCTACTAGTTCCATGTCCTCTTGGCGAGCCGCACCCGCCGCCAATCTCTGTCCTATGACGCCGTAGCCGGCGACGCCAACTCTGACTTTTGGCATCTCTCCTCCTCGCCCTTCAGGCGGTCTTTCTCATCGCGTTTTCGACGCTCTTGCCCATTTCGTCCGTGGAGTTGGTGCCCCCCATGTCCTTGGTCCTGATTTCGCCCGCACCTAGTGTGTCGGCGACCGCCTGTTGGATTTGGCCGGCGGCCTCTTCCTCGCCTAGATGTTCGAGCAACATGCGCACCGCCTCGATAGATGCAATCGGATTCACGATCCGCTTGCCCGCGTATTTGGGCGCAGACCCGTGGATTGGTTCGAACATCGAAGGAAACGTGCCTTCGGGATTCACATTGCCGCCGGCGGCGAATCCCATTCCCCCCTGCAGCATTGCACCCAGGTCGGTAATGATGTCTCCGAAGAGGTTCGAGGCAACCACGACATCGAACCAGTCGGGGTTCTTGACGAACCACATCGTCAACGCATCGACGAGGGCCATGTCCGTTTCGACATCCGGAAAGCCCTGTGCAACGAAGTCGAAGGCCTCGTCCCAGAAGACCATCGAGTAGTTGAGCGCATTGGACTTCGTGCAGTTCGTCACGCGACCAACCGGGCCGTTTGCGCGGCCGAGCTTGGCGCGCTTGCGGGCGGCCTCAAACCCGTAGCGGATCGCCCGTTCGCAACCTTTCCAGGTGAAGATCCCGGTTTGCAGGGCGAACGCATCGGGAGTTCCTCGTTTGAAGAAGCCGCCGTTGTGGGAGTACTCGCCCTCGGTGTTCTCGCGAATCACGAGGATGTCGACGGTTTCCGGAGTGGCCGTTCTTATCGGTGTTTCCACGCCCGGATAGAGCTTGATGGGGCGGAGGTTGACGTATTGGTCAAAGCCCTTGCGGATGGTCAAGAGCATCTCGAGCGAGATGTGATCGGCGACTTTGTTGGCGTCGCCGATGCAGCCCAGGAAGATGGCGTCGAAGTCCTTGAGCGTCTCCAGAGCATCCGCCGGCATCATCTCGCCGATCTCCAGGTATCTGTCGCACGACCAATCGAAGGACTCAGTCTCGACTTCAAAACCATGGATCTCTGCAGCGCAATTGAGGATGCGAACGGCCTCCGCGGATATCTCCGTACCAACTCCGTCTCCAGGTATTACAGCGACTCGATACTGCGACATGGGACCTCCTCAGGCTCGGGCGGTACAGCAGGTGCTCCGGCTTCCGAGCCTACTCGTAGAATAGCCAAGCTTCCCTATCGACCGATAGGCTATCAGAATCCTCTTTCTCCACCCACCGACAGCCCGCGAGCGGCGCCGATCGGCTTGTGGCTCAGGCCTCGAATGAGGGAGCGCCGGCGCCCGAATCGAGCGGGGCAGTCCGCTGCATAGGAGGCCTACGGTGAGTTGACTGTCACGAAGGATAGGTCGTAATCTCGGAATAATCGATTATCGAGGACGGAGCGATCGTGACCTACGTGTATGCAATCGATCACGACCATGGTCTGCCTCTCCCTGACGTGGCTGTGATCATTGGAGGCAAGGCGGCAAACATAGGAGTAATGGCCCGTGAGCTGGGACTTCCCGTTCCGCCCGCGTTCTGCATCTCCACCGCCGCTTGCTTGACTTTCCTCGACCGGGGTTGGCCGGAGGGTCTGGATGAGGAGATCCGTGACCATATGGCCCGCGTTGAAGAGGAGGTCGGGCGGCGATTCGGCGACACAGCGAATCCGTTGCTCGTCAGCGTTCGATCGGGAGCTCCCGTCTCGATGCCGGGGATGATGGACACGATCCTCAACCTCGGGCTCAATGAAGCCACGGCCGCGGGGTTGGCGAATGTATCGGCAGATCCCGCGTTCGCGGAAACCTGTCGCAACCGCTTCCTGGCCCAATACGAAGAGATCGTCGGCGGCGAGTTGCCGGATGATCCATGGCGGCAGCTCCGTGGTGCAATCGAAGCGGTGTTTCGGTCGTGGATGGGTGACCGGGCCAGGAGCTATCGGCAGCGTGAGGATATCTCCGACGATCTGGGTACCGGCGTCATCGTGCAGGCGATGGTATTCGGCAACCGAGGGGCCGATTCGGCCACGGGGGTGGTCTTTACCCGCAACCCGGCGACCGGCGAAGCGGCGCTCTACGGAGACATCATGTTCGATGCGCAGGGCGAGGACGTGGTAGCCGGCACGCATCAGACCGAGGACATCTCTGTGTTCGATGCGCGAATGCCGCAGGTGGCCGGCGAGTTGCGCGGTTACGCAACGAAGCTGGAGCGACACTACGCGGATGTGTGCGATATCGAGTTCACGGTTGAGCAGGGGCGCCTCTGGATGCTCCAGACGCGCATCGGCAAGCGAAGTCCTCAGGCGGCACTCCGCATTGCGGTCGAGATGGCGGAGGATGACGGCTTTCCGCTCTCACGGTCGGAGGCGGTTGAGCGTGTTGCGCGCTATCTCGTGAATCCCCCGGTAGTCGCTGCCGAGCGAGCCGAGGACGTGCCCGTTCTCGCCACCGGATTGGCAGCATCTCCGGGGGTGGCAGCCGGTGCGATTGCCACTACCCCGGAGGCAGCAGTAACCATGGCCGAGGAGGGTGAGACGGTCATTCTCGTTCGACGGCAGACCTCGCCGGATGACGTGCATGGAATGGCGAGAGCAGCCGGAATTCTGACCTCGACCGGGGGCCTGGCCAGCCATGCCGCCGTTGTTGCGAGGGGGTGGGGGATTCCGGCCGTCGTCGGTGCGTCGTCGGTGCGGGTCGATGGTGAATCGGTGATGATCGGAGAGCGGCAGTTCGCAGAAGGAGATTTGCTGACTATCGACGGTACCAGCGGCGAGGTTTTCTCCGGCGCCATCGCCGGCGTCGCCATCATCGCCCCGGAAGCCGCCAAACTTCTATTGTGGGCTGAGGAGTTGGGCATAATGATAGAAGGCCTCGGCGGGCCCCTTGACGAGGCTCGCGAGACGGCCGAGTCTTCCGGGGACCTCGATCGAGATGCCGTCATGCGGACTCTCCATATAAAGGGATTCGCCCTGCCCGATGGTATTGCTGAAGCGTTCTTCAGTGCGCCGGAGCCGGTATCCGAACTGCTCGAAGGGATAGCAGCTGATGGACTGGCCGAGTCCATGGGTGGCATGTTTACGTTGACCGAGGCCGGCAAAGCGGTGAGCGGGGGCCTGATCGCCGCCGATCGAGACTTGTGGGGCCGGGCCCCGGCCGAAGAGGCGCTGGAGTCCCTCATCCCCTTGGACCAGCGAATGAAAGACGTCGTCACCCGTTGGCAGATGCGTGAGTTCAGAGGTCAGCAGATCCTCAACGATCACAGTGATCCCGATCATGATGCGGCCGTCTTGGTCGACTTTGGGAACCTCCACGGCGATGCGACGATCTGGCTCGAGTCGCTTGTCAACGGACTTCCGAGGCTTGCCTCGTATCTTGCCCGGCTCGTGCGCGCGGCCGCGCGCGTAGGTGAGGGTGACCACGGCTACATCGCATCACCGCGCTTCGACAGCTACCACAACGTCTGGTTCGAACTTCACGAGGATCTGATCCTTCTTGCCGGTCGGAATCGGGCCGACGAAGTTGCCGCCGGAAGGGCGTAATCGAGCCCAGGGCGAAGGTCACCGGTCGGGGAGAGAGACATCTTGCATGACTATACATGTCCCCGTATAGTCAGTCCATGTCCAGCACAGCTGCACGGAGGCGCGCCATCCGCCGCATCATTGCCAATGAGGGTATCGGCAGTCAGTCGATACTCGTAGGACGATTGGCCGAGGCGGGTTTCGAAGTCACCCAGGCGACCGTATCCCGCGACCTCAAAGAACTCGGGGCGTTCAAAGCTCGGGACGACGGCGGCGAGTCGGTATATGCATTGCCGGTCGCCGGGAGCGAAGGAAGCGATTCTTCAGCAGAGTATTCGTTGCGGCGACTTCTAGTGGATTTCGCGGAAACGATTGTGCCGACGGGCAACTTGGTCTTGATCACGACTCCACCCGGTGCCGCCCAGGTGGTGGCGGGTGCCATCGATCGGCGGGGAGTGGACGGCGTGCTCGGTACGGTTGCCGGTGACGACACGCTGCTGGTGATCGTCGACGATCGCGTTGGCGGAATGACGGTGGCGCGACAGTTGGAACAGATAGGAGCCGGTTCGTGAAGGTGGTACTTGCATACAGCGGGGGCCTTGACACCTCGATCATCCTCAAGTGGTTGATCGAGGAGTACGGCGCCGAGGTGATCGCCTACACGGCGGATGTTGGCCAGGGGGAAGAGGTCGAGGAAGCGAGGCTCAAGGCCATCCAGACCGGCGCTGCGGAGGCCATAGCCGAAGACCTGACGGCCGAGTTCGTCGAGGACTTCGTCTTTCCGGCTCTGCGAGCCAACGCTGTCTACGAGTGGTACTACCTGCTCGGGACGTCACTTGCCCGGCCCGTCATTAGCAAGGGAATGATTGAGGCTGCCCGGAGATACGGCGCCGATGCGATTTCACACGGTGCCACCGGAAAGGGGAACGATCAGATCCGGTTTGAGCTCTCCGCCTATGCCCTGGAACCCGACATCAAAGTGATAGCTCCTTGGCGAGAGTGGGATCTCAAAGGCAGGGCGGATCTGGTGGCCTATGCAGAGCGGCACGGAATTCCCATTCCGGTGACCGCTGCCAAGCCCTATTCGGTCGATGCGAACCTATTGCACACCTCTTTTGAAGGCGGAGTTCTCGAAGATCCATGGACGGCTCCTCCCAGGGACATGTTTCGAACGACCGTCGACCCACAAGATGCTCCCGACGAAGCACAGATCGTTTCCGTCGCCTTTGAGAAGGGGAATCCAATCGCGGTCGACGGGGTCGAGATGGCGCCTGTTGAACTTCTGACCCGTCTCAATTCCGTCGCCGGAGCCCATGGGGTCGGGCGCGTCGACATAGTCGAGAACCGCTTTGTCGGCATGAAGAGCAGGGGTGTTTACGAGACTCCGGGCGGAACTGTGCTGCATCATGCCCACAAGGCCGTGGAGTCGATCACGCTCGACCGCGAAGTGGCCCACCTGCGAGACGAGCTGGTTCCGCGATACGCAGAGATGGTCTACAACGGCTTCTGGTTTGCGCCGGAGCGCGAGGCGCTTCAGGCTTTCATGGACCAGGTGCAGATCCGTGTCTCGGGTGAAGCCCGCCTGAAATTGTATAAGGGCGGCGTGTACGTCGAAGGTCGCCGGTCGGACCACTACGGCCTCTACGACCATGCAACGGTCACCTTCGAAGAGGATTCCGTCTACGACCAGTCGGATGCCTCAGGTTTCATCAAGCTGAATGCCCTGCGATTGCGGAAACTGGCAGAAGAGAGGCTGGGGGCAGGCGAATGATGGCGCGTCCCCGCGGAGGGAGATTGGGCGACGGGCGGCTGTGCGCCGACGGGGGCACACTGCGGTCTCCGCTGTCTTCGAGGCTGCCAGGCGACGCCCGGATCGCAGAATGACTCTCTGGGGTGGTCGGTTCTCTGAGGGGCCGGATGATGTTTTGTGGAACTACACGGCCTCGCGTACCGACCGTCGGCTGCTCGAGGTCGACATCGAAGGATCCATTGCCCACGTCCAGATGCTCGGTAGCACCGGGATACTGACCCCCACCGAGACTGAGACGATCGCCGACGGCCTCCGGGCCGTGCTGACGGAGGCGCAAGCCGGGGCATTCGAGTTTTCCGATTCAGACGAAGATGTTCATTCGGCCGTCGAACGCAGATTGGTTGAGCTGGTGGGTGAAGTGGGCGGCAAGCTCCACACCGGTCGATCGCGCAACGATCAGGTGGCCCTCGATCTTCGCATGTATCTCCTGCGGGCCGGCGATGCCCGAGTTGCAGAGCTTTCCTCCTTTGTGTCGATGCTGGCCGATCGGGCAGGCCGGCATGCTGAAACGGTGGTTCCTTCGTACACCCACCTCCAGCAGGCCCAGGCGGTGTCACTGGGACACCACCTGCTCGCCTATGCCTGGATGGCGATGCGCGATATTCAACGGTTTGCCGACCTCCGTCGACGCCTCAACGTTTCCCCGCTCGGCGCAAGCGCCTCCGGGGGATCCAGCCTGCCGGTAGACCCCCGGGTCGTCGCGCGGTCGCTCGGTATGGATGGGTCATTTGAGAACTCGATGGATGCGGTCGCCTCTCGTGATCTCGTTGCCGAGTACGCCTGGGTGTGTGCTCAGGCGATGGTGCACGCCTCCCGGTTGGCCGAAGAGTTGATTCTCTGGGCCTCTCAAGAGTTCGGATGGGTGAGTTTCTCGGACGGCCTGACGACCGGTTCTTCTGCGCTGCCGCAGAAGAAGAACCCCGACATCGCAGAGCTGGCCCGTGGCAGGGCGGCCGGCACGATCGGTGATCTGACAGCTCTCCTGGCTCTCCAGAAAGGATTGCCGCTCACATACAACCGTGATCTTCAGGAGGACAAGGACCACGTGTTCAGGGCCGATGACACGCTGTCCCGCACCCTGGAAGCCTTGACGGCACTGGTTGGTTCGGCGGATTTCCATCCACCGGCCCCGTCGCCGTGGGTCACGGCGCTGGATCTCGCCGAGGTGCTGGTGGAGAGAGGGGTTCCGTTCCGCGCTGCCCATGAGGCCGTTGGAAGGCTGGTGGCTGCACTGGCGGCCGGCGGCCGTGCCCTGGATGAGGCCACCGTGGACGATCTCGCAGCTGCCCATGGCAGCTTCGACGCAGCCGACCTGGCCCGGATCGACCCGGTCGACTCCATTCATAGGAGGGCAACCCCCGGTGGCGGCCATCCGGATGAGGTGCACCGTCAAGTGGAAGCCCTACGAGATCGATTAGCTAGTCGCGAGTAGCTAATCGCAACCTGCGACTAGGCACTCATATCTTCTGCCAGCGCGACGAGAGTGCGAACGCCGAAACCCGATCCGCCCTTGCGCTGGTAGTGCTCCTCTTCCGTCCACCTGGCCGGCCCGGCGATATCTAGGTGAACCCACGGATTCTCGCCGACGTACTCAGCGAGGAACAGGGCGGCATGGATGGCGCCGCCGTATTTGCCGCCGGAAATGTTCTTGATGTCCGCGATGTCTGAGTCCATGGCCTTGCGATAGTCGGCAGGAAGCGGCATCTGCCAGAGCCTCTCACCGGTGCGGGCCGATGCCTTGAGCACCCGCTCTGCGGCATCCTGATCGTTCGACCATAGTCCTGCGATCTTGTCGCCGAGGGCTACGTGACACGCACCCGTCAGAGTGGCGATGTCAACGATGAGGTCCGGCTCTTGTTCGGCAGCCAGGGACAATCCGTCGGCAAGAACCAGTCTGCCCTCGGCGTCGGTGTTGAGCACCTCGATTGAAGTTCCGTTGCGGGGGATGAGCACATCGCCCGGTCGGGTAGCGTTGCCGCCCGGCATGTTCTCAGTGATCGGAGTGATGCCGAGAACCTTGATCGGTAGGCCCAGCGCCGCGATGGACTGAATTGCGCCAAACACCACGGCTGCACCGGACATATCGGTCTTCATTTCCTCCATCGAGGCGGCAGGTTTGAGCGAGAGGCCACCCGAGTCGAAGACGATCCCTTTGCCAACCAGGGCCAGGAAGGCCTTCGGTTCTTCTGGCTCGTACCACAACTCCACCATTCGGGCCGGGTTGTGAGCTCCGGCGGCAACACCGGCAAGGGCTCCAAACCGCTCCGCAGCGAACTCACCGGGCTCATACACCCTGATGCGGAGCGAGTGTTCCCCGGCCACTGCGGCGGCTACTCCGGCGAGAGTCTCCGGCGACTTGCCGTTGGCCGGTTCGTTGATGAGGTCTCTGGTCAGCATCGTGCCGATGACGGCCGGCACGGCCGCGTCGGCAGCGGCCTTGGCGTCGTCTCCGTTTTCACCAACAAACGACAACGTTTCTGTCTTCGCCGGCTGTGGTTCCGATCGGTACTTGTCGAATCGATAGAGGGCCAGGAGGAATCCCTCCGCGAACGCCTTTGCCGCTCCTTCGACGTCCACCATGTGGAGGGTGGTCGACACGTGATCTATGCGTGAGACGGCTCGTGCCAGCCACCCCGCCGCCTGCCGCACGGTTTCGGTGTCTGCTTCGTCACCGAGACCCACGAATGCGTAGGCCTCGAACGGTGCTCCGGCCTGGGCGCTCAGCACGGCCACCTGACCGAGCTTGCCGCTGAAATCGGCGCGGTCCAACCGCGCTTCGACGGAAGCGCCGATGGCCCCTGTGGCAGCTTCGGCACCCGGTCCCCAGGTTCGATCGCCGAAGACCGGAACGGCGAGAATGGTCCCACCGGAGCCTTCTAATCCGGCGCCTGCTTTGAATTCGACCATCGATACTCCTATTCGAATCGGGAGGGCTGCCACTCGGATTCTGTGGCTCGCACGAGTGTGTATAGATAATCTGCGAGGCGATTTAGATAGCTGATGACGGTGCTGCCCTCGAGGCCTCCCGCCCGGGCAAAGGTAACGCAGCGCCGTTCAGCACGCCGCACGACCGCCCTCGCCAGGTCGAGCGCCGCAGGCAACGGTGCCCCGCCGGGGACGATGAACTCGGTCGGTTGTCCGATCTCATCGACCACGGCATCTATCCAGGCTTCGAGCTGGTCGACCATGCCGACGGTCACCCGGCTCACGCCATCTTCGAGTTTGTGACGGTTGTCGGGTGCCGTCGCCAACTCGGCGGCGACCACGAACAACGCCCTCTGCAAACTCAGAAGGCGCTCGGCCAGTTCTCCGGTTGCCAACGATCGAGCGGTAGCCAGAGCGGCGACTGCCTCATCCACGGCGCCGTACGCCTCAGGTGCAAGGTCGTCCTTCCAAACACGCCCACCGTAGAACAAACCGGTCGTGCCGTCGTCACCCTTCTTTGTATAGATACGCACTGTGTCCGCATCCTATCCCGAGAGCAGCCCGGAGCCGTCACCGACCAGGGACCGCCCGCTGATCGTCGCTCCAATGACGGTGAGAACCGCCAGATAGGAGAGGCCAGTCGCTGCCATCACACCGTTGTAGCCGCGTTCGTTCAAAGCAAACCAAACACCCACCAGCAGGAGCGCCGTCATCAGGGCGAGTCCGACAAACGCCCAGCCGACAACGAACGCCTCAGACTCCCACGAGAGTGCTCCACGCTGAGCAAGTAGCCCGGCGTCTGCAATCAACCCGAGCGCGGCTGCTCCATCCAGTGATTTGAGCGCCCACCGGGGCAACCGCGGATCGACCAGATACCAGTGCCCGAGCAGCATCTCGTCTGTCACTCCGCCGAGCGTCAAGGTACCCGTGACTGCCAGCAGGGCATCGCCGGAGGAAATCGCCGAAGCCAGAAATCCGGCTGCCGAGATACCGAATGCCAGCGCCGTCCACCGGGGCCGGTCTGCTACCGCTGCCGCGGCGACCAGGGAGACCAGACCGACGATTGTGCCGGGCCTCACGTCGAAAACGAGCGCCCCGATTCCCATCAGGGCTGCCGAAGCGGCAACGATTCGATGAAAACCGAGGCCGACGATGCGCCACAATGCGACCGGCACGGCACCGGCTGCAATCCCGGCAGCCCACATAGCCAAAACGAGTCCCGGCGTCAGTTCGATGATGTCTCCATGGCCGAGGGGAGTATATGG
>JAHEDJ010000053.1:13781-17340 GCA_024641325.1 bacterium | reverse complement strand
GCGGCCGTCGTCCCGGTAGTCCCTGTGGAAGCCAGGGTCGTTGTGGTCTCGGAGCCATCCACACCACATGCGGCTAGGAGCGCCGAACCGCCCAGGATGAAGAGGCCGGTTCCCCCAGCCTTCTTGAGGAATTCTCGTCTGTCTATCCCTTGTCGGGATAGCTCTCTCATGATGGCGTCCCGCCCGCCACGACGTCTTGATGCTCGCTCGTTGGTCACGTGACCCTCCTCCACGGATGGGATCCGGTCTCCCGGGATCCGCATGTGCCGGTTTCGTTTGTGGCGCTCACCATTCTGCTAGTCCGTCGCCGATTCGAGGCTACCTGCCGACGGTGAGCGATGTCGGTCAGGTGGCATACGATTTCACAGTCCGTGTGCTTAGAACCTCCCGGTTTGGTGGCCCATATGCCCTGGCCATGCTCGCCGACGTCGTTGTCGCCATTATCGATTGCATTTCTTCGCCTGGCAAGCGAAAATGCTGAAATGAGCGGTGTAATCGATTGTTACACTTGGATGTGTAAGCAACCCCGATTGAATCCACTTTTAACGCGCGTAGCCGGCTGATCGAGGGTGAGTAGCCATGGTCGAAGAAACGGCGGTCAAACAACCGCGGTCCCGCCTCGACGAAACCGATAAGAGAATCATCCGGATTCTGCAGACAGATGGTCGAATGCAGTTCTCGAAACTCGGCCCTCTTGTCGATCTCTCACCCGCCGCTGCCCGACAGAGGGTCTTGCAGCTGATCGAAGACGATGTGATCTCCTTTGTGGCGGTCACCGATCCGACGGCTACCGGCCAACTCGCGCAGGCGATGGTCGGTATCAAAGTGCAGGGCGACATCGATCGTGTGCTGGTGGGTGTGGAGGCCCATGCCGAGGTCGTCTACCTGGTGGTCACGGCCGGTCGCTTTGATCTTCTCGCCGAGATCGTGTGCGAAGACACCGACCGGTTGATGGAGGTTCTGCAGAGCATCCGCATGCAAACGGGCGTGCTGTACGCCGAAGTCTTCACGTACCTCCGGTTGGTCAAGCAAACCTACAACTGGGGGGTTTCGTAATGCGACCAGATCTCTATCAGCCCAACGATAGGAGCGAGGAGACAGACTTCGACTCCGCCGTCACGTTGCTCGTGATGGGCAAACACTCACGGAGGAAACCATGACCGCAAACATCGACCGCGATCGCATCGCGTTGCTCACCAAGCAGATGGAGGAGCGATTGCTCGCGCAAACCCTCCGTTCCGGTGAGTTCGTAGACGAGGCGAAGCGAGTCCTTCCGGCGGGCGTTGCCTCGTCATTCCAGGATCAGCCGCCCCATCCCGTCTACATCGTTGAAGGACGGGGGTCGCGGGTCACCGACCTCGACGGCAATGTCTACACGGACTATCACAACGGTTTCGGTGTGATGGTCGTCGGCCATGCTCATCCGGTGATTGTCGAAGCCATCTCGAACGCGGCACACAAGGGCACCCATTTCGCGGCCCCGAATCAGGCTGCGGTGCGGGTGGCGACGGAACTCTCGAGAAGGTTCCGGCTGCCGAAGGTCAGGTTCTCGAACTCGGGAACTGAGGCAACTCTCGACGCGGTGCGCCTGGGACGGGCCTTCACCGGCAAGGACGCACTGATCAAGATCGAGGGGTCCTACCACGGGCACCACGACGCGGTCATGGTTTCGGTTGGACCCGATCCTGACATGATGGGTCCGCGCGCCAGGCCGGTCTCGGTACCGCAGACCGCGGGAATCCCGTCTGCGTTGCTCGACCTCACGGTGGTGGTTCCGTTCAATGATCCGGATGCGCTCGACAAGGCGTTGAGCGAGCGCGATGACATCGGGACGATGATCATCGAACCGATCATGCTCAACATCGGAGTCGTCCCTCCGCTAGATGGATATCTGGAAGCCGTGCGTGAGATCACTGCGAAGCACGGAGTCGTGCTCATCTTCGACGAGGTCAAGACCGGAGCCACGATCGCCGCCGGTGGTGTTGTCGAGCGATACGGAGTGGTGCCGGATCTCATCGCCCTGGCAAAGGCAACGGGTGGCGGTACCCCGATCGGTGCCGTCCTTGGAACCGAGGAGATCATGGGCCAGATCAGCAGCGGCAAAGTCACCCAAATCGGTACGTTCAACGGCAATCCGCTGACGATGGCCGCTGCAGAGGCAACGCTCACCAAGGTTCTCGATGGGAGCGCATATCAGAAGCTGGAAGACGCGGGAAACCGAATCCTCGCAGGGTGTCAGGATGTGTGTGACCGCTACGGTCTGCCGGCATATGCCGTCGGAATGTCGTCCAAGGGCTGCGTGATGTTCTCCACGGAACGCGTGATCGACTACCGCTCGTACGTCGCCGGGTTCGACGAGGACCTCAACTACCTGGGCTGGCTGTATCACATGACCAACGGTGTCTACATGACGCCGGGGGCCGATGAGCAGTGGACACTATCTGTGTCTCATTCGGACGAGGAACTCGGTCACTACGTTGCGGTCTTCGAGGAGTTTGCGAGGGATGTGACTTCCTGACGTCGGCGCCGAGTCGGTAGGGCGGAAAAGGGGCCCAGCTTTGAGAAGCCATACAGAATCGGAGCAGACGGCCGACCTCATTGTTCACGGCGGCCCTGTTGTCACCATGGCGCCGGGTATCCCGGAAGCGGATCACCTGATCGTCCGAGGTGGGCACGTCGTCGCGGTAGGGGGCGATGTAGACGAGTGGGCGGGGCCGGGGACCGAGTTCGTTGATCTGGATGGTCGGATGGTGGTGCCCGGCTTCCAGGACGCGCATGTTCATCCCCCAACCGGCGGACTGAATCTGCTGCGCTGTGACCTGGCGGGCGACCCGGATTCTCGGGCCTATTTGGACACCATTCGCCGTTATGCAGATGACTATCCCGATCGGCTCTGGATTCTCGGAGGCGGCTGGGGGATGGATCGATTCCCAAACGGGGTCCCGACCAGGGAAGAGCTCGACGCGGTGGTTGCCGACCGACCGGTATTTCTGGTCAATCGGGACGGCCACGGCGCCTGGGTCAACTCGAAAGCTCTCGAGCTGGCGGGCATCCATCGGAACACAGCTGATCCTGCCGACGGTCGCATCGAACGTGACGCCCGTGGCGAACCCATCGGTTGCCTTCAGGAGGGAGCGATGGATCTGGTAGAGCGAGTCGTGCCGGAGACGACCGAAGACGAACTCCAACGGGCGCTCGAGGAAGGGCAGAGATACCTGCTGTCGCTCGGGGTCACCGCCTGGCAGGATGCGTGGGTGACGCCGGAGGTAGAAGAAGCGTATCGAGCGCTTGCCTCCAGAGGCAGTCTGAAAGCCCGTGTGGTGGGAGCTCTGTGGTGGGAACGCGGGCGAGGCGAGGAGCAGATCGAAGACCTCCTTGCGAGGCGAGGAAAGGGTCCTGCCGGCAGGTTCAGGCCCAGCGCCGTGAAGATGATGCTCGACGGCGTTGCCGAGAATTTCACGGCTTCGATGCTCCAGCCGTTCCTCGGTGTTGATGGCCAACCGACTGCAAACCGGGGCCTCGACTTCATCGATCCATCCCGCCTTGGCGGCTACGTCAC
>JAHEDJ010000053.1:0-13681 GCA_024641325.1 bacterium | reverse complement strand
GTCCGGTGGATGAGATCGGCGACGCACGCGTCGAGATGACCTTCATCGAAGGCGAGTGTGTTTATGGGGGTTGACGCCAACCGGGCGGCTCTACCGACGACCGAACCGGGGCGGGTCCCTTGCGGGGGGCCGCAACGACACGGTGTCATCGTGAACGGGAGGGGGGATCCGCGGAAACCGAAGCCTCGGTCGTGTACTGAGGATGAGAAGGCGTCAGTGGCCCGCGATCAGTGAGAAAGGTCAGAATGTGCAGAACTCAGCGGCAGCATCGGGTACAACTCCGAGTAATGGTTTTCCCAGCCGGGCTCGAGTGGTCATCATTGGAGGCGGGGTCATCGGTGCCAGCGTCGCATATCACCTGACCAAACTCGGCTGGGATGACGTGGTCCTTCTGGAGCGCTCCCAGCTCACCTCCGGGACAACCTGGCACGCGGCAGGCCTCATTGTTTCGGGTGGCATGACCACGGAGACGCTGGCCTGGATGGCGAAGTACTCGCGTGATCTGTTCGAGGTTCTCGAGCAGGAAACGGGCCTCTCGACGGGCTTCCGCCCGGTCGGATACCTGCAAACGGGCAGTACTGAAGAGCGAACCCACAAGCTTCGCCGGGAAGCCGATTTCATGCGGTTGATGGGAATCGAGCGCGAGGAGATCTCTCCTGCGGAGGTCGCCGCCATGTGGCCCCAGGTCGACGCATCCGACGTCATGGCCGGCTTCTTCACCGCCAACGAGGGTCGGGCAGACCCTGCAAATGTCACGATGTCCCTGGCCAAGGGGGCAAGGATGGGCGGGGCCCGCGTCCTGGAGGGAACCCGTGTGACGGGGATCACGCAGAAGGACGGACGTGTCACCGGCGTCGTCACCGACCGCGGAACGATCGAAGCCGAATACGTCGTCAACTGCGCCGGCATGTGGGCCAGAGAAGTCGGGGCCATGGCCGGCGTTTCGGTGCCACTCCAGGCATGCGAGCACGCCTATCTGATCACCGAGCCGTTCGACGGGGTTTCCCGCGATTTGCCGATCTTTGAAGATCCTGATCGTTTCGCCTACTACCGCGAGGAAGTCGGAGGTCTCATGGTGGGCCTGTTCGAACCCGTCGCGGCGCCCTGGTCACTCGACGTGATCCCCGACAACTTCAGCTTCGGCGAGATACCGTCTAATTGGGACCGGCTGGCGCCGTTCCTCGAGTACGCGATGGAGATCTTGCCTGATCTCAAGAATGTCGGGATCCGCAAGCTATTCACCGGCCCCGAGAGCTTCACGCCGGATAACGGTTTCCTAATGGGTGAGGCGCCCGAACTGACCAACTTCTTTGTGGCCGCCGGTTTCAACTCGCTTGGTATTCTCACCGGCGGGGGAGCCGGATCGATTATCGCCAGCTGGATCGTCGACGGCCTGCCCCCGGTCGATATCACCGATGTCGACATCGCCAGGATGTCTCCGTTCCAGACAAGCCGTCCCTACCTCGAGGAACGAAGTGTTGAGTTGCTCGGCAGGCTTCACTCGACCGGCTCGTGGCCGCATTCGCATCCGACGACGGCGCGCAATGTGCGGCGCTCCGCGATTCACGAGCGCCTGGAAGAAGCCGGTGCTCATTTCGCAGACTCCTCCGGATGGGAGAATGTCGCCTACTTCGCGACTCCCGGCATCGCAATCGAGAACAAACTCACCTATGCCCGTCAGGATTGGTTCGAGTTCCACGCCGCCGAGCACCGTTCAGTTCGAGAAGGTGTGGCTATGTTCGACCTTTCGTCGATGTCGAAGTTCTTCCTGCAGGGTCCCGGTGCCGAGAAGGCCCTGAACTTCATTGCCGGCAATAACGTGGCCGTCCCGGTCGGGCGATGTGTGTACACGCAATTCATGAACGAGCGTGGCGGTGTTGAAGCAGACGTCACGGTCACCAGGATGGCCGATGACCGGTTCCTCATCGTCGCAGCCGAGGCATTTCATCGACGGGTCGAGAGAATGCTGCGCGGCGGTGTGCCGGCGGACGGACGCGCCTACGTGACGGACGTGACGTCCGGCTACACGCTCCTCAGCGTGCAAGGCCCCGAGTCGCGCCGGCTCTTGAGCACAGTCACGAATGCGGACCTGAGCAACGACGCATTCCCCTATTTCACCGGGAAAGAGGTGGACCTGCACTACGCCAGAGGCTGGGCACTCAGGATGAGCTTCGTGGGAGAGCTCGGATGGGAGCTCTACATCCCTACCGAGTTCGCCCTCGGCGTGTACGACCGGATCATCGAGGTCGGCGTCGATTTCGATCTCGCCCATGCCGGGATCGAGACCCTCGAGAGTACGCGCACCGAAGCAGGGAGGCGAGATTACGGACTGGATATGGAGAACAGCGACACGGCCCTCGAGGCGGGGCTCGGGTTCGCCGTCGCCTTCGACAAGCCCGGTGGATTCGTTGGTCGCGAAGCACTGCTGGCGCAAAAGGAAGGCGGGCCGTTGAAGTCTCGTCTCGTTCAGTTCCTTCTCAGCGATCACGAGCCATTGCTCTATGGAGAAGAACCGATCCTGCGCGACGGAGTCGCGGTCGGATACCTCCGGTCGGGCGCCTACGGTCACACGCTTGGCGGTGCTATGGGATTCGGCTACGTCGAGCACGAGGAAGGCGTGACGGCCGACTTCCTCAGGTCGGGCGAGTTCGAGATTCTGGTCGCCGGCGAACGCTTCCCGGCCAGAGCTTCACTCCGGCCTATGTACGACCCGAAGAACGAGCGCGTCCGAATGTGAGGTCGGGGTGCACGGAATACGGAGGCGCCGGGAGCGGGGTCGGCCGCAGCGGGGAAGCGATCGTCGTCAGATCGGGCAGCGTACTGAAGAGAAAGGGGCCTCGCCTTCCGGCGAAGCCCCTTTCGGAATAAGCAACTCCGGCTAGCCGCCGTCTACAACGGTCAGCGTTCCCTCCATACCAGCATCGAAGTGGCCCGGGATCGCGCAGATGATCTGGTATTCCCCCAGTTCTGGAGCAACGAACGTGAGGCTCTTCGAATCGCCCGGCTCGACTTCATCTTCCCAGTAGACGAAGTCGGACAGCAGTTCTTCTTCGGTCTCCGGTAGATCTGCTTCGCTGTCGATGGTCACTCCCGGCTGCAGCAGAACCCATTCGTGCTCGACAGAGCCGTCATTCTGGAGATTGATCGTGATCGTCTCGCCTGCGGCGACCTCCCATGAAGTCGGATCGAAGGCGAATTCCTTCAGGTTGGCGTCGATCTCTGTGGCGGCTCCGCCCCCACAGCCAGATAGCACGACGATCAAGGCCAGTACGGTTAGCGCGATAAGACGGCGCAGAGTCATTGTGTCCTCCCCTATGCATTGAGTCCGGTAGTTTGCCCGGACCGTCGGGCTGAAGCTTAGGAAGTTTGCGATCTTATTTCTACTGAGCCGTTAGTAGGGAGGGAGCCCGGCAGCGGTCCCGACGCCCGAACCCTTCCGGTAGCATCGCAATCCGGCGCAGCCGGCGAAGCATCAGGCCGGAAGGTCAATCAGAGATGGGGTGAGGCAACCCGTGAGTCAAGCATTCGAGCCACCAATCGGATACACCGCCAATGTGCCCGAACGCACTCAGGTCCTCGTGATTGGTGGTGGCATCATCGGATGCAGTGTCGCCTACCACCTCACCCGGCGCGGGATCACAGATGTCACCATCATCGAGCAAGGGGCGCTGACCGGGGGAACCACCTGGCACGCCGCCGGCCTGGTCTCCCAGCTCAAGTCTTCCCATAGCCTCACCAGGCTGGCTACCTACTCCGCACGACTCTTCGAAGAACTCGAGGACGAGACGGGACAAGCGACGGGCTGGCGCACGCCGGGCTCGATTTCAGTTGCCGCCGATGAGGAACGATGGGAAGAGATACTGCGTGGCGCAACCATGGCGACCACCGTTGATGTCGAGACGGAGGTGATAGACCTCGATCGAGCCAAGGAACTCTGGCCTCTCCTCAACACCGACGACCTGGTCGGAGCGTTGTATATCCCGCACGACGGAGTGACTTCCCCTGTAGACACAACTATGGCCCTGGTGAAGGGGGCCAGGGCGCGCGGAGCACGGGTCGTCGAGGGCGTCGCCGTTACCAGTCTGGTAGGCAAGAACGGCAGAGTCGTCGGAGTTGAAACCGAACAGGGCTACATCGAGGCCGAGACCGTCGTCCTGGCGGGTGGTATATGGACCCGCCACCTCGCCGCCACGATAGGTGTGAACGTTCCGCTCCAGGCCTGCGAGCATTTCTACATCGTCACCGAGCCACTCGATGGGGTCGAGCCGGGCATGCCCACGCTGCGCGATCCGGGCGGCTATACCTATTTCAAGGAAGAGACGGGCAAGATAATGGCCGGCTTCTTCGAGCCCCGGGGCAAGGTCTGGAAGCTGGACGGCATTCCACGCGATTTTTCGTTCGGGACCCTGCCCGAGGACTGGGAGCATGTTGGCCCGATCTTCGAGCGTGCTATTCACCGCGTTCCGGCGCTGGGCGAGTGCGGTCTCCAGCTCTTCTTCAATGGGCCGGAGGCTTTCACTCCAGACGGTGTGTACTACCTCGGCGAAGCGCCGGAGGTCGACGGGTGTTTCGTTGCTGCCGGTTTCAACTCGGTGGGCCTGCAGTCGGCCGGAGGTGTCGGCTGGGTCCTCGCCGACTGGATCGCCGACGGTCATCCACCCATGGATCTATCGTCCGTCGACATCCGGCGCGCCTTTCCATTCCAGGGTAAACCCGAGTACCTCCAGGAACGGATCTCGGAGAGCCTCGGACTCCTATACGCCATGCATTGGCCGTTCCGTCAATACGAGAGTGCTCGTGGACAGCGTTTGTCTCCCATCCATGACCGCCTCGAGGCGGCGGGAGCCGTTTTCGGTGAGGTTGCCGGCTGGGAGCGACCCAACTGGTTTGCACTCGATGGGCAGGAACGCGTCTACGACTACAGCTACGGCAAGCAGAACTGGTTCAGTGCCTCCGGGATTGAGTGCACCGCAGTTCGGACTGCGGTCGGGCTGTTCGACCAGGCCTGCTTCGTCAAGCTCCGGGTGGAAGGTCCGGATGCTGCAACCGCTCTCAACGAGATTTGTACGAACGAGGTGGATGTTCCCGCCGGCAAAGTTGCATACACGCAATGGTGTAATGATCGTGGCGGTATCGAGGCCGATCTCACGGTTACCAGAATCGATGAGAACGAATACCTGGTAGTCACGGCTGCCGCCGCCGGCACTCGCGACGTTGCATGGCTCCGCCGCGGTTGCCGCGACTACGACGTGACCATAACCGACATCACCGCCCAAACCTCGACGCTCGGCGTGATGGGCCCGAAGTCGCGAGCACTGCTGACCACCCTGACAACGGCCGGATTGACCAACGACGAGTTCCCGTTCGGTACCGCCCGACGTATCGAAGTGGCCGGGCACGACGTGCTGGCGATGCGTATGACCTACGAAGGCGAACTCGGGTGGGAGCTCTACGTCCCATGGGAAGAAACGCTGGCACTGTACGACGCCATAATCGGGATCGGCGATGAGTTCGGACTCAAGCACGCCGGATATCACGCGATGAACACGCTGCGGCTCGAGGCGGGATACCGCCACTGGGGCCACGACATCACCGACGAGGACACGCCGCTCGAGGCAGGGCTCGGCTTCGCGATCGGATGGGAGAAAGCGTCCTTCAGAGGTCGCCAAGCCTTGCTGGCACAACGTGAGCTGCCGAGGACGAAGCGTCTGATCCAGTTTCGGCTCGAGCACCCGGAAAGGCTTCTCTACCACGATGAGCCCATCTACCGGAATAGCCAACTCGTCGGTCGTACCAGCTCCGGGATGTGGAGCTACGTCGAGAATCGAAGCCTGGCGATGGGATATCTCAATTACCCTGGCGGGGTCACGAAGGAGTGGCTCGAGGCGGGCACTTTCGAGATAGATGTGGCCGGCGAGCGGATTCCCGCCACTGCGTCGATCCGCTCCTTCTACGACCCGATGAATCAGCGCGTGAGAATGTAAGGAGTTTGAGGCCCAAGGTTCCGGGTTCGGAGTTCATCGTCGAGTCGCGGCCGTTCACAGCAGAACATCGACGCGCTGGAACCCATAACCTGCAACCTCCGTATGGCGGGAGCGCCTCTCGACAACTCCCCGGCCGCGTCGTTTGCTATTCCCGCCGGAAAGGGACCGGGACTATCAATTGAGAGTCCATCTCACGCGCATATCGATGCCCTGAGTAGACCGAGGTGGCGATAGTCCCGGGCGCCAGGCAGTCACCGATCCGCTCGATATCGATACGATCAACCAGCGAGTAGAAGAGATCATCCTGCGGTCTCCGAGAGGTGACCATGACGGTGCTCTGCGCGGCGACCTCACGGGTTATCCCGGTGTAGATGCACTCCAATAGTGCCGAGTCTCCGTTCACGCCGGCCAGCGTTGTACCGGTTTCCAGCACAATTCCCAGCCCCAGGATCCGCTCCTGGATGCGGTGCTGCTCCTCGGTGTGCGTGGTCCAGGTTGAGGCCTCATTGGCCGGTGTCACAAGTGTGACGTCGAGCCCCTCTCGTCGAAGCTTCTCGGCGATTACACCGCCCATGTAGTAGTGGTCGTCGTCGTAGATGACGACGGGGCCGTCCGGTGTGACCCCGGCCATGATGTCGTCCGGAGTAATGACCGATGGGCCGTCCCAGCCGGGTACCGGTTCCTCCAGCCAGCGGCCGGTGCCGTCGCGGCGCCACTTGGCCCCCGTGGCGATCACGACCCGATCCGCAGCGAACTCGAGGATCTGCGCCTCGTCGACAACGCTCTCCAGGAAGAAATCGACGTTCCTCAGTTTCCCGATCTGGGTGAGGCGCCAGTCACGGACCCGGGCCCATTGGGCCAATCCCGGCAGGGCGGACTCGAGCGTGACCCGGCCGCCCAACTCTCTGCGTGCTTCCGTCAACGTGACATCGTATCCCCGCTTGCCGAGGGCAACCGCGGCTTCAAGACCAGCCGGACCGCCTCCGACGATCAGGACCGATGAGTCGGACCCTTTGGCAGGAATGTATTCCGGGTGCCATCCCTTGCGCCACTCCTCTCCCATCGTGGGATTCTGCGTGCATCGGATCGGCGTTCCCGTCTGGTCGCCGGTGTAGCAAATGTTGCAGCCGATGCACTCGCGGATCTCATCGTCACGCCCCTCTTCGATCTTCAGCGGTATGAACGGATCGGCGATTGAGGGGCGCGCCGCGCCGACGAGGTCCATCACTCCTTGACGAACGAGGCGCAGCATCGTCTCGGGAGAAGTAAAACGCCCAACGCTGACCACCGGTTTGGTCGTCACGCTCTTCACCCAGGACATCGTCGCCTCGAGTCCGGCCTCGGGAACGAAGCGCGAAGTGCCCATCTCGTATGAATAGTCGTGCACTGTGATATCCCATAGGTCGGGCAGTTCACCGAGAAGCTGGATCATCTCGCGCGGCTCGGACGTGTCTTGATCATGGTCGGGCCCGCCGATGCTGGCGGAGAAGCGCACCGCGATCGCGCAGGTGTCGCCCACAGCTTCCTTCGTCTCCTCGATGAGTTCGCGCAACAGGCGGGCGCGGTTCTCCAGCGACCCGCCGTACTCGTCGTCGCGCTGGTTCGATGGGAGCAGGAACTGACGAATGAGATACCAGTGGGCTGCATACACGTAGACGATGTCGAAGCCGGCACGCTGGGCCCTGCGGGCGGCTTCGAGGTGCCAGCGCTTCAGGTCGCGGATGTCGGACTTGTCCATCGCGCGCGTTTGCACCGGATTCCACACTCCCGCCGGCCGGCTGGTCGGCCCAAGCGGTGCCTCGCGGGAATAGTGATTGGCGCTGGCGGCGCCGCCGTGCCACAGCTCTACACCTGCAAGTGCGCCGTGGGCGTGGATGGCCTCGACGGTCATTGCCAGCGCGCTCACATCCTGGTCGTCCCACAAGGATGCCGACGGGTAAGGCTCGTCATCGGATGAAGGGTGGATGGAGCAGTACTCCGTACAGACGGTGCCCCAGCCGCCCTCGGCCTTGACCCCGCGCAGCGCGGCGAGGGTCTGCGGTCGTCGGTATCCCATGCCCGTGCAGTGTGGAACCTGGTAGAAGCGGTTGGGCGCAGTCACCGGCCCGATGCGGACGGGCTCAAAGAGGACATCGAATCGGGGGTCGCGAGGCATTGCTTACTCCAAGTTCGGCTCGTCTACTGGCTCGCTGAGCGCCCCCTCAGAGTGTTCCACAAGAGCCTTCAGAACCCGCAGCTTCCGAGACTTCATTGAAGGCATGGCTAATGGCTAATGGCTGGTGTTTGGGGGCGGCTGAAGCCGCCCCCAAACAACCTCTAGCTCTTCACTTCGTTGAGGGCGTCCGAGTAGTTGGTCTCGAAGTCGCCGGTGTCCGCCAGAAACTCCAGGCGCTCGAACACATCGTCGGGCGGGTAGATCGTCTCATCTTCGAGTATCTCGGGATCGACGAACGGCTCCGACGCGGCGTTCGGACTTGCGTAGAAGTTGAAGTTCGTCAACGCGGCCCCGTTCTCGGCGTCGAGGATGAAGTTGATGAACGTGTGTGCCGTGCACGGCGCATCGGCGGTAATCGGGATGGCCATCGTGTCGACCCAGGCCACGGCCCCTTCCTTCGGGATCCCGTAGCCGAAGTCTTCATAGGCGTCGTAGTCGTCGGTAGACGCCTCGTCGAATGCGGCGAAGAAGTCGCCCGACCAGCCGTGTGAGACCGTGGTTTCACCTGAAACGAGCAGGTCTTCGAATTGGTCGGAATCGAATAGCTTGATGCGGTCCTTGACACTCAGGATCAACTCAACGGCCTCATCGAGTTCTCCCTGGTCGGTCGTGTTGACCGAATAGCCCAGGTACTTGAGTGCGATCCCTAACGTCTCCCGCGGGTCGTTGAGCAGCGAGATACTTCCCGACACGTCGGGGGCAAAATCCGGATCGAAGATGATTTCCCAACTCACTTCCCAGTCCTCGGGAACGACCTCGTAGCTGTAGCCGATTCCGCTGGTTCCCCACTGGTAGGGAACCGAGTATTCATCGTTCTCGTCGTAGGGAAGCCCGGTGAAGGCTGGATCGAGGTTGCTCAGATTCGGGATCGCGTCCTTGTTGAGGGCGATGATCAGGCCTTCCTCAGACATGATCGTCACGGTGTAATCGGAAGGCACAACCAGGTCGTAGTCGTTCCCGCCGGACTCGATCTGGGGGAGCATCGCTTCGTTCGAGTCGTAGAACGATTCGTTGACCGCGACGCCGTACTCTGCCTCGAAGGCGGTAATCAATTCGGGCTCGATGTACTCGGACCAGTTGTATAGGTCCAGGTCACCGTCAACTTCTCCCACTTCACACGCAGCAGCAGCGTCAACCAGTTCGGAGCTGTCGTCCCCCCCGCACGCGGCCGCTAACAGTGCTAGCGCCAGCGCGATCACGAGTATGCGTCTCATTGCCGACTCCTCCTTATTTCTTCCGTTGCAAGGCTAGTGAACTCAGCACGAGCACTACAGACGCCGTCAGCATCAGTGTCGATACCGCATTGATCTCAGGCGTTACGCCTCTCTTGATGAGTCCGAAGACGAAGGTTGGCAGAGTGTCCGGGCCCTTGACGAACTGGGTGATCACCACGTCGTCCAGGGACAGAGTGAGTGCCAGCAACGCTCCGCCGAGCACGCCGGGCATGATCAGTGGAAGCGTCACCTTGCGAAAGGCCTGCCACCGACCGGCGTACAGGTCGGCCGCGGCTTCCTCCAGCGAAGGGTCGAGGTTGGCCAGGCGGGCGCGTACGACGATCGAGACGAAGGAGATGTTGAAGGCGATGTGGCTGAGCACGATGGTCGTGATACTGAGCTGCTGGCCTAGAGAGGTGAAGAAGACGAGCAACATGGCCGCCATGGTCACATCCGGAATGATGACCGGCAGATACAAAAGCGCATCGAATGTGCGCTTGCCGAGCCAGCGTTTGTACCGCTCGAGTGCAAGCGCCGCAGCCGTGCCCAACACGGTCGACACGATGGTCGAAATCGTCGCCACCTGCAGAGATACCCATAGCGCCGCCATCAGGTTGTCGTTGGCGAACATCTGGCGGTACCAGCGCAGCGATAACGCTTCCCACGTGAAGAACCGGCTCTCGTTGAAGGAGAAGACGATCAAGACGAGGATCGGGAGGTAGAAGAACAGGTACACCAGCCAGGCATGACCGGTTAGGAACCGGTCGAGCCGCCGCGTGAGTGTGGTGCTTTGGCGGGCGGTCATAACGTCTTCGCCCCAGACCGGAAGTACCAGATTGTGGCGATCAGCATGACCACCATGATGGCCATCGAGACCGAGGACCCGAGCGGCCAGTTGCGGGCGGTCAAGAACTGATTGACCACGTAATTGCCGATGAGCGTCGTCTTGGCTCCGCCCAGGATGTCCGGCGTGACGTAGGCGCCGAGGCTGGGGATGAAGACGAGGATCGACCCGGCGATGATTCCCTGCTTGGTGAGTGGCAGCGTGACCTTCCGGAAGGCTTCCCACCCTGAGGCGTATAGATCGCGCGCGGCTTCGATCAGCGACCAATCGAGACGCTCGATTGCGGCATAGAGCGGCAACACCATGAACGGCAGGAACCCGTAGATCAAACCGATATACACGGCCGGCAAGGTGAACAGCATGGAATCCCAGAGGTTCAGGAATCTACCCAACTCGGTGATTAGACCGTCCTCGCCTAGCAGGACCCTCCATGCGTAGGTGCGCACGAGGAAGTTCGTCCAGAAGGGAATCATCACAAAAACCAGAAGGAGGTTTCTCATCTTCTCGGATCTCGTGGCGATGTAATAAGCGAACGGATACCCGACCAGCAAGCAGAAGGTGGTTGTGAGGACGGCCACGATCAGCGAGCGAGCAAAGATCGAGCGAACTAGATCGTCTGTGAACAGCTTGGTGATCGAGTCGAGATTCCATGCCTCCAGCTTGGGCATACCGGTCCGGGACCGGCTCGCGAACGAGTACACGCCGATGATCACGAGCGGCAGGGCGAACAAAAACAAGAGGTAGATGTACGACGGCAGGGCTAGGAAGAGGCCGCGCCGCGACTCTGCCTTTTCGGCCCTAGCCTCCAACTCGGCAGTGACGGGCCCGTCCGCTTTGGCGGTCATTCGGTCAATGCCTGGGCCGAGTCCGGGTGGAAAGCAGCGACGATGGGTGCGCCTTCCTCAAATCGCTGGCGGCCGGGTCGATTCTCTTCGCGAGCATCTACGATCGTGTGTCCGAAGTTGACTTCGTAGAAGAGTGAGTCGCCGAAGTAGAGCCTGCGGGAGATCGTTCCGGAGAGTTTGTTGAAGTGCTCCGGGATTGTCTCCTCAGTGTTGTGCAAGTCGATCTTCTCGGGTCGCAAGTTGAGGGTGACCGCGGTCCCGGCAGCCGAGTGGGTTCGAGCTCTTACGAGGCTGCCGTCCTCCAGTTTCACGACTCCGGGTTCTGAAACAGTGCCGGTGATCAGGTTTGTCTCCCCGATGAACTCGGCGACAAATCGGGTGTTGGGTCGCTCATAGATCTCTTCAGAAGGTGCCACCTGGAGCAGTTGTCCGTCGTTCATCACCGCGATACGGTCGGACATGGTCAGGGCCTCCTCCTGATCGTGAGTCACGTAGACGAACGTAATACCTACTTCGCGCTGAATCTCCTTGAGCTCGAGTTGCATAGCCTGGCGCAGCTTGAGATCCAGCGCTCCCAGTGGTTCATCCAGCAGGAGGACTTCGGGTCGATTGACCAGTGCCCTGGCGAGGGCAACCCGTTGCTGTTGACCGCCCGAGAGCATCCCCGGTCGGCGATTCTCCATTCCCGACAATCGAACGAGATCGATTGCCTCCCCGACTCTCCGGTTCGTCTCATCTTCCGAGATCTTCTGCATCTGGAGTCCGAATGCGACGTTGCCTGCGACCGTCATGTGCGGAAAGAGCGCGTACGACTGGAATACGGTGTTGACCGGCCGCTTGTTGGGCGGCCGCAGCCCCATCTCTTCGCCGTGGATGGTGATGCTGCCCTCGGTCGGATATTCGAGTCCGGCGATCATGCGCAACGTCGTCGTTTTCCCGCATCCCGACGGGCCGAGCAGCGAGAAGAACTCACCATCTGTGATATCGAGGTCGATGTTGTCGACGGCTACAACGTCGCCAAACCGCTTGGTCACTCCCCGGATGCCGACGGCCGGCGTGGTCACTCTGCGCTCCCGATGTCGAAGACGACCGTTTGCAGATCTGTGAACTCTGTGATTCTGCCTCGACCCCAACCGGTGTCCGTTCCGGCTGCTCCGCCAAATGGCTGGAACGTCTCCCAGAAGTCCGTTGAGTCGTTGATCACCACGGTGCCCGAGCGAATCCGGTCGGCATACCAGAATGCTTTGGAAAGGCTTTGCGTGAACACCGCGGCCTGGAGGCCTAATCGGGATCGGTTGGAGATCGCCACTGCATCGGCGTCGTCGGCTGCACGCAGTATGGGCAGCACCGGGCCGAACGATTCCTCCTGCGAAAGGGCGCTGGCTTCGGGAACGTTGTCGACGATCGTGAAGTCGTAGTAGAGATCGGTCGGATATCCGGGCGCTCTCCCTCCGCCCACCAACACTTCGGCTCCCCGGTCGCGGGCGTCGGCCAGGTGGCGATCCATCTTGGATGCCGTCGGCTCGTTGTTCAGCGGTCCCATGGTCGTCTCTTCGTCGAAGGGATCACCGAGCCTGGCGGCGGCGGCGGCCTTGACGGCCAATTCGGCGAACTCGTCGTGTACCTCGTCGAGGACGATGACGCGCTCCGTTGCACAGCACACCTGGCCGGCGTTGTAATAGGCGCCGTAAACGGCCAGGGACGCTGCCCTCTCGAGATCGGCGTCACCGGTAACGATTGTGGGCCCGTTGCCCGACATCTCCATGATTGATCGCTTGATACCCATCTGGGCAATGATCCGTTTCCCGGTTGCAGATGACCCGGTGAATCCGATCGCATCGATGCCGTCGTGTGTGACCAGCGCCTCCCCTACGCGGCCGTTGCCTGGTAGGACCGAGACGGCACCCTTCGGGACTCCGGCTTCATCGAATGCTTCCGCCAGCTTCAGTAGGGCCCACGAGGTGAACTCGGGTGGCTTCACGATGACCGAATTACCGGTGGCGAGGCCGGGACCAATGTATTCCAGGGGGATCGTTACCGGGAAGTTCCAGGGCGTGATGGCGGCCCACACACCGACGGGTCGGTGAAATGTGAACATGCGCTTGGTGCGATCAGAAGTGGGGATCACCTCCCCGGATAGCCGCTTCACGTCTTCTGCGGCGTTGTAGAAGTACTGGTTCGCTTCCTCTATGTCGGCCAGCGACTCCGCGTGATAGGGCTTGCCCTGCTCGAGGGTCTGAATCCTGGCGATCTCCGTTTCGAGCGGCTCGATGGCCGCTGCGATCCGGAGACAAAGAGCTGCTCGTTCGAACGCCGACCAGTGGCGCATCTCGTCCGCGGCCTCACGAGCAGCCCGCACAGCCCGATCGATGTCGGATTGGGAGGGGAGCGGAACCGTGGCGATGTGCTCCCCGGTCACAGGAGAGATCAGTTCGTGAGTGTCCTCACCAGTCCCCTCCGTCCATTCACCGCCGAGATACATCTTCAGGTTTTCAGCCATCGCGCTCCAGAATCAGACTGGTGCCATTATGGCCCAGGATGGTGGCGCGGCGCTTCGCCCCGGTGAGGGTTTTCGTCTA
>JAHEDJ010000090.1 GCA_024641325.1 bacterium | reverse complement strand
TCTCCAGATGCTATTCAAGCAGCAATAACAGTGACTAGCCATGGGTCGCAGGACCTATAGCTGTAGGCGATTCCGACTCCTCGGAACGCGAGGGCAAAACAGTCGACCGTCTACCGGTCTGCCCACAAGACCTACCGCGGGTCGCCCTACCGGCCAAAAGAAATCTCCCCCGCTCCTAGCGAGGGAGAAAAAGAGGAGCCGCCGCTTGCTGCGCCTACGCGGACCGCTCCTGCGGTTCGTCCATATCGGGAAGCGGAACGAGGGTCGGGCTCACCTGTTTGCGCACAACGTCCTCATCGATGACGACCCGACCTATGTCTGACCGAGACGGAAGCTCGAACATGGTGTTGAGCAGGACTCCTTCGAGAATCGCCCGCAACCCGCGGGCGCCAGTTCCGCGATTCAGGGCCAGGTCGGCGATTGCCGTCAGTGCACCGGGCGTGAACTCGAGCTCGACGCCGTCGAGTTCAAAGAAACGGGCATACTGCTTGGTGAGCGCGTTCTTCGGTTCCACGAGGATTTCGATCAAGGCATCACGATCAAGCTCATCAACGGTGGCCACGACCGGCAGACGGCCGATGAACTCCGGAATCAGGCCGAACTTCATGAGGTCCTCCGGAAGGACCTTCTCCATCAGTTCGGAATCGTTGGTCTCTTCGCGCGTCTTGATGTCGGCTCCAAAGCCGATGGCGCGCTTGCCGATACGATTGCCGATGATTTCAGCGAGGCCGGCAAAGGCGCCACCAACGACGAACAGGATGTTTGTGGTGTCTATTTGAATGAATTCCTGATGGGGGTGCTTCCTCCCACCTTGTGGTGGTACCGCGGCCACAGTTCCCTCGAGAATCTTGAGCAATGCCTGCTGAACGCCTTCACCCGACACGTCCCGGGTGATCGAGGGGTTCTCTGCCTTGCGAGCGACCTTGTCGACCTCATCGAGGTAAATGATTCCGGTCTCAGCCTTCTTGACGTCGTAGTCGGCGGCCTGGATGAGTTTGAGGAGGATGTTCTCGACATCCTCGCCCACGTAGCCCGCCTCGGTGAGCGCGGTGGCGTCGGCAATGGCAAACGGCACGTTGAGCATGCGGGCAAGCGTTTGAGCCAGCAGTGTCTTTCCACATCCGGTTGGCCCGATGAGCATGATGTTCGACTTCTGCAGCTCCACCTCGTCGCGAAGCTGGAGTCCGGCCCGTACCCGCTTGTAATGGTTGTAGACGGCTACAGACAGGACCTTCTTGGCGCGTTCTTGACCGACGACGTAGTCGTCGAGGAACGAGAGGATTTCCGTTGGCTTGGGCAGTTCGGTGAAATCCAGTTCCTCGGTGCCGGCGAACTCCTCCTCGATGATCTCATTGCAGAGATCGATGCATTCGTCGCAAATGTATACGCCGGGGCCGGCGATCAGCTTGCGGACCTGCTTCTGGGATTTACCGCAGAAGCTGCATTTCAGAAGTTCGCCACCTTCACCGAATTTCGCCATATGCGATCAGCTCTCTTCCGTTACCGCGGTCAACTCTCGCCTGGTCAACAGCGCGTCGATCACGCCGTACTCGACGGCTTCATCGGCGAGCAACCAGAAATCTCGATCCGTGTCGTCGGCCACCTTCTCGACATCTTGCCCACTGTGATCCGCAAGGATCTGGTTGAGTTGCTCACGCATCTGCATGATCAGCTTGGCTTGAATCTCGATATCCGTCGCCTGTCCCGAGGCTCCACCATGCGGCTGGTGCAACATGACCCGGCTGTGCGGAAGCCCGAAACGCTTGCCCTTGGCTCCGCCGGCCAGAATCACCGCTGCTGCCGAGGCTGCCATCCCCATGCAAACGGTACTGACGTCGGGCTTGATGTACTGCATGGTGTCGTAGATGGCGAAGAGCGATGTGATCGAACCACCCGGCGAGTTGATGTAGATGAAGATGTCTTTGTCGGGATCCTCGGATTCGAGGTGGAGGAGCTGCGCCATGATGAGATTGGCGACGGTGTCGTCGATGGGCGTCCCGAGGAAGATGATCCGATCTTTCAGGAGGCGGCTGTAGATGTCGTAGCCGCGTTCACCGCGGCTCGTCTGCTCGACAACGGTCGGTACGAGGTAGTTCTCATTCGTCATCTACGGCCTCCGAGGGCTCTTCGTCAGAAGGCTCGTCACCGGAATCCTCTACCGATTCTTCACTGGGTGACAAGTCGATTGGGTTGCCTTCACTATCTACGGCTACGGCAGCTTTCAGCAGCGCGTCGAGCGCCTTACGCCTCAGGATATCACTGCGCAGCTCTTTCTCCTGGTTCGTCTCCGCGAACCGGGCGATCAATTCATCGGTTTCAGAACCCGTCTGTGTGGCCAGCGCACCGATGAGTTCCGCATATTCCTCATCTTCTACCTCGATATTCGAATGCTTGACAACGGCGTCGAGCAGAAGATTGGTCCTCACGTTGCGGTTGGCCTGGCTATTGAGATCGTCGATGAAAGCCTGTTGATCCTGTCCGGTGATTTGGAGGTAATCGGCGATCGAAATCTTCTGTTCTTCCAGACGGTGCGAGAAAGAATGGAAGATCGACTCCATCTCGCCGTCGATGATTGCCTCTGGAATCTCGATTTCCATTTCGTCGGCGAGAAGATCGAGCAGCTTGACCCGGAACTCGTTGTTGACCGAATTCAGCTTCATCTGCCGTATGCGAGCGCGCAGTGATCCGGTCATTTCTTCCACCGTGGCGAACTCGGTGACGTCATCGACCCATTCGTCGGTCATGTCGGGCAGCTTCTTCTGCTTCACCTCTTTGACGAGCAGCCGGTACGTCACCGCTTGACCGGCCTTGTCACCAAACCCGTCCGGGAGTGGCCCATCGAACGAAACGATCTCACCAGCCGAGCATCCGGCAAGTTCGGCGTCTATACCCTCGATGAAGGATCCCGAACCAATCTCATACAGAAGATCTTCGGCTGCGGCCTCCTCAACGATCTCACCGTCCTGAGTCGCAGACAAATTGATGCTCACGTAGTCCCCGGTCGATGCTGCTCGCCCGACGGTTTCCAACTCGGCGAACTGATCACGCATCCGATCGACGTTCTCGTTCACCTCTTCGTCGGTTACGTCGGGGGCGGTGACTTCGACGGTCCTTCCGTCGTAGTCGGGAGCGAACTCGAGGATCGGCCACAGGGTGACTTTGACATCGACTTCAACGCCTTCGTCAATATCACGGATGTTCTCCACCGCAGGCGTCGCGGCGGGTTCGAGCTCGAGTTCCTCGAGGGCATCAGTGACCGCTGAAGGCAGCACCTCCTCGATGGCCTCAGACCGAAGCCGGTCGGCGCCGACGGTGGCCTCGACTACCGGACGAGGGGCTTTCCCCGGTCGGAATCCCGGAATCTTCAGATCCCGGGAAAGTTTGCGGGCGACCGTCGACTTCGCTTTGTCGATGTCGGCCTCTGGTATCTGGACGGTGACGAGCTTCTCGAAAGGTCCCGCGTCGGTCATGGTCGTGTTCAATGCTGCTCCTCAGCTGACGAACGGGCGCGCGCGGCGCCCGACTTGGGGTGACCGACGGGATTCGAACCCGCGACATCCTGGACCACAACCAGGTGCTCTAACCAAGCTGAGCTACGGCCACCATGTGGCGGAAGCGCCCCCGGAGGGATTCGAACCCCCGACCAAGAGCTTAGAAGGCTCCTGCTCTGTCCACTGAGCTACAGGGGCACAGGTCGCTACCGCGTTGCTATCAGGACGGCCCACCGTCTTCATAGCCGAGCGGGTGAAGGGGATCGAACCCTCATAGCCAGCTTGGAAGGCTGGAGCTCTACCATTGAGCTACACCCGCGAATGCGTCCGCAAGGATAATCACGAGTAACGAGTAGCGAGTCGCCGCCCGCCGACAAGTCGGCGGGTTGGAGTTTGGCTTGCGCCAAACTCCGGCCGATTCGCGAATTCAACTAACCCGGATCTCTCCGATTTATCAAGCGGGAGTTGGTAGTGCCAACTCCAATTTGCTCGGATCAGAGATCCGAGCAACCGTCGGGCTGGCCGGATTCGAACCGGCGACCCCCTGCTCCCAAAGCAGGTGCGCTACCAAGCTGCGCTACAGCCCGTCTCAACACAGAGGGGCGGACGGCAACCACAGGCTATGAGCCTCTGGCCGGGGACCGCGTCGCTCTCCGCTGCGAACCCCATTGTCGCACGTTGAGACACGATATCGACAACCCGGACCCAACGCCGACCCGCCCCGACTACGTTCCTCACGACGATCGGCAAAGGACGGACTCAAATGCTCATCAGGATTCGCGGTGTACTGATCCTCCTCCGCCTGTTCTCTCCGCTGTTGATCGCCCTTGTGGTCATCTTCGCCACATGGACTGCGATAGGAGACATCAGGGAGGCAACGGATGAATACAGCTCAGCAATGGCGGAGAGGGTTGAGGCCGTAAAACTCGACTTCAGCGCCGCTTCACAAGGGCTGGAGACGATCGGAGCCTTCGTCGGCAGGACGAGAGACGCGGTTGCCGCTCAAGCAAATGCATTGCAGGCGCAGGTGGATCGAGTCGAGATCCCTCTGCCGAGGATCCCGGTCATCAACTTCGACATTCCGGACATCGACTTCAACGTCCCGGGGGTCATACAACTCAAGGCTCTCGGCGCGGATCTGGCCGAAGCCGGGCGGGCGGTGGGAGCAGAGATCGCGGCTGTTGCATCTCTCGGCGAGGTTCCTGAAGAACTTCAAGCGATAGC
>JAHEDJ010000089.1 GCA_024641325.1 bacterium | reverse complement strand
CGCTGGTTGCGGGTGAGCGAGTCGAGTGCGCCGGGCAATCCGGGTTCGATGTCGTGAACGTCCGGGGGTGCCACTCCCGGAAACAGCAGGCGCGGTCGTCGATAGTACCGGGACCGGCTCTGGCCGACCCGGTACAGATAGCCGGCCGGATTGTCCATGACTCTGATCTTCTCCCAGTTCGCCCAGGCATATGTGAGTGCGTCGGCCGCCGCGTCTGCCCCAACTTCGGGCCCGTAGGCGGCGGCCAGCGCATAAGAGAGCCGCGGTTCCGTCTCTTTGACGAAACGAGTGAAGGCTTGCTCATCGTCTACCTGCACCTTCGACTCTCCTCTCATTATTGGAGAGCCCCGAGCGCGGCGAAATGGCGACATGACATGTTCAGCTTCTCAAGGACCGGAGACCGTGAACAGGGTTGAATGACCGCGGATCTCTGTAAGCCTGCAAAACTGTCACGCTGACTGGCGATTCGCGATTCGCGATTCGCCAACCCGAAAGGGGGTGAAGTGATGAGCGAGATACCGCGTCTTACGCAGTATTCCCACGGCAGCGGCTGAGCATGCAAGCTCGGTTCTGACGAGCTGGCGCAGGTTCTGCGCCGTTTGCGTAACTCACCGGTCACCCGCCATCCGGATCTCCTGGTCGGCCTCGAAACCAACGATGATGCGGCCGTCTACGTCGCGCCCGGAGGGACCGCCCTGGTACAGACGGTCGACTTCTTCACGCCGGTCGTGGACGACCCCTACGACTGGGGACGGATCGCGGCTGCGAACGCCCTCTCCGACGTGTACGCAATGGGTGGAACGCCGCTCACCGCGCTGCAACTAGTCGGTTGGCCGCGCGAAACCCTGTCTTTCGACCTCCTCGAAGAAGTCATCGCAGGTGGTGCGAGCGTGATGGAAACCGCAGGCTGCACCATCGTCGGGGGCCATTCGATCGACGATCCGGAGCCCAAATACGGATTCGCGGTGACTGGAATCGTTGAGCCGGATCGACTCGTCACCAACGCCGGCGCACAACCCGGCGACGCGCTCGTTCTCACCAAACCGCTGGGGACGGGCATCATTGCGACAGCCATAAAGAGAGGCTCGGTCGACCCCGACGTTCAACGGGCCGCCATCGAGGTGATGGCGCAGTTGAACGAGGGTGCTTCACGGGCCATGACCTCCGTCGGCGTCAGTGCTGCAACCGATGTAACCGGGTTCGGCCTGCTCGGGCACCTGGGCGAAATGATCGATGCCGCCGGAGTCGGAGCGGAAGTACATGTCGGTGCCGTGCCGCTGATCGATGGAGTGCTCGACCTGGCGAAACAGGGCCTGCTTCCCGGCGGTTCCAAGCGAAACTTGAAGACGATCTCCTCGAAGGTCGATTTCGGTCGGGTGGGCTCCCCGTTGCGCGAGGTGCTGGCGGACGCGCAGACCTCCGGCGGGTTGTTGATTGCCGTCCATGCAGATCGCCTCGACTTCCTGCTCGCCGCTCTGCAGGCCGAGCGCACGGAGGTGTCGGCCGTGATCGGTTCGATCGTTCCCGGGAACGGTATTCGCCTTCTGAGCTGAGCGAGCGCCCTCCTACACTGGTCGGCCATGCCTTCCGCCGTCTCCCGTCAGGTCTGGGTCATCGCCATCGGTGTCGGCTTCGTGATGACAGGGCTCACCCTCGTTGCGCCGATTCTTCCGTTGTATGCGTTGGAGTTCGGCGTCTCCTACACCGCGGCGGGAGCTCTGATCACAGGGTTTGCGGTTGCCCGGCTGTTCTTCAGTGTGCTCGGCGGCGTCGCCGGTGATCGGTGGGGCGCGCGAAGAGTCACCGTGTTCGGAACAGCGCTCCTCGCCGTGTCGAGCGTTACCGCAGCCCTCGCTCCCAACTACGCCGTGTTGCTGGGTTCGCGATTCATCGAAGGTATCGGGTCGGCGATATTCGCCACGACGGCCTTTCAGTATCTGCTGCAGGTAACACCGAAGGAACGCCTCGGACGCGCCACCGCAGCCTTCCAGACCGGGCTGCTCGTTGGTGTCGCCATCGGGCCATTAGTAGGCGGGTTCCTCGCAGAACTCGGCGACTTCAGGACTCCGTTCTGGGCATACTCGGTGCTGGCCGGCACCGTATCCATCATGGCCTGGTTCTTCATCGAGGATCTTCCCTCCCGCGGAACCAGCGCAAGGCAGGTGTTCTCGGCTGCCGGACGGCTGATCCGCTCGCCCTCCTATGTAGCTCTGATGCTGGTGGGGTTCTCGATGATGTTCATGCGAGCCGGCGCCCGGGTGACACTCCTGCCGCTGTACGCCGAACAATCGCTCGGCTTCGGGGCAGGCGACATCGGCATCCTGCTGTCGGTCTCGGCCCTGACCAACCTGCTCATAGTCAACCCGGCCGGCCGATTCATCGACACCGTCGGACGTAAACCGGTGGCCATGATCGGATTGACGACCGCCGGCGTAGCCACGGCCGGATACGGCCTATTTGATTCGTTCACGGGCTTGCTCATCGTCTCGATGGTATTCGGCCTCACTTCCGGCCTCGCCAGCATCGCCCCGCCGACGATGGTCGGAGATCTGGCACCGGAGGGAGCAGAGGGTTCCGCAGTCGGCGTCTACCGGATGGCCGGAGACCTCGGTTTCGTGGTGGGTCCGCTCGCTCTCGGTGCTGTGGCCGATGCCGGGGCCTTCACCGCAGGGTTCTTCATCACCGGAGCGATAATGATCCTTGCTGCCGGGATGCTCTCGTTCATACCGGAGACCCGACGTAGCCATCAGGTCGACCCGGTATCGTGAGCTGCCAATGACCGATCGCGCTCCATACCTCAACGAACGTCTCGAAAGGATCGCTTCAGCTCTGTCAATCGGAGGGTTGCGGCGGCATTTGTTTCTGTGCGCCGAGCAAACATCTCCCCGCTGTTCGACGTTCGAGGAGTCGTCGGAGGTCTGGACCTACACCAAGCGACGGATGAAGGACCTGGAACTGGCGAGCCCCCCACCACGGTGGCGCGGATTCACGGATCAGCCCGCTCCCGCGGATGCCCCCGAGGGCGGATCGATCGCCCTGCGGACCAAGGCCGACTGCCTGCGGATCTGCGAGCAAGGACCCATCGCCGTCGTTTATCCGGACGGTGTGTGGTACCGCTCGGTCACAACCACGGTGATGGAGCGGATCATCCAGGAGCACCTGATCGCCGGAGAGCCGGTAGAGGAGTTCGTTTTCGCCAGAGACGCATTGGACGGCCGGCCATGAAGCAGTGGCTGAAGCGGCTCCTCTTCATGTGGCTCGGTTGGAGGGTGTTTGGCCCTGAGCCGAAGCCCAAACCGCCGGAGGCCCAGGAACATCCTTTGCGTCTTCCCGGCCGATCGGTGTTCGTCGGAGACAACGAGTTCTTCGTCCGGGAGGCCGGTAACGCCGATGCTCCTGCCCTGTTCCTCGTGCACGGATGGGGCGACCACAGCCTCGTTGTCTGGTGGAAGCTGATCGGCAGGCTGGCGGCGAAATATCGGGTGATCGTGCCGGACAGCCGTAACACGGGGAAGTCCGACCAGCTGCGTCATCGCTACGAAATCGCCGACATTGCCGACGATCTGGCCGGGATCATGACCGCGCTGGGAATCGATCGAGCGCACGTTGCTGGTTACTCGATGGGCGGTTTGGCAGCCCTCGAACTAGCGCACCGTCACCCTCATCGGGTGGACAAACTCATTCTGGCCGGGACATCTGCCGGACCTGCGCGATCGACCATCGAGCGGCTTGTTGGGGGGTTCGTGATCGTGGTGGCTCGGGGCTTCAGTCGTCTGAGCCGATCGGAAGTCTCACGGGCCAGAACCGCGTATCTGGTGAATGTCGGGGCGGTGCTGCCAAGACACTTCCGATGGTTCTACGAGCAGCACCAGAACCATGACCCGGATCTGTATTGGATGGCAGGCTCCGCCGTGAATCGGTTCAACGCTCGCCCCTGGATCGGCAAACTCCGCCAACCGGCGTTGGTGATCATCAACACGGAGGATCAGTTGATGTTCGCGGAGCTGCAATACGAGCTGACCTCACTGCTACACGATCCGGAGGTAGTCGAGCTGGTCGGCGCCCGCCACGAGGCCCCCCTCACCCACGCGGGTCACATGATCCGGGCGATAGAGAAGTTTCTTGGGTGAGCCCGGACTCCAGTTCCAACCGGCGGTTCTCCGATCGGCGGAGCCGCAGTAGTCACCCGGGCCAGGACTAATCACCGAACGGATCCCGGACCGACGGTCGACGGCCTGGTAGCAGGGGTTCAACCGTTGCTACTTGTAAGCCTTCTCGCCGGCACGGATCGGGACCGTTAGCCAGTTTTCATGAGGTGGCAGAGCGCAGGAGTAGCCGTCCGAGTAGGCGCAATAGGGGTTGTAGGCGAGGTTGAAATCGACCTGGAGTTTCCCGTCCACAGGGTCCTCGAGATCCAGGTATCTGCCGGCTCCGTAGGTCTCATGACCGGACGTTCCGTCACGGAAGGGGAGGAAATACCCGGGGTGCCCGGGAGTTCGCAGCGCGGTCAGTTCGACCGGTTCGCCGTCGATTTCGAACTTGATCTTGCCCGCCCGGAAGTAGGTCCTGACTTGACCATCCGAGGTACCGATCTCGACCGGGGTCGGTTCTTCAGGATGGAGCTCGAGCAGAAGGTCGAGACCTTCATCGAGATCGAAGTACTTGAGACCTTCGAATTCGTGCCGCAGTTCGTGGGGGAGCGGGGATTGGTGGCTCCCTCCGAAGAACTCGTC
>JAHEDJ010000015.1 GCA_024641325.1 bacterium | reverse complement strand
TGGAAGTTCATGCCGAACACGCCGGCGATAAGAGTCGGTACCACGGCCACCGCGACCCACGCTGAGATCTTTCTCATGTCCTCGTTCTGGCGGACGCTCACCTGAGTGAGGTTCGCCTCGAGCACGCTGGTGAGGAGATCACGATAGGCGGACACCTGATCCGAGAGGCGTAGGACGTGGTCGTAGACATCCCGGAAGTACTCCCGCATTTCGCCGGGGATCACATCGAAGAACCCCCGTCCCAGCCGATTGAGTGGATCGATAAGAGAGGCGACCGCCTGCTGGAACTCGAGGACCTCGCGCTTGAGGAAGTAGATGCGTTCGGCGGGATTGCTCCACTCGGTAGAGAAGACGTCCTTTTCGACCTCTTGGATGTCTTTGCCGAGTCCGTCAACGACCGGGACGTAGTCGTCGACGACGCGGTCCATTACCCGGTGTAGCACCGCGCACGGTCCGAGGCTCAGCAGGTCCGGGTCACGCTCGAGGCTATGTCGCGCTTCGATGAGTCCGCTGGCTTCGCCGTGACGAACAACCACGGCGAAGTTATCCCCGATGAAAAGAAGGATCTCGCCAAACTCGATTTCCTCTTCGACGTCCATATACCGCGCCGTCTTCAGTACGACGAAGATGGTGTTGTCGTATACCTCGAGTTTTGGCCGCTGATGCGCTTTCATGGCGTCCTCGACGGCGAGCTCGTGAAGATCGAACTCCTCGCGCACGGAAGCGAACTCATCCGTCGTGGGTTCGTAAAGGCCGATCCACACAAACGATCCTGGGTCCGACGCTGCTTCCCGTGCGCCCTTGGTCGGCCTGTCACCCGACCTTCGAATTCCGTTGTCGTAGATAGCGCAGTCGATGATCACGTACTCATTGTGGCAGCAACTGGTACATGACCTGCCACAAGATGCGCTCAGGTCGGTTGATTAGGCGCCGGGTTCTGGCCGTTGTGATGGCCCAGGGGTCCGCGCGTTGCGAGCTCCTCCTGGATTTCAGTAGTGGTCGCTTGGAGTTGGCGGATGAGATCCAGAGCTTCGCTGTTGGTCTTGTAGTCGTGCAGCGCAAGTTCGGCCGAAATCTGATCGGCCCTGCGAGCAGCGATCAGCAACACAGCCCCCTGGAGGGCAGCGATACAGGACAGAACCAGGTTGAGAAGGATGAACGGAAAAGGGTCGAATCCGGCATTCCGGTTGAACCCCATCCAGACCGCCAGGAAAACCAACGCGGTGAACACGAATGTCCACGAACCCATGCCGTTGCGAAGTCGATCGGCGGCGCGCTCTCCCGGAGTCAACTCATCGTCGCTCCGCACGCCAGGATGCAATCGCCACATCCGGTTGGCCAAATAGAGCGCCCAGTTTCGTTGCATGCGCGGCTCCCTTCAAAGTTCCTCTTTGTGTGCAGTCTTTCGCCCCGATGCTACAAACCAGAGGGCATTTCCCATGGCCTGCCCGTCACCGATCAGCTGTCATCTTCTTCTCGCCTGACCTCATAAACCTCGAAGCCGAGACTCTCGTAACAGAGCACGGCGGGCGGCGAATCCTCCCAAGCATCGATCCGCACGACTTCCAACCCGCGTATTTGCAGGTATCGGATGGCCGTGGCGACCAGCGCCGACGCCAAACCTCGCCGCCGGAAAGCAGGGGTAACCGCCACGACGCTGACGTAGCCGAAGTCGGTGCGCGGAAAGGAGATGGCGAAACCGACGACGTGGTTGGATGCCCCTTCGACTGCCACGTAGACGCCGTCGGGATCGAACTCGTCGAATGCATCCCAGTCGTCGACCAGGCTTCTTTGTCGAAGGCCGATCCGAAGACATCGGGGATGCGCTCGTGGTCCACACTCGGCTGGTATTGGTCGATGCGGAATCCGCTCGGCAACGGCCGATCAAGATCATCGATCGACCGCTGCATCCGAAGAAGCGTCCGCATCACTGTGTGGTCTCCCTCCCGGCGTCTAAACGATGCTATCGGGCGGTTGGGTCGCTAGGCCCAGATATCGCGATATCCCCCAATTCATTGACGTTCTTGGTTATCGTTCTCTGTGACGGCGATGGACCGTCGACAGTTTCGAACCTCTAGGAGGGGTGGATGAACAAAACGGAGATGGCGAAGAAACTCGCCAAGAAGGCGGACCTGACCCAGGCCAAGGCTGCTGAGGTAGTCGACGCGATCTTTTCGTCGGAACCCGGCGAGGGGATTATCGCGGTTGAGCTCGACGCAGGGCGCAAGGTTGCCATTGCGGGCTTCGGCTCATTCGGCACCAAATCGCGTTCAGCACGCCAGGGCCGTAACCCGGCTACCGGCGAAACGATCACTATCGCAGCCAAGACCTACGCAACATTCAAGCCGGCGAAGGGCCTTCGGGACCGCGTCGCCGAATAGGACTCACCAAACACCCCGATCCGAAGTGCTCCGCAATGTGCGGGGCACTTCGTCAATTGGAGTGATTTCCTGCGATCATTGCTGGATGTACTGGCTTGCGAAGCACTACCTGCGGCTGCGTGGTTGGCGGATCGAGGGAGCCTTTCCCGAAGACCCCAAATTCCTGGCGATCGGTGCTCCGCACACTTCGAACTTCGACTTCGTGGTCTTTTTGGGTGTTCTCGGTCATTTCGGCAAGCGAGCCCGATACATAGGCAAGAACAGCCTGTTCTGGGGGCCGCTCGGCTGGCTGATGCGCAAACTCGGGGGTATTCCGGTGCGCCGGGATCGGCCCGAAGGCCTTGTCGAACAGACGACTGCAGCCTTTGCGGCGGCCGACGAGATGATTCTCGTCGTCGCTCCGGAAGGGACCCGGTCGAAGGGCACCAGGTGGAAATCGGGCTTCTATCGGATTGCCTCGGCGGCCCGTGTGCCAATCGTTCCGGCGTCCGTAAACGGTGTTGATCGGGTGGCGACCATCGGGCCTCCGATATGGGCCAGCGGTGATGTACCTGCAGATATGGACCGATTGAGGGCGTTCTACAGGGGGGTTGAAGGGATACACCCGGGGAATGAAACCCCGGTCAGGCTGGCGGAAGAAGATGCTGCGGAATGAAGGAGAGCGCCGGTGTGCTGCTCTATCGCACCAGGGGGAGTGAGATGGAGGTGCTGCTGGTACATCCCGGTGGCCCGATCTGGGCTAAGAAGGATCTCGGTGCGTGGGGCATCCCCAAAGGCGAGGTCGGCGAAGGAGAGTCGCTTCTCGAGGCAGCCTTCCGGGAGTTCGCCGAGGAAACCGGTACGTCGCTCGACCCGGGCGGAGCTCAGAGCATCGGCCGCATCCGACAGAGAGCCGGCAAGGTGGTCCACGCTTGGGCAGTGGAAGGTGACCTCGATCCGATGGAGATTCGCTCTAATACCGTCACCGTTGAATGGCCGCCCCGCACGGGACGTACGGTGGAGTTTCCAGAGATCGACCGGGGTGAATGGTTCAATTGCGACACCGCCCGCCTGAAGATGAATCCCGCCCAGCACTCCTTTCTCGACCGGCTCATGCAGTTGGCCGGCGGATAGTCAGACGGGCCCTTAGCCCCTACGCCCGAGCCGTCGAGCTCGGCAACAATGGGACCGTGCGAGAACTAACAGATGGATCCACAGCAATCGTAAGAGGCGCGGTCGACGCCGGTTGCGACTTCTTCGCCGGTTATCCGATAACACCGGCGTCGCAGATCCTCACCGCGATGAGCCGTGAGATGCCCAGGGTCGGCGGAGTGGCAATTCAGGGTGAAGACGAGATCTCGTCCATCGGGATGTGCATCGGTGCCACCATGGCCGGGGCACGGGCGATGACCGCCACCAGCGGACCCGGCATCAGCCTCTACTCGGAGAACATCGGAATGGCCATCATCGGCGAGGTGCCGCTGGTCATCATCGACGTGCAAAGACTCGGCCCCAGCACCGGCGGCGCCACCACTGCGGCGCAGGGTGATGTTCAGTTCGTTCGCTGGGGAACCGGTGGCGGATACCCGATTATCGCCCTCGCCCCTTCCTCAGTTCCCGAGTGCTACACCCTCACGATGAAGGCCTTCGATCTGGCCGAACGTTTTCGCTGCCCTGTGTTCGTTCTCACCGACAAAGAGTTGAACCTCACCGCCACCACGGTGGACATCAATGCATATGAGAGAATCCCGGTTCGGCCCCGGGCGCGTATTGCGCCGGGAGAGTCTGCAGGCACCCCTTACGCCTATCACCCTCCAGATGCAGTTGGTCCGATCGCCACCTACGGAGACGAGGCACCCGTTCGATTCACGGGGTCGACTCACGACGAACGGGCGTTCATCACGAAGGATCCCCAGACGGTCGGCGCCTTGAACGAACACCTCGTTGCAAAGATCGAGAACCATCAGGACGAGATCGACATGGTGGTCGCCGATATAGACCCCGGAGCATCCACTGCTCTGCTGTCCTACGGCATCACCGCGGGTTCGATGCGCGAGGCAGTTCGCATTGCCAGGGCCGGTGGCCGGCCGGTCTCTGCGCTGACCATCCAGAGCCTGTGGCCGGTACCCGAACGGGCGATACTGGCTCTACTCCAGAATCACGGCCGTGTGGTTGTGGGTGAACTCAACCACGGTCAGTACCGGCGCGAGGTAGAGCGATTGGCTGCAAAAGGGACCGAGGTGGTCGGCGTGCATCGAAACGACGGTACGTTGATCACACCCCAGGACTTTCTGGAGGTGTTGTCATGAGCGTGACCACGATTACAACGCTCGGCACGTATCGGAACGACAGTCCGTATCCGTTTTGTCCCGGCTGCGGCCACAAGTCGATCCTCGATCATCTGAACGAAGCGCTGGTCGAACTTCAGGTCGATCCGATGAAGACGGTGATCGTGACGGATATCGGCTGCGCCGGCCTCTCCGATCAGTACTTTGCAACGAGCGCCTTTCACGGCCTACACGGCCGATCGATTACGTATGCAACGGGAATCAAGCTGGCCCAGCCCGATCTGACCGTCATCGTGGTGATGGGCGACGGTGGCACAGGCATCGGTGGGACCCACCTCCTGAATGCAGCCAGACGGAACATCGGCGTCACCGTGCTGGTGTTCAACAACTTCAACTACGGCATGACGGGTGGCCAGCATTCGGCAACCACCCCGGAAGGAGCGGTGACGACGACCACTCCGGGCGGCAACCCGGAACGCCCGCTCGACATCTGTGGGTCGGTTGGCGTAAACGGTGCCGGATTCGTTTGGCGGGGCACGAGCTTCGACGGCGACCT
Source organism: bacterium (assembly GCA_024641325.1). Taxonomy (GTDB): domain Bacteria; phylum Actinomycetota; class Acidimicrobiia; order Spongiisociales; family JAHEDJ01; genus JAHEDJ01. Next base: position 48,590 of record JAHEDJ010000015.1, on the reverse strand, counting down.
CACCCAACGCATCTGCGAAGCCATAACCTCCAACTCCTTCGCTTTGCTGGACATCTGGGAGCTGTGCACCGCCTACTTCGTCAAGTCCAATCAGTTCACTCGTCGGGCCCTCGAGTCGACGCTCGAGACACTCGGCTTTCAAACCGGAGTTCTCTACCGAGACGGGCGACAGGAATACAGCCGCGCCCTTCGAGAGACCGCCCGCGGCCCGGATTCGGTACCCGTCGGACCGACGCCGATTGAACAGAAATGGTCGGCGAGCCTCGAACGGCCGTTCATGATTGAGCTGGCCGGTTCAGCTGGTGGCCGGGTTCGGTCTGCGGCGCGGATTGGCGCACTTGCCGCCATCCAGAGCGGGCTTTATGCGGCTCAGCGAGACGACTATCCGGTCACCGTCAAGACGGGCCACAGCCTGGCTAAGTTGCTGCTGGCCGATCGGCCGATCGACTATGCGGGCTCGGATCGACCTGATGTTCTCGTCGTGCTAACCGCCGATGGACTCGCCAAGGTCCGGTCCAGAGCTGTCGGGCTATCGGGCGATTCGATCATCCTCACGGTTCCGGAGTTCGCCGATATCGAGTCCGGTGCCGAAGTCCAGGTGGTCGATCCTTCCTCTTTGTCCGATCGGTTTCCCAAAGCGGACCTTGGTCTCCTAGCCCTCGCCGTAGTTGTCCGGCGGACCGGCGTGTTCCCAATCGACGCTCTTCGTGCAGCCGCAGCCGAGGGCCCGTTCGGTGAGTCCAACGCGGCGGCAGTGGAAGCGGGCATTCAGCTGGCAAGCCTCTGAAGGTAATGCCGGCCCCATTCGGCCCCATTCGGTAGGCTCCGCCCGTGGCCGTCGCTTGTGAGAATCACCGCCCTTCGAAGAGACACCTGTGGGCGGCAACTCGCCGCATTGACACGGTTGATCTCCGGGTCGCTGGCGGGATGATGCTGTTGCTGGCGTACATTCACCCCTTGCTGCCCTTCCAGTTGGGAATTCTCTGCCCACTTCGCGCGGCCACCGGCGTTCCGTGTCCGCTCTGCGGAATGACGACGAGCGTTACTGCCGTCACCCATCTGGATTTCGCAGGTGCTTTGGCGGCCAACCCGATGGGTGTGGTCGCGGTCGCCTTCGGCGTGTATCTGCTGGTCCGGCGACCGGATCAACTCGGCGTTTCCATGCCGCTGGTGTTCATCGTGCTGGCGGGAATGTGGGTATTCGAACTCAATCGATTCGGGATCATCTGAAACGGGAGGAAATCATGACAACACCGGCTGCGCCATCTGGCCCAAGAGCCAGCTTTGGGGAGCGGTTCATCGCCGCAGTCATCGACTCGATCGTGGTCGGTCTGGCCACAGGATTACTAGGAAGGATCGGCCTCTTCGGCTCGTTGGTTGGCCTCGTCGTCAGCTACGGCTACTACGTGTACCTGGAGGGGAGTCCGTCGGGTCAAACCGTAGGAAAGCGGGCGATGTCGATCAGGGTCGTTGGCATGCAAACTGGATATACGATCGGATACGCGGGCGCCTTCATTCGCGTGATCGGGAAGATCGTGTCTGCTATTCCATGCTTGCTCGGCTTCCTGTGGATGCTGTGGGATCCCGAGAAGCAGACGTGGCACGACAAATTCGCCGACGCCGTAGTGGTTCCCGTCTCTGCGTATCCCGTCGCCGCCTGGCCCGGCTAGGCCGGCCGCAGGCGGGAGATGAACCGCTCTTCATCGACTACGACTCGAACGTGTCGACCGGCCGCGATGGTGGCAGTATCGTCGCTCGCCACCAGGTCGAACTCAACCGTTCGGCCCTTGGTGGAGATCACGGTTGCATTCGCCTCGACAGTCTTTCCAACCGCGGTGGCGGCAAGGTGCCGGATATCGATGTGGGTGCCGACCGTTGTTGAACCGGCGGGAAGCACACCTTCGAGAGCGGCGACGGCCGCGGCTTCCAGCCAGGCGACCAGGCGCGGAGTGGCAAGAACCGGGACCGAACCGCTCCCCAGCGCGATGGCGGTATCGGCGTCTCCGACGATGGCTCGATGAGACCCCCCTAGGCCCGGGGCAAGGGCGCTCACAGGTGCTCCTCGACTGCGCGCCCGACCTCTGCGGCGATTTTCCTGGCCTTGCGGAGCGCCTCATCATGACGCTTCGTGAGCGCGGCGCGATCGCCGGTTAGTTCCTTCAAGTTGATTCGAACGTTGATCGAGGCTCCCTCGGCGGCCGCCAATCCACACCATCCACCGACTCCTGCATCTGTGACTGAGGTCGGGCTTCCGTGTGTCGCAACGGCCAGCACGAGGTCGAGGGCCTCGACGCTGCGTTCGAGAACTTCCAGCGGGACCAATGTTGCGCCGAGGTCCGCTGCCCCAACTGCAGCTGACCTTGCTTCGACTTCGCCCGGGGTGGTGCGCGGCATCCGCCTCGCCAGCAGCACCGCGTTGAAGGCGTCGGTATCGCGATCGATCGCCTCAGCAAACCAACTCTTCAACTCCTGGGCTTTAACGCCCAGCAATTCCATTTCAGGGCGTCTGGCCTCCATGCCCTTCTTGGCCCAGGTGAGCGATGCCACCATGGCGGCCAGTGCAGCAGCCAGAGAACCGGCCAGGGCGGCGACACTGCCTCCGCCCGGGGCCGGAAGGTCGCTGGAGAGTTCATCGAGGAACCGGACGATGGGCATCCCGGCCAGGACGCCGCTTTCACCGGCGATGGCGTACTCGATGATCTTGGCGTCCGGATCGAACGGAGCCAGTTCATCCAGTCCAAGCGAGAGAACCGCGGAATGAATCCGCTCGCGTTCGGGGACTCCGGTGGTGGCTCCCTGGGCGTGCAAGTAGTGGTCACCGGCGGCAAGCAGCGCCTCGCGTGGCACCAGTCCGACGAGTTCACTGCCTGTGACCCGCAAGCCCAGCCGTCCGGCTTCCTCCCGGCAGGCATTGAACACCGCGTGAATGGGTGCGACGGCAAAGTCGGTCAGGTTCAGCGATACCTGCGCCCGCTGGTACTCGTCTATGAACCAGCCGACTCCTTTGACCTCTTTGAATCGACCGGGTTCGAAAACCGTCTTGCCGTCCTCGTCCTTGAGGATCGATCCGTCGTTGTTCCGGCGGGGCTTGCCGATTTCGCGGACCGCTTGGGCGATCTGATGAGCCAAGCGTCGATCTTTCGTGTTCAGGTTGACGTTGTAGGCAACCAGGAACTGCCGGGCACCGATCGCGGTGGCTCCGGCTGTGGGGTTGTATGCGGGTCCAAAGTCGGGAGTGTCGGCCCGATGAGCCAGTCCCTCGTACTCGCCACGTCGCACGTCTGCCAGAGAGCGGCGGCCTCCCGGGGCAGCGTGTTCGTATAAATAGACCGGGACTCCGAGTTCATCACCGACCCGTCGACCGACCCTGCGGGCGCTTTCCATGCAGTCCTCAATGGTTGCTCCTTCGAGAGGTACAAACGGACATACATCGGTGGCGCCCATCCGTGGGTGTTCACCGGTGTGGGCGGTCATGTCGATCAGATCCGATGCACGCCTGATGGCGCGAAATGCCGCCTCTTCGACGACTGCCTGGGTACCGGCGAAGGTCACCACGGTCCGGTTGGTCGCAGCCCCCGGGTCAACGTCGAGCAACCGGATGCCCTCGACGCTCCGGATGACGGATGTGATCTCGTCGATGATTCGAAGGTCACGGCCTTCACTGAAATTCGGAACGCACTCAATCAGCTTCACGAAACCTCCTGTCGAGCCGACAATACCTTGTGAGGATGAAATGAACATCGTCCCTTCCGTGCTGCGAGATCGGTTTCGCGAACTCACGGTTGTGTTCTTCGTCCTGTCCGCGCTCGTCGCCGTCGTTGGGGTGTCGCGCAGCTTCTCAGGGTCGGTTGCGTTCTCTTTCTTCGTATGGGTCTGCGGAGTGTCGGCTTCGCTCTTCGGAGTCGCTTTCACGGTCATGGCGCTGGTGGCGTTCCTGTACTCGGAAGATGACCAGGTGGACATCCGGTGTGCGTTGGGGGTTCTGGTGTTGGCCGTTGGAAGTGCCACGGCGATCGGCTGGAGCGGACTCGCCTCGCTCGGACTTCTGGCGGTAGGTTGGTCGACGGGTCGAGCCGGACGACGATCCCAGGATCAAGAATGGCGGGCGGCGAATCGGGACCGACGGGCCTTTTTCGCCAGAGTCAGACGGTCCGACGCACGATTAGATCCGGAGGCCGGTCGGTTTCTGGAGATCTCCACTCCAAGTCTCGGAGATCGTGAGGTCGAGCGTCAACGCTCTGAAGCCCGTCGGGACCATCCCGATTCACGCGGTGCTGCAATCGATCGAGCGCGGACTATCGATGGAAACCCCTGGAATCTTCCGCCCGATCAACGTTGACGGGCTAGCGACCCGAGATGTATTCCTCGAGGTAGCGGATCTGGAAGCTTTGCTCCTTCGTCTGGAACCAGACGAGATCGCCGATGGATATCAGCCCCAGCAGGTCGCCTCCGGAAACCACGGGAAGGTGGCGAATGTGCCGGTCTGTCATGAGGGCGAGGGCTTCCTCTACCTCGCAGGAGGGTTCGACGTAGAGCACCGGGGTCGTCATGATCTCCTTGACGAGCGTGTCCTTGGAGGTCCTACCCTCGATCGCGATGCGGCGCAGGTAGTCCCGCTCGGTGATTATCCCGACGATTTCGCCGTCTTCGATTACGAGGAGGGATCCACAGTTGGCTTCGACCATGGTGCGCACTGCGTCGAACACGGTATCAGTAGGAGCGATCTGATTGACTACCGCACCCTTCTCAGCCACAACATCGCCAATGGTCCCCATCGCTTACCTCCAATGAATACGGATGTGGCAAGAGTATCGAATCATCGAGCTCTATGGCGAGCTACCAGCCGCTTGATCCACCGCCGCCACCGGAAAAGCCGCCTCCGCTGAAGCCGCCGAAGCTTCCCGAACTCCAACCGCCGCCGCCCCAACTGGAGCTTCCGCCGCTGCCGCCACCGAATCCGCCGCCGGAGAATCCGCCGAACCACGAGTTCGAATCATTCGACCAGGATGAATCCGCGTAGACGGCCTCCCACCCGTAGCTGCCGGAGTGACCACCGGTGATCACCCAGTGGTAGAACAACAATGTGAACGGATCGAACGAACCAAAGCGACCGGATATCGGTTCTCCCGTCCACGTGTCCGTTTGCCGCGAGGTGCCGGCGTGAGCTAGTTCGGGAGCGAATCGGTCGGCGTCGTCGATGGACGATCGGGCGAGGGCCTGGCGCTGTGCCGCGTAGGCAAGCGCAAACTCTCGCGATCCGCGCGGGTCGGAGGCCCCGAACGCCGCGGCAATGTCTGCATAGGAGCCTTCCAACCCGAGGGCTGCCAGTTCGACTCTCGACTCGGTCCAGCGACGGAGTGCCTGTGCCGGTTCCAACGAAACGGCGAGAATGCCGGCGATCGTCCGCCGGGCATCGCCGGTCACCCCGGCTTCGGCCAGTTCGTCGAGTAGTCCGTTGTACACGGCTACTCCGTCCGTGCGGCGTTCGAGTAGGGCGGCGGTTATCGCCACCGGGAGTCCGAGCCGTTTCGATTGCTCACGGACTGCTGCCACTCGTCGCGGGTTGGACAGGCCCGCCAGTGCGTATTCAACAGCCTCGGACGGGGTCAGATCTTCTTCACGATTGCGGCTGTAGGCGGCGAGGAACTCGGGAACCGACTCTTCGTCGCGGTTCAACAACAGGAGCGCCGCCACGGCGGCTATGTCCATGCCATCCTGCTTGAGTTCGACTCCCTTATCGTCGAGCTCTTGACGCACACGCTCGTAGCGGGTGTAGGCACGGTCGGCATCCGGGTCAACGTCCGCCAGGGCAGCCGCCACGGCGGGACGCGCCGAAGATGACGGAAGCTGGGCGTAGAGAGACTCGAGGGTGTCGGTCTTCGCCTTCGCGATCGCATAAGCCGCTTCCAGCTTCTCTACGGCCGTTTCGACGGTCTTGTTGTCGGTGAGCACCGGTGCCGCCTTCAGGAAGCGTTCTCCAAGGTCGGTGAGGATCGCATGGCCGGTGCTGGTTTCCACGAGTCGCTGGTCAACGGAGGCTGCCACCCGCGTGCGAGCTTCGGCCACCCGGTAGGGGCGCAGCCCGTCGACCAGACGGGTCAGTTCCTGGCGACGAACGTTGAAAGTCATATCGTCGTCAAGGTCTACCTCCAACGCATCTTTGGCGGACGATTGCACGCCCCCCTCCAGTACATCTCGCTCCCCGGTGACCTGCAGCTCGAGCGGCATCTCGGCGGCCGCCATCATACGGGGCCGATCGACGATGTTGATGAGGCGGTTTTGATGAGCCGTCTGCACCGCCGCCTCGCTGTCCGGCCGTCTCACCTCGGCGATGTCCGTGAGCGCCTTGAGCACATCGGAAAGGGGAGCATTTGACGTACCGGCATCGCTTTCGATCAGGAAGTCCCGCAAGAGTGGTAGTTCGTGGCCCGCAACATCGAGCCGTGACAGTTCGCCGTCGATCAGCTCCCGGCGAGTGCGCCGCGTCCGGGCACGCCGCTGGCCACGGACGGCAACGCCGGTAACACCGAGCCCACCCAGCAAAACGACTCCGATAGCTCCACCGATGACTCCGAGGTTCGGACCATCACCGGAATCGGACGCATCCGGTGTGAAGCCGTCCATCACATCGTCCACGGTGGCGCCGGACCCCGTTTCGCCGGCTGCAAACGCGGCGAGGGCCTCATCCAGTGATCCGATGATGGCGAGAAGCCCGCCGTCGAAGTCCCCGTTTGCGAAGAAACTGTTTCCCACCGCGGCGATGGAGTCGAAACTCCGCGGCACCCCGTTCAAGCCTTCACCATGTTGAACGGTCGTGATCCGCGAATCGAGGTCGACGGCGATAATGATGCCGTCATTGCGGTCGGGATCACCGACACCCCACGCATTTCCGAGGTCGACGGCGAAATTCTCAACCGATCGACTGCCGGCGCCATCGATGATCACCACGGCCGTTTCATGCCCGTAGGTGGCGACCAACCTTCCAACCGCTTCCTCGAGAGCCGCGTCGTCTTCTACGACGCCGGTCGTATCTGTGACCGCTCCATCGCAGGTGATGCCCTCGAACGCCGGGCATTCGGTGCTCTGTGCCAATGCCGCGACGGGAGCCAAGATGAATATCAACACAACCGCAGTTGCCAGCCGGAACCGCACGAGGATCCTTTCGTATTTCGATACTGACGCTAGCCGCAACACAGGGCGCCCTGAGCGCCACCAGGGTGTCCCCGACATACAACCGGGGTGGTCCCCCGATGTGCTCCCGGCCTCCTTCTGGTCTCCTGCTCCATACGAGGACATGGAGGAACCAATGCAGACAATGTGGAAGCAAGCCAGGAAGATGGCCGACAGAACGCCCCCGGAGCGAGATCGGTATATCGACTTCCTCCGCCTGTTCTCGATCACGATCGTGGTGATCGGCCACTGGCTGATGGCGGTGGTCATCGTTCGTGACGGTGACGTGATCGTCGACCATCTTCTCGTTGCAGAGCCACGCATTCAGTACATCACCTGGCTCTTGCAGGTGATGCCGATCTTCTTCATTGTCGGCGGATTCTCCAACTCGATCTCCTGGGCCGCTGCCAGAGCTCGCGGCAGGTCCTATTCGGAATGGCTCCAGGCGCGCACCGCCAGACTGCTCCGGCCGACCACGGTCTTTGCAGCCGTGTGGGCGGCGGTGACACTTGTGCTCATCGGTGCCAGCGTCGATCCCGAACTACTGCGGCTCGGTACCCAGGTCGTCGCAGTACCCCTCTGGTTTCTGGCCGTCTATGTGGGTGTCGTCGCACTTGCTCCGCTCATGATCGGTCTGGATAGAAGCTTCGGATGGGCGATCCCGATCGGATTGTTCGGAGCGGCGGGCTTTGTCGACTGGCTCCACCATGGATTGGATGTTCCGGTTGTCGGCTGGGTCAACTTCCTCTTCGTGTGGCTGGGTATTCATCAACTCGGAGTGAGGTGGCAGCGGGGCGCTCTGCGGGGCGGGGCAGTCGGCGGGTCGGCGCTGGCAATCGCGGGGCTGGCCGGCCTCCTGGCCCTCACCATCGCCGGTCCCTATCCGGTCAGCATGGTGGGTGTACCCGGAGCCGGGTGGACCAACAACCTGCCACCTACCGTGGCCCTCATCATGCTGGCCGTGTTTCAGATGGGGCTCATTCTCGCCCTGCGCTCTATTGCGGAGCGGTGGCTCGAGCGCCCGGCAGTCTGGTCGGCCGTGATCATCGGAAACGGTCGGATCATGACCATCTACCTGTGGCACATGACCGCAATGGTGGGGGTCATCAGCCTCGGGCTACTCCTCGGCGGCATCGGGTTGACAGTCGAACCGCTGAGCGGGATCTGGTGGTGGTCGCGGCCCGTCTGGTTCGGAATCCTGCTGATACCTCTCGCCGGTCTCATCGCCCTCTTCGGATCGTACGAGCAGAACCGTACATCGCGTCCGGTGGCGACGCTCGCGGTCGGAGTCGGCCTGCCGGCGGTGATGTGGGGATTTGCCTCGCTCGCTCTCAAGGGATTCGTCACTACGGGCGCGGCAACCGTGGCACTCATGCCTGCGGCGGCGGTGGTCGTCGGCTCGTGGACGCTGGGGATTCGGCCGCGGGGTCGTCGCTCATGAACCGGCTTCAGGCCGCCAGGCAGAACCGGGGAACAGGCCGAACGGCCCTGCAGCGGCCGGGGTTGCCGAGTCGACCGTCCCGTAGACCTGCGGGCGGCCCTCACCGAACCCTGGCACTCACCGATGGCCCTTGCTCGTTGAGGTGACCACGGCGGCACTCGCCACCTGATGGAGGAGGAGAAGAGGCAGTACGCTGCTTCGCATATGAGGTTCGAATCCGCCTCCCTCCACAAAGCCGGAACGGCCGTCAAAGCGGCAATACGTTCGTTTTCCGCCGATGCCGCCGGTCCTTCCGCCGCCGCCCTTTCGTTCTACACGCTCTTCTCCCTTGTACCGTTGATGTTTCTGATCGTCGCGATTGCCGGTTTCCTCTTCGGAGATGTTGATCGGTTGAACTCGGTGGTCGACCAGGTGGAGACGGCCGCCGGCGAAATCGTGGCGGATCAGATCGCGGATCTTCTGGAGATCGCCAAACGACAAGCGGGCGCATCACTTGGAATCGGCATCGCGCTCACCGTCTTCTCCGCTTCCGGGATCTTTCTTCAAGTTCAGGTTGTCCTCAATCGGATTTTCGATGTCCCGACCGAGCGGACGAAGGGAATATCGGCGATTCTGTGGAAGAGAAGCGTGGCCTTCGTCTCGGCTCTAGTTCTGGCGGTCCTGGCCGTTACTCCTGTTGTTGCTGTTGGTGCGATCCAATACGTCACCAGAACGCTGGTGCCGGACGACCAGACCTGGCTGCGGGTCCTGCTGTCCTGGACTGTGCCGGTCGCCTCACTGATTCTGCTCATAGCCGTCGTCGGCCTGACGTTCCAGACAATGACCGCGGTTCTCATTCCGTGGAGAGCGGCGTGGCGAGGTGGCGCAGCGACTGCCCTGATTGGTCTACCGGCGGCCTACCTGGTCGGAACGTTTCTCGGCCGGGTTGGGAATTCGGGAACTCTCGGTGCCTTGGGAGGGATCGCCATTCTGCTGTTCTTCTTCAATCTGATGTGGCAGGTTTATCTCTTCGGCGCCGAACTCACCAAGGTCTACGTAGACACACTCAACTCGGACGAGGTGGCCCCGCACGACCGGCCCGCTCGAGCGACCGCGACCACGGGTGAGGGCCCGGCGCCCCTCAGTTCCGGTCTTGCCGGCGCGTTCGGACTCCTGCTGGGCTTTGCCATCGGCCGGCGAAGGAAATGACTCAGACGTTCGGTCGCGCTCTGTCGATGATCGGCCGGAAGTCGACGGCGGCCGGCAGGCTCCCGTAGAGTCCGCTGCGTCCACCGGCCAGTCGCGACGCAATGAATGCGTCGGCGACCTCATTTGGAGCGTGTCTGGCCAACAGGGACGCCTGCAGCGCAAGTGCCATCGACTCCACCAGGTATCTCGCCCGGGATTCAGACGGGGCCGATTGCAGCGCCGTCCCGAGATCGTCGAGCGCGCGGTCGAGCCGGGTATCTGCTCCCCGTGCTCGGCCCACCTCAACGAGGAATACCTCGGCCGTCTCAGGGCTCTTTTCCAGTGCGCGCAGGACATCGAGGGCGATGACGTTGCCGGAGCCTTCCCAAACGGCGTTGACCGGACTTTCCCGGAACAGGCGCGGCATGATCGATTCCTCGACGTAGCCGTTGCCTCCCAGGCATTCGAGCGCCTCGTAGACGAGGCCCGGTGTGCGTTTCGTGACCCAGTATTTGGCGACCGGTGTGGCTAATCGCCGGAACAGTTCCTCGCCGGCGTCGCCCTTGGAGTCGAACGAGTGGGCGATCCGCAACATCACGGCCGTCGCTGCTTCCGATTCAAGTGCTAGATCGGACAAGACGTTTTGCATGGCAGGCTGATCAACGAGGATCCCTCCGAACGCGGTTCGATGGGCGGCATGGTGTGTCGCCTGCACCACAGCCTGGCGCATGAGGCCCGCAGACCCGAGCACACAATCGAGCCGGGTGTGGTTGATCATCTCCACGATGACCCGTACACCGTCGCCTTCATCGCCAACCCGTTCCCCGAAGGCTTCCCGGAACTCAATCTCACTCGAGGCGTTGGAGCGGTTGCCCAACTTGTCCTTGAGGCGCTGAATCGAGACCTCGTTGCGCCTGCCATCGGGCTTCCAGCGAGGCATGAGAAAGCAGGTGAGCCCACCAGGTGCCTGGGCCAGTACGAGAAAGGCATCAGACATCGGAGCCGAACAGAACCACTTGTGGCCGGTGATCGTGTAGGTCCCATCCGACTTCTCTGTAGCGCCAGACGTATTGGACCTGACGTCGGAACCCCCTTGCTTCTCGGTCAGTGCCATCCCGAATGTCACTCCGGCCTTGAACTCGGCAGGACGAACGGACGGGTCGTAGTTACGGGTGATCCGCGCCTCCCAGATGGCAGCGAGGTCCGGCTGCCTGCGCAAGCTGGGGACGACGGACGTCGTCATCGAGATCGGACATCCATGACCGGCCTCCACCTGTGCCATTAGATAGAAGAGCGCCGCTCTGGCCACGTATGCTCCCGCCTCGTTCTCCCATGGCAACGAATGCAATCCGTACTGCATGGAAAGAGTCATCAACGAGTGATAGGAAGGATGGAAATCGACCTCGTCGATTCGATGTCCGTTCGGGTCGTGGGTTTGCAGCACAGGCGGATAGCGGTTCGATTCGAATCCCCACGCGAGCACCTCGGACGATCCGATCCGCTCACCGAACTCGGTGAACAGGTCTGATGCCCAGCCGACCGGGTAATGACTCAGGTGGTCTACCACGGCCCGGTCGCTCACGAAGAGGTTGTAGTCGACCAGCGGTGGCGGTTGATTGAAGACCTCGTGGGTCGTGTTCACCGGTCCTCCTTGGGTTCGAGATCAAGGCTACTCGCGAGTAAGAACGCCCTCTAGGAGTCGGCGGTGGCTCTTTGCGCAGTAGCAGTCCAGATGGGTGTCCAGATCAGGTACAACCCGAAGGCGATTATGAACAGCGGTTCGATTCTGGCGATTGTCTCGATCCCGAAGAAGTCGGCAATCCGGGTGCCGGCGAGCGAACCGATGGGGAGAGTGCTCCACATCACCGCCCGGGATGCAGAAGTGACACGTCCGAGCAGGCGGTCGGGGGTATAGAGCTGCCGCATGGTGATGAGTGGAACGTTGATCCAGGTGAGCCCGAGGAACGTCACAGTCATGACGGTTAGGACCTGCCACTGAGCGTTCATGAAAGTCAAGAGCGTGAATCCGGATCCAAACAGGAGCATTCCAACCACCAGAGTTCGGCCGAGGCCCAACAGTTTCCCGACGCTGCCCGCTGACAGAGCTCCCAGAATCCCTCCAACACCACTGGCGACGTAGAGGAGACTCAGCTCGTCAGTTTCGACGATTCCGAAGATGTCGGCACCGATCAACACGATGGTGGACTCGAGAAACCCGACCACGAAGTTGGAAATCGCCCCCGCAGCCGTCAACAGACGCAACCGGCGTTCTTCCCATAGGTACGCGAAGCCTTCGCGTGCCTCGGCCCAGTAACCGCCGCGGCCGGCCTGCTTCTCTCGCGCGGCCGAGCCAACGGCCATGATGGAAATCGCAGAGATGAGGAAGGTCAGCGAGTTCAGAGCAAACGCGGTCGTATAGTCCCAGAAACTGACGATAAGGCCCCCGACTGCCGGGCCCACAACGAACGCGATTTGCTGAACCAACGCGACCCGGGCATTGGCGATGCCCAGTTGGTCGGCCTTGACGATCACGGGGAGGAACGAGAACAAGGCACTTGTGAAAGTTGCGGCGAAGGTTCCGACGAGAAACGAAATGGCCAGGATCGCCGACAGGCCGGGCGAAGCGCCGGCGGCAATCCGGGCCAGCACCAGGAAGGCGCCCGCTCTAACCAGGTCCGCCACGATCATTACCGGGCGGAGCCGCAGGCGATCCAAAAGCACTCCGGCAAAGACCCCTACCAGGAAGGTCGGCAGGCTCTCCGCCGCATATATGAGCCCGAAGTCGGACGGCTGGTTGGTGATCACATACCTGACGAAGGCAGGAATGGTGAAGTAGGCGACGTAATCCCCCAACTGCGAGATCGCCTGACCCGCCCACACCATGTGAAATCTCGCACCGAGACCGAAAACAGCCCGATGCCGACCCCGGCCGGGGCGTGGTCGCTGAAGCCAGATCTCGCCGCGCATGCGAGGTGGCAGGGTAGACGGTCTAGCACCGACTTGTGGTCGCCTCAATCGGAGATCCCTCTGTGGATTCCACCCAGTTCCGATCAAAGGAGTAGCCTGATCTCGAGATGAGCAGCGCAAAAGAACTACCCCAACTGGTCACCGAGCTAACAGATCTGTCCAAGCAGTACATCATGCAGGAGACCGTCGAGCCGGCTAAACGCCTCGGCCGCGTAGCCGGAATGGGCATCGGGGCCGGCATGCTGTTTGCCTTCGGCGCCATTTTCCTCGGCATCGCACTCGCATTGGTGCTCGTGATGATTCTGCCGGAGGGTGAGCTGTGGAAGTCGCTCGCCTATTTCATCTCTACGCTGCTCCTGGCGGGAAGTGCCGGGCTGATTATCTGGAGGGCTACACGCTGATGGTTACGCGCGCCGATATCGAAGCCAAGGCGAAACAGATCGAGGACGCTCTTCAGGAGACCAAACAAGCTGCCAAGACGAGTGCCGTCTGGCTGGCGGTCGGCGTTGTCGCGATTGTCGCGTTTGCCTTCATCTTTGGTCGTCGCAAGGGCAAAGAAGGTAAGGCCGTTGTCGAGGTTTACCGGGTCTGAACTCAGGTCGGTTGCTTGAACCTGACCTGCACGCCTTCTCCGGTCTTCAACTTGCGCTTGTAGACCAACTCCTTGCCGGATGGTCGGCTGTGCAGCCATGCATACGCCAGCAAAGCGGCGCCCAACAGAATGAGTTGCGGGTCACCCGTGCGAAGACCACGAAACGCCCTGCTCAATCCGGCAGACAGTGGATTCATCGAAGTGAAGGGATTCATCGTTCCTGAAGTTAGCAATCCGCCGTGCGCAATTCGCAATTCGTCGACGATGCCTGAAACCATGGCATGCGACCTAAACTCACCTCTCCATGCGAAATCAAAGATTCATTAGAACAGTCGTCATCGTCGTGGTGATTGGCATGGTCCTCACAATGGTGGTGGCCGCCCTCTCCGTCTTGTCATGAAGGTACTTCTTCGCCACCCCCGGCGCGAAGAAGACATTCAGGGGCCGTTGACCGTCCGCCAGTTGCTCGAGAAGCTGTCCATTCTTCCCGAGTCGGTTCTGGTGATCCGGGGCAACGAGCTTCTGCTGTCAACCGATCGGCTCGACAATACGGATGAGATTGAGCTTCGTCCTGTGATTTCCGGCGGCTGAGGAATGCGTTGCCGGGTTTGTCGGAGTCGAGCCGCCATCGAAGTGCGCCGTCATAATGCGGCGTTCTGCGGTGAGCATTTCGTCGAACACATCCATCGCCAGGTGCAGCGAACGATCGAGGACTTCGAGATGTTCAACTCCGATGATCGGCTTCTGCTGGGCGTATCCGGCGGCAAAGACAGCCTCGCTCTGTGGGAGATTCTCACCGAACTCGGCTACCGAGTAGACGGCGTGAACCTGGAGCTTGGAATCGGGGCCTACAGCGTCGATTCGACCAACTATTCGAGGGTGTTCGCCGACCAACGCGATCTCACCTTGCTGGAGGTCGACCTGCAAGACGAGTTCGGTTTCGACATTCCGGCCGCGGCCGCATCGTCCAGTCGCACAGCATGCTCCGCCTGCGGACTTTCCAAGCGGTACGTGCTGAACTCCGTCGCGCGCAGAGGCGGATACAACGTCCTGGTCATGGGCCACAACCTGGACGATGAAGCCGCCACCCTCTTCAGCAACGTCGCAAGTTGGAACATCGACTACCTGGCCCGTCAGCACCCGGTGCTCGTCGAGACCGACGCGGGATTGGCCCGCAAAGTCAAGCCGTTGATAAGGGTCGCCGAGCGCGAGACCGCCGCCTATGCGGTGATTCGTGGAATCGACTACGAGATAGATGAGTGCCCGATGGCCAACGGCAACACCATCAACCGGATCAAAGAGCAACTGAATGCCATGGAGCAGCAGAGGCCGGGATTCAAACAACGGTTCCTCTTCGGTTTTCTCGAGCGAGGCTCGCCGATCTTCAATGAAGGCCCACGGCCGGTGCTCACGGCCTGTAGCGTGTGCGGATCACCGACAACCGGTGACGTGTGCGCGTTCTGCAAGCTCCAGGATCGTGCAGCAAAGCCAACCGGAGAGGGCCAATGACCGAATCATTCGCAGCCGGTGATCAGTGCCTCCTGATCGACGGCAAGAAGCGCCGTTTTCTGTTGCGTCTGCAGGAAGGCGGGTCCTTTCACACCCATCACGGCGTCGTTGACCATAACGACCTGATCGGGACCGAGGACGGTTCGCGCGTCGTATCGACCGGCGGTGCGGAGTTTGTAGTGCTTCGACCACGGTTGTCGGACTACGTCCTCAAAATGCGACGGGGCGCCCAGGTGGTTTATCCAAAGGACCTGGGCCCGATTCTCGTTTATGCAGACATCGCACCCGGTTCGATTGTCCTCGAGGCGGGGACCGGTTCGGGAGCCCTGACGTTGGGCCTTTTGAGAGCGGTTGGCCCGACCGGCAGGGTCGTGAGCGTCGAACGACGCGATGACCACGCGGATCACGCCAAGAAGACCATCAGCCGCTGGCTGGGAGGGATCCCGGACAACCTGGAGCTGCGCGTCGGGGAGGTCGAGGAGCAGGTACTGGACGTTCGACCCGATCGAATCGTGCTCGATGTTCCAGAGCCGTGGCACAGTGTCGAGCCGGCTACCCGGGGCCTAGGCGGGGGAGGTGTGTTCTGTGCCTACGTGCCGACGGTGCCGCAACTCCAGCAAACGGTCGAGTCGCTTCGGATGAGCGGCTGTTTCGAGGATGTGCTGGCGTTCGAAGCCCTCCTACGCACATGGAACGTACAGGGACGATCCGTTCGCCCGGACCATCAAATGGTCGGACATACAGGCTTCATCTGCGTGGCAAGAAAAGTTGTTCCGGGGAGACCGCAAAAAGAATCGGAGTCCGAAGACTCCGATTCGATATCAGTCGTAACGGAAGAAGAAGAGTTTACGGCTCAATGAAGATGCATTCGCCGGGGCATTCCTCGGCGGACTCAACAGTCACATCTTCCTGGCCTTCCGGCACCACAGCGAGCCCATCGGCTCCCTGCGGGTTCCCCGCTTCCGCTGCGAAGATCTTCTCGCCCTCACGCACATACGCGAGGCCGTCATCGAGCATTACGAATACGTCGGGGGCGATCTCCTCACAGAGGCCGTCTCCTGTGCAGAGATCCTGATCGATCCACACCTTCATGTCGAACTCCTGGTTCGGTGTTTTGCGAGGCGCCATCCTACAACACGGCCCCGTGGTACCGGAACATCAACGGGTCCCTTTTACATCGCGGGGCGTCCGTATACTGCGAAGAGAGGTGGCTCATGACGCACGAATCCCAGGACCCGGACCAGATCAGAGATCTTCTCGACAAGGTCGCAGAGCTCGAAGTTGAGGTAGGAATCCTTCGCGCTCGACTCTTGGATGCTCCCAAGCACGTACGGATTCTCGAAGAGCGGTTGATCGAGCAGAAGGCACAGATCCGCAAAGCTGCCGAACAGAACGAACGCCTTACTGCTGTGCTCGAAGAAGCTCGAGAGCAGCTGTCGCTGTTGCGCGACGAGGTCGAGAAGCTGACGACACCGCCAAACCCGTTCGGCACAATCCTCAAGGTGAACGACGACGGCACAGTTGATTTGCTGGCTGCCGGACGGAAGATGCGGGTGAATGCCCAGCCGACGATCGAAGTCAAGCAACTGCAGCGCGGCCAAGAAGTCCTGCTCAATGAGTCCTTCAACGTGGTCGACGTGAGGCACTTCGACCCGACCGGTGAAATCGCCACGGTCAAGGAGCGGCTCGACGACCACCGGCTGATCGTCGTGGGTCACGGCGATGAGGAACGAGTTGTCGAGATCGCCGAACCGATGCGCGACCAGTTCCTGCGCGCCGGCGATCATGTGCGAATAGACGGCAAGGCCAGCCTCGTGCACGAGAAGCTGGCGCGGCCGGAGGTTGAAGAGCTCGTCCTCGAAGAAGTTCCCGACATCACGTACGAGATGGTCGGAGGATTGAGAGATCAAATCGAGACGATACGGGATGCTGTCGAGCTTCCATACGTACACAAGAGTCTCTTCGACAAATACGATCTCGAGGCCCCGAAGGGCGTTCTGCTCTACGGCCCACCCGGGTGCGGCAAGACGCTGATTGCCAAAGCTGTGGCCAACAGCCTTGCCAAGGCCGTTGCGAAACGCATGGGCCGGGAGGATGCCCGGTCGTACTTCCTCAATATCAAGGGCCCCGAGCTGCTCAACAAATACGTAGGCGAGACCGAACGCCAGATCCGCTTGATCTTCCAACGGGCCAAGGAGAAGTCGGACGAAGGTGTGCCCGTCATCGTCTTCTTCGATGAGATGGACTCGCTGTTTCGAACGCGCGGTACAGGCGTCTCATCAGATGTGGAGTCCACGATCGTTCCCCAGTTGCTCTCTGAACTCGACGGTGTGGAGAGTCTGAAGAACGTGATAGTCATCGGAGCGTCGAATCGGGAGGACCTGATCGATCCGGCCATTCTGCGTCCCGGGCGACTCGACGTGAAGATCAAGATCAATCGACCCGCCGAAGAGGCTGCGAAGGAGATTTTCCAGATATACCTCACTCCCGCATTGCCCCTCGATCCGGATGAACTCGTTTCGCACAAGGATGAAGCGGCGGAGATGATCGCGGACATGATCGAGCAGACCGTCGAGCGCATGTACGGCGAGGGTGACGAGAACCGATTCCTCGAGGTCACCTATGCGAACGGCGACCGTGAGGTTCTGTTCTTCAAGGATTTCTCCAGCGGCGCCATGATCGAGAACATCGTCAGACGGGCGAAGAAGGATGCCATCAAGCGAGAAATCGAAACAGGCGAGGTGGGCATTCGAACTACCGATCTGCTGGCGGCGATCAAACAGGAGTTCCGGGAGCATGAAGATCTTCCGAATACGACGAACCCCGACGACTGGGCGAAGATCTCCGGCAAGAAAGGGGAGCGGATCGTCTATGTGCGCACCTTGATCGAAGGCGAATCCCAGTCGAAGACGATCGAGACGACAACCACCGGCCAGTATCTGTAGTGGCGCTACCGAAGGTCATCGGGACCGAAACCGAGTTCGGGATCACGGTCAGAAACCAGCCCAATTTCAATCCTGCCGTCTCATCCGGCCTCGTCATTAACGCCTATCGAGGCGATTCGGCACGGGTGAAGTGGTCTTTTGAAGAAGAGTCGCCGGGTCGGGACGTGCGCGGTTTCGGGTTCGAATCGCGGGCTCCCGCGGATCTCGAGGCAGGCATTCCCAATGTGGTTCTGACCAACGGTGCGCGCCTGTATGTAGACCATGCTCACCCAGAGTATTCAACGCCTGAGTGCCTCAACCCGCTCCAAGCTGCGCTACATGACAAGGCGGGCGAGGTCATCATGGCGAGGGCCGGGCGCAGTGCCCAGGAGTTGGTTCCTGCGGGACAAATCGTCGGGCTATACAAGAACAACAGCGACGGCAAAGGAAACTCCTACGGAGCGCACGAGAACTACCTTCTTGCCCGGCAACTACCGTTCGACGAGGTCATCAAGCATCTGACCACCTTCCTTGTGACCCGCCAGGTGTTCACCGGTTCCGGCAAACTCGGAGCTGAGAACGGTCGCCCGCACACCGATTTCCAGTTGACGCAGAGGGCAGACTTCTTCGAGGAGGAGGTCGGCCTTGAAACCACTCTGAAGCGCCCCATCATCAACACCCGGGACGAACCGCACGGAACACCGGCGAAATACCGGCGCCTGCACGTGATCATCGGCGATGCCACGATGTCGGAGGTACAGACCTTCCTCAAGGTCGGTACGACGGCGCTGTTCCTGGCGGCCATCGAGGACGGAGCGCTGCCGGACTTCATCACTCTGCAGGATCCCGTTACGGCGTGCTGGCAGGTCAGCCACGACCTGGACATGCGGCTTCCGTTGAAACTTGCGGACGGCACCACGGCGACTGCGCTCGAGCTGCAGTGGCAGTACAACGAATGGCTCACCAAATACGCCGAACAGTTGGGCACAGAGCACGACCACGTGCTGGCGGAGTGGGCGAGCATCCTGGACGACCTGGAACGTGACCCGCTGTCCACAGCAGATCGCCTCGATTGGTCGGCGAAATTCCGGTTGCTCGACGCGATGCGGGAACGGGACGGCCTCACCTGGAGCGACGCGAAACTCCGGGCGCTCGACCTGCAGTTCCACGACATCGATCCGGAACGTGGGATCTACCACCGGCTCGCCCGTCGCGGTGCGCTGAGACGGTTGTTCACCGATGAGGAGGTCGATGCGGCAACGCGCCGGCCGCCCGAAGAGACGAGAGCCTATTTTCGGGGCGAATGCGTGTCCCGGTATCCCGGAGCGCTCGTTGCTGCAAACTGGGACTCCTTGGTGTTCGACACCGGGGAAGGTTCACTCAAACGGGTGCCTATGATGGAACCCTTGAGAGGAGGCAAGGACCGCGTGGAAGAGTTGCTGGAAAGCTCACCAAACGCAGCCGGCCTCCTTGCAGCGCTTGGAGGTAGTGATGGCCGAGCAGGAACAGAAGAAACAACAGACACCGGCCGCGAAAGAGTCTGAAACCGAAGAGATCGTCATCGAGGCCAAGGCCTCGGAAGCCACTGAGAAGATCGATGAGCTTCTCGACGAAATCGATTCGGTACTCGAGGAAAACGCCGAGGAGTTCGTCAAGAACTACGTTCAGAAAGGCGGCGAGTGATCCACCGACTCATGCCCCTGGGCCTCGATTTCTCCGACGGCCCGGGATTCACACAGCTGCTCAGATCCCTGCAGCTCGAGCCGACCTGGCCGGTGACGGACGCCAAGCTGGGCTCCCTAGATGCTCCGGAAGCGACGACGGTGCTGGCGGCTCGCTACAGGGACGGAGTCGTGATGATCGGCGATCGTCAGGCAACCGAGGGCTACTCGGTTGCCCATCGGCGGATGCAGAAGGTCTTCCCCACCGACCATTTCAGCGTCGTGGCGATTTCCGGCACGGCCGGCCTGGCGTTGGACATGGTCAAGTTGTTTCAAACCGAACTGGAGCACTACGAGAAGCTCGAAGGGTCACGGTTGAGCCTCGAAGGCAAGGCGACGCACCTGGCCCGGATGGTTCGGCAACAGCTGCCTATGGCTTTCCAGGGTCTTGTGGTCGTCCCTCTATTTGCCGGGTACGACGAACTCGAAGAAGTCGGACGTCTATTCACCTTCGACGTGATCGGCGGACGCTACGAGGAAGAAGATTTCGGTGCAACCGGATCCGGCTCCCGTGAGGCCCGGTCCTACCTACGTAATCGCTACAGCCCCGATCTCGAGGAACCCGAAGCCCTCTCCCTAGCCATGGAAGCTCTCGTCGCGGCAGCCGAGCAGGATGTGGCGACGGCCGGACCCGACCCGCGCCGCGGCATATTTCCGACCGTGGTAACCGTCGGAGCCTCCGGCTATGACGAACTAGAAGAGTCTCGCATCGAACCGATCGCAATCGGCGCGTTGGAGGCCGTGCGATGAGCATGCCTTTCTATGTTCCTCCGGAACAACTCATCAAGGATCGCGCCGAATATGCCAGAAAAGGCATTGCCCGCGGCAGGAGTATTGCGGCCGTCGAGTTCGACAACGGCGCGCTCCTGTTGGCCGAGAATCCCAGCCGGACACTGCACAAGCTCTCCGAGATCTACGACCGGATCGCCTTCGCAGGTGTCGGGCGCTACAACGAATTCGAGAGTCTCAGGGTGGCCGGCATCCGACACGCCGACATCAAGGGATACATGTACGGCCGCCCCGATGTCGATGTGAAAGGCCTGGCCAATGCCTTCGCACAGACTCTGGGGAACATCTTCACGCACGAGGTCAAGCCTTATGAGGTTGAGATCCTCGTAGTCGGCATATCCGAGACCGGTTCGGACATGTTCAAGATTCTCTACGACGGCACGCTCTCCGACGAGCACGGAGTAGGTGCAATCGGGGGCCAGGCAGAGGAGTTGGTCGCGTATCTCAGTAGTCACTCCGAAGTCGGTCAGCCGTACGACCGCGCGCTGGAGATCGCCAAAGATGCGTTCCGGTCGCTGAACAGCGATCGCGGAATCGAAGGATGGGAAGGCGCCGTCCTGGATCGGACCCGCGGCCGCCGGACCTTCCGTCGCCTTTCAGAAGCCGAGCTGGCCGACTGAGCGGGTTCCCCCGCAATGGGGAACATTCCTGCGCCGGAGAGAAGCGAGAACGGAGGCAGGGGGTCCAGCCCGTCGCCGGGGTGCAGCGACCCTCCTTTCACAGTCGGAGCTGTACGCTGGCCTCGTGGAGCGTCGCATCTTCGGGCTCGAAAACGAATACGGGGTCACTTGCACGCTGCGCGGGCAGCGCCGACTCAGCCCCGATGAGGTGGCGCGTTATCTCTTTCGACGGGTCGTGAGCTGGGGACGCTCTTCAAACGTTTTTCTCGAGAACGGTTCACGCCTGTATCTCGACGTGGGATCTCATCCTGAATACGCCACCCCTGAATGTGACAACCTCTACGACCTCATCGCCCACGACAAGGCGGGTGAGCGGATACTCGAAGACCTGGTGAGCGCGGCTGAGGATCAGCTGGAAGAGGAGGGGATAAAGGGCGAGATCTACCTCTTCAAGAACAACACCGATTCAGCAGGCAACTCGTACGGATGCCATGAGAACTACCTACTCAGCCGTCACAGCGATTTCCAGCGAACCGTCGACACTTTGATTCCGTTTCTTGTCTCCCGGCAGATATTCACAGGCGCCGGCAAGCTGCTCCAGACCGCACGCGGGACAACGTTCAGCATCGCTCAGCGGGCCGAACACATCTGGGAGGGAGTGTCGTCGGCAACTACCAGGAGTCGCCCGATCATCAATACCAGAGATGAGCCACACGCCGACGCAGAGCGGTATCGGCGGCTGCACGTCATCGCGGGCGATTCCAACATGTCGGAGTACGCCACGTATGTGAAGGTTGGAACGGTGGCGGCGATCCTGCAGATGCTCGAAGACGATGTCGTATTCCGGGATCTGGCTCTCGAGAATCCGATCAGAGCCATCCGGGAGATCAGCCACGACATCACCTGCAAGCGCCCGATCAAACTCCAAAACGGGAGAGAGCTGACTGCACTCGATATTCAATGGGAGTACTTCGATCGTGCCCTCCGCTACTCCCGAACTGTCGGTTTCCCTGCACCGGTGCAGCGTGCCGTCGAGATGTGGGAGCACCTTCTGACCAATCTCGAGAAGGATCCGCTCCGGCTCGACCGTGAGGTCGATTGGGTAATGAAATATCACCTAATCGAGCGCTACCGCGAACGTCACCATTTGCCGATGTCGAGTGCCCGCCTGGCCATGATCGATCTCGCCTATCACGACGTAAACCGCCGGCGCAGCCTTTTCTACATGCTGGATAGAAAAGGGTTCGTTGATCGGGTGGTAACGGACCGTGCAATAGAAGATGCGATCGAGAGGGCCCCGCAGACCACCCGCGCTCGTTTGCGGGGCGAGTTCATCCGAGCGGCCAAGGAGAAACAACGGGATTACACGGTGGACTGGGTGCACCTCAAGCTGAACGACCAGGCACAACGCACAGTCTTGTGCAAAGACCCGTTCAAATCGCAGGATGAGCGCGTCGACAAGCTCATTTCGAGCTTGTAGTGCGGCGCGATTCGCAGTTCGCTCCGAGCGCCGGCCGCAGTTGAAACCTCGTTCAGGCGACCGGCCATTGGCTATTGGCCGGTGGATCATGAACCGCAGCGTCGCAATTCGCAGTTGGCGATTCGCTGCGACTCGCGACTAGCTGCCCGCTCAAGGTACTTCCATGCCGGGACGGGCAGCCGTACCCTGTCGCGGGAATGAAGAACGTTCTCGAACGCCTACTGAACCTTCTCGCCTGTCTACTCACGGCAGGACGGCCGGTCACAGCCGATGAGATTCGGCACACCGTTGCCGGCTACGAAGACAAGAGCGACGAAGCGTTCCATCGCATGTTCGAGCGCGACAAGGACCTTCTGCGAGAGATGGGTATCCCGTTGGAACTCCATCCAACGGACATCTGGGAGGTGGAGTTCGGCTACTTCTTGCCCCCGGACGAGTACCAGCTCGACGATCCGGGCCTGACAGATGAAGAACGCACAGCTCTCTGGCTGGCCGCACAGATCGTCCGACTCGGCGGGCAACCGCAGGGCCCCGACGCCCTTCTGAAGCTGGGTGGCATTCCGTTCTCAGGAGGCGGAGAGCCTCTTGCGGCCGAACTCGGCCTCGGTTCCGCCGGGCTGGCGACGGCATTCCAAGCGGTCGCAGATCGTTCCATCCTCGAATTCACCTATCGGGACAGCAGCCGTCGCTTGCATCCCTATGGGCTCGTTCACCAGCGTGGTCACTGGTACCTGGTCGGGCACGCGCCGGGGCAAGGCGTGAAGGCATTTCGGGTCGATAAGACGTCGCAAGTGATCGTCACTTCCGAGCCCGGTGCGTTCGACCGTCCTCCGGGATTCAAGGCCTCGGACGCCATCCCACGCGCACCATGGGAGGCCGGCGAGGAGGATATCCGGGCCGAGGTTCGTTTCGATGCCGACGTCTCATGGTGGGCCGAGCGGCAACTCCCGTCTAACGCCGTCAGAGAGCACCACGATGACGGATCTATCACCGCACACATGGATGTCGCCAACGAGGATGCCTTCATTGGCTGGCTGCTGGTGTTCGAAGACAAGGCGGAAGTACTGGCGCCGGCCGAGCTGAGG
Source organism: bacterium (assembly GCA_024641325.1). Lineage (GTDB taxonomy): Bacteria > Actinomycetota > Acidimicrobiia > Spongiisociales > JAHEDJ01 > JAHEDJ01. Next base: position 25,125 of record JAHEDJ010000015.1, on the reverse strand, counting down.
GCCCGTCTCGTGGAACGAGTCGGAGGGGTCGCATGAATCGCACGGCGCAAAGGTTGAATCGGATCCTGTCGATGCTGCCCTGGGTAATAGCCAACCCGGGAGCGACCGTGGACGAGGTATGTGAGCGCTTCGGCTACTCCAGCAAGGATTTGATAGCGGACCTCGATCTCGTTTTCGTCTGTGGGCTCCCCGGGTACGGCCCGGGTGATCTGATGGTCGCCTATGTAGAAGATGATGAGGTAGTAGTCGATATGGCCGACTATTTCGCTAGACCGTTGCGTCTCACACCTGCGGAGGGTCTGGGGCTGCTGGCGTCCGGATTGGCAGTCATCAGCAGCGGTCAAGCACCTCCTTCGCTCGAGCGAGCCGTCGAGAAGCTCGGTGCGGCGCTGACTCCGGATGGGGGAGAAGTACTGACCGTGGACCTGGCAGGAGAACCGCATCTTGTCGGCCTGCTCCGCAAGGCTGCGGCCGAGGGTCACGTCGTCGACATCGTCTACGCGTCGCTCGGCAAGGGCGAGACAAAAGAGCGATCGGTCGAGCCGTGGAGCGTCGCCTCCGCCCTCGGCAACTGGTACTTGTCGGCCTATTGCCGTTCCGCCGGGGGTGAGCGCATTTTCCGCGTGGATCGTATACGGGAGGCGAACTTCACGGACGAGGGTTTCGCGAAACCCGCACATCCACCTGCCGTTGAGGTCCGCTACCTGCCGGGCGAAGATGATGTGCGCGCCACGATCCGGCTGACCAACCGGGCGAGGTGGGTAGCCGAGTATTACCCGATCGAGATCGTGGAGGACGACACAACCGGTCTCGTCATCAGATTCTCTGCCGGCGATGTTGCGGTGATAGCTCGACTCCTGCTGAGACTCGGAAACGACGCAGAGCTCGTCGAAGGCCCGGGAGTTGCCGAAGCGCTCTCCGACCTTCGTGCCAGGATCCTGACCCGCTACGGGTCCGGGGCCTAGCGCCGCGCATCTGTCCACGCCGGCGCGAAACCTCTTCAGTTCGCGCCTCCCGCCACCGATACCTGTGACAAGTAAACGGTTGCGGAGAACCGAGAAGATGACCACCATCAAAACAACCTGTCGGATGTGCGGAGACATCGAGTTGCACCCCAAGGACTTGCGACTCGAACTCGACCCGATGAAGGACGCGGGCAATTACCGATTCACTTGCCCTGAATGCGACCACATCCAGCGTCGGCCTGCCAATGCCCGTGTCGTGAGTGTGCTGCTCGCTACCGGGGTTGCATACGACGTGCTCCCGACGGACCCCATCACAGAAGACGAGATCGCCGCCTTTGCGCTGGCTATGCAGGGTGAAGAGGATCTCGTTCGCCTGATCGCCACCTGATCGAGACCGCTTCCGGCGGTTCGTGACCTCCCACAGTGGCGGTGTCGATAGCTGTTATCGCATTCAGGCACAGAGGCGGCCCTCCGGCGGCGACAACCCAGCAAATGCCCCTAGCATGTTGAACACATGCCGGATGTTTCTCTCACAGAGTTTGCGATCATTGGTCTCGTCGTGCTGATCGTGTTCGGCCCGCATAGGCTGCCCGAGATCAGTCGCAAAGCGGGCGAGTGGGCGCGCGAGCTTCGAACGATCTCACGCGAATTCCGCCGGGGTATCGAGCGCGAAGTCGCCGTCATCAATGAGCCTCTTCAGGAGATCAAGAAGGAACTGACCGGTCCGGTCCAACAGATCAAACAAGACCTCAAGGGCCCGCTCGATGATCTGAAGAAGGATTTGAAGAGGCCGATCGCGGACATTGAGAGCGACGTCAAGAATCTCAGCCAGGGCGCCAAAGCCGAGTGGGTTGGTCCGGTAGCTCCAACGGGCCCAACGCCGGGAGAGGCGCTTGAAGACCTCGACCGGATAGACGCCGGTGAGGATCTGCTCGATGGAGATGCCGATTGAACGACGAGCGTCGCCAGACCATTCTCCAGCATCTCGAGGAGTTCCGCTGGCGCGTCGTCAAGTCCGCATTGGCCCTGGTGGTCACCTCAGTCGTTGCCTTCGTCTTCCGGGATTGGATTCTGGACATCCTGGTTCAGCCCTATCGAGACATCGGCGGCGACAATGAACTAATCGCCCTCAAGCCGACCGAGGCATTCGGGTCGGCCATGCGATTGGCCTTCTTCGGCGGTCTGCTCCTCGCCAGTCCCGTTCTGTTGTACCAGCTGTGGGCATTCATAAACCCGGCACTGAGCAAACGAGAGCGCAAGTGGACCATCCCGATCGTGACCGCGCTCGTCATCTTGTTCGCGGGCGGTGTTGTCTTTGCCTACTCGGTCCTACCGCGCGGTCTGGAGTTCTTCGCTTCAGTGCTCGACGTCGAATTCCGTCTGCAGATAACCGAATATCTGAAGTTCGTAACGCTATTCCTTCTCGTATTCGGTCTCTCTTTCGAGTTCCCGGTGTTTCTGTTCGCCACCGCAGCGGCCGGCTTGGTGTCGTCCAAGAAGCTGTCCGAAAACCGGCGGTGGGCTGTCACGATCATTGTGATCGTCGCCGCGGTTGTTACGCCGACCGGCGATCCGTATACGCTCCTCTTGTTGAGCGGCCCGCTCTACCTCCTGTACGAGATAACCATCTGGCTCATCAGGTGGACCCTTCGGAAATGAGTCTCGACGGGTACGTCTCGCAACTCGCATTCGAGCCGGACGACTTCCAGAGACGGGCCTTCGAGGTTCTGGAACGTGACGAGTCGGTGGTGGTATCTGCGCCAACCGGAGCGGGAAAGACACTGATCGCCGAGGCGGCAGTTCATCGGGCCGTTGAGAGTGGGAGGCGGGCGTTCTACACGACTCCGATCAAGGCGCTCAGCAATCAGAAGTATGCCGAGCTGACGCTCGTATACGGGCCGGAACGGGTCGGATTGTTGACGGGAGATAACTCGATCAATGGCGAAGCACCGGTTGTCGTCATGACGACCGAGGTTCTACGAAACATGATCTACCTTCGGTCTCCTGCTCTGGCCTCCGTCGAGATTGTGGTCCTCGACGAGGTTCACTACCTGCAGGATCCGGTGAGGGGTCCGGTGTGGGAGGAAATCATCATTCATGCGCCGGCCCATATCCGTCTCGTGTGCCTCTCGGCCACCATCGCCAACGCCGGCGAACTGGCGGACTGGGTCCGAGAGAGGAGAGGTGCTACATCTCTGGTCGTCGAAACGAAGCGGCCGGTGCCGCTCGAGAGTCTCTATTTCCTCAAAGATCTGTGGGACGAAGACCCGCTGAAGCTCTTTCCAACGTTTGTTGGTGACAAGGGACAGCGCCCAAACCAGGCAGTTGACCGGCTTCTGAGTCAGCAAAAGGGACGGCGTAGAAGGTTCGTCACCCCGCGCCGGCTCGACGTAGTCGAGCACCTGGCACGGTCCGAGATGCTGCCTGCTATCTACTTCATCTTCAGCCGAGCGGGGTGCGACGGAGCTGCGGCGACGCTGGCTTCAGCCGGGCTCCGACTGGTCGATCGGGATGATCGCGACAGGTTGAGAGAGATCGTCGATCGTCGAACTGCTCATCTCGCCACCCGAGATATGCGTGCGCTCGGTTTCGATCGGTGGCTGACTCAACTCGAATCCGGCGTGGCCGCCCACCACGCCGGAATGGTTCCGGCTTTCAAGGAAGCCGTTGAAGAGGCTTTCACCGCCGGTCTGGTAAAGGTGGTCTTTGCGACCGAAACACTAGCGCTCGGGATCAACATGCCTGCTCGCACAGTGGTCTTAGAGAGCATGACGAAGTTCAACGGCGAGACTCACGAACTTCTCCAACCCGGGGACTACACACAGCTGACCGGCAGAGCAGGAAGGCGCGGTATCGACGATCACGGGTACGGCCTTGCCTTGTATTCGCCGTTCGTTCGTTTCGATCGGGTCGCTTCGATTGCCGCGGCCGGAGCTCATCCTCTTCGATCCAGCTTCCGGCCCACCTACAACATGGCCGCCAACCTGGTTGCCAACTACGAACAACGGGAGGCCGAGCGGCTCCTCGAATCTTCTTTTGCACAGTTTCAGCGCCGCAGCGCCGCGCAGGCGGCGCGAAATGCGATTGTGAATCTCGAGAAGGAGCTTTCGAGATTGCGAGCATCGGCTGTGTGTGAGCGCGGGGATGTCTTCGAGTTTCTCGAGTTGTCCGGCGCGGGTCCCGCTCGTTCAGGACGCGGTGTCCTGGAACTCGAGTCGGGCGATGTGATCGAACCGGGCGGAGGGCGCGCAGGCGACCGGATGGTGGTGTTGCAGCGTGACCGGTGGCGGTCGTCCGACCCGCGACTGGTTGTGGTGGGGCCGACGGGGAAAGTGCGTCGAATCAGAGTACGTGAGCTCGCGCCCGGATCAACCCGCCTCGGCCGAGTCGAGCTTCCTCAACCCTATCGTCCCAAGGATCAACGCTTCCATCATCGGGTGGGACGCGTTCTGAAGGCGTTTGAGCCGGAGGTCGAGGAGGTGCTGGGTTGGACGATCTCCGAGAGATCCGGCGGACACCCCGTCGGTAGTTGCCCTGATGTGGCCGATCACGTTCGGATCGCGCAGAAAGCGATCCGACTCGAGAAGGATTTAGCGCGCCGGCGCCGTCACGTTGGCGGCGATGAGTCGGACCTCGTCGAGGAGTTCGATGCCATCCTGGCTCTGCTCGGCGTGTTGGGCTACGTGGACGGGTGGGCACTGACCGAAGGGGGTGAGCAGTTGCGGGTCGTCTACAACGAACTCGATCTGCTGCTCGCCGAGTCGATTCGCGCCGGCGCATTTATGGGTCTGTCGGCCGCAGAACTTGCCGCCCTCGCCTCGGTCTTTGTGTACGACCCGCGCGGGTCGGGTGAGGCGTTCATATCCCCGACGCGGTCCTTCGAAGAACGCTGGAAGGTGATCGAGGCGAAGTGGCGAGGACTCGTCGAAGAGGAACAAGCAAGGGGCCTGAAGGCCACCAGGGCGCCGGAAGCAGGATATGCCGAGACGGTCTTTCTGTGGGCATCCGGTTCCACGCTCGAGGAGGTTCTCGAAGACGAGGGCGTCGCAGCCGGTGATTTCGTGCGTAATCTCAGGCAGGTGCTCGACTTGCTGCGGCAGATTCGCGACGGGTTTCCCGCTCTGGCAGATCTCGCCCGCCAGGCGATTCGGGACACGGATCGCGGGGTCGTTGCGGCAGGAGGACAAGAATGACGGCCTGGAAGGTGTTGGTCAACCCTCGAGCCGGTGACCGTCACCGACTCGAAGACCGGGCCCGGGACGCCTTGACGGCGTTCGGGCTCGAATGCGATGTCGAGTCGCCGGACGGCGCAGGAGCAATGCAAGAGCGTACGCTGGCGGCAGCCATGGCCGGATGGACTCACTTCGCGGTAGTCGGCGGGGACGGGACCCTCAACATCGTGGTCGACGCACTCATGAAAAGGGAATGGAGTCGGCCGCCGGTCGTCGCCTTATTGCCATCGGGCACCGGTTCCGATTTCGCTAGAACGTTCGCCTTGCCGCAACGGCTCGAGGAGGCATCCGCCCACCTCGTCGGTGAGCGTACATATCCGGTCGACGTGGGTATCGCGGAAGGATCCTGGGGAACGCGAGCCTTCGTGAACGAGGTACAGGCCGGCCTCGGCGCTGCGACTGCCGGGATCTCCGAACGGTTGCCGCGCCGCATCGGCGCCGCCAAATACCAGATTGCCTTCTGGGCCACACTGCCCAGGTTCGCCGCCACGCAGGTGAAGGTCCAGGCGGGGCGGCGCTCCTATGAAGGCTCCGCCCTCGCGGTGGTTGCCGCCAACGGTCAGTTCTTTGGTGGCGGTCTCAACATTGCCCCGAGAGCATCTTTGCGGGACGGAAAGCTCGACGTGCAGGCCTTCAACATCCGCAGGAGAAACGCCGTCCCCGTCTTTCAGAGAATCAAAGTTGGAATGCACGGCAGCCATCCGGGCGTACACCGCATGGCTGCCGAAGAAGTGTCAATTGAGTCCGAGGTTCCCTGGCCTGTCGAGGCCGACGGGGAGCCTCTCGGAGTGACCCCTTTGAGGGCGCGCGTGATCCCAAACGGCATCGAATTCAAGATCTAGTATGCAAGCGCCGATGAAGTCCTCGCCAGGCCGAGGAAAGGTTTTCGCTATAGAAACCGGACAACCGAGTCGGAGCCCTATACTCCTGCCGCTCGACGGAGAAGAACATGCCTAAAGATGACGTTCTGACAGACCCGGATGACGTCCTCGATGACGAAGACCTCGATGACGAAGACCTCGAGGCGGAACTCGACGACGATGACATTCTCGATGATGACATCGACGATGCCCTCGTAGCGGAGATCGACGACGTCGACGACGTGTCCGATGACGATGAAGAAGATGACGACGAGATCGAGGCCGAGACCGAGACGGAAGCCCTCGAGGAACTAGAAGCAGAGGAACTCGAGCTTCTGGACGAGGAAGCCGCCGAGGCCTTACTCGTGGACGAGGCCGCTGAATTGCGGGCTATCCAGCGCGAAGAGTTGACGATGAACCTCGACGCCCAGCAGGCGCAAACGGATGAGTTCGTGTGCTCTTCCTGTTTCTTAGTGAAGCGGACGAGCCAGTTGGCCAACCGGCGCAAGATGATCTGCGCGGATTGTGCGTTCTGACACCGTCACCGTCGTAGTTCCAACTTTCAACGAGATCGAGAACCTTCCCAACCTCGTTCCTGCGGTGCTCGATCACGGCTACCGGCTTCTCATCGTTGACGATTCCTCCCCCGACGGTACGGGTGCCCTTGCAGATCGTCTTGCAGCATCCGAGCCGCGTCTGGAAGTCGTCCATCGAGCGGAGAAACAGGGCCTCGGACCCGCATACGCGCACGGTTTCCGGGTCGCGCTCGCATCGGGAGCCGAGGTCGTATGTGAGATGGATGCCGACTTCTCCCATGATCCGACCGACTTGCCCAGATTAATCGAAGCGCTCGATCGGGGAGCGGACCTTGCACTTGGAAGCAGATACGTTCCGGGTGGCTCCACGCCGGACTGGCCGTGCCATCGGCGCCTCCTCTCGAGAGGAGGCAACCTCTACGCCCGGATTGCACTGGGAATCTCGATTCACGACGCCACAGGCGGTTTCCGCGCCTACCGTGCGAACTGTCTGAGGCAGCTCGACGCCGATACTTGTGGTGCATCGGGATATGGATTCCAGGTGGAAATGGCGCTGCGAGCCGTCGACGCCGGGTGCACGGTCGCCGAGGTGCCAATCAGCTTTCAGGACCGTAGGCTGGGCACGTCGAAAATGAGCGGCGCCATCGTTCTCGAGGCTATGTGGCTGGTAACGCGTTGGGGCCTGCAACGCCGCGTCGGTCGACTACGCTCGCCCAGGTGATAGACGTACGACGAGCCGGGTTGGCGGATCTCCCTGAAATTCTCCGCATGTATCGTCGCCTCGAGCAAGAAATGGTCGACCTCCACGAGATGTGGCCATTGGCAGACGGATTCGACGAGCCGATCGATCTTTCTGTTGGCGCCAGGATCGAATCAGGCGAATGGTACGTCTATATCGCCTCAATCGACTCGGCGCCCCTAGGGTTCCTGTTCGCTCACCTCCGCTCCCTTCTCGAGCAGGCACATGGAGAGCGAGTCGGAGTGATCGACCTCGTGTTCACCGAACCCGAAGCAAGAGAGGTCGGGATCGCAGAAGCACTGCTCGACGTTGCTCTGGCAGACCTCTCGATGGCGGGCGCAGAGCGCTTCGACGCGCCGGTACTGCCGGGCCATCGCCTTGCGAAGAACTTCTTCGAGCGCGCCGGTTTCTCAGCTCGTTCAATAACCATGCACCGGAGAAAGCGGTGACCGACGAAGAGGCGGACCGGGTTCCCCGGGTGGGTGTCGGTGCGGTCATCGTGCGGGAGGGAGCATTGCTCATGGTTGAGCGAGGACGTCCACCGAGGGCCGGTGAGTGGGCGATTCCCGGAGGCAAGGTGCGCTGGGGTGAGCAACTCGAAGATGCCGTTGCCAGGGAAGTCCTCGAAGAGACGGGTCTGATCGTTGAAGTGGGCGACCTGCTGTGGAGCGGTCAGACCGTCGGGCCCGACTGGCATTTCGTGCTGCTCGATTTCGAAGCGAGCGTCGTAGGTGGGGAACTCTCGGCCGGCGACGACGCTGCCGCCGTGGCTTGGGTTCCGTTGAAACGAATCGAGGAGTGGCCCGTCACGTCGTCCATGTTCGAGTTGATCGCCGTCCTACGGAGCCGATCCGATGCAAGCTGACACTCTCGCCGACCTACTCGGCACCCTGATCCGCAATGAGTGCGTCAACGACGGAACACCCGACAGCGGCCATGAACACCGATCCGTCGATGCTCTCGCCGGATTTCTTGGGGGGCCGGGGAGGATCTTCGAACCGCACCCCGGCCGCCAGAGCGTTCTCTACCGGGTAGCGGGCCGGGATCGGTCCGCACCGAGGTTGATGCTGATGGGACACCTCGATGTGGTTCCGGCGGACGCGACGGGGTGGGCTTACGATCCCTTTTCTGGCGAGATTCATGACGGTTTCGTGTGGGGGCGCGGCGCCGTGGACATGCTCAACATCACAACCACGATGGCAGCCGTCTTCAAGCGCTACCTGACTCAAGAGGTCCCGCAGCCGCCTGGAGATCTGCTCTTCCTCGCCGTGGCCGATGAAGAGGCAGGTGCGAAACTGGGCGCGCACTACCTGACCGAACACCACTGGGACGAACTCGCCTGCGAGTACGTCCTGAATGAGGTCGCATATCCGGCGCTTTCGGTGTCCGAGATAACGGCATATCCGGTGAACGTTGGGGAGAAGGGCCCGTTTTGGCGGACGCTCGCGTCGTCGGGCACACCGGGTCACGGAAGTCAGCCGTACGGCGCGGACAACGCCCTCGTCCCGCTGGCCAGAGCCATGGCGGGCCTGGCGGAGGCTCCTTCGCCGGTGGTCATCTCGGACGAATGGCGAACCTTCGTGGATGGTCTCGGCCTGCCGGACGCCACGGCCGCCGCCTGGTTGGACCCGGAACAAATCGATCAGGTGATCGAGGATCTCGCTGCCGAGTCCATGGGCCTCGCTCGCTACGTTCATGCCTGCACTCACCTGACCGTCAGCCCCAACCTCATGGAGGCCGGGATCAAGGCAAATGTCGTTCCGGAGACGGGAAGAGCAGAGGTTGATTTTCGCGCTCTGCCCGGACAGGATGGCTCCACGGTCGACGGCCATCTTGCCAAGGTGCTCGGAGCAGATCGCGACAGAATCCGGATAGACCCCATCATGGATCACGAGGCATCATCGAGTCCGGCGAAGGGGCCGCTCTGGGATGCGATCGTCGACTCCTTCGAGTCGCTGGCCGGTTCCCGCCGTGTGGTGCCAACTCTGACCCCCGTTACCACCGACCTCCGATTCTTCCGCGACAGGGGGGTGGTTGGTTACGGGGTTGGCTGGTACGACGATCGTATCGAGTTCCCCGAGTTCCTCGCCATGTTCCACGGACGGAACGAGAGGGTGAGCGTCGAGTCTCTACACCGCACATATGAGCTGCTCGACCGGACTGTTGAGAGTTTCTTCAAGAGGATTAGCTAGAGATGCCGGGGAACGTCGTATGCGACCTCGACGGCGTGGTCTACCGGGGCGAAAAGGAGATTCCTGGAGGCGGAGAGGCGCTTGCCGCCCTCGATGCTCGGGGATACCGAATCATCTTCGCGACCAACAACTCATCGAAGACCGACGAGCAGGTCGCGGGAAAGATCACCCGTCTGTCTGGATATGCAGCGAGCATCGACCAGATCGTCACATCGGCCAGGGCGGCCGCCGTGCTGCTCGGCGGAGAGGGCGAACGCGTATACGTGGTTGGGGGAGAGGGGCTGCGAGTTGCTATGACCGACGCCGGTCACGATCTGGTCGCTACGGGTCGGGATGCCACCGCCGTGGCAGTTGGATTCGACCTGGATCTCAGCTACGACAGGCTGAGAGAAGCCACCAGCGCGTTGCGAGCCGGGGCACGATTCATCGCCAGCAATCTCGACACGACGTTCCCTGCGGCAGGGAACGATATCTGGCCCGGTGCCGGATCGATGGTTGCCGCCCTCGAAGCAGCTTCCGGCAGAAAGGCAGAGCCGGCCGGAAAACCTTTCGGTCCAATGCAGAAACTCATCGCGACACGCCTGCAGCCCGGTTCTGTGTGGGTGGTAGGGGATAGGCCGGAGACCGATCTCGAACTCGGCCGTTCAGCAGGATGGTCCACGGTGCTGATCCTGTCCGGGATCACCTCTCCCGGGGCCGCAGAAAGATACGAAGCCGATCTCGTGGTGAACTCGCTGGCCGACCTTCCGGACGCACTCAGCGCCTTCTAATCCGGCGGGGCACGGCGCGACCGTGTAGCGTCGCAACACGCCGGAGTAGCCGCTTGCGCAGAGCCAAAGCGACTACCAATCCGAACACGAATCCGGCGACGTGCGCCTCCCAGGCGATCTGGCCGGCTTGACCGACGAGAGCAAACTGGCCCCAGAACCACAAGATCAAATAGATCCAGGCGGGCACGTCGAACGGCATGAAGAATAGAAACGGAACGATCGAGGTTACGCGTGCCCTCGGAAAGAGCACCAGGTAGGAGCCCATGACGCCGGCTATGGCTCCCGACGCACCGACGAGCGGCACCGTGCTGTCGGGATTGAGGAAAACGTATCCGGCGGTCGCCAGGACTCCGGACGCGAAGTAGAAGAGCAAGAAGCCGCCCGACCCGAATGCTTCCTCAGCGTTGTTCCCGAAGATCCACAGAATCCACATGTTGCCGAGGAGATGGCCCAAACCGCCGTGCAGGAACATCGAGACAACCACGCTCAGCCAGACGGACTTGTCGGGGAACAAGTCGGAATCGGCTGCGTCCGATCGGATGCATGACCCGGTCTCGAGTTCTTGAACGTCTAGAGCGTCGAACGTCGTCAACTCGCATGGGATAGCAGCCCACTCATAAACGAAGACGGTGCTCTCGGGGTTCGTCTGTGGCTGGAGCAGGAAGAACACGGCGATTCCGGCCGCGATGATCATCCAGTTGACGAAGGGTCTGATGACCGTTGGGTTGGTGTCGCGTAGAGGAATCATCGTTGGCGAAAGGCGTGTGATCCGTGGTCTGGACGGCGATAATGGATGCATGGATCTTACGTTGATTTCGAAACGCATCGAGGACCTGGAGAATTCGGAGCCTGCTGAGGCTGCTGAGGTGGCCGATGAACTCGCCGAGGCCCTTGCCCGGATTCTGGATCCCGACCGGGAGGCCTCGGGCTGACGCGTCGCCGGTTGGATCAAGAGTTGCTGCGTCGTGGTCTCGTCGCGAGCAGATCCGAAGCACAACACGCGATCGACGAGGGTCGCGTCTCGGTCGGCGGTGTGGCAATACCGAAAGCGGCTTCGCTGGTCGGGGCGGATGTTCCTATCGAGCTGGATCTGGGAGGCTCGAGCCGGTTTGTCTCACGGGGCGGACTCAAGCTCGAGGCAGCGCTGGACGCATTCGCGGTGGACCCGACCGGAAAGCGCTGTCTCGACGCCGGAGCATCGACCGGCGGATTCACCGATTGTCTCCTCCAACGTGGAGCAACGAGCGTTTGCGCAGTCGATGTTGGTTACGGCCAACTGGACTGGTCGATCCGCCAGGACCCGCGTGTCGACGTGCGGGATCGGACCAATATCCGGCACAGCTCGCCGGCAGACCTCGGAGGCCCGTTCGATCTCATCGTCGCAGATCTATCGTTCATTTCGTTGTGTGCGGTGGGTGACGTGCTGGCGAGTCTGTCCGACACGACCTCTGATTTATTGCTTCTCGTCAAGCCGCAGTTCGAACTCGGAAAGGGAGAGGTTGGCAAGGGCGGTATCGTGCGCGAGGCTGAGGACCACGGCCGGGCAATTCGGCAGGTGGTCACGTGTCTCGAGACCCAGGGACTCGGGACGTGTGGAGTCATCCAATCACCAATCCGTGGCGCTAAGGGAAACCGGGAGTTTTTCGCTCACCTCCGGCATGGGCCGGTACTCGTGAAGGAACAGGAAATCGTGGAGACGACGAAACCGTGAGAATCGCCTTAGTTGTGCATAACAGGCTCGAACGAGCCGACGAAGTGGCTCGAATGCTCACCCAGCACGCCCACGCGGCCGGCCTCGAAGTCGTCGCCGATGAAGGGGTTGCCGATTTTCTCGGAGTTGAAGCCATGCATCTCGACGGCAGTTGGCCTTTCGATGTGGTGGCCGCCATCGGTGGCGATGGAACGGTATTACGGGCGGTCCAGCATGCGCTGTCGAATGACGTTCCCCTCTTCGGGGTCAATCTCGGTCGCATAGGGTTCCTGGCGGACGTAGAGCCGGATCAGGTAGGTCATGTCGTCGATCAGCTCGCCGCCGGGACCTGGACGGAAGTTGAACGGATGGCACTCGAGGCGTCTATCCCGGGTGTCGGATCACTGGTTGGAGTGAACGATGTCGTCGTTGAGAAGGTCCTGAACCAGCGACTCGTCTCGATTGACGTTGCCATCGATGGAGATCCGTTTCTCACCTACCACGCCGACGGCCTCGTGTTCTCGACACCGCTCGGCTCAACTGCCTACAACCTTTCAGCCGGAGGCCCGCTCGTTCACCCTGATGTCGAATCGATCATCCTTACGCCGGTTGCCAACCATTCGCTCTTCTCGAGTGCCATCGTGCTCCCTGCTGATGTCGAGCTACGGTGCACCGTGGCTAGAGAGTGGCCCGTGGGTGTCAACGTTGACGGACACGAGTTGGGCAGCGCCGCCGAAGGCGAGCAAATCATCATTCGTCGGGCAGAGAGGAAGGTTCGATTCATCGACTTCTCACGCCGGTCGTATCCACGGCTCCTCACTGAGAAACTGAAGCTCGAATGATCGGCCTGCTCGACGAACTGGCGATCACGAACCTGGGCGTGATCGACCAGGCCCGCATCGAGCCCGCTGCCGGCCTGGTCGTTGTCACCGGGGAGACCGGCGCCGGGAAGACTCTCCTGCTGGGAGCGATAGAGCTGATGCTCGGATTGCCGGCGCGCGGCGGATTGATAACGGCCGGCAGCGATGAAGCGATGGTTGAAGGCAGATTCATCTTGGACGGCGAGGAAGTCACGGTGACTCGCCGGCTTGCACGCGAGGGGCGAAGTCGGGCGTACCTGAACGGGTCGATGGTCCCTCTGAAGGTGGTGGCCGAGCGTGTTGCAGGGATTGTTGAGGTCGTTGCCCAGGGTGACCACTTCGCCCTTCGATCCTCAGCCGAGTTACGCCGCTTGGTCGATGCGGCGTTGGATGGCGACGGTCTCAGGTTTTTGGAGGAGTATCGGGTCGCCTGGTCGCGAGTCGTGGAACTCCGCAAAGATTTAACTCGCATCGGCGGCGACGTGCGAGCGCTCGAACGAGAGCGCTCGCTCGTGGCTTTCCAGGTTGAAGAGATCTCGTCTGCCGGATTCATTGCAGATGACGATGAGAGGCTCTTGCGTGAGGCTGGACGCATGCGACACGCCGGTGAACTCCTCGAACTGCTCAGCGGTGTTCGCTCTCTGGTGGAGGACGCAGAAGAGTCTGCAGGCCGTGCCTACTCCACCGTCGGACGAGCGGTCGAACTCGATCCAGATCTCTCTCCTCTGCACGAACTGGCGCAGGGCGTCGCAGCCGGACTGGCGGAACTCGGCACTGAAGCACGGGTGGCGGCGGAAGGTGTTCTCCACGACCCGGAACTGCTGGAGGAGAAGGAGCAGCGGCTTGCCTTGCTGTCGGATCTGCGCCGTAAGTATGGAGCGGATCTTGAGGAGGTCCTCGACTTCGGGCGGCAAGCATCCCTCCGGCTGGCCGAACTGGACGACCTCATCACACGAAGCGAGGTGCTCGACACCGAGCTCGCACTCGCCGAAGGCAGCCTGGTTGCGGCTGCAGCAGAGCTCCGGCAGGCACGACAACGGGCCGCCGCCCGTGTCGAGGAGGAAGCTGAAGGCCATCTGCGCGATCTGGGTTTCACGACCCCCTCGATCCGTTTCTCCATCGGAGCGACCGATCCGGGCCCCACGGGCGGAGATCGCGTCGACCTGCTGTTCACCTCGGACGAGAGAGTTCAACCCGGCCCGGTCGCCAAAGTCGCTTCGGGAGGTGAGCTCAGCCGCCTGGTTCTGGCCCTCCGTTTGGCCGGTTCCGCCGGTGAAGCTCCGATAGTCGTGTTCGACGAGGTCGATGCCGGACTCGGTGGGCGGACGGCTCTGGCGATGGGTAGAAAACTCGCCGATCTGGCGCGCCACCGTCAGGTGTTGTGCGTTACTCACCTGCCGCAGGTTGCTGCATTTGCAGATGTCCATTTTGTTGTGGAGCGGGTCGGTGCTTCCGCGTCCGTGCGTCGGGTCGAAGATGCCGACCAGATCGAAGAGCTTTCGCGAATGCTCGCCGGCCTCTCTGAGTCCGAGCGAGGCCGCGAACACGCTGAAGAACTGCGACAAACCGCGCTCGCAAGTCGGAGTTGATTCGTCGATTCAGCGCGAAAAACCTGGGGTTGCTCGAGGTGGTGCTACGCTTCGCGCCCGTGACCAAGTATGTATTCGTCACCGGGGGCGTCGTATCCAGCCTCGGCAAGGGCATCACGGCGGCTTCTCTCGGTCGACTCCTCAAAGCGCGGGGCCTCAAGGTAGTCCTCCAGAAGCTCGATCCGTATATAAACGTCGATCCGGGCACTATGAATCCTTTCCAGCACGGCGAGGTTTTCGTCACCGACGACGGCGGCGAGACCGACCTCGACCTCGGCCATTACGAGCGGTTCACCGGCGAGCACCTGAGACGCGATTCGAACGTCACGACCGGGTCTATCTATCAGACCGTCATCCAGAAGGAGCGCCGCGGCGATTACCTCGGCGACACCGTTCAGGTCATCCCGCACATCACCAATGAGATCAAGGCACGGGTACGCCGCCTCGGTGAGAGAGATGACGTCGACATCGTGATCACCGAGATCGGCGGCACAGTCGGAGACATCGAAGGGCTGCCATACCTCGAGGCGATCAGGCAGCTACGCAAGGATGTCGGTCGCGACAATACGCTCTACATACACGTGACTCTCGTTCCGTTCATTGCTTCGAGTGACGAGCTCAAGTCCAAGCCGACCCAGCACTCGGTTGCCGAGCTTCGCTCTCGTGGGATTCAGCCCGACGTGATCGTGGTGCGGTCGGATCGGGGTATCGACGAACAGGTTCGTCGCAAGATCAGCCTGTTCTGCGACGTTGAGCCGAACGCAGTCATCAACGTTCCGGACGCCCGGGATATCTACGAGGTCCCGCTGATGCTGCGCGCCGCCGGACTCGATGACGTCGTAACCAAACGGCTAAACCTCGAGACCGACGAACCGGACCTCAGGTCGTGGGAAGCCCTCGTCGCTCGCGCGGCATCGGTTGAGGACGAAGTGACGATCGGTGTGGTCGGCAAGTACGTCGACCTGCCGGACGCCTATCTTTCGGTTGTCGAGTCGCTCCGCCACTCGTCTTTGGCGCACGGCGTCCGCCTCGACCTTCGCTGGGTGCCGAGCGACGACCTCCCCGGCCTTCTCGGAGCCTCGTATCTCGAAGACCTGGATGGGATCCTTGTACCGGGAGGCTTCGGCGGGCGCGGTATCGAAGGCAAGGTGTTCGCGGTTCGTCATGCACGCGAGCAGGGCGTCCCGTTCCTGGGTCTGTGCCTCGGCCTTCAGTGTGCAGTCATCGAGTTCGCGCGGAACGTCGTTGGTTTGAGTGAGGCGCACTCCGGAGAGTTCGATCCCACGAGCCCGCACCGTGTCATCGACCTCATGGACAGCCAGCAAGACGTGAACGATATGGGCGGCACGATGCGCCTCGGCCTTTACGCTGCCAAGCTGGAGGAAGGCTCGCTCGTTCGCAAACTCTACGGCGACGAACTGATCTACGAACGGCACCGGCATCGCTATGAGGTGAACAACCGGTACCGCAAGGACCTCGAAGCTGCCGGCCTACGGCTTTCCGGCGTATCGCCGGACGGTCTTCTGGTCGAGGTCATTGAGCTGCCGGGACATCCGTTCTTCCTCGCCTCTCAATTCCATCCCGAGTTCAAATCTCGACCGGACGATCCGCATCCCATGTTCCTGGGTTTCATCGAGGCTGCGGTAGCACACCGGGCGAAGCGTCTGAAACCCGCTCCGGCAGCTGCTGAACCGGCGCGAGCAGAGCTTCCCTGAGGTGAAGTCGCTCCCGGCGGCTCTTGTCGGGAGTCGAAACGCTGCGCGGTTCGGGTTCTTGTCGGTTGAAGTCGAGACCTACCGGTTCGACGAAGGTGACGAGTTCGAGCGGATAGTGATTCGCCACCCGGGTGCCGTCGCGGTGGTTCCAGTGCTTGATGACGGTGTTGTTCTCATGCGACAGTTTCGAGCGCCGCTCCGCGCGATGGTGCTAGAAGTTCCAGCAGGCAAGCTCGACATCGAGGGCGAATCGCCCCGCGAGGCAGCTGCTCGTGAGTGTGAAGAAGAGACGGGCTACCGGCCGGGCAACATCGAATACTTGCGGACGATCCACACAACCCCGGGTTTCACCGATGAGCGGATCGAACTGTTTCTCGCGACCGACCTGGTTCAGGTCGGTGCCCGGCCGCAAGGAGCCGAGGAGCATCACGCCGAGATCATCCATATGACGTTTGAAGAGCTACGGACGGCGATCTCCGCCGGATCGATTACGGACGCAAAGACTTTGCTCGCGTTGAACGACGTACTTGCGCGGAGCAACCTCGAATGAGAGCGGCGCGGCGGCCGGCATGAGCCTCGAAGACGGGATTGCCGAGCACCTCGCCTCGCTAACCGTCGAGCGCGGCCTGGCTGCCGCCACCATCAAGGCCTACCGCCGTGATCTCGCCGACTATCTAGCGTTTCTCGATGGGCGGACACCGTCGGCCGCGCTGGTCGATGATTTCGTGGCCTTCTTGCACGGACGAGGTTTGAGCGCAGCAACGATCTCCCGCAAGGTTGCGGCAGTACGCGGGTTACACCGGTTCCTGGTGATCGAGGGAACCGAAGCCGAAGATCCGACGACCATGGTCATGGCACCACGACCCGGTTTACGGCTTCCCAAGGCGCTCGAGATCGACGAGGTCGAGCAGCTCATCACGGCTCCCGACGTACGCACTCCTTTGGGTCGTCGCGATCGCGCCATTCTCGAATTCATGTACGCGTCCGGCGCCCGAGTCGCCGAAGCCGTCGGCCTCGACGTGATCGACGTGGATCTCGAGGACAGAACGGCTCTGGTCACCGGCAAAGGAGGGAAGCAGCGTCTGGTTCCAATCGGAGCTCACGCGGTCCTGGCGATCGAGTACTACCTGCCGGATCGTCGAGTCGCTTTAGGGGGGAGGCCGGACCCCGGCGCGGTCTTCCTCAACGCCAGGGGAGGGCGGCTGAGTCGCCAGGGAGTGTGGGGGATTGTTCGGAAAGCAGCAGGACGAGCCGGAATATCGGAGGAGGCTGTTTCGCCCCACATTCTGCGGCATTCGGCGGCGACACACATGGTCCAGGGGGGCGCAGATCTGCGCTCGGTTCAGGAGATGCTCGGCCACGCTAGTATCTCCACAACCCAGATCTATACGAAAGTGTCGCCTCATCACCTGATTGAGGTGTACGTCGAGTCTCACCCACGGAGCCGATTGTCATCAACTACGACGCCGCCAGAACCCTCCTAAACGAAGAGCGTCTGAAGCTAGTCCATCAACTCGGAGAACTCGGAGCGACCGAGACGGGTGATCTACGCTCCGACGTGCAGTTCGGTGACGGCTTCGCAGATGCCGGGGCAGCGACCGCCGAACGTACCGAAGTCCTGGGCCTCGTCGAGAGCCTGAAGAGGCAACTCGACTCGGTGGACGGCGCGCTGGTCAAGCTCGATGACGGGACATACGGCCGGTGTAACACATGCGGCAAGGAGATCGGCGCGGCAAGGATGGAAGCTCGCCCGACCTCCATTCTCTGCATGGATTGCAAGTCCCGCCGTTCCTGAGAGCAGGACGTGTCAGATGCGGGGCCGCGCTATCGGTTCGTGGTGGCACCTCGCCCGCAGGTTCTTCGAGGTGGCAACCGCTCGACGTCTCAACGAGCCCGAACGGTCGGAAATCGCTTCGTGGCTGAGTTCTGCCGAGGAGAGCACACTCTTCTACAACCAGCCGATCGCAGATCAACGACATGCCTACCGGGCCGCCAACCGGATTCACGGTCTCGTCCCGGGCCGGGTCGATTTGATCAGGGCCGCGCTGTTCCATGATGTCGGCAAGCGGCATTCCGGGTTGGGAATACTCAGGCGATCAATCGCCAGCGCCCTGACGAAACTAGGTTTCCCGCTGCGGGGTAAGAATGCTGCTTACCTCGATCACGGCCGGCTCGGCGCTATAGAACTCGAAACCCTGGGTTGTGAGAGCGTGGTGGTTGACTTTGCACGAAGTCATCACGATGGCCGTCCGAATGCGATCAGCGTCGATGATTGGCGGTTGCTCGAGAAAGCCGATCACCCGGGAAAGCCACCGCACCCTCAACCGCCTGCAATACGATGAGGGTTGATCATGACCTATGAAGTCAAGACAGCCGTGTTCGAGGGACCACTCGACTTGCTCCTCCAGCTGGTGTCGCGCCATCAGGTCGATATCGCCGGATTGAGCCTCATCGATATCGTTTCCGAGTACGTGTCCTACATCGACGAGATACGGCGCCTGGACCTCGATTTGACCAGCGAGTTCCTGCTGATCGCTGCCACGCTGATCCAGTTGAAGGCTCGACATCTGCTGCCGGACGACATCGATATCGATCTCGATGAGGAACTGGCGCTCATGGAAGAGCGCGACCGACTGATCACCCGTTTGCTGCAGTGCGTGACCTTCAAGGATGTGGCTGCGGTGCTCGGACACCGGTTCCAAGCGAACAACCGCTACGTGGAACGAAAGGTCGGTCTGGACCCTATGGTTGTGCAGACGCCACCCGACGTCCGAATCCCGCTCGATCTAGACGGCTTTGCCGCTCTCGCGCATCGCGTCTTCACAGAACGGTCCGGAGAGCCCGATCTGGATCATCTGGATCTCGATCTTCCCTCCGTCGAGCAAGCCATCGACGAGCTCAGAGTCAGATTCGCGTCGCTGGCTGAGTCTACGTTCGATGAGGTCGTTGAACACTGCACCCGCAAGGTCGAGGTAGTTGCCTACTTCCTGGCTCTCCTTGAACTCGCCAGGTGGGGAATGGTCAACGTCGCTCAAGATCACTGGCTTGCCCCGATAGAGATTCGCCACACCGGTGACGGTGACGTGCTCGTTAGTGAATGGAGCCGGTGATGGACAACCCGTCGATCATCGAAGCGATCCTGTTCGTGGCCGAATCACCTGTGCCGATCGAGGAGCTTTCGGAGGTTCTCGAACTGCCGGCAGACGACGTGCAATCCGAACTCGATGTTCTGGCCGATCGTTTGTCCGGACGCGGGCTGGAGCTTCGCAACGTCGGGGGTGGTTGGAGGTTGTATACCGCGCCGGATGCCTTCCCGTATCTCGACCGCTTCGCGACTACTGCCACCGCGACCCGGCTGTCGCAAGCTGCGCTGGAAACGCTGTCCGTTGTCGCGTACCAGCAGCCGGTATCTCGGTCGCAAGTGTCCGAGATACGCGGCGTCGATTCGGAGTCGGCACTGCGAACGCTCGAACGGCGGGGCCTGATAGTCGAAACCGGCCGCCTGGCGCTGCCGGGCACTCCGGCGGTCTACGGGACTACCGACCTGTTCTTAGAGAAGATGGGACTCCGATCACTCGCAGAGTTGCCACCGCTGGCCGATCACGTGCCGGCGGCTTCGGTGGTGGAGTCGCTCGAAGAAACCTTCAAACCTTGAACGAACGTTTGCAGAAGGTCGTGGCCCGGTCCGGATTGTGTTCCCGTCGCGCCGCGGAGGAGTTGATCAGGGCAGGCCGGATCAAGGTCGATGGGTCGGTTGCGCACCTCGGTCAGAAAATCGATCCCGCCCTCGAGCGCGTAGAAGTCGATGAAGTTGCCCTCCCGGTTGCTCCCGGGCTCGTGTACTTCCTGTTGAACAAACCGGCAGGCGTGGTCAGCACCGCGGAAGACACGCACGGTCGGACGACGGTCGTGGATCTGGTTCCGGAAGGCTCGAGAGTCTTTCCGGTCGGGCGTCTTGATCTGGATTCCGAAGGCCTCATCCTGTTGACGAACGATGGCGACCTTGCGCAACACATAACGCATCCCAGCAACCGCGTCACCAAGACATACACCGCGCTCGTGCACGGTACGCCGAAGCCGGCCGATGTCCGTCGCCTGACCGCCGGCGTCGAACTCGACGACGGCCCGGCTCGTGCGGTCTCCGCCAGGATCGTGGACGCGCTGGGCGAGAACACGATGCTCGAAATCGTGATGGGTGAAGGGCGTAAGCGTGAAGTCCGGCGTATGTGCAGCGCGATTGGATTGCCGGTCATCACTCTCTTTCGTTCCGCAATCGGCCCGTTGCGCGATGGGAACCTGAAGAGTGGGGAGTGGCGCCCGCTGACCATCGACGAGGTTCGCTCTTTGTACGGAACGACCGCGCCGTGACTGTCTATGAAGTCCGGTACGGCCGAGTGGCCGGATCCCTGGAGATACCGGGGTCGCGCAGCGTCACAAACCGAGCACTCTTGATCGCCTCCCTGGCTCATGGGCCCAGCTCCCTGCTGCGCCCGCTGGAGGCCGAGGACACGGCCGTTATGCGCTCCTGCCTGCGCGCCCTCGGCGTAGAGATCGCAGACGGCGACCCCGAGGCGTGGATCGTGGAAGGCTCAGGCGGCCTCCTTTCGGTTCCCGACGCGCCTCTGAATGTCGGTGCCTCGGGAACGACGGCCCGTTTCATCACCGCAGTGAGTGCGCTCGTACCTGGTCGGGTCGTGATAGACGGCAGCCCTCGTATGCGCCTCCGGCCGATCACCGACCTCATAGCGGCTCTGCGCGACCTCGGCGCAGAAATCGACATACTCGGAGAGGGCGAAGGCCCGCCTCTGGCCGTCGGCGGCCAAACCCCGGCGGGACGGTCGATCACGATGGACGCAACACGGTCAAGTCAGTACGTCTCCGCAGTGGCCATGATCGCGCCGCTCCTCGATGGCGACACGGAGATTCGATTCAGCGGTGACGTTCTCGTCTCCCGCCCCTATGTTGAGATGACGCTCGACGTCATGGCTGCGTATGGGGCCGAGGCGGAGATGAGGCCGGGACCGGTGATTCACATCCGCGGATCTACCGGCTATCGCGGTATCGAGTATGCGATCGAACCTGATGTTTCGGCTGCGGTCTATCCGGCCGCGGCGGCCGCCGTAAGCGGCGGAACGATCGAGATCGTAGGGGTCGATTTTCGCTCCCGGCAGCCAGATCTGTTGTTTTTCGACGTCCTCGCCGAGATGGGGTGTTCGGTCGACTGGACTCAGTCGGGGGTGCGAGTCTCCGGACCTGTCCGATTAGCTCCGGTATCGCGAGACATGAACTCCGCCCCGGACGCCGCCCTCATGCTCGCGGTTGTCTGCGGGTTTGCCGACGGGGTGTCGACGGTCGCAAACATCGGCAACCTCCGCATCAAGGAATCCGATCGTTTGACCGCCCTCCAGGAGCAACTCGCGGTGATCGGCATCAAAGCGCAGACGACGGCTGATTCGATCACGGTAGAGGGGGGTTCGCCACACGGAGGGGAAATCGCAACCTACGACGACCATCGCATTGCAATGGCGTTTGCGGTAGCCGGCGTGGCGACCCCGGGAGTCAGAATCCAGGATCCCGGATGTGTAGCGAAAACGTGGCCGGGTTTCTTCGCTGCACTCGAATCGGTCACGGTGTCGGCGACTATGGTCCGGCTCGACATGGGCATCATTGTTGCGATCGATGGACCCGGCGGGTCGGGCAAAACGACGGTGAGCCGGGCAGTGGGGGAGAGGCTCGAATTGCCACACCTCGACACGGGTGCCTTCTATCGGGCGGCAACATTGGTGGCTATCGAGGCATCTGTGGATGTCCAGGACGCGCCCGCGGTTATCGAGGAAGTCTCTCGGCACAGGTTCGGGTACGCGGACGGCAGGATGTTGATCGATGATCGCGATGTGAGTTCGGAGATTCGCACGGAAGCTGTAACGAGAGCAGCGAGCCCCGTGTCGGCTATTCCTGAGGTCCGCCGCATCATGGTCGCACAGCAGCGTGCCTGGGTCGCCGCCCAGGGGGCAAGCGCCGTTGTTGAGGGTCGGGACATTGGAACGGTCGTCTTCCCCGACGCCGGCTTGAAGGTCTACCTGACCGCACGACCGGAGGTACGAGCTGCCAGACGTGCATCCGAACAAGGTCACGAAGATGTGACACGGGTGGCAAGTGATCTTCACCGTCGGGACACGATCGACTCCACCCGCGCGGATTCGCCGCTGACTGCCGCAGATGACGCAGTGATACTCGACACTTCCGATCTGACGATCGACGAAGTAGTTGATCGCATCGTGGCGACGGCGAAAGAGCGGCAGACGGGCTGAACCGTAGGTCAGCGACTGATAGCCGCGAGGGCCTCCGTCGCATCCCATTCCGGGTCTCGATCCAGCGGCCCCGGCTCGGCCTGGTGTCGAGCACCAAATCCTGCTTCAACAGTGAGCTGCAGCACCCGTAGGAGGGTTCGAAGCTGCGGTGGAAGAGGGAAATACTCGCCCTCCTCTGTGATCTGGAGCAAACGCACGCCTGCGGTTGGGTTGACGCGACCTATCACTTCTTGCACGAGGTGATCGGGAGCAGACGCACCGGCCGTAACTCCAACGACATTGGCTGCGTCCAGCCAGGCGGTATCGATCGACGACGCATCGTCGATCCGGTGTGCCGCCACACCGGCTTCGCGAGCAACGCGCACGAGGGCGCGGGTGTTGGACGACGATGCCGACCCGACGACCAGGATGAGGTCGGCTTCCTTGGTGAGCGAACGTACTGCATCCTGCCTGTTCGTCGTGGCGTAACAAAGGTCGCTCTTCCTGGCAGTTGAAACCGAAGGAAACGATTGCCGGGCATCATCTAGTACTGCTTGCCATTCGTGAACGCCGAGTGTGGTCTGAGCGAGCAGAGCGACTTTCGCCGGATCCGCTGGAGTGAAGCCGCTCAATCCGGTCTCCGGTTCCACGAGTGTGATTGCCTCTGGAGCCTCGGCAACAGTTCCGACCGCCTCGTCGTGGCCCTCATGGCCAACGTAGATGATTTCGTATCCGCGGTCTGCCATCCGTCGGACTTCGTGATGAACCTTGGTGACCAGGGGACAGACCGCATCGACCACGATGCCTGCCCGGGACTCTGCTCCGGAAACCACCTCGGGCGCCGACCCGTGGGCGGACAGCATGACCGGGGCACCGATCGGAACCTCATCGATGTCATCAACGAAGACCACGCCGACGTCTTCGAAAGCTTTGACGACCCATCGATTGTGCACGATCTCGTGGTAGCAATAGACCGGCGCTTCAAACACGCGCACCATCCAGGTGAGCGCCTTTATGGCCATCTCGACGCCGGCACAGAAGCCACGTGGTTCGGCTAGGAGCACTATCGATGGGGGCATGGAACAAGGCTAGGTGATTCGGTTCGATAGCTGTGGTAGGGCTCGAGAGGCCGTATGCGATAGGCGATAGGCCCATGCCGCTAGATCGGCGTCCATCTTTCGTGTATCCATCGCGTAGTGCCAATAGCTTGGCCCGAGGACTCAGCTGTCGTGAGTGTGGTTCCTCGGAGTACCATCTACCCCACTTATGTCCCGTCTCCCAATTGTC
This sequence comes from bacterium, assembly GCA_024641325.1. Lineage (GTDB taxonomy): Bacteria > Actinomycetota > Acidimicrobiia > Spongiisociales > JAHEDJ01 > JAHEDJ01. The sequence continues at coordinate 1,400 of JAHEDJ010000015.1, read as the reverse complement.
GCCGTCGTCGGCCGCCCCAATGTCGGTAAGTCGACTCTCATCAACCGGATCATCGGCCGCCGTTCGGCAGTTGTCGAGGAACGGCCCGGTGTGACGCGAGATCGGCGCGAGTTCATGGCCGACTGGAGTGGAAGACAGTTCCTTCTCATAGATACCGGCGGGTGGCAGGTGGCTGGGGATGAGCTGGCGACGGATATCTCGGGACAGGCGGAGGCGGCGCTCGCAAGTGCCGATGTTGTCCTCTTCGTGCTCGACGCTTCGACTTCGATCGCAGACGATGACCTAGGCGTGGCCACGCTGCTCCGTACCACTCCCGAGCGAGTGGTGGTTGTTGCCAACAAGGTCGACGACGCGGCGCGGGAGTTGGATATTGCTGAACTGTGGAGCCTAGGGCTTGGTGAGCCGATTCCCATTTCGGCATTGCACGGTCGCGGTACCGGTGATCTCCTCGACCGCCTCATCGACAGGCTTCCCGCCCTGGATGAGGTACCCGAGATAGACCCATTGCCCAGGTTGGCGATCGTCGGACGTCCCAATGTCGGCAAGTCCACACTGCTGAATCAACTGCTGAAAGATGAGCGGGTCCTCGTGTCGCCCGTACCCGGTACGACCCGGGATCCGATCGACGCGGTAGTCGAACTGGGTGGGGTGCGGTACAACATCGTTGATACGGCCGGCATCCGGCGGGCACCCAAGGTCAAAGAGGACACTGAGTTCTACTCTGTGCTCAGGGCTCGCGAGGCTCTGGCGGCGGCCGACGTTGCTCTCCTGCTCATCGATTCGGTCGAAGGTGTGACTCAGCAGGATCAGCGGATCGCGGAAGAAGCCGCCGACGGTGGCGCCGGACTCATCGTCATGTTGAACAAGTGGGACGTCGCCGACCTCGAACAGCGTGAAGCGACGGAAGCCGCAGTGGCCAGACGGCTCGGATTCATCTCGTGGGCCCCGGTCCTTCGTATCTCGGCGAAGACCGGGGCACGACTGCACCGGCTCGACAAAACCCTCGAACTGGTCATCAGGAATCGGTCTAGGCGGTTGCAGACCCCCAGACTGAACCGTCTCGTCAGAGAGTGGCACGCCGCCCATCCGCCACCTGTGCGAAAGGGCCGCCGCCCGCACATCGTGTATGCCGTCCAGGCGGGAGTCGAGCCCCCGACCATTGTCGTGTTCGTGGGTGGGGGAGTTTTGGGCGACGACTACTTGCGTTTCATCGAGCACCGCATCCGTGGTGTCGAGGACTTCATCGGTACCCCCGTCAAGGTGGTCGCCCGCCGTCGCGGTCGCAAAGATGGCGCCTGAGGCCGATCGGAAGCGCCCTCCCATTGGATACGTCCTCACTCTGACCGTCATTGGTCTCTACCTATTGATACGCGCCGTGGAGGGAGCCATCTGTATGGCGG
>JAHEDJ010000052.1 GCA_024641325.1 bacterium | reverse complement strand
GCGCTCGTGTGGCTGGTAGTCCCCGCCTTGGGCGCCATTCCGCTGGCGCTGAGCCGCCACTACGGCCGCCCACTGGACGCCTTCTTCGATGCGATGAGCGGCGTGACTACCACCGGCCTGGCATTGATCCAGGATGTCGATCACCTCGCCTCTTCGATCAACGTGTGGCGAAGCGCTTTGCAATTCCTCGGCGGCCAAGGAATCGTTCTCGCGGCCCTGATGTTCTTCGGGGGAGGCGGCGTACTGGCTCTCTACCACGGCGAAGCGCGTGATGAGCGCATCTTTCCGTCGGTTGGTTCCACTGCTCGCTTCATCTGGTCGGTCAGCCTCTTCCATGCCGTGTTCGGCATTACCGCACTGTGGGCGGTGGGATCGTTCATTTTGGGATTTCACCCGATGCGGTCGCTCCTGCATGCGATCACCATCTTCATGTCGGCCTTCGATACCGGAGGCTTCGCTCCGATGAGCACCAGCATCGGTTACTACCACTCGGTGACCTACGAGTCCGTAATCGGGGTCCTGATGGTGGCAGGGGCATTGTCTTTCGGCGCCCATTACGCGTTGTGGAGAGGACCACGCAACCTCCTACGCAATCTGGAAGCGCGAACAATCCTCACGACCTTCGCCGGGACCCTGCTCATCGCGCTGGTCGGCCTGGCGGCCACCGGGCTCTACACGGACGGCCTCTCTCTCGGTCGACAGGGCTTCTTCCAAATCCTTTCTGCACACACGGGCACAGGCTTTGCAACCGTGCCGCCGGCGGACCTGATCAGATGGAGTGGCCTCGCCTTTGGCGGAATCACGATCGCAATGGCTCTGGGAGGCATGGGTTCATCTACCGCAGGAGGAGTGAAGGCCCTGAGGATTGGGCTGACGGTGCGTTCGCTGTGGAATACCGTCAAGGAAGCTCTTCTTCCCGAAGGATCGGTCATCTCCGATCGTTACTGGCAAGGAAGCGCCAAGGCGCTACATCCGGAATTGGCCCAGTCGGTCATGACGATCTCCCTTCTCTACGTTGGCCTGTACCTGCTGGGAACAGCGGTCGGGATCGCATACGGAGTGCCGCTACAACAGGCCCTATTTGAGTCGGTGAGCGCGGGAGCCTCCGTCGGCCTGTCGGTCGGAGTTGTCGACCCGACGATGCCGGTTTTGCTGGAGCTGGTCTACGTGCTGCAGATGTGGATCGGCCGGTTGGAGTTCGTGGCCGTGTTCGCCCTAGTTGGTTTCGCGGTCAGCTGGGTGGTCGGCGAATGAGGCTGTGCATGATCCTGACCGCAATCGCAATGCTCCTCGTCGGACGGGCGGTGCCGGCAGAGGCAACCGAAGTATCAGACCTGCTGTCGGATCCAGAGGCATGGGCGGGCAAGGCCGTTGAGCTGAGCGGAGAAATCATCGGCGACTACGGGCGTCACTCCGGCTCCTACTGGCTGCAGCTCAACGACGACGCCTATGCCACGGAGCCGCTGCTCGAAACGGGACGACTGGCAGGATCAAACATCGGCATCACCCTACGCGTTCCGCCGGAACTGTTTGATGACATCGCGGCAACCGAGCAACCTGGTGGATACCGGTGGCGCGGGCCGATTCTCCTGGTGACCGGGGAGTTCCGCTATCACGATCCCGGGCGCAGCGGTGAAACATACATTGCAGTGACCGACCTCGAACTCATCGAATCGGGACGGCACCTGCCCTCAGAGGCAACGGGACAATTGGGAACTCTTGGAGTGATTCTGGCCGCAGGTGCCGCCTTTGTGCTGGCGCGGCACGCAAGACAACGCAGACGTGAGAGGCGACTCGAGGATTAGTCGGAACCCGCCGGCCCTAGTGGTCGTGTGCTAATACGACCAGCTGGTCACGGTGGATAACGATCATTCCTTCGCGTTCACCCGCACCAGCCGCTCGTTGGAACTCGGCCGCACCCACCTGCACCTGGCCCTTGGCAAGCAGCAATCCGGTTCCGTCGAACACTTCGACAGCATCGCCCGCGCCGAAATCGTCGCGCGTCTCGGCAATCCCAACGGCCAGCAATGAAGCTCCGTCTTGCACCACGGCTCGAGCCGCCCCCGAGTCAATGGTGACCGACCCGGAAGAGGGAAGCCCAAAGGCGATCCACAGTTTGCGGGCGGACAATCCACTCGGGTGTGGCTCAACCCATGTGCCCCGGGAGTTGCCAGACAATGCAGTACGCAACGCGGCACCATCGCCTGCCGCGGCAATGATGGTTGGAACCCCCGACCAGGCAGCCATCCGTGCGGCCGCGACTTTGGTCGCCACGCCACCCGAGCCGAACGGGCCGGATGATCCACGCGCCACCGAATCAAGCACAGCATCGGTATGCCTGACGGCGGCCAGCAGTTCGGCATCATCCGCCAGGCGCGGATCCGACGAATACAAGCCGGCAGTGTCTGTGAGCAATAGGAGCAGCCCGGCGCCGATTAGGTGCGAGACGATGGCGGCAAGCCGGTCGTTGTCCCCGAGTCGGAGTTCCTCCACCGCCACCGTGTCGTTCTCGTTGACGATCGGGACAACACCAAGGCTAAGCATCCGTTCGAGAGCCTGGCGGGCATGCAGGTATTGATCCCGGTTGGCCAGGATGTCCTTCGTCAAGAGAACCTGACCGGCCACCATCCCTCGCTGTGAGAACTCCGACGTGTAGCGCTCCATGAGGCGGCCTTGCCCGACAGATGCGGCGACCTGGAGCCCGGGAAGGTCTCTGGGGCGTTCACTCAATCCGAGAGCGGGTAGTCCGGCGGCGACGGCTCCCGATGTGACGAGAACCGTCGGATTACCGGCCTTCCAGCTTTCACTTATCATCTCGACGGTCCGGCCAATGGCCTGATCGTCGATTCCCCCCTGGCGCAACGTAAGGCTCGAAGAACCTACCTTCACCACAATCCGCGAACCGGTCGCGATAGGGCGATGGCCGGTCACTCTTCTTCCCCGTCGTCGATCTCTTCATCATCGGGATCCGAGTACTCGAACACCAGCTCCCCGATTCGCACTTCGTCGCCCGCCACTGCTCCGGCCTCCCGGAGGGCCGTGTCGACACCGATGCGTTCCAAACGGCGGGCCACGAAGTCGGCCGTCTGCGGTACCGTGAGGTCATCGAGGCGAACTGCCCGCTCCGCGGCACGCCCGGTCACTTCCCAACCGGTTGGAGTCGCGAAAACCTCGAATCGCTCCCGAACAGGACGATGCAGGATGAAGCCTTCCCTACCCGGTTCTTCGCGAACGGCGCGATCGACAGCATCGGCCACCGCGTGCAGGAACGGCTCGATGCCACGGCGGACAACTGCGGAAATCGAGAAGACGACGTCCTCGCCAAGTGCAGAGGCGAGGGCATCGGTGTCGAAATCATCCGGCGCCAGGTCTGATTTGGACAATGCAACGACCCGGGGTCTCTCGATCAGATCAACCGAGTGGCGCCGCAACTCTTCGAGCAGCACGCTGTATTGCTCCTCCGGTGAGACAACCTGAAGTGGCGACGGGTCGAGAAGAACGACCAACGCCCGGGCGCGCTCAACGTGCCGAAGAAACTCGTGGCCCAGGCCTCTTCCGTCGGAAGCCCCCTCGATGAGCCCCGGAATGTCGGCGACTACGAACTCCCTCTTGCCGATCGAAACCACGCCGAGATTGGGCTCGAGTGTCGTGAACGGATAGTCGGCGATCTTCGGCTTCGCGGCGCTGATGGCAGAAATCAGAGTGCTCTTGCCGGCGTTCGGAAACCCGATCAGCGCGGCGTCGGCAAGCAGTCGTACCTCGAGCGTGAACGAAGCCGCATCGCCGTATTCACCTTGCTCGGAAAAAGCCGGTGCCCGCCGTTTCGACGAAATGAAGGCGGCGTTGCCCCCACCACCGCGCCCACCTTCGAGCGCCTTGACCTGTTGCCCGTGTTTGACGAGATCGGCAATCATTGTGCCCTCTTCGTCGTACACGGTCGTGCCGAGCGGAACTTTGAGGACCAGATCCTCACCCCGACGCCCATGCTGGAGGTCACCCCGGCCGTGCGTGCCATCCTTGGCCGAATGATGCGGATTCCGTTGATAGATCAGCAGCGTTGCGATCGCTTCATCAGCTGCGATATAGACGTCGCCGCCGGCGCCGCCCGATCCACCGATCGGCTTTCCCTTAGGCTTGCCCCGCGATCGTACATAAGAAACCACCCCCGCACCGCCATTGCCGGCGCGGAGGTGTACTTGGACCTGATCGACGAACACCGGGCTGAGCCGTTGATCGACCTCCCCTACTCGGGGAGAACGCTCACGAGACGGCGTCCATGATTGGCGTGGTATTTGACGACACCCGGAGCCATCGCAAACAGCGTGTCATCGCGACCGCGGCCGACATTCTCACCGGGATGAATACGAGTTCCACGCTGACGGACGATGATCGCGCCGGCGTTGACAACGTGGCCGTCGAATACCTTCGGGCCGAGGCGCTTTGCCTTTGAATCCCGACCGTTCTTGGTCGAGCCTCCAGCTTTGGTTTTAGACATCTGCTACTTCTCCTCGGCCTCGGCGGCTTTCGCCTTGGCGGCCTTCTTGGGCTTCGGGACGGCGATCTCAGTCACCTTCACGGTGGTGTAGATCTGCCGATGACCCATGCGTCGACGATACCCCGTCTTGTTCTTGTATTTGAAGATATCGATCTTGTCGCCCTTCGTGTCGCCGATTATCTCGGCGCGCACGACGTATCCGGCGAGTTGATCGCGGTCGGTGATGGTTTTGCCGTCGCCGTCGACGACAAGTAACGGAGCGAATTCTACTTCTTTGCCGGCGGCCTTGAGCCGTTCGACATCGATGACGTCGCCCTGGCGCACTTTCGCCTGCTTCCCGCCGGTGCGGATGATCGCGTACATAGTCGTCCTCAGGTCAAATGAAGCGGTAACTCTACCTGCAATCGGTGAGTTGCCAACTTGGTTACATTGCTTCTACGTCGTCGTCTGTCTCGATGGGCAGGCCACGGAGGGCCGTCTCCTCGTGCAACAAGACCCCTCGCCCGGAGCAGTTCGGGCACACTTCGGAGAACTGTTCCAGTAGACCCGCCGAGACATTCTTGCGGGTCATCTCGACCAGGCCGAGATTCGAAACATCGAAAACCTGTGTGCGCACTTTGTCTTTCGCCAACGTTTCCTTGAGGCGGCGCAGCACCGCCTGCCTGTTGCGTGAGATCTCCATGTCGATGAAGTCGATAACGATGATTCCACCGATATCGCGTAGGCGGAGTTGACGACCGATCTCCTCGGCAGCTTCCAGATTGTTCTGCAATACCGTGTCTTCGAGATTGGAGCTTCCAACGAACTTTCCGGTGTTGACATCAATCACCGTCAACGCCTCTGTTCGGTCTATCACCAGATGGCCGCCGGACTTCAACCACACCTTTCGGTCCAGTGCCTTCTGAAGTTGATCCTCAACGTGATACCGCTCGAAGAGGGGTATTTGATCCTCGTACCTACTCACCTTTTCGACCAGATCGGGAGCGGTTCGATCTAGATAAGAAACCACCGCGTCCCGGGATGCGTCATCGTCGATGAGTAGACGTTTGAAATCCGGTGTGAAGTGCTCGCGGATGACCCTTATCAACAGTCCGGGTTCTTCGTAGATCGGGCGAGGCGCGCCGCCGACGGCCGCCTCCTCCTTGATGGCCTCCCAGACTCTGACCAGCCGGCTGATGTCGACTTCAATCTCATCCTTCGAGGCTGCAGCCGCCGCGGTCCGGACGATCACACCGTATCCATCGGGCTTGGTCTCACGCAGGATGTCGCGCAGACGATTGCGATCGTCTTCGGGCAATCGACGGGATATGCCCTGCATGTCTGAGTCCGGGGCGAGAACCAGATAGCGACCCGGTACTGTCACCTGACCGGTCAGGCGTGCTCCCTTCGCTCCCATTGCGTCTTTAACGACCTGGACGAGGACCTCATCTCCTTCGGAGAGCACCTGCTCGATTCGGGGATGGCGCCCATGTTTGGCGGGGTCGACCTTGAGATCTCCGGCGTAGAGCACACCGTTCTTCGGCTGTCCGAAGTCGAGGAATGCCGCCTCCATTCCTGGAAGCACGTTCTTGACCTTGGCGAGATACATATTGCCGGCGAGTGATGTGCGCTCTTGACGGGCCACGTAATGCTCCACGAGAGACGGTCCCTCGAGAATGACGATCTGCGTCTGCGTCGGAAGCACCCGAACCAGCATCTGTTTCTTGCCGGTTTCCGGCGGAAGAATGATCTCTTCCTCGAAGTGTCTGGGTGTACGGCGGTGACTGTCCCGACCTGTTGGACGGGGTCTTCCTTCGCGCGCGGTCGGTTTCGACTCCCGCTTCTTCTCGGGTGTTGCGCGAACTCTTCGGACCTCGACTACGTCGCGACCGACTCGTCGGGTTGTAGTTTCCTCGACGGCTTTGTCGCCGACTCCGCGGCGAACAACCTGTGCCGACTTGCGGCGGAACCACGCCATGTGACTCGTTTCCTTCCAATCTTCAATACTCACGAGGCGAGCGCTCGAGTCCGGGTTCCGACCTCAGTCGAACGGCGTTCCGTCCTACATTCCAGCCTGCTCTCTCGTTCGGATGTTGTGAAGAGAGCGGCAATACACCTATACCCTGCCGCCTATCCAGGTAGTACGAGGGGATTCTGAGGTTCGTCCGTCCTCGGAGTGCCCGGATCGACGTGGAAAGACCTATCGAGAAGGTCGCGCCAGCAGACTCACGACCGCTCGCGGTCGCGCCATAAGGCTAGCACCATCTGGCCGGGCGACTAGCGATCCATTCCCAGCCGGGGTTGCTCGGGCTCTTCCGGGTCGTAACAGTTGCGACACCGTGCCTCATATGCGTCCGTCGCTCCGAGCACGACCAGGTCGTCCGATTTGATGATCCGCTGCGTGAAAGCCGCAGGGGCACCGCAACGGTGACACACGGCGAGCATCTTCGTCACGTACTCAGACCGGGTACAAAGGGTCGGAATCGGCTCGAAGGGGCGGCCCAGATAGTCGAGGTCGAGGCCCGCGACAATCACCTGTTTGCCTGACTTGGCCAACCGTTCCGCGACTTCAATGATCCGGTCATCGAAGAACTGCCCTTCATCGATTCCCACCACTTCGGTCACATCATCAATCATCTTGAGGAGTGTGAAAGAATCCGGCACCGGCTCGGCGGTCACAGAAAGCAGACTGTGAGAAACGACTTCGGCTTTGGCAAATCGCGTGTCGAGAGCGGGTTTGAAGGTCTGAACCGGCACCCGTGCGATCTTGGATCGGGTAACCCGTCGGATCAGTTCTTCGCTCTTCCCCGAGAACATCGGGCCACAGATGACCTCGATCCAGCCCTGATCACCGCGTCGGTACATGGGTGGGAAGCATAGCGGGGCGGGCGCAGCCCGCCCCGCGGCCACTGGCAGCTGGCTAATGGCAGCTGGCTAATGGCCGCGAGCCGGTTTGGAGGTACTTGAGAGAGGCGCGTCCCGCCGATCGTCAACCTACCGAGCATGCTCGAATCCGCCGGACAACGAATGTGCGGCCAGGGGCCAATGGCCAACGGCTCGTTTGATCGAGCTTCGCTCGATCAAACGATATACGTCTCCCCCGGTACCGGTGAGCGGCGCCGCCAAATCGAATTGAGTAGCCCCATCGCAAAGGCGAACGTCAGCAGGGACGATCCACCGTAACTCAAGAAAGGAAGGGGAAGGCCCGTCACCGGCATGATCTTCATGGTCATACCGATATTGACGAAGACCTGGAACATGATCATCGAGCCTATGCCGACGGCCATCAGACTTCCGAAACGATCGCGGGCGGTCGCGGCGATCACAAAAACTCGCCACAACAAGATCACAAAGGCGGCAATTACCAGGGCCGAGCCCAGAAACCCGAGCTGTTCGCCGACCGCGGTGAAGATGAAGTCGGTCTCCTGTTCAGGAACAAATCGCAGATTCGTCAGCGCGCCGTCGAAAAGACCTTTGCCCGTCAACTGACCGGACCCAATGGCGGTCACGCTCTGGGCTTGCTGGTAGGCGATGCCCAGCGGATCAGCGTCTGGATCGTAGAAAGCAGTCAATCGCTCCAGCTGGTATTCCTTGAGCATCCCGCGCTGGAAAACAACCATGCCCGCACCGACCGCCGCTGCTCCCAGCGCGAGGAGCTGTTTCCAGGTCGCTCCCCCGGCAAACAGCATCACAAATGTCATGAATGTGAAGACCAACATGGTCCCGAGGTCAGGCTGGAAGAAGATCAGGAGCGACGGAATCGCCACCAGGAAGAGCGCTTGGGCGATCCGCTTCCACTGCATACCTTCCTGCCTCGCAGGCGCCAACACGGTGGCGAGCACGATGACCATCGTGATCTTGGCGAACTCGGAAGGTTGCACCTGAAAGATCCCGAGGTCGATCCACCTCTTCACGTTCTCCTGAGCCGGGATCAAGGGCGAGATCAGCAGAACGAGGGTCCCGAGCGTGCCAACGTAGATCCACGCTGCGAAGTTCCGGAACTCGCGGTAGTCGATCAACGAGCCGACCACGTACACTCCCACCGCCACGACGGCGAAGATGATCTGACGCTGCATCAACCTCCCCGGATCGAGGTTCTGAAGCTCGAGCTGCTCTCGCGTGCTTGCGTAGATCATCAACACACCGACGGTCATGAGAGCCGCCATCACAATGAACGAAACGACGTCGGGTCCCGGTCGCTTGCGGTCCGCAACAATGCTTGGAACGCCGGAGTTCGGCGATTCGAGGATGGCCATCAGCTCCCGCCCTCATCAGTCGCGAGCGCCTCGGCGGCCTCGGCAGGCGTCGCCGCTCCTCCGGGCCGAATCGAGGTAATCGGTTCGTTGGGGAGCAAATACTGCATGATGTTTCGAGCGACCGGAGCAGCGACCCTTCCGGCGAGACCGCCGTCGACGATCATCACGGCTACGACATAGCGCGGATTGTCGATAGGCGTGACGCCTATGAACCAGGCCGTGTTGTCTTCGGAGACATCCCGCTCGGAGGTCCCGGTCTTCCCGCCGGTCTGCCATGGGTTTTGCATGACGCTGAATGCAGCGGCCGCCGTTCCGCCGGCGTTCGTCACCCTCGTCAAGTCTTCCCTGATGAACCTCTCATGCTCCTCCGTGAACTCAATTGTTCGGGCAACCCGGCGACCGACGTCGAGCACCATCCGTCCGTCCACCGAGGTGATGCGGTCGACTACGTGCGGCTCGAGAACATTGCCACCGTTGACAAGCGCAGCAAAGGCGACTGCCATCTGAACGGGCGTCGCCAGAACGTCCCCCTGCCCGATAGCGATACCCATGATGTCGCCGCCCCGCCAGATGGCCTCGGTAAACCGGTCCGGAGACAGCAGAAGGCTTCCCCTTGGAGACTCAGCCCACTCCTCGTACAACTGTCGGTCGGGTATGCGCCCGCTGTTCTCGAATGGCAGATCGATGCCGGTCTGTTCACCCAAACTGAGGAGTCGAGCCCACCGCTGGAGGATGTCCTCGTTCTCCGGATCGTTCTTGTACTCGCGCCAGATGGTGAGAGCTACCTGCCAGAAGTAGACGTTGCAGGATCGACCGAGAGCGGTATGAAGGTCGGTCGTACCATGTCCGGAGTCTGTGAAGGCAAGTTGCCCGCCCTCATTATCGTCGATGCCAAGATCCAGCTCGCCCTCACAGTTGATCGTCCCCGACGGTGTACTGAGCCCGCGAGGGTAGAGGCCCTCGTTGATGGCAGCCGCCCAGGTAATCGCCTTGAAGGTCGACCCGGGCGGGTACGCCCCCTGGATCGCGAGGTTGGTGAAGACGTTCCTCTCGAGAAGCTCCTCGAATTGAACTTGGCTGACTCCGTCGACGAACAGAGACGGGTCGAAATCGGGGTACGAATAGAGAGCCAGCAAAGAGCCATCGGTGACATCCATCACAACCGCTGCTGCCAATTCAGGGTCACCCTCCTCGAGTTCTCTGGAGAGCGTCATCGCCTCGTTCACGGCGAATTCGACCTGTCGCTGAAGGCCTGAGTCGAGGGTGAGGTGGACGGTGTCGCCCTGCACAGCCGGCAGTTCTTCTTCGAGCCCGAGTGGATCACCCTGGGGATCGACCCGGTATAGCAAGGTCCCCCGATCGCCCTGGAGATAATCGTCGTAGAACTTCTCAACCCCGAACTTGCCGATGGTGCCGCTCGGATCCAGTTCCGGCCCGGCGGCCGCAACGTCCTCCGGACTCGGTCGCCCGATGTGCCCGATCACGTGGGCGAGGAGTGGCCCTTCGGGGTAGACCCGGATGGGACGGTCCTGGATCAGCACACCCGGGAAATCCTCGGAGTTCTTCAGAACGTATGACATCTGGGCGGGCGTGACGATCCCCATTGGGACCTCGACCACCGGGCCCGCCTGCTCGAATATCGCTCGAACCTCTACGGCGGGCAGATCAAACAGGGCGCTGATCTGCTGGATCAGGGCTTCCTCTTCCTCGTCGGTCACTGCAGTCCGCTGGACGATCATCTCCGGAACGATGCGACTCGTTGCCAGCAACACTCCCCGGGAGTCACGAATCTCGCCACGGGCCGCCGTCGTACGCTCGGCGTCGAGTTGTTGCCTGCTGGCCTCCTCCTCGTATGCCGTTCCGCTGGCAACCTGAACGAACCAGAGCCGAGTGAAGAGAAGCGAGAACAACACAACGAAGGCTATTCCCAGTACCGCCAGCCGTCTGGCGAAGTTCACAACCCTCTGCTCCGTTGCTTGCCCTCTACGGCACGGCCCACGATCGGTTGCACGAGGAAGGCGAGTAGGAAGTTGTATCCGGGTACGAGCATGATCCGCCGCAGAGCGTCGGGTTCGGTCAAAGTTGCCTGCCCGAATAGCGTACCTACGACGGCCAGCAATACGACACCGGCGAAACTCAATACGAGGACAACGAGCGCGCCGGACATGAGGCCCAGATCGAATCGCGATCTCGTCCGGACCGCCATGTACGCAACGAGTGTCAGGGTCAGAGCCCGCCAGCCAAGCAAGCTCGAAGCGAGGAGGTCAATGAGTACGCCTCCGGTGAAGCCGACGAGAAGCGCCGCATCGTCGTCCAGTCGCCGGGCCGCCACGATCGTCACGACCATCACGAGGTCGGGAGCCACCCGGAAGGGTCGAATCCCACCAACCGAGAACAGTGTGGTCTGGACCAGCACAGCCACCAGGATCAGCAGCAGAGATACGGATCGGGTTCTCATGAGCCTCCGTCGGCGGTTGAATCCGTCGAACCTGTCGTGTCCGGGATCGTCGTGTCTGTCGGCTCGTCGACCAGATCAGACGGTACGCCGAGAACGGTGACGAACTGAAGGCGAGTGAAATCTACGAATGGGACAACGGAGTTCGTGTCGATCTTCGAGACGTTGACTGGCGCGGGAACGGTCACGATTGCTACGTTGAGCCCGTTGGGCGTGTTGTTGTCGTGCCGGAAGGTTCTGAGAACACTGTCGACGCTCAGATCGGCGGTCGCATCGTATATCTCGAGCCGGAGCTCATCCTCCGTGCCTTGTCCAGAGATGATTCCCGGATCACCACCGTCGGTAACGACACTGACGACCGTCCCGGAGGCGATGATCGGATCAACCGTCGAAGTCGTTTCACTCACATCGACGATGAAGCCGATCAGGGCGCCGGCATCGTCGACGACGGCACTTCCGACAACGATCCCATCATTCGCGCCTCTGTTGATCGTGAAGCGCAAGTCGAACGAATCACCGCTGCTGAGTATGGCGGCGGCCGTGAGCGTGTATTCCGGGAACTGGTCGTACAGAGCCAGCAGGGCGCGTAGCTGATCATTCTCAACCAGTGCAGCTTCGGCTTCAGCCAAACGCGAGAGCAACTCCTCTCTTTCCCCTCGCAACCGGTCGTTCTCCTCCCGCAGGGAGGCGAGGTTGGCAAGGGCGTCGAATGCGTCGACCACGGGGTCGATCACCGCCTGTGCTACGTGCTGAAACGGATTGAAGATCGTCTGCGCGCCGCTTCGAATCGTCTGTGTGAATCCTTCACCAGAGGATCGAATATCGAACGTCATGAGCAAGAACGAGATCAGAGCCAGTACTCCGAGGGTAACGGTGCCACGACGGGAGCTGCCGTATGGGAGCATGGGTCAAACCGCCGCCGAACTCGGACTCATGGCGATCACGGGCGACTTGACGAGACCAGGACCCCCTGCAACACATCGAATTCTTCGAGGCATTTGCCGGAACCCAGGACTACGGACTGGAGTGGACGATCCGCGGTGACTATCGGCATTCCGGTCTCGAATGCGATTCTCTCATCCAGGCCCCGCAACAGCGCCCCGCCGCCGGTCAGGACGATGCCTCTCTCCATGATGTCGGCAGCCAGTTCGGGCGGTGTCTTGTCGAGGGTGTACTTGACGGCATCGACGATGACTTGCACCGGCTCCTCGATCGCTTCTCGAACTTCGGGACTGCTCAACACGATCGTTTTGGGCAAGCCGGTGACGAGATCACGGCCCCGAACCTCGGCCGAGGGTTCGTCTGGATACGGGTAACCCGATCCGATCGCCATCTTCAGCTGTTCCGCGGTGCGCTCGCCGAGCAGCAGGTTGTACTCCTTCTTAACCCAGTCGACGATCGCCTCATCGTGTTCATCTCCGCCTACCCGGATGCTGCGCGAAACAACTATCCCGCCCAGGGAGATGACCGCAACCTCGGTGGTACCACCACCGACATCGACCACCATCGATCCAGATGGCTCGTGAATTGGAAGCCCCGCCCCGATCGCAGCAGCCATCGGCTCTTCGATCGTGTATGCCCTCCTGGCACCGGCGTGATAGGCGGCTTCCTCAACCGCCCGGCGCTCGACGGGCGTGATACCGCTGGGAACACAAATCACGATCCGCGGCCTCGCCCACTTGCGACGATGGACTTTCTGGATGAAGTACCGCAACATCTTCTCGGTGACATCGAAGTCTGCGATCACACCATCCCGCAGCGGACGAATCGCCTGAATATTCGACGGCGTCCGCCCGATCATCCGCTTCGCTTCCATCCCGACCGCTAACGCCCGGTTGTCGCGCACGTTTATCGCAACGACGGAAGGCTCATTGAGCACAATCCCGACATTACGTACGTACACCAGCGTGTTCGCGGTGCCCAGATCGATGGCCATGTCCTGGCCGGCGAATGCAAAAAGGGTTTCAGCCACGTGTGGCCTTGGTTAGGGGATGGAAGCGCAAGGATAGTTGCCGGTTCAGGTTTTTCCTACCCGGTAGTTGTCCGGTTCGGGGTTCGAGATTCCGGGTGAGGTCAGAACCCAGAACGCAGAACCTAGAACTCGGCACTTCTACCCGAAGAAGATTCCAAGCTCCCGCTGCGCGCTTTCGACGGAATCCGAGCCGTGCACGATGTTGTTGGTAACGATCAGGCCGAGATCCCCGCGGATCGTCCCGGGTGCGGCCTGTTTCGGATCGGTTGCGCCCATCAGAGTGCGAGCGACGGTTACCGCCGACTCACCGGACCATTCCATGGCAACTACGGGCCCACTGGTGATGAACTCAACCAGCTCACCGAAGAAGGGCTTGTCGACGTGTTCGCCGTAGTGCACCCCGGCCATCGCTGCATCGATTGTCAGGCTGCGAATCTTCTCGAGGCGCAGGCCCTTCTTCTCGAACCTGCTGATGACCTCGCCGACCAACCCACGCGCGACGCCATCGGGTTTCACCATGATGAATGTGTTTTCGAGTGCCATTTCGTGAACGTCTTTCCTGTTGTGATCGACTGGATGGTATTTCGCGATTCGCGATTCGCAATTCGCGCCGGACGTGAGCCGACGGGTTCGAATCGCGAATCGCGAATTGCGTCCCGGGAGCCGGCTAGTCGGCCGCTAACGCGCTGCGCGCCTCTCCCACCACATAAAGCGAACCCGTGACCAGGATCGACCCGTCTTGGCCTGCCAGCCGGCGGGCAGCTTCGAGGGCGGCGGGGACACCGGGGACCGTCTCCACCGGAACGTCGAAGACCTCTGCTGCCACTTTCGCCACGGCTTTGGCCGGCACCGCCCGCTCATAATCGACGGAAGTGGCAACCACCGATACGACCTGGCCCTCGAAATGCCGCAACATCGCTTCGAGATCCTTGTCCCCCATGACGCCCACTACCAGAACCCATTCCGTCTGAAAGAACTCTGTGTCGATGGCTTCTGCCAGCAGTTCACAAGCCTGCGGGTTGTGTGCTCCATCGAGGAGGATCAACGGTCGGCGTCCGATGACCTCCAACCTTCCCGGCGACGTGACCGCCGCGACGCCCAACCGAACGGCCTCGGGGTCGAGAGATCTGCCACTCAGCTCCTCGGCGGCTGCGACGGCCACCGCCAGATTGTCGAACTGGTATTTCCCATGTAGAGGTAGGTAGAGGTCTTCGTAGGTTTCGTAGACGCCGCTGATCGAACCAGCCCACCCGCCGACTGCCATCGTGACGAACTCGGGGTGGAATTCCGCTCCGAAGCGCCTGTGTGAGATACCCAGTTCCTCCGCGCGTTCTGAGGCTTGTGTGAGAATCGATTCGGGCAGTCGGCCGGTCACCAGCCGGGACGATTCCTTGGCTATCGCCAGCTTCTCTACTGCGATCTCTTCCAGGGAGTTTCCCAACCAGGAGGTATGCTCGAGCGCGATGCCGGTAATCACGGCGACCTTCCCGTCAACGGCATTTGTGGCGTCGAGTCGGCCGCCCAGGCCTACTTCGATGACGGCCACGTCGACGGCGTTGGTCGCAAAAAACGAGAAAGCCAGCGCGGCGGTCAGTTCAAAATAGGTCGGCTTGGCGCCGGTTCGCTCCTCAAACAGCTCGACGAAAGGTCGAATGTCCGCAACTGCTTGGGCGAACTCCTCAGCCGTTGCGTGAACACCGTCGAGAGAGAATCGTTCTTCGATCTTCTCGAGGTGTGGAGAGATGAACGTGCCGACCCTCAGGCCATGGGCGACCAGCAGCGAGGTGACCATCCGCGATGTCGACGTCTTGCCGTTGCTTCCTGTTATGTGAATCACCGGATATGCGAGCTGGGGATCGCCCATCATCTCCACCAGACCACGAATTCGATCCAGCCCCGGCTGCACGCCCTGTCCGATGTGAGCGTCGAGAAAGTCGACGGCTTCCTGGTATTTCATCTCTTGCTACGACTCGAGTTCCGACAGTTGAGTCTGCAGCTTGTCCAGTCGGGCGCGGAACTCGGCAGCTTTGCCTTCTTCCTTTGCGACGATCTCAACAGGCGCCTTGTCGCGAAAGCCGGGATTCGAGAGTTTCTTCTCGGCCTGCGCGAGGTCGGCAGACGTGACGGCGACGGCCTTGAGGAGGCGGTCGCGCTCCGCTTCGATGTCGATCACTCCTTCGAGAGGAATGAATGCCTGCAACTCCCCTGCAACGACCCGTGTGTGGCCGGCAGCCGGCGCGGCATCTGTCGACTCTGATGCAATCGCGACCAGCGACTCGAGTTGCTCGGCCCACCAATCCTCTACCACGCCGCCCGGATCGAGGAGCTTGACGGCCAGCCCGGACCTGGGGCCGAGGCCATGTTCCGCCCGGAATCTGCGGATGCCGGTGACCAGTTGCTGAAATGTTTCGATGTTCGGAGGTGAATCCACAGACGGCGGTTGCGGCCATGACGACCCGGCGATGTACTCGTCTCCGACGAGTTCCGACCATAGCTCCTCGGTCAGGAATGGAATGGCCGGGTGGAACAGCTTCAGCACGTCCCGCAAAACGACGCCGAGAGTCTGACGGGTCGTTGCGGCGCGACCTGCGTCGCGCAGAGGCAACTTCGTCATCTCGAGATACCAATCGAAAACCTCAGACCAGGCGAAGTTGTAGAGAAGGGCGAACGCATCCGAGAATCTGTACTCGTCGGCCAACTCGTCGAACCTTCGTTGCACCTCATCCAGGCGCGCAAGGATCCAGCGATCCGCAGGTCCGGGTTCGTCCGGGTATCCGCCCTCAGCCGGAACAGATCCGTTCTCTATGTGCTGCAATGCGAATCTCACCGCATTCCACAACTTGTTGCCGAATTTGCGAGTGCCGATGACCCATTCCATGTCGAACGGAACATCGTGCCCGGGGGCGGCGGATTGAATCAGCGCAAGGCGAAGCGGATCGGCACCGTGCTCGTCGATCACATCGAGAGGATCGATGGCGTTGCCGAGAGATTTCGACATCTTTCGCCCGATCGGATCACGAACGAGACCGTGAATGACGGTGTCTGCGAATGGAACGCCGTCCATGAAATGGATACCCATTTGCATCATGCGGGCGACCCAGAAGTAGATGATGTCGAATCCGGTGATCAGGACCGCGTTTGGATAGAACTTCTCCAGGTCGGCGGTCACTTCCGGCCATCCAAGCGTTGAGAAGGGCCAGAGGGCCGACGAGAACCAGGTATCGAGCACATCGTTGTCCTGGTGAAGCTCGCCACCACCGCAGTTCGTACAGCTGGTCGGGTCCTCCTTCGCCACGACGGTTTCGCCGCAGCCGTCGCAATACCAGGCAGGAATCCGATGGCCCCACCAGATCTGCCGGCTGATGCACCAATCCCGCAGGTTCTCCATCCAGTGGAAGTAGTTCTTCTCCCACCGCTTGGGAATAAAGCGCATGTCACCGGCGCGCACGGTATCGATGGCCGGTTCGGTGAGGGGCCGAACCTTGACGAACCATTGGAGTGACAGGTACGGCTCGACCACCGTCGAACAGCGGTAACAGTGTCCAACCGAATGATCGTGGGCCTCCACCTTCTCGAGGTGACCGCGTTTGTGGAGTTCGTGTTTGACGGCTTCGCGGGCTTCGAACCGGTCCATCCCGTAGAAGTCGCCACCGGCCTCGGTAATGATGGCTCGCTCGTCGAGGATCTTGACCGATGGCAAACCATGCCGTTGACCCATATCGAAATCGTTCGGATCATGTGCAGGCGTCACCTTCACGGCGCCGGTGCCGAACTCCCGATCGACGAACTCGTCGGCGATGATCGGAATCTCCCGCTCGATGAGCGGAAGCAAAACGTTCTTGCCGATCAGATGGCGGTAGCGCTCATCATCGGGGTGGACGGCGACGGCCGTGTCGCCGAGCATCGTCTCGGCTCGGGTCGTGGCGACGGTGATTCCGCCCTCACCATCGACGAACGGATAGTTGATATGGGCGAGTTCGCCCTTCTCATCATCGTATTCGACCTCGATTTCAGCCAGGGCGGTTCCACACCGTGGACACCAGTTGATAATCCGATCTCCGCGATAGATGAGATCTTCTTCGTAGAGCCGGACGAAGACCTCGCGTACGGCACGTGACAGGCCCTCATCCATGGTGAAGCGCTCGCGGGTCCAATCGACCGAATCGCCGAGTGTCCGCATCTGCAACGAAATCCGGTTGCCGAAGCGGCGTTTCCATTCCCACACCTGTTCGATGAACGCCTCTCGACCGACGTCGTGGCGGGTAAGCCCTTCCTGAGCCATTTCCCGCTCGACGACGTTCTGAGTGGCGATTCCTGCATGGTCGGTTCCCGGCAACCAGAGAGCGGCGTACCCCTGCATGCGGCGGCGCCTGATGATTACATCGTGGATCGTGTGATTGAGAGCGTGGCCCATGTGCAGTGATCCGGTGACATTCGGAGGGGGAATCACGATGCAGAAGGGTTCGCCATCGGGATTGTGCTCAGGGCGGAACACACCGGACTGCTCCCACCGGTCGTACCAGTGAGCCTCTACGGCTTTGGGGTCGTAGGTAGCTTCCATTGCGCCCTTCATCTCGATCGTGAGCCGCCATTGTACGAAGCCTGC
>JAHEDJ010000051.1:3555-17838 GCA_024641325.1 bacterium | reverse complement strand
CAACTCATCCCACCCAGCAAACCGATGCGCTTCACGAAACCTCCTCAGATTCCAATGTCCTCGTTCCACAGGTCCGGATGTTCACGAATGAAGTCGGCCATCATCGCCACACAGGTCGGGTCGTCGACAATCTCCAACTCGACTCCACGCGACCGCGCATAGGTCTCCGGGCCCTGGAACGTCCTGTTCTCCCCGATCACCACACGCGGAATCCCATACAAGAGAACCGCCCCAGAGCACATATCGCACGGCGACAACGTTGAATACAGGACGGACCGCCGGTAATCGGAACCCGCAAGCCGGCCGGCGTTCTCCAGAGCATCCATCTCAGCATGCAGCACCGCGCTCCCCTGCTGCACCCGCCGGTTGTGGCCCCTTCCGACAATCTCGTCGTCCACCACGAGTACCGAACCGATCGGAATGCCACCCTCACTCAGGCCAAGTCGAGCTTCTTCGGTAGCAGCTTCGAGAAACCGGTCCATGTCATTGTCTCCATTCGATCACCCGTTGCGGGTCATTCGACCCTGGGCACACACCCCATGATGCGAGGATGATGACGCGGTAGGCAATTCGCAATCGCACAGGAGGTATCGCGCCATGGCGATCGAGGTACGCAAGGTCATCCTCGAGGGTGTGTCCGACGCATCGGGTCTGGCCGCGCTGATCGACGACGGGGCCTTCAAAGCCGATGAGGTCATCGCAGTGATCGGCAAGACCGAAGGAAACGGCGGCGTCAACGACTTCACCCGGATCCTCGCCGACCAGGCGTTCCGCAAGGTACTGATGGACAAGGGCACGCGTCCGCTCGAGGACGTCAAACAGATACCCATGGTCTGGTCGGGCGGCGTCGACGGCGTTCTCTGTCCCCACGCCACGGTCTTCGCCGAAGTGGATGCCCAACCCTCCGACGAACCACGCCTCACCGTCGGCATCGCCATGAGCGATCCGATCCTTCCCGAAGACATCGGCCGGGTGGCCATGGTGGAGAAGGTCGCAGAAGGCGTGCGGCGGGCGATGCGAGAGGCAGGGATCGATAACCCGGGCGACGTGCACTATGTCCAGACCAAGACTCCACTCTTGACGATGGAGACAATCGTTCAAGCGCGAGCACGCGGCAACACGGTCATAACGGAAGAGACGCTGCGTTCCATGGATATCTCCAACGGAACGTCGGGCCTTGGAATAGCGGTGGCGCTCGGGGAAATCGAGATGCCGACCGACGACCAGATCTGTCACGACCTGAGCCTGTTCTCCGCGGTGGCCTCCTGCTCGTCGGGAGTCGAGCTAGACCAGGCTCAGACCGTCGTCATCGGCAACGCCCGGGGCGTCGGCGGTCGATATCAGATCGGACATAGCGTGATGGATGATGCGCTCGATATCGAGTCTGTATACGAGGCGATCCGCGATGCAGGCCTCGACATACCCGAGCGGGCCAGGGCAGAGGATCTCGACGGCCGCGTCGTCAACATGTTCTGCAAGTGTGAGGCCGATCCCACCTCCCGGGTGAGGGGCCGCAGGCAGGTCATGCTCAATGACTCCGACGTTCATCATCACCGCCAGATCAAGGGTACGGTCGGTGGGGTTGTGTCGGCCGCGGTCGGCGACCCGGCAGTCTTCGTGTCGGTCGGGGCAATGCACCAGGGCCCGGCCGGTGGTGGTCCGATGATCGCCATCGTCGATCACGGCTGATCTATGCACGAATCGGCGGCGTCCACCGCCACGGTTCAGTTGGCAGCAGTCGCCAGCACCGCGCTGCAGCCGATCCTGGCGCGACCCGAAGGATCCGGCACCCTGCTCGGAGTCTCGGACCACGCGGCATGGCTCAGCGTTCATGGCGACGTGATCGTATTGAGCGATCGCGCAGCCGTACGTTTGCCGAACACGGTAGAACTTGCCGTCGATGAAATCGGCCGTTGGATCGATAGTTATGATGCCGTCTCGGTCGGGGACGGCGTCATCTCCGTCGGAACGCTCACGGCCGTAGCCCGTCGATGGTTCAACCCCCGTCCCACTCTCAGCACCTGCACGGTCGACGACCTTCGAGACGGGATGGAGGTGCTGCGCGGCATTGTGGGAGAGCCGGCCGATCACGGACTGGCGGACGCACTGGCCTTCGGCAACACGGAAGCGATCCTGAGCATCGCCTCCGGGCTGTTGGGGATGGGAATCGGACTGACTCCCGAGGGTGACGACCTCCTGGCCGGAGCACTGGCGGCTCACATCCTGTTAGCGGAGGCCATCGGTCGGGAGCTCGACTACGTTGACGATCTGATTCAGCCTCTTACCGACCTGGCGGGAGCACGCACGACCGATTTCTCGAGCGCCCTCCTGGTTCATGCCCTGCATGGGAGAGTTTCCACGCCCATCGCCGACCTCCTCCACGCTTTGACGGGAAGAGGTCCGCAAATCCCCGCAATCCATCGACTCCTGGCAGTCGGCCATACGTCCGGCGCAGCTCTCGCCGCCGGGCTCCTGGTTGGCGGATCTGCCATAACCCTGGAGAATGCCTCATGATCGATCGCGTCACCATTCAATCCGGTCGCTATCACGACTCCGTCCGCCTGATGCAAGCCAGCCAGGCTCTCCGCACCACAAACGGGGTCGAGGAAGCGCTCGTGGCAATGGGCACCGAGCTCAACCTGGCGCTCCTGGAGGACATCGGTTTTGACCCTCAGACCTTCGTTGCAGCCGGACCGAACGATCTCATCGTGGCCGTGCGTGCAGCCGACGAGGCAACGGTCGACTCACTCGAGCAAGTCCTGGCAGATGCCCTCGCCGCTCGCGCAACCACCGGCGGAGAGGGTGACCTGCCACCAACACACGTCGTCGAGATGGCGGCCGCGGCCATAGATGCCAACCTCGCGCTGATTTCCGTGCCGGGCCGGTACGCATTCGTCGAAGCGATGGCAGCGTTGCGGGCCGGGCTACACGTGATGGTGTTCAGCGACAACGTGTCGATCGAGCACGAGGTGCTTCTCAAGGCGGAGGCCGCCAGGCGTGACCTCCTGGTCATGGGGCCCGACTGCGGCACCTCAATCGTCGGCGGGGTCGGCCTCGGCTTCGCCAATGCGGTGCAACCAGGATCGGTCAGCCTGGTTGGCGCGTCCGGGACGGGCATCCAGCAGCTGACCTGCCTCCTCGACGACGCCGGTGTCGGCATCCGGAATGCGTGGGGAACGGGAAGCCGCGACTTGTCGGAAGCCGTCCATGCGTCCTCGACGCTGCGAGGATTGGCAGCGCTCGACGCCGATCCCGGCACGGATGTGATCGTCGTCGTTTCGAAGCCGCCGGCGCCGGCGGTTGCGGTCACCGTACGGGAGGCGGCAGAGGCTTGTTCAAAGCCCGTGGTGGTTGCCTTCATGGAACCGGGCTCGACACTCGAGGCAGCAGCGAATGCAGTTTTGGAGAAGCTGGGCAGACCCTCCGTATCCTTCACTTCGTGGCCGATCGACGACACCGGCCATCGTCCGGGTTTCCTGCGCGGCTACTACTCCGGCGGAACCCTGCGGGACGAAGCTCGCTTCATCATCGAACCGATCACCGGCCCGCTGTCGCTCACCGAGACGGGCGATGGACCCTGGTTGGTCGACTACGGCGATGACGAATACACCGAAGGCCGGGCCCACCCGATGATCGATCAGACGGTTCGGCTCGAGCGGCTCGAATCGGCCGTCGATGACAAGTCTGTGGGCGTGGTCTTGCTCGACGTTGTTCTCGGCTACGGAGCCAACCCGGACCCTGCCCAGGAGCTAGCGCCTGTCATCAGGGCACTCGCCGGGGCAGGGGTAGCCGTAGTGGCGAACCTGTGCGGATCACGGTCCGACCCGCAGGGTCTCGACTACCAGGCAACTCAACTCAACAAGGCGGGCGCAGCCTTGTTCCTGTCCAACGCGGCCGCCGCGACCCGGGCCGCCGAACTGGTGGGAGGTGCGGCATGAGCCTCGAGCAGCTGATCGATGGAGAACCCGTAGTTGCAACCGCCGGGGTCGAGATACTCGAGCAGGCGCTCGTGGACCAGGCCGTCACGACGGCGGCCGCCGAGTGGCGTCCACCTGCCGCCGGCACCGAAGATTCTTTGGCGAAACTGGCAGAGTCTGACGTCACCGAAGGTGCCAACGAGATCGCAATCGCCAGATTGCTGGCAGTCCGTCCCCATTTCGTGGACGTGGCCATCGCCCGCGATGTGATCCCGGGTATGACCGACACGATGTTCCTGCACGCCGGCCCTCCGTTGACCTGGGAGCGAAGCAGCGGCCCGATCAGAGGTGCCCTCATCGGCGCTCTCCTCTACGAAGGCCTGGCGGCGTCGCCTGAAGAAGCCGAAGAGATCGCCGCCTGGGGCGGTATCACGATGTCGCCCTGTCACCATCATCAGACGGTCGGTCCGATGGCCGGAATCGTTTCACCTTCCATGCCGGTTGCAGTCGTCCGCGACGCGGACGGCGAGGGAGTCGCATTTGCAACGCTGAATGAGGGTCTCGGCAAGGTTCTTCGCTACGGGGCGTTCGGACCGGAGGTCATCGAGCGACTCCAATGGATGGGCAACGTACTCGGCCCCGTCCTGGCCGCAACGTTGCGTCACGTCGGTCCGGTGGATCTTCAGGCCCTGATCGCCCAGGCGTTGCAGATGGGCGATGACGGCCACAACCGGAACAGGGCGGCCACCTCTTTGCTCCTGCGAGTTCTCGGACCCGGGCTCATCGAAAACGAGTCGGTCGAACTGTCCGGTCGCAGCGAAGTCTTCCGGTTCATCGAGGGAAACGACCACTTCATGCTCAACCTGGTCATGGCGGCCGGAAAGCTGGCCGTCGACGCCGCAGCCGGGGTCGCCGGGTCGAGTCTGGTTACCACGATGGCGAGGAACGGAACCGACTTCGGTATTCGTCTATCCGGAACGGGTGACCGGTGGTTCACAGCTCCGGCGCCGATCGTTGATGGCCTATACCTCGGAGCCTTCACAATGGATGACGCCAATCCGGATATCGGCGATTCGGCCATCACCGAAACTGTCGGGCTGGGCGGATTCGCCATGGCCGCGTCGCCGGCCATCGTCGGATTCGTCGGTGGCACCGCGGCAGGAGCCGTCCGGCGAACACGGCAGATGTATGAGATCACCGTCGCCGAGCATCCGGCCTACCAGATCCCCCAACTGGAGTTCCGCGGCACTCCGGTGGGAATCGACGCCACGATGGTGGTGCGGACCGGTGTCCAACCACAGATCAATACGGGGATCGCTCACAAGGATCCCGGCATCGGCATGGTCGGAGCAGGTCTGGTCGAAGCACCCATGGAATGCTTCACGCAAGCGGTCGTGGCATTGGCAGAATCTGTTTAACTGCCGGCATCACGATTCGGCATCACCGGGTACGGTTGCCCGTTATTCGACCGGCCCGGATCTCCTAATGCTGGAGATGAACTTCACGATCGAGTCACGCCTTATCACCGCCAGTAGTCCCAGCCCGGCGAGCCCCACGATCCAGGCCGGTAGCCAGCGTGAGAACCAGGAGTGCTCCAGGTCGACGGCGGCCGCGCTTTCGTCTGGTTCGGCGGCTGCTGTTTCGCCGGAATCCACTTTGGCGGCGGGCTCCCAGGTTGTCGTTGTCGATGGGAGCGTGATCGTCGGCTCTGTGCCTCCCGTCGCGTCCAGGCCCGACGAGGTCAGCCTTCCGACATATCCGTGGGGGCTTTCGTGACAAGTCGAGCAGGCAACTCCGTTCGCATGCCGTACGAGGTGGCAAGTGAGGCATTCCGCGCCGACGACTCCCTCCGCGTGCAGCGTCGGATGGCACGACGTGCAATCCGATCGAGCGCTATGGAGATCGTGGCATGTAACGCAGACGGGATCATTCCCGGTGGACACATGCATCACCCCATGACACGAAGTGCAATCCGCCCGACCGTTATGCACCGCATGACACGACACACAACCAACATCCGCAGACACAGGCACATGCATCACCCCATGACACGAAGTGCAATCCGCCCGACCATTGTGCGCTGAATGACATGTAACGCATAACAGATCGGCAGGGGTGGGGTCGTGTCCCCCGTGCTGATCGATGCCCGGCGGGCCACCTTGCCGATCAGCTCCGACCGGGCCTGCGAAGACGAGAGCGAATGCGGTTAGGAGAATGGACGCAACCGCGAGGCGCTCTCTCATGAACCGTACGCACGCGGCGGTCGTTGCCGGAACCGACGACCCGGCAGCGGAGGCTCGCTCCGGCAGCTCGACAGGAGCTTCCAATGCCGACCGTCCGACCGGTCGCGTGGCCTTTCAAGTCGATACGCGACCGCACAGCCAATGCTACTCCTTCATCGCTGAGGCGATGGCAGGTCGTGTTTCTCCAGGCCGAACGGAATCACGTTGCCGGAGAGGATGGAAGCTCGAGGCTTGGGCTCTGCTTCAGAACCAACTCCTCCAGGCGCAGGAGATTGCGTGACGGGCTCAGCCCGAACTCGTCGAGAAACGCCACCCGGGCATCTTGAAGGACGCTCAGAGCATCAACCCGCCGGCCACTCCGGTAAAGCGCCACCACCAGCTGTGATATCAGACGTTCTCTGAACGGGTGAGAGGTAACAAGATGCTCCAGTTCGGCCACGAGCTTCGAATGCCTGCCGAGGTGCAGTTCCGCATCAAGACAGTCCTCGAGGGCAGCTACCTTCAACTCGTCGAGTCTCACAGCCTCACTGTGCAGTGTCGGGCATCGGTCGAGGCCTGCGTACGGCTCTCCTCTCCACAGCGACAAGGCAGACCGATAAGAAGCGACTCCACCGGCGCGATCGACGTCGATTGCCTTTCGAGCAGATTCCACAAGACTCTCGAACCGCAAGACGTCGAAGTTGTCGGGCGTTACGTTGATACGGTAGGCGGCCCCCTCTCGCAAGATGATGTCACCAAGGGTCCGTCGTATGTTCGACAGGTAGCTCTGCACTGTTCCGCGTGCCGACGCAGGGGGATCCGCATCCCAAACCCCGTCGATGAGGCGATCGATGCAAACACTGGAACCGGCGGCCTCCAGGAGCAGCGCGAGAACGAGTTGCTGCTTCGGACCGCCGATTTGACTGGTTGCTCCGCGGTAGGTGATTGCCAGCGGTCCGAGAGCCAGAACCGCCGGTTCTTCCGGAGGCCACGCTGGCCTCCCGGCGCTGGCCACCTCCCGGCGCAAGCGAATCACGAGCCCGTTCCCCGGTCGGTCAAGGACGTCGATGCACCGCCGGGCTTCCCCGGTCCCAGGATGCGCTTCATTGTTCCCCCTCGCGCCTACTTATCCACAATTTGCGCCCTGTAGCCGCCTCTCTACTAGGGCCTTTCGGCCCTTGGACGCGACTCGTGCCAGGTTCCGACCGGCTTCCAAGCGGCTTCCAAGGGGCGGGCGCGATGATCGTGGAACCTGCCCCCGCACGGGCGGGTGACGCCGATCTCGATCGGAAGAGGGACTTAGGGGGCCGAAATGTTGCCCGACTATACGGGCGCCATGGCCGTTCGCGAGGAGCGACTGGCGGCCAACGAGCGAGCGAACGGGAGCAATCCGAAGAACCCGGGAACGCATTCGCTCATCGAGCAACTCGATTTGCGAGCCGAAGCGAAGCTTCACGAGCTCGCCGAGCGTCGACGCAGTCGCGAAACACATCGCTGGCATTGGCCACATCCGCTGGCGCACCACTGAACGTTCGACACCCCGCCGGGTTTCTCGGCAATACTGTCACGCGTGGGGAACGACAGCATTGCTGAGAAAAATCCACTGTTTTCTCGGCAATGCTGTTGCGCGCGGGGAACGACAGCATTGCTGAGAAACTCGTCTGATGGCGTCCCATTCCCGACATTTGGCCCTGTTGACCCGGCGCTGCAGTCACATAGCGTTACCGGGTAGCTTGAAGCTCCTGGCCACCTGGCAAGAGAGGGGCAGAGAATGGCCATAGCCCACCAGTTCGCCTATCACAAGGCTGCCACGCTCGATGAGGCAGTCGAGGTCCTCACCCGGGCCGGGCCAACCGCGCGGGTACTAGCCGGCGGGACCGATCTGGTCCCATGGATGCGCGACGACGCCGTCCACCCCGAAACCGTTGTGGACATCAAGGCCATCGACGCCCTCGACGAGATTTCGCTTGAAGGGGACCATCTCTACCTCGGGCCGCTGGTGACGTTCTCGGATCTGCTCACGTCCGAACTCGTCGCCGACCGGCTTCCAATCCTTAGAGAGATGGCGGACACCGTTGCCTCTCCCGGTATCCGCAACAGGGCAACCGTCGCCGGAAACATCTGCTCGGCCGTTCCTTCTTGCGACGCCGGTCCCACCCTGCTCGTGCTCGAAGCGTCCGTCGCGGTGCTCGGCCCGAACGGAGCGCGGACCGTTCCCATCGAGGAGTGGTTCGTCGGCCCACGCCAGACTGCTCTCGAACAGGGCGAGGTCGTCACCGGCCTTTCGATTCCAATCCCGGACCAACCACACGGCGCCATCTACCTCAAGCTCCAGCGCTACGAAGGTGAGGATCTCTCCCAGGCCGGCGTTACCGTCCTCGTCACGGGCAACAACGTCTTCCGGATCGCCTTCGGCGCGGTCGGCCCCGTCCCCTCCCGAGCCCACGAGATAGAACGCTTCCTGGCGGGAAGAGCCCTCTCAGACGGGCTCATCGCCGAGGCACAACACCTGGTACTCGGCGCCATCTCACCGATCACCGACATGCGCGCCACCAGGGAATACCGGGCTCGCATATGTGAAGTGATGCTCGACAGAGGCCTGCGTGCAGCCGTCTCAAGACGGGACGGAAACGGGCCTGCCTACGGGACACGGCTGATTTGAGGGGATGAGATGAAGCTACCCATCAATGTGACCGTGAACGGCGAGACCTGGCCGCTCGACGTCGAACCCAACGAAATCCTGCTCGACGTTCTCCGCAACCGGGTCGGCGCCAAGGGCGCCAAGATCGGCTGTGAGCGTGGCGATTGCGGCACATGCACAATCCTGCTCGACGGCCGGAGCGTCCGGTCGTGCCTGATGCTCGCCGTCGAAGCAGACGGCCATGAGATCACAACCATCGAAGGAATCCCGGACAACGGCGTCCTGAGCGCCCTCCAGGATCTGTTCATCAGCCACAACTCGTTCCAGTGCGGATTCTGTGCTCCCGGCATCGTGCTCGGCGCCCACGAACTCCTTCGCGACAACCCCAATCCCTCCCGCTACGACGTGCAGCATGCGCTGGCCGGCAACCTCTGCCGGTGCACCGGGTACGAGCCGATCATCGATGCCGTCCTCGAAGCGGCCGGGGAGGATCGATCATGACGGTCACCCGCCAACCATTCGAAGCAGCAACTCCCGACGACAAACTCACCTACGTCGGGACCTCTCCCCCTCGAATCGACGGACTGGACAAGGTGAGCGGTGCGGCCCGGTACGTCGATGACCTCGACTTCGGTCCCGATCTGCTGTTCGCAGCGGTGGTCGAGACGCCGCACGCCCACGCCATCATCAAACGAATCGACACCAGCAGGGCCGAAGCCCTCCCCGGGGTCGTCAAGGTGGTAACCGGAGCCGACTTCCCGTTCGGCTTCGGGCTCTACATGAAGGACCGCTACGTCTTCGCACAGGACCGGGTCCGGTTCGTCGGTGAACAGGTGGCGGCGGTCGTGGCCAGGGATGAAGGAACCGCCAAACGAGCCGTGAAACTGGTCGATGTGGAGTACGAGGTGCTCGAGCCGGTGTTTGATCCGGTGTTCGCGGCTTCCGAGGACGCTCCGCTCCTCCATCCGGAGCTGAAGAACTACCCGCACGTGCCCTGGTTCTTCCCCCACAACGACACGAACATCGCCCACTGGCGCAAGACCCGCAAGGGTGACGTCGAGGCCGCTTTCGCGGAGGCCGACCTCGTGTTTGAGGACACCTACACCGTTCCCCGCTACGCACATTGCGCCATCGAACCGCACGCGGTTGTGTCGTTGTACGACCGCGCCGGCCGGTTGACGATGTGGTCGGCGTCGCAGTCGCCCTACACCCAACGCCACGTGATTGCAGAGGCCCTCGAGCCTCTCGGTCTGACCCACCAGCAGATCCGCGTGATCACGCCCTATGTGGGTGGCGGCTTCGGAGGCAAAGCCGGAGTATCGATGGAGATCATGGGTGCGGCACTCGCGACCGCCGTGCAGGGACACCCGGTAAAGCTGCGGTTCTCCCGGGAGCAGGAGTTCTACAACACCTACCAGCGGCAGGGACTCGAGGCACGAATCAAGATCGGGGTGACGAACGACGGAACTCTCACCGCCATCGAGCACACGATGCACTGGGATGCCGGCGCCTACGTCGAATACGGCGCCAACGTGGTCAACGCAGCCGGGTTGTCGGCAACCGGGCCCTACCGGGTGCCGAACGTCAAGATCGACTCACTGTGCATCTACACGAACCTGCCCCCCGGTGGCCCGTATCGGGGCTTCGGATACTCCGAGTTCAACTTCGGGCTCGAATCGCACATCGACCGCATCGCGCACCAGTTGGGCATGGACCCGGTCGAGTTCCGCCGCAAGAACGCCATCGTCGAAGGGGACACCCTCTCATACGGCGAGAAGATGAACCCATCCGGTCTCCTCGAGTGCATCGACAAGGTGGCCGACGCCATCAATTGGGGCACCGGAGAGATGTCCGGTGATCCGAACAAGGTGGTCGGTAAGGGGGTCGCCCTCATGTGGAAGGCGCCGGCGATGCCACCCAACGCTTCGTCGTCGTCGTTCCTGAAGTTCAATGAGGACGGCTCGATCAACGTGACCGTGTCCGGGATGGAACTCGGGCAAGGCTATCTGACGGTCATGGCCCAGATCGTCGGCGAGGTGCTGGCGGTTCCGCCGGAGAAGATCCGGGTCGAGACCCCCGACACCGATCGGAACCCGTACGAGTGGCAGACCGTTGCCTCTCACGTGACGTGGGGATGCGGCCAAGCCGTCGAGGCCGCTGCAATCGAGGCCCGCGAGAAGATCTTCGAGGTAGTCCACCGGGTTCACGGCTACGAGGAAGACTCGTTGTTCCTCAGCAAAGAAGCGGTGCGCTGCACGACCGACCCGGACTTCGAGTTGCCGCTGCGAGATTTCGTGATCGCAGGTATCGAGACCGCTGACGGCTCCTACCGCGGTGGTCCGATCGTCGGCTCAGGGATGTTCATGCCCGAGTTCACTTCGGCCAAGAGCGATCCGGAGACCAGCCAGGGCGGCCACCCGAACGTCCACTACACGGTCGGCGCCGCCGGTGTTGTGCTCGAAATCGATCGCCAGACCGGAAAGATGCACGTCCTCCGCACCGCGCTGGCGGTGGATGCCGGCAAGGCCATCAACCCCGATCTCGTGCGGGGCCAGATCGTCGGCGGCCTGGTCCAGGGCCTCGCCACCGTCCTCTACGAAGACATGCGGTACGACGATAACGGCCGCCTGCTCAACCCCAACTTCACCGACTACAAGATCCCGACTTCGCTCGACATCCCCGACGAGATCATCCCGATCATCGTCGAGGTGCCGCAACCGGACGGTCCGTTCGGGGCGCGCGGGGTCGGGGAGCACACGATGATCCCGGCAGCTCCAATGATCGCCAACGCGGTTGAGGACGCAGTCGGAGTTCGGATCAAATCAATGCCCGTCACCGCCGAGAAGGTGGCGCTGTCCCTTTGGGAAGGAGAAAACTGATGTCCGTCGACCTCGAGAAGATCCTCCGTCCGGTGGATCACCCCATGCCCCCGTTCCCGGCGAAGTACATGACGCTGGCCAGCGGGGAAGAGATGGTGATTCGCCAGGTGGAACGTGACGAGGTCCCGGATCTTCTTCGCTACGTCGAACCCCTCACACATGTTGAGCGCGACTTCTACGACGTCGTGGCGGCCCGCGTCTACTCGGAGATACTTGCCTACGCCCGGCATCGCTATCAAGACCAATACGTACTGGTCGCGCAGATCGACGGTGAGATTGCAGCCGTTGTGAACGGCCGCCAGGTCACCCCCAAGCTCGGCATGTCGTTGCACACGGTCGCTCTGCGGCGCGGCTTGCGGGTCGGGGCGCACGCCTTTGCGACGAAGATGGAATACCACATGGATGTGCTCGGGCACGATGAGGTCCTGATCGTTGCCGAGTCGCCCATCGGATTCCGGCGGTGGATGATCGAGTATCAGCTCGAGAAGCGTTTTGACACGCCTCACGAACTGGGCGGGGTGCCGTCCTGGTCGCTGACGAGGGAACTGTTCGACAGGGCACGGGACACACTGGTGGTCGGACGCCGACCCGTTCCGGACAAGCTCCTCGAGAAGGCCACGGCGGGGATTCTTCCTCCTTCGGATCCACCTACACCGCCCGCCGACCTGCTGGCCGCCACCCGTTCGATGTACGACTCAACCGGCACGGCCCTCATGTCGCAACGCTGGCAGCAGGAGGTCGACAATGCGTGACGTATACGTAGCCGGTATCGGCATTACGTCGTTCACCAGACTCGAATATCCGCTGTCTGAGATCGCCTCGTTTCCGGCGATGCTGGCCATGCAGGATTCAGGTCTCACAGATATCGAACAGGTCTACGTCGCCAACATGGGCGGGCCGAGGGTCAATCACCAGACGGCGCTGGCTTCGGCCGTTGTCGACAGTCTCAGCCTGACGCCGGCCGGGGCGGCTGCCATCGAGAATGGGCCGGCCTCCGGCTCTGCCGCGATCAAGGAGGGATTCCTGGCCGTCGCGTCCGGCATGCACGACATCGTCCTGGTGACCAGCGCGGAGCGAATGCGCGAGGTGAACAACCTCGAGGCGACCGATTTCATCGCCACGCTCACGCATCCGCTGGCGGAGTACATCTACGGGGTCACCCTTCCGTCGCACGCGGCTATGTTCACGCGCCTCTACATGGAGCAATACGGGGTGACCGAGCGGCATCTGGCGATGGTGGCGGTGAAGAACCAGAACAACGCGATGCTGAACGAGTTCGCCCATCTGCATCAGCCGATCACGCTCGACGGCATCCTCGATTCGCCTGAAGCCATGACCAACAACCCGTACATCGCCGAACCGCTGCGCTTCTTCGATGCATGCCCGGTGTCGGACGGTGGGGCAGCGGTGATTCTCGTGTCAGAGGAGATCGCCAAGAGCACCGGCCGGCCGTTGATCAAGCTGGCCGGTATCGGCCAGGCGACCGACACACACGCCGTCCACGAACGGGAGAACCCGACGGATCTGCTCGCCGTGCGGCGGGCTGCCGAGTTGTCGTTCGGTATGGCGGGGCTCACACCTGCCGATGTGGACGTGGCCGAACTCCACGACGCCTTCACCATTCTCGAAATTGCCGAGAGCGAGGAGGTGGGTTTCTTCCCGAAGGGTGAAGGTCACATCGCTCTCGAGAAAGGCGAAACCGCGCTCGACGGTCGGATCCCGATCAACCCGTCCGGAGGATTGAAGGGCAAAGGTCATCCCGTCGGCGCCACCGGAGTCGGCCAGGCCCACGAGATCGTGCATCAACTGCGCGGCGAGGCCGGCGAACGACAGATTGCCGGCGCAAAGGTTGGATTCACCTGCAACTTCGGCGGATTCGGGAACAACGTCATCTGCCTGACTTTCGTGAGGGAGGACTGACATGGCGCGCGAGATATACGCCTACGAGTGCACGAAGTGCGGCACGCTCCACTACCCGTTCCGGATGCGCTGCAAGAACTGTGGGGAACTCGAACCGTTCCAGTTCAAGACGGTGCCCCTCCCCAAGCGCGGCAAGCTCCTGACCTTCACCAAGGTCTACAACCTCCCGGCCGAGTACGAGGTAGCGACCCTGGGGCTCGGAATCGTTGAGTTGGAGAACGGCGTGCGCGTCACCGGCCAGCTCGAGGTTGACGATCCGAAGATCGGCATGGACGTCGTTGGAGTCGTCGACATCGTCCGGCAGGAGACCTACGACAGCTTCTGGGGGTTCATCTTCAGAGCGGCGTAGCGGCGGGCAATAGGCCCTAGGCAATAGGCCCTAGGCGTTGGGCAATAGGCCCGAGGCAATAGGCCCTAGGCAATAGGCCCTAGGCGTTGGGCAATAGACGTCGGGCCCTCCCCCTCCGCCCTGCGGCATCAGCCGCAGGCCACCTCCCCCGGCTCCGCCGAGGGAGGAACGCGCATTCTCCCCCACAAAGTGAGGTGAGGCACCGAATCCTCGATGGCACTCAACCGGCAGAGGAACACGCATTCTCCCCCCACAACGTGGGGGGAGTGCCCGAGTCTTCGAGGGCGAGGGGGGCAACCCACTCGACACTCCTCCCCCCTCCGCTCTGCGGCAACAGCCGCTGCGGTACCTTCCC
>JAHEDJ010000051.1:0-3455 GCA_024641325.1 bacterium | reverse complement strand
CGCGGTGGCGACCTGAATCAACGCCAGCGTGGCAAATGCGGTTGCCATGCCGCCAACCAGCAGCCATTTCTCACCGGCCACCAGAGCCTCATGGCCGACTGCTGCGATGGCGTGCTCGAGGCCGATTGCCGTCATTATGAGGGCGATCACGAGTGGCAGATGCCCGTATATCCAGGCGGTCGGTTTCCACGCCTTCTGCTGGCCGGCCACTCGTCTGACCACAGTTCCGTCGAGGTTGTCGAAGTAGATCCACCAGAGTCCGGTGGTGATCAACACTGCGACGGCAGCAACCACCGTGGCCAGCGAGGTCCACAGTTCTTCATCGAGTCCGGCGACCACCGCAGCAATCGACTCACCGAGCACCAGAATCGTGAACAAACCGAACCGCTCGGGTAGATGTGCTACATCGAGAGGAACGGTGGCCTGGACTCGACGCATCCGGTACGGCGTTGCGAAGTCCACGGCCAGACCAATCGCCCACAACACGTACCGGTAGGGCTCCGGGACGAATACGGAGACCAACCAGAGGGCCACGGCCACACTCATCCCCTTCGTGTAGCCGGTGACGAGGTCGCGGGTCTCGACGACATGACGTCGCGCCCGCAGGTACATGACTATCAAGATGGTTCTCGCCGCGACGAAGGAGAGGGCGTAGGCGATGAGAGGTTCGGCGGCGCCGCCGGAAATACTGGCGGCCATCAGGGCGACGGTCACCATCTGGGCGACGGCCAGCAGACGCTGGCCGAGATCGTCCGTGTCGTACCGATCGGCATAGAAAGTGAACCCCGCCCAGGCCCACCACAGCGGGACGAACAAACCAGCAAATGACCAGAACCCCGTCCACGACGAGTCTTCGAGCAACCGGTGACCCAGGCCGGCCACGGCAACGACGAATACGAGGTCGTAGAACAGTTCGGTCCAGGTGACCTTGCGTTCCTCCGCTTCGGCTTCGAGTGTTCGAAGTCGCGGAGGACGCAACATCGTTCTTCTGATCAAGAAACTTCCCTCCTCGGCGGCAGCAGATTACATAACCAAGCCACGGAATGCTCATGCCGTATCTTCTTCGACTTTCTCAGCGCATCCGGCGGCAAAGCTTGGTAAATGGCGGTAGCGTGCTCGCCCGAGGGGAGGACCAATGCCGAACATCAGGAATCGCGACGCGATCCTGGAGTTGATTTCGACTAACCCGCTCTTCAGCACGCTCTCACCCAGTTCGGTGGCAAAGATGGTGGATCGCTCCTCCGTGCGTCATCTCACCGGTGGAGAGATACTGCTGAGAGAGGGGGAGTCCGGCGACTCGATGTTCGTCGTTATCAGTGGACGGCTGCGCGCCTATGTGCTCGACAGCGAGGACAAGCCGACGGTCGTCGGGGAGATTTCCCCCGGCGAGACGGTCGGCGAGATGGCCCTCCTGTCCGATCACCCCCGGTCGGCCTCGGTGCGTGCGGTTCGCGACTCCACTCTGCTCGAGTTCAGCAGAGAGGAGTTCCAGGGGCTCGTCAATCGGGAACCCGCTGCGCTGGTCGCCATCGCCCGGGAAGTCGTCGAGAGACTCGGCCGTTCGATTCACGCGACCGAGGAATCGGGAGCGATACGAACGATCACTCTGATAGCCGCCGGCCGGACCGGCAATATCCACCCCGCTGCTCGCCAGCTGGAAGCAGCACTCGCCCGGCACGGGAGTGTCGCCGTGGCCGACGTCGATCATCTGACGGCGACCGGTATGGATGCCTCGAATCCCGACGAACTGGGACGCTTGATAGATGAACTCGAGGCCGGGCACGACAAAGTCCTCCTGATCGCCGACCACACCTCCCCCGAATGGACTCGCCATTGTCTCGGTCAGGCGGATCGAGTGCTGCTCATAGGGGACCCGGCCGATGATCCAAGCCCCAATCAGATGGAGTCGGAACTTCTCCGCGAGGTTGCGCGACGAGAGCACACACGTGTTGATCTCGTGATGGTCCATGAGGCCGGCCGGTTGCTGCCGGCGCCGGTCTCCCGCTGGATCGAGCAGCGCCCCGGAATCAAGTGCTACAACCTGCGCACCGGGACCGACTCGGGGTTTCCACGACTGGCCCGATTGCTGACCGGAACGGCCGTCAACCTGGTGCTCAGCGGTGGCGGGGCGCGCGGCCTCGCTCATATCGGTGTTTTACGGGCCCTGGAGGAGTCCCGGATTCCAATCGATTTCGTGGGTGGAGCCAGCTTCGGATCGGTCACAGCCGCTCATGCGGCCATGGGTCGGAGCTGGGAGGAAACCAGGGATCAGACGATCGAGCATCTGGTTGATCTTGGATCCCCGGTGGACCTCACGCCGCCGATGGTTGCACTGGCCAGGGGAGCCAAGGTGCGGCGCCAGCTCAAGGGAGGTTTCGGTGAGGTCGCCATCGAGAACCTCTGGATCAACTTCTTCTGCGTCTCGAGCAATCTGACACGCGGCGAGGTGAGGGTCCATCAGACCGGACCGATCTGGGAGGCGCTGCGCGCCAGTGTTTCGATCCCGGGTGTCTTTCCACCGATGCGATCACCAGACGGTGATGTTCTGGTCGACGGGGCGGTGATGAACAACCTGCCCGTCGACGTCGCCGAAAGACTCGGAGAGCCGGGACTCATGATGGCCGTAAACCTGCGCAGTCCGGCCGATATCGCCGCTCGGGACCTACCGCCGGACGGGGCGCTTTCCGGGTGGAGAGCCATTCGTCGTCACATCGCTCCATGGAGAGACAAGTCTGCAGTTCCCGGAATCGTTCAGACACTGATGCGAACATCTGAGATCGGCAGCGTCATATCGTCAAAGACCTTCGAGCAGAAGGCCCACATAGTGTTCCGTCCGCCGGTATCGGGGTTTTCGCTAATGGACTTCTCGTCCTATGAGCCGCTGATCGAAGCCGGCTATCGCCACGCCCTGGAGGTTCTGGAACAAAATGACGGGAACAAGCGCTTGACCAACTCGGTTGTAGCTCACTGAACTGATACTCGACCGGCAAGGATGAAAAGCTTGGGGAACGGCAATGCACGACCGATGATTCAATACTCACGCTACTCAGGACGCGCGCTGTGACCGATGCAAGCCCGACTCTCACTTTCCGAGGTGTCCGCGGCTCCCTGCCCGTTTCCGGAGCTGACACGAACCGCCACGGCGGACACACGCTTTGTATCGACATCACCGCCGGCGATCGAACGGTGGTTCTGATCGATGGGGGCACCGGCGTCATCCGGTTGAACCGGGAAGACGCCCCGAAAGGTCCGACCGATTACCACGTGTTCCTCACCCACTACCACTGGGACCACATACAGGGTCTGCTGTTCTTCCGGCCGCTCTTCGACCCGGAGAGCCACTTCACTTTCTACGGCCACCGTTGGGACGGTATGAGCTGCAAAGACGCGATCGAGGGAGCACTCCGTCCCCCCTGGTTCCCGATCTCGATCCAGGACACGGCGGCCGAGAAGGC
>JAHEDJ010000014.1:21047-54440 GCA_024641325.1 bacterium | reverse complement strand
CACACCAAGTCGGAGAAGGGTCGAAAGTCCCTACCCCTGCCCATAACCGGTATTTCTGAGCGGTCATCGCTCCGGCTCCGAGTCGCGACGTAGCGCACGCAGATGTGCCTGATTGATGATGTGGGTGGTGCTGCGGGCGGGTTTGTTCCGTAGCGTTGGGGTCTCGGCGGGTTTGGCTCTCGATGTGCCTGGTGCTTTGTGCGTCTTTGGAACGAACTGTCGACCCGTCGGGATCCAGGCCATGGTGTGGCTCGAAAGAGGCGAACGCCAGAGGCAATCGTTGTTGTGATCAGGAGTGCCCACCGTGGCCGTCACGTGACCCCGTATAGGAGGTTTTCTGATGGTCACAACGATTGGAATAGATCACGATTCAGCACAGGTCCCGAACACAGATCATGTCGCCACGAACACGGTAGGCCGTTGAGCCGGAGGGGCCGGACGCCAACGCCCGGCCCCTTCCAAGCCGTCTCCTCTAGTAGGCGATTATCCCTCGGTAAACGGTCATGTAACGACTGCTGTCTTTCTGGATGGTGCCGTAGGCATTGTCCATGTCGACCGACCATCGTGTACCGCCGACCTGGCCGGTGATATTGGCATCGCGGGCCGTCGAGCTGGATCCGTAGTTGGTGCGATATCCATCAGACGATGACGACCGGTCTCGATAGGAGTAGCGATAGGTGGGTCCCTGCCCCGTCCAGGTCACGTCAGCGGTTACTTCCATTGAGCCGAGATCCACACAGGTCACCTCGTAGGAGACACCGCCCTCCGTCTCGACGTACGGTCCCTCTTCGCAGCGGTAGCCGAACAATTCGACTGTTGTGTCAACCCAGGCGCTGCGCAATTTGGCGTCGAGCTGGTGGTTGCCCGGCTCAAGGGTGGCGAAACCGTACCAGGACTCCGAGATGTTGATGCCTGTGTCATCGTCATATGTGGATGAAGAGCGGTAGACGCTCACTTCGGATGAGCTGTACGGCTTCCCGCGCGCGTACTTGGAGCGCCCATCGAAGAGTGTCACCGAGGTCGAGACATACGATCCGTTGTCCATCTCTTCGAGGTACGACTGCGCCGTGCTGCCCCGAGAGCTTCCCTTGTAGATCACCGGCTTGCCGGTCGACCTTGGGGGCTCACCGATTGAGATAGTGAGAGTTGCCCCTTCCGGCGCCGCGAAGAAAGCTCCTGCCTGAATCAGATACGTCTCACCGGCGTCGGCTGCGAGCAACATTCGCGATTCCACGCCGAGTGAAGTGTCGTCGACGCATTTCACCAGATTGAGGCCGTTGATGTTCGTGCCCTGCCACACGGCCAGCACCGTGTCGAAACCGGATCCAGTGGTGTCGATCAGAAGCGTTGACGCCTGGTCGACCGTCAAGGCGTACCAGACTGTGTTGGCCATTGGTGCACAGACTTCAACCGGCTCACCGGGCTCGATGGTGGCGTCGACCAAAACAACCTCGTCCTGGAACGGCACACTGTCTACCGGAGTGGGTCCGGCGAAGTTGTCGTTCGATGGCTGAGCCAGTGCAGGTATAGCCGGCAGGATCGCAAAGAGCGTTGCCAGGACGGAAATCGAAACGATGCGGTTTCGCATCTCCCATCTCTTTCTCCGGCCGCAAGGCCGGGAGTCTCCCCGTCGGGATCGCGCGACGTGCGCGATCCCTGCAATATAGGGTTGGCATCGGAAATCTGTCAATAGCTATTGCTGCTATGGCTATTGACAGACGGTGCCCAAAACTGCTTGACTATGCCAATGGTCGAATCTGATGCGCCCATCGAACGCCTCCTAACAACCCTGACGGACCTCGAGGATGCCGCACGGAGAAATGCCGAACGCAGCCACCAATTGCAGCGCCGCGCCAGAGACCTGCGGAAGCGCCTTCAGGCAGGTGAACGCCTCGTTGATCTTGTGACGAGCGAAGAACCGCCCCGAATGGTTGAACTGCTGTCATCAAACATGGCCACACTCGAGACCGCCGGCGCTGAGTTCCGAGCCGCCCAAGCCCTAGCCCTTCGGTCCGAAGGCCTGACCATCGAGGCCATCGCAGGACTGTTCGGTGTCACTCGCCAGCGGATCTCCGCGCTCCTCAAGCAGAAAGCCGCCGTTCAACGCTGACATGCAAAGCGCCGGTCCGAATGCTTCTGGCCACCGGCCGCACAAGATGTTGACCACAAATCCTCACCGGCCAGTCCTCGGCAGAAACCCACGACCCGCGCTGGCTTTGGCTGCCGCCGGTTTGGCAGGTGCCCTTTGCGGGGTTGCAGCCAAGATGGCCGACCAATCCCAGGTCGACTGGCTCAACGACCTCGGCACCTACCCCGCAATCTGGATGCTCATCGTGGTAGCCATCAGCAGCTGGAGCCGCACGCCACTCCTCGCGGCTGCACATACCGCAACCTTCTTTGTCGTGATGGTCGGCAGCTACTACCTGTACGCCCACCAGGTCCTGGGTTTCGGGACCGTCCGGGAGGAAATGATCTGGTCCATCGCGGCCATCACCATCGCCCCCCTCACCGCCGCCGCTCTCACCTGGGCATCCCGCCACAACCACCCGGCATCAAGCCTCATCCCCGCGCTCATCGCCGGGATCGTGCTCGCCAGTGGCCCGCTCAGCCAGTACCTCTCTCACCTTCAACATGTACTACCCGAGCAAACTGGGCTGCACCCGGTCCAAGCCATCCTCGACCTTGCAGTAGCCGTCACCACCATCGCCGTCATACCTCAATACCCCGCCACCCGTCTCCTCGCGGCCGGACTCACCATCCCCTCAACATGGCTCGCACCACAACTGATCCAGCTCATCACGAACCTCGCCTACAAATAACGCCGAGCGATTAGTCCCGCCAGATTCGTCCAGGTGACGACAGGGAACCACCCTATGCAGAAACCCCCGCATCCACGGGGGCTGGTGCAGTGGGCCCGGCAGGACTTGAACCTGCAACCAACGGATTATGAGTCCGCTGCTCTGACCGAATTGAGCTACGGGCCCGACGGTGTGGATACTACGACAAGACTAGGGAACGAGCATCACCTAGGGACGGCGGAAGGCACCGCCCACCCGAGCGACTGCGACATCACACGGTGCAGTTCCCAACACGGCTTCGGCAACCGTGCCGAGCAATACCATCGCATCTGCCGACGCGCCGCGCGCTCCGACGACGACCAGGTCGGCGCTTCGTCGCCGAACGATCTCCTGGATGGTCTCTCCCGGAGGGCCATCAATGACGAGGGTTCGAAGCCTACCGGCCCATTGATCAACGAACTCTTCGAGTGCTTCCTCGGCATCTACGAGACGCCGGCGTCGACTGGCGACGACCTCACCGTCGTCAAGTCCGGCGCCGGTGAGCATTGAATCAAACCGCACAGGAAGGGAGTAGACCGCCGTCAGATCGGCCTCCGGCGCGAGCTCGACGGCGAACTCAATCGCCCGACGAGACTCCTGGGAGAAGTCAACTCCAACAAGAACGCGCCGATAGGGCGCCCTTGGCTGACGCCGAACGGCAACGACATGTGCTCTCGATTTCCTGGCAACCCGGCGGGTCATCGGACCGACGGACGCCGGATCCAGCGAGGACGTTCCAACTACGACAAGGTCTGCCTTTCTGGCCTCTCGGGCGACGATCCGCGCAGGGGGGCCGACTTGAATGCTGATGTCGATAGGGATGTCCGTTCGATCCTTCAGCCAGTCGGAGAGTCGTTCGGTCGATTCCCGTCTCAGCGAATGCATCGCTTTCAGTTCGGATTGATCGAAGAACACGTCGTTGAGCGGAGGCACGGCGTGCAGCAAAGTCAGGCTGGCATCGTGTTCTTCTGCGATCAGACGCGCCCGATCGGCCACCCGACGCTGCAAGCCCGACAGATCGACAGCTGCGACGACCCGGCGCATTCATCCTCCGCTTTTTGTAGGCGCCGACTCTACTGATTCTCTCATCCCCATAGACCTCCTGGTACCTTGGAACTCCGGAGGGATACATGACAGCCGACAACAACCGGCCGGTGCTGGTACCGGTGGACTTCTCGGAGCCATCGGCGGAGGCTCTCGTGTGGGCCGGCGGCTGGTCTGCCAGTATTGGAGCCCCGCTCATCGTTTTGCACGTAATCCATGACGTTGCGCCGGGCGCATACGTGCGAACCGACGAGGGCCACTTCGCACGCTACGAATCGGCGGCCGCGGAAATGATGGAGCACTTCATAGAGAAGATCGCAACCCGGCAGCCCGCGGTGACCCTGGCCGAAAGGCTGCTGGTTGAAGGCCTGCCGGTGACCCGCATTCTGGAGATCGCCGACGCAAGGGAGGTCCAGCACATTGTGATGGGCAGCCAAGGGCGTACCGGCCTGTCCCACCTGATGCTCGGATCCAAAGCGGAACGCGTCGTACAGCTCGCTCCGATTCCGGTAACGATCGTCAAGGGTCCCGGGCCGGAGCCGGAGAGAGCATCCGAGAAGTGATAGCTTCGCTGTACATTCCGGGCCACACACTCGCGGCCGTTCAGTCAACGTCTGACGACCTGGCGGTCGGAACCTTGTTCATCGGCCTATTCGGCGGCCTGGCCCTATTCCTGTTCGGCATGGAACAAATGGCCAGCTCGCTCAAGGCGGTGGCGGGCGAGCGCATGAAGTCCACTCTCGCTCGTCTCACCGACAATCGAATCATGGGAGTGCTCACGGGAGCGGGAGTGACCGCGATCATCCAGTCATCATCGGTGACAACTGTGCTGATCGTCGGCTTCATCTCCGCCGGGCTGATGTCATTCACGCAGTCCATCGGCGTGATCCTCGGTGCCGACATCGGCACGACGATTACCGCCCAGATCATTGCATTCAAGGTAACGAAGTACGCCCTGGCGCTGGTTGCTGCCGGATTCGCCGCGCTCTTCTTCGCCAAGAAAGAGCGATACCGTCTTCAGGGTGGGCTCGTAATGGGGCTGGGCCTGGTGTTCTTCGGAATGAGTGTCATGGGTGAGGCAATGGAGCCCCTCCGTTCGTACGGACCGTTTCTGGATTTGATGACGAACATGGAAAACCCGTTGCTGGGCATTCTCGTAGCAGCCGTGTTTACGGCACTCATCCAGTCGTCGTCGGCGACGATCGGCATCATCATCGTGATGGCCGGCCAGGGTCTGGTGTCATTACCCGCCGGCATTGCGCTTCTGCTCGGGGCGAACATCGGTACAACAATCACAGCCGTTCTCGCTTCGATAGGACGGCCGCGTGAGGCCCTCCGGTCGGCGATTGCCCACGTTCTCTTCAAAGTGGTAGGGGTCATGATCTGGGTGTTCATAATCGATCAACTGGCTTCTTTGTCGAGTTCCATCTCGCCCACAGCAGCGGGTCTGAGCGGCCTCGAGAGAGCTGCGGCCGAAACACCCCGACAGATCGCCAACGCCCACACGATCTTCAACGTGATCAACACACTATTGTTCCTGCCGTTCGCCACCCAGTTCGCCCGCCTCATTGAAAGGTTTGTACCCGACCGGCCGGTGGAAGAAGAGGCCGTCATCCGTGCCAAGTACCTGACCGCCGACCTGATCGACACACCAACACTTGCTCTCGATCGGGCTCGACTCGAGATCCTCCACATGGGCAATCGAGTACGTGACATGTACGCGATGAACCTTCCGGCCATGCTCTCCGGCTCAAATTCCGATCTAGACGAAGTCGAGGCCGCCGACGACGCGGTCGATGCTCTCCACGGTCAGATCATCGAGTACCTCGGTGTAATCAGCAAGACGACCCTCACGAACCGGGAAACCGATGAACTCTTGCGCCTGATGGAGGCAACCAACGACATCGAAAACATCGGAGACATCATCGAGACCAATCTCGTGCAGCTCGGCCGGGAGAGAATCGGGGAACAGATACTCATCAGCGAAGCAACCGTGCAGGTCATCACCGAATACCACGAAACGGTCGGGAGGGCGCTCGACGCGGCACTTCAGGCTGTTGCACAGCAGTCAATCGAAGCAGGCCAGAGCGTGATCGCGATGAAGAAAGAAATCAACCGGCTCAGTGACTCGGCCGCCATTCACCAGGCGAGGCGCCTCGTGGCCGAAGAGCCGAATCGGCTCCCTGCTTACAAGATCGAGATGGACATCCTCGCCAATCTCAAACGGATCTACTACTTCACGAAACGTCTGGCTCGGGTAGTCGTTTCAGCGGAGGAATCGCGAGCGGAATAGGAGAGAGACCGCCGAAGCGGTCCCTCATCCTTCCCTTTCGCCCCTAGTCCTTTACTCGTCCGTCGAGTTTCTCAGCGGACGAACGAACAATCCCTTTGCTTATCGCATGAATAGTCCGACCGGCGTAAGAGGCGAATTGCCCATTCCCCTGGAAATGACTTGACCCTGCGCGACATCGAGCTCACGAGATCGTCAGAATGGTCCGACACGAGGAGGGTGCTTTGGTCGGGATGGTCTTGCTGGGAATCATTTTCATCGGCTTCCCCGCGCTCGCCCGCTGGGGTGCCGCCCGCTGGCGCCCCCTCGAGTGGTTGAGTCCGATCGTGATGGCCTATCTGGTCGGTATCGCGATCGGCAATCTCTTCGACGTAGACACGGATTTCTCAACCAGCGTCAGCGAGGCAATGGTTCTTCTGGCGATCCCACTGCTGCTCTTTTCGACCGATGTTCGTAACTGGCTGCGTATTGCCCGCCCGGCGATGATCTCTTTCGGACTCGCGGCTGCTTCGGTGATGGCGGTTTCGGGTGTCACCGCCTTCCTTCTAGCCGACCGCCATGCCGAAACCTGGAAGATGGCCGGCATGACCGTTGGTGTCTACACGGGCGGTACTCCAAACATGAGCGCTATCGGGGTAGCGGTTGAGGTGACCGACGAAACGTTTGTGCTGATGAACGGCGCCGACGTGGTGTTGTCGGCCGTGTACCTGCTGTTCTTGATGACGGTTGCCCGTCGGGTTTTGAGCCGCTTCCTCCCTGCATTCGATGGTTCCGATATGAGTGGTCATGAAGTCGAAGAGAGGTCCAGCTTCGGCTCCCGCGAGGTCTTGATGTCCCTCGGTTTGGCGGTGGTAGTTGGAGGCGTCGTGGCGGGTCTGGTGATGGTCATCGCCGGGGAACTGCCCGTCGCCCCCGTCATCCTCGGAATCACGACACTCGGTTTGGCAGCGTCTTTCGTGCCTCGCATCCGTTCACTGC
This sequence comes from bacterium, assembly GCA_024641325.1. Lineage (GTDB taxonomy): Bacteria > Actinomycetota > Acidimicrobiia > Spongiisociales > JAHEDJ01 > JAHEDJ01. Next base: position 47,291 of record JAHEDJ010000014.1, on the reverse strand, counting down.
CCGGAACCTACGAGACCGGGGAGTACCTGCTCCTTGTGTTCGCGGTGGCGATCGGGACGCTGGCAGATGTGCGCGAACTCGCAGGATCGTTCTCGGATGTCTTCGTGTTCGTTGCCATCGTCTTCGTTGCGTCGATCCTGCTGCACTATCTGCTGGCCCGCCTGTTCCGTATCGACACGGATACGGTGCTCATCACCTCGACGGCCGCCGTATTCGGCCCGGCCTTCGTGGGTCCGGTCGCAGCCGCTATCGGCAATCGGGCCGTCATCGTGTCGGGCCTGGCTGCGGGCGTGATGGGATACGCGATAGGCAACTACGCGGGCCTCGCTGTGGCGTACCTCCTCCAACCCTGAGGTTTTCTCAGCAATACTGTTGCGCGTGGAGAACAACAGTATTGCCGAGAAAGTGAGTGGAGTTTTCTCAGCAATACTGTTGCGCGTGGGGAATGACAGTATTGCCGAGAAACCCAAGGTTAGGTCGAGTAGAGGCCGTCCAACATCTGCAGTACCACCTCGTCCACCATCGTGGGATCCGGGAGGGTCGTCATCATCCCGTACAGGGCGGCCTGACCCAGCTGCGACGCAGCCGGGTTGGCTCGCACATGATCGACGGCCGCTTCCAGGTCGGCTAGAAACTGGTCGGCCACCTCACCATGTGCCGGCGACGTCACCATCACATGCAGCGAGGCCGGAGCCACTTGCCGGTCCATGTGCCAGCCCATGTTCTCCAGCGAATCCCCGACCGCATATATGTCCACGTCGTCCGAGTCAGATTCGAAAGCAAATACGCTGGCCGGCGGGTTGCCTAGCACCCGCAGTCCGTCGATAGCGGCGACACCATCGATCAACCGCCGGGCGGCGGCCATGATCTGCTCCGCGATGGCTAGGTAGCCGTCCTCCCCCATCGAACGCAATGCAGCCCAGGCCGCGGCTATGGCCCCGCCCGGCCTCGTCCCTGCCATCGACGGTGAGGCATAGATCCCGCCCGGCCAACCCGTCGTGACGTGGAACTGATAGCGGCGGAGTGCTGCCGTCCGGTAGAGCACGGTCGATGCCCCCTTGGCCGCATACCCGTACTTGTGCACGTCCGCCGACATCGACGTCACGCCCGGCACACGGAAATCAAAAGGCGGGATCGGATAACCGAGACGCTCAACCCAAGGAAGTAGGAAGCCACCCAGGCATCCGTCCACATGCATTCCGATACCGGTCTCCGCCGCCAGAGCACCGAGGTCTTCGATTGGGTCGATCATCCCGTGCGGATAGTTGGGGGCCGACCCGACCAGGAGCACCGTCTCAGGTGTAATGGCGTCTCGCATCGCGGCCACGTCGGCCCGCAGATCATCTGCCACGTCGATCCAGACCGGCTCAACGTCGAAATAGTGCGCTGCCTTCCCGAAGGCGGCGTGCGCCGTGCGGGGCAGAATCATGTTCGGATGCTGGACACCGAGAACCGCTCGGCCCCAGTCCCTGTAGGTTTTCACAGCCATCAGAAGGCTCTCGGTACCCCCCGACGTCATAGTTCCCGCCACGGCCTCGTCACCGTTGAGCATGGTGGCGGTCATCTTCACGACCTCAGCCTCGAATCTGCGCAGCGACGGAAAAGCGATCGGATTCAGTCCGTTCTCCGAGAAGAGCGTGCCGTAGGCGTCTTTGAGAAGGTCCGTGTGCTCTTCCGAGGCGTGGTAGACGAGGCTCCACGTGTGCCCCGACTTCCAGTCGGCGTCCTCGACCTGCAAAGCCCGGATGTCTTCGAGAACCTGCTCGCTGCCGATGCCGTGCTCGGGTATCCGCATTTCACTCCTTCCGCGGGCGCGACGTTAGTCGACCGGGAAAGAGACGACCGCCGCACGCGTTCCGGCGTTGTTCAAAAGTACAACTCGACAAGACCGAGCAGGCCGGAGACACGGCGATGACCACCTCTCGGCCCAGTCCGGTGCCATTACTGTTTGAGAGGCATCATCCGTGCGTTGGTGGTTGATGTCATCGGTTCGGGGCGGTCTAGACCTCTGTGATGGAGCCGGCTGCCCGGATCTCCCCCAGCTGAGAAGCATCCTCCAATAGGGCACGCAGGATGAACGACGCCAGCTGATCGGCAACCACGTCGGCGTCGGGAACAGCCTGGCCGGCCGTGTCGGCAATATCGCCTCGAAGGATCCAGACGATTGCCTTCTCAGCCAGGTCGGCATCCACACTCACGAACTCGCCGGAGTCGATTGCCTGCTCGATCATCGACCGGCGAGCGATGACCAGGGCATCGCGTTTGGCCATCTTGTCCGCGAAAATCGGATCATCGACGACCAGTTCGACAGAGGTCAGGTCGTAAGCACAACGACAGATGAACGCGATGTCCCACACGAGGTAGCGGTAGAGGCGAAGCGCCGCCGAACCCTTGCCGGCCGCCTGGCGTTCAGCGACGATGGAAGACTCACCATGGTCGATATCGATGAGTTCCGACATGATGTCACGCTTGGACGGGAAGTGATGGAACAGTGAGGGTTGACGAATCTCGACGGCCTCGGCAATCTCCCGAGTCGAAGTCCCGTGGTAACCCTTCCTGGAAAAGAGCCTCGACGCCTCGCGCAGTATCCGTTCGCGGGTCGGGACCTCTTCCTCGTGTGATTCTTGTGCGGCCATGATCACCCCTATCAATCGATAGGGTACCTCCGACAACCCGCCGAAGGCAACACACCAGGCTCTACGAGCTGACACCTGCGTCGCGTTCGGCGAGTCCGTTGAGGACCTCCAGCACGATTCGATTGGCCAGAAGTGCCGTAATCCCCCCGGGCCCATCGTAGGGAGGGGACACTTCGACTATGTCCGCTCCCAGGACATTCAGCTCGCGAGCCATTCGACGAACGGTATCCAGGATCTGCCGCGAGGTGAGCCCCCCGGGCTCCGGCGTACCGGTCGCAGGTGCCATTCCAGGATCGACGACGTCGATATCGATCGAGAGAAACACACCGCTCGCGTCGGCGCCTGCATAGGTGACCGCCTCTTCGACCACCGGACGGAGTCCCCGCTCCTCGATTTCGGTCATCATGTAGCCGCGCATTCCCTGGTCTTTCATCCAGGCAACGGTCTCCGGGCCCGGCCAGTATCCGCGCAAGCCGATCTGAACGAACCGATTTCCAGGGACGGCTCCTGACTCGACGAGTCTTCTCATTGGAGTGCCGTGCCCGTAAAGCGTCCCGTATCCGGTCGTCTCTCCGGTATCGGCGTGGGCATCGAAGTGGACGAGGGCAACTTCGCCGAATCCGTGCACGCGGGCTACTCCGGTGGCGTTGGCGTAGGTGATCGTGTGATCACCGCCGAGCACGATGGGAATCGACCCGGCCGCGCTGATTTGCTCAACCGTATCTGTAATGAGTTCCAGATCGCCTTCGATGTCACCGGGGTGCAGTTCGATGTCCCCGATATCTACGACACCTTCGAGAGCGTTCAGGCCGGTCGGCAAGTGCGGCCGATAGGCGTCCGCCGCGAAGTAGTCGCTTTCACGAATGGCCTTGGGCCCAAACCGCGTCCCGGCACGGTATGACGTACCCCAATCGAACGGCGCCCCCACGATGACGGCCCGCGCTCCCTGGAGGTCGTCGAGCCTCGCCGCCGGAACGCCGGCAAACGAAGACGTTGCCGCGAAGGCGTGGGTTCGGGCCGAGTCGAACGGCGTACCTGGATTCATCTTCTGACCTCCAACCTGTGCGGCCGAACCCTAACCGCCGTTAGGGGCCGTCATCGGCGTCAACCTGCGAACATGTCAGCTGGGAACTGCCGTAGTAGCACAGGCCGGGGCGGGCCGACCGCTGCGCTAACCTATCGCACGATAGAACCGGACCTGGTTAGCTTCCGTGGGAGGAAATGATGAAGGCACGCCACAGGTTTCTCCAATCGACGGGAGTGCTGCTCGTCTTCATGCTTGTTGCTGCTGCATGCGGCGACAGCGAACCAACGGAACTCAACGCCCTCGTTTGGTGCGACCACACCGACCCGGCTCTGCTGCAACCGTTTGAAGAGGCCAATAACGTCACTGTCAATGTCAAAGACTACGACGGCACCGGTGTTGCGCTTGGGCTGATCGAACAGTCACAACCGGGCGACTGGGACGTTTTCGTGGTCGACTCCGTTGATGTTCCCCGCGTGGTCGAAGCCGGACTACTCGCCGAACTGGACCCGGACGACTACCCGTGGGACGACTTCTTCGCCGATGTCGACCTTCCGGGTACGCATTACCAGAATGACAAGCTCTACGCGATCCCGGAGAAGTTCGGCTACAACACGATCGCGTTCAACGGCGACAACGTCTCGGTTGACGCCATGCGCGATGTCGAATCGTTGTGGGACGCCGAGTACTCGGGGCGGATTGCGGTCTACGACTATTACATCCCGGTGATGGAGCAGGTGGCGATAAGTCTGGGCATCAAGCCGGCCGACCTGACGGCTGCCGACCTTCCAGCCATCGAACAACGCCTCATGGATCTCAAACCGCATGTCACTTTGATTGGGGACGTGGTCACCACGCAAACTGCCCTCGCAACGGGTGAGGTCGACATCATCGTCGGCGGCGGTGAGTTCGTCACTGGTGTGCTCAATGCCGAAAATCCGGCCTTCGACTGGATACTCCCCAACCAGGGAGGAATTCGCTGGCAGCAGGCCATCGGCGTATTCGCCGACTCGGAGAAGCAAGATATGGCCACCAAGTTTGTGCAATACATCGTGAGCCCAGAAGGCCAGGCGCGCCTGGCCACGTCATCCTGTTACTGGGCGATGCCGGCCAACTCCAAAGCCGACCTCACCGATTCGGAGAAGAAGATCCTCCGCTGGGACGAGCAAGATGGCTTTGTAGGGAACTCGCATCCGTACTTCATCCCTGACGCCGACCTCGACGCGGCAATGCTCGATGTCTGGACCAGGTTCCTGCAGGGTTGACGCAGAACAAAACACCGAGAAAGGGCTGGATCCTCACGGGTCCAGCCCTTATCTGGACGAGCATCTTCTTCCTTGCCCCGATGGGGATGGTGATCGCCTACAGCTTCTTTCGCCGGGTCGGTGGTTCCATCGACACATCACCCAGTTTGTACAACTATCAGCGCATCTTCGATGAACCCGTATTCCTCGACGCACTGAAGAACTCCCTGGAAGTGGTGTTGATCACCGTCGTGGTCAGCATTCTCGTGGCCTACCCGTTCGCCTACATCCTGGCCTATCGAGTGCCCCCGAAATGGCAGCGGCCCCTGTTGCTACTGGCCGTGCTGCCGTTCTGGACGTCCTATGTGGTTCGCTCCTATAGCTGGCTGCTGGTTCTCGCCAAGAACGGCGTCGTGAACGGAATGATGCAAACCACCGGCCTGATATCTGAACCCGTTTCACTCGCGAACACACGGCTGGCAACGGTTATCGGGTTCGTGCACTTCTTTACGATGCTCGTTTCCCTGACCATCTACGCGAGCCTGACACAGATACCGGACTCATACCGCAAAGCTGCCCGAGATCTCGGTGCCTCGAGTCCGATGACGTTCCTGCGGATAACCCTGCCACTGAGCATGCCCGGAGTCGTCGTCGGCGCCTTTCTCACATTCGTTCTCGCCATCGGAGACTTCATCACTCCACAGATACTCGGCGGAGGACAAGAACTGCTCCTTCCCCAGGCAATAATGCTGCAAGTCCAGCGGCGCGGCGACTTCCCGCTGGCCGCTGCCCTCAGCGTGATCCTTCTTGTCATCGTGATCGCGGTGTACGGGGTGTCGGCCAAGCGCCTGACCTTGGATGGCAAATGAAACAACTCGGCAGCATCCTTCGATTCTCATATGTGGCGGCAATCTTCGGGTTCATTCTGCTGCCGGTGCTCTCGCTCGTATTGTTTTCATTTCAGGACGGAGCGGTGGCCTTGCCACCGTTACGCGGATTGTCCTTCCGCTGGTACGAGGCTCTATTCGCGGACGGCCGGATGATGGCTGCCCTCCGCAACTCCGTCGTCGTCGGCCTGGTCTCCGCAGCACTTTGTACGGTCCTCGGGTTCTTCGCCGCCTATGGATTGGCTCGGTACCGGCCGAAGGGGGCACAACTCCTGCGTGGATACCTGATCGCCCCTCTCGGCGTTTCCTACCTCGTCATAGGACTCGGTCTCTCACTCACGTTCAGCGAACTGAGCATCGGAAGATCACTGGTAACCGTGACGATCGGACATGTGGTGATCAATCTCCCGCTCGCCTTTGCCATCATCTTGAGCCAGATGAGCGAGCAGCAGGAAAGCTACGAGCGGGCTGCTCGCGATCTTGGAGCAAGAGAATCACGGGTTCTCAGTCTGATCACGGTGCCGATGCTGGCACCGGGACTGCTTGCGGCCTTCCTCTTGTCATTCACTCTCTCTTGGGACGAGTTCGTCATCGCTTTGCTTCTCACCCGGTTCGACGTGACACTCCCGGTCGAGATCTGGTCGGCGTTGAGAACCGGCTTGAATCCGAAAACGAATGCAGCCGGAACCATCGTGTTCGGATTGTCGATCGGCATGCTCATCGTCACGTATGCCTTCATTAGACGGAGACTGGAGAGACGGCGATGATCCGCGGTGCGAAGCTCACCATCGAAGGTATAACGAAACGCTACGGCGAGACTGCTGCACTCAATGATGTTCACCTGGAAGTCACTCCAGGGTCGTACGTCGTCGTCCTCGGACCGTCGGGCAGCGGCAAGACGACGTTGCTGAGCATCCTCGGCGGCTTTACTCCGCCGACTGAAGGTCGCATTCTTGTTGATGAGATCGACGTCACCCACTTGTCGCCGGTGAAAAGACCAACGACAACCGTCTTTCAGGATTACGCGCTGTTTCCCCACATGACCGTTGCCAAGAACGTCGGATTCGGACTGTCAATGCACGGCATCAAGGGCGAGGAGAGCTCTGCTCGCGTCGCCCGGGCGCTCGAACTCGTCGGTCTTCCTGGAACGGGTGATCGCCACATCGCATCGCTGTCCGGCGGACAACGACAGCGAGTCGCGCTCGCCCGTGCCGTCGTGATCGAACCGCGGGTGCTACTTCTCGATGAACCACTCGGCGCTCTCGATCTCAAGCTGCGGCGACAGATGCAGGATGAACTGAGCGAAATCCAGAGAAGCCTCGGTACTACGTTCGTGCACGTCACCCACGATCAGGAGGAGGCGATGAGCTTGGCAGACATCATCGTGGTGCTGCGTGATGGTCGTATCGAAGATCAGGGTCCACCCGACCGTCTGTACCTCCGCCCTGCCACACGTTTCTCGGCAACCTTCATGGGGGATAGCAATCTGGTCCAAGGAGTCGCCGGGCAATCGATCGGAGAGCGAGTATCGGTCGAGACATCTTTCGGTACGTTCCTCGTCGGCGGCGAAGCACCGGTCGGAGCTCGAGTGGCGTTGGCCGTTCGGCCGGAACACCTCCGAATCGACGATGTGGGAGACTTGCTGATAGGAGAGGGTCGAGTCCTGGGTCGCCACTTCATAGGGGCCCACCAGCGATGCAGGGTCGAAATCGGCGATCAGGAGCTGGTCCTCAACGCGCCTGCCAAGCCTCCTCTGGGAGAGGGTCAGATTGTCCGTGTTTCAGTCGACGCAGACGATGTCGTGCTACTCCAAGACGGAAGCTCAGAAGCTCTCTAGGCCGGGCAGGTCGAGGGGAACTGGCACCATTTCCAACCGGCTGGTGTGGGCGGCGATGTCACCCAGCGTTGCAACCCACACGTCAGGCAGGGATGCCAGACGTCCGAGCAGTTCCCGCAAAGCTAATGCGCGGGCCGGGCGCCCGCTCAAGAAGGGGTGCATGACCGGAACGGCACAGCCGCCATACTCCCGGTAGGCAACAATCTCCTGCCACCACGTTTCCATCACATCGGCGGGACGTTCGATCACCCCTTGTCCGGCCGGCGGATCAGGCATATACGCATAACGCTCCCAATCGTCGAGGGCCCACGATTGAGGAATCTCGATGATCGAGCCATTTGGAGTCGTCACGGCGTATGGAGTGTCACGATCGAACAAACTGGCGTCGTAATCGAAGCCGTACTCCGACAGCAGACCCAACGTATGCGGTGAGGTCTCCCACCAAGGAGCACGAAAGCCAACCGGGCGAACGCCGTGCCTAGCTAGTGCTTCAAGACCGCGTTCGAGTTCCGCTCGCTCCTCTTCCGGGGTCAAATGGGCGGGCGGACGGTGGAGGTATCCATGGTGGGCTACCTCATGCCCGCCATCGAGTACGGCCTCAACGGCACCGGGATATCGATCGGCGGTGAAGCCGGGAATGAAGAAGGTCCCCCGGTACCCGGCTTCCAGGAGAATCTCCAGCAAGCGCGGAAGACCCGTAATCGGACCATACGCCTGATGTGTCATTACCGACGGACGCGCCGCGTATGCGCGGTCCACTGCCAGGATCACCGACTCGGCATCGAGATCGAAGGACAACGCAACCGCCGAACGGTAGTTGTCCGGCCAGGCGTACTCGGCCGCTTGTTTGCTCATCAAACTCTCCTCACCAGATGGCTGTCATAGCTGCGGAATATCGCGCGGAAACCATGCGCCCTCGTCACGACGACCCAGATCTTCGGCGAAACGCCGGCCGTCCCAGACGGCGGCTGCAATGCTGCCGGGGCTAAACGCATCACCGACCGTGCGAATCGACAACAGACCGCGGTCGCCCCACGCCTCCTGCCTATCCCGCAAGTCCAGATAGAGCGCTTCGTTCGGCAACCGGCTCGTAACAAATACGGCCGAGTCGCACTCGAGCATCCGTTCGGCCTTTGTATATGCATTCACCAGGGCGATGCTGCCTGACAGCGTCCCGGCCACCGTGTGCGAAACGATGAGCTCGACTCCGAGGTTGAGCAAATGAGCCTGGATCCGATGCTGCTCCATGGTCTTGTACGTCCAGCTCGACACCTCCGGCGCGGAGGTGACGAGGCCGACTGAGAAGCCGTCCTTGACCAGCAATTCGGCAAGCGCACCGCCCATGTAGTAGTGATCGTCATCGAACACGATTACACGCTCGCCGCAGGGCCGGGTGCCGTTCATCACATCGTCGGGTGTCAAGATCTCGAGAGAACCGTCCAGGTCGATCGGCTGCGCGTGCGAGCGCCCGACGCCATCGCGGCGCCAGGTCGCTCCGGTTGCGATCGCCACGTGATGGAACCCGTAGGAGAGAATCTCATCCGCCTCCATTGCGCTCTCCAAGAAGAACTCGACATTGCTCAGCTTCTCGACCTGCGTTCGCCTGTAGTCGAGAACCCGGATCCATTCAGCCAGGCCGGGCAGCCGTGCTTCGTGGGCGACCCGCCCTCCCAACCTTCGCGAAGCTTCAGTCAGCACCACCTCGTAACCTCGTCGACCGGCCGACATCGCCGCCTCGAGGCCGGCCGGCCCGCCACCCACGACCAGCACTTTCTCGTCGCCGCCCTTTGGGCGCATCAGCTCCGGATGCCAGCCGCGCCGCCACTCCTCCCCCATCGACGGATTCTGCGTGCAGCGGATCGGAGACATGGTGAAGTCGCTGGCCACACAGATGTTGCATCCAATGCACTCGCGAATGTCCTCCATCCGGCCTTCTTCGATCTTCGCCGGCAGAAACGGATCGGCGATCGAAGGCCGGGCCGCGCCGATGAAATCGAGAACTCCCTGCCTGACCATGCGCACCATGGTGTCCGGCGATGTGAAACGACCGACGCCGACCACCGGCTTCGAGGTCAGCTGTTTGAGACCTCGCATCAACTCTTCTCTATCGTTCTCGGGACCGAACCGCGACGTCACCGAATCGTCCGGCCAGGCACCCACCATGAAGTCCCACACATCGGGGTGTTCACCGAGCATCTCCATGACACCAACCATGTCGTCTCGCGTGAAGCCGTCCGACCCGATGAGCTCGTCGATGACGATCCGGCAGGCAACCGCCGTCCGGCCGTCCACAGCCTCCCGTGTGTCTTCGAGGACTTCGCGCAGCAAGCGAGTCCGGTTCTCCAACGAACCTCCGTACTCGTCGGTTCGATTGTTGTAGCGGGGGGAAAGGAAGTGCTGCAGCGTCGACAGGTTGTGGCCGGCGTACACATATACGATGTCGTAACCCGCCTGGACCGACCTGACGGCAGCTTCCCGATGCCAGCGTCGGAGGTCGGCGATGTCGCCTTTGTCCATCCGCCTGGCCTGGATCGGATACAGATCACCGGATGTCGGCCTGTGCGACGGGCCCATGGGAGGTATGCGCGTATACATGTTGTTCACCGACATCCCGTTGTGGACGAGTTCGATCGCAGCCAGCGAACCGTGTACATGGATTGCGTCGGTAACCAATGCGTGCGCGGGCAGATCGCGGTCATCCCAGATCCGACCCTCGATATAAGGGGCCGTCTCTGATGAGTGGTGAATCTCGGCCTCCTCGGTCGAGACTACCGCCCAACCACCCTCGGCCTTGACGCCCCGCATTGCGGCGAGCCCGGACGGGTCGCGGTATCCCATCCCGTTGCACTGGGGCACCTGATAGAAGCGGTTGCGCGCGGTTACCGGTCCGATCCGCACCGGCTCAAACAGAATGTCGTACCGAGGATCACGGGCAGTTGTCATCGCACCACCTTGGTCTGGAAACGTGCCTCGTGCAACGTGCCCATGCCTGATAACCGGATACCGGGCACCACGATTGGATCGTGCGCTACTTCGCCGGCGGCCAAAGGTGGACTCTCAGTTGCCGGAGGCTCTGTCAGCAGCTCGCCAGCGCCTCGGTCGGCTCCACGTACTCGTAGCCGAGTTCACGGGCGACATGTTCCTCGGTCACGTGACCTTTGCAGACGTTTAGGCCGCCTAGGAGGTGCTCGTCGTCGAGCATCGCCTGCTTGGCGCCCTTGTCGGCCAGAGCCAGGGTGAACGGAAGAGTGGCGTTGTTCAATGCGTAGGTCGAGGTACGCGGCACTGCGCCGGGCATGTTGGCGACGCAGTAATGCACAACGCCGTCGACGATGTACGTCGGGTCTTCGTGGGTCGTCGGACGGGAGGTTTCGAAGCAACCACCCTGGTCGATCGCTACATCCACCAGGACGGAGCCCGGGCGCATGGCCTTGACCATCTCCGCCGTAACCAGGCGTGGAGCGCGATCGCCTTTGACGAGAACTGCTCCAATCACGAGGTCTGCGTCGAGCACTAGTTCTTCAACAGATGACGTGGTCGAGTAAACCGTCTCGAGCAATGTCCCGAATCGGCGGGCAAGCCGATCCAACACCGCAATATCGCGATCCAGCACGGTCACGAAGGCCCCGAGTCCGACGGCCATCTCGATTGCGTGTTCACCCACGACGCCGCCGCCGATCACGACAACCTTCGCCGAATGCACACCCGGAACGCCTCCGAGCAGCAATCCGGCGCCGCCGTTCGGAGCCTCCAGGCAATGGGCTCCAGCCTGAATCGACATGCGACCTGCGACCTGAGACATGGGGGCAAGCAGCGGCAGGCCGCCTTTGCGATCTGTCACCGTCTCATAGGCGATGCAGGTGGCACCGCCATCAACGAGATCCTTCGTTTGTTCGGGGTCGGGGGCAAGGTGGAGATAGGTGAACAACACCTGATCGTCACTGAGTTGAGCTCGCTCGACGGCCTGGGGCTCCTTGACCTTGACAATCATTTCCGCCTGGTCCCACACCTCCGCCGCGGTCCCGGCAATTCGAGCGCCGGCGGCGACGTACACATCATCCGACGCCCCGATGCCGGCCCCTGCCGTGGCCTCGACCAGGACTTCATGGCCGTGGGCGACCAGTTCTCTCACACTGGATGGCGTCAGCCCGACGCGGCGCTCCGCCTTCTTGATCTCCTTCGGTGCCCCAACAAGCATCTTTTCAAACCTCCGTTGCAGTTCGAATGGTTCCTGTCGTCTACAAGCCGGTCAACACATCGCGCAGCGAAGTGACAATCTCGTCGATCTGCTCGTCGGAGATGACGAGCGGAGGGCACATCGTTAGATGGCTCGGCGGAATCGGCCGAAGTATCACGCCTCTGCTCAGCAGCGCATCGCGGGCCGCAACAACGTTCACACCGTCGTTGACGGAAATGCCCCAAACAGCACCCTCACCGCGCACGTCGGACAGGAGGCCCTCATCGCGCAGCATTCGCAAGCCTGCGCCGAGGCGCTCCCCGATCGCCGTCGCCCTGTCCAGCAAACCCTCGCGCTCCTGAATCTCGATGCATTTGAGAGCAGCCGCGCAGGCCGCCGGATGACCGGAGTAGGTGTATCCGGTGCGGAGTATGAAACCTTCATTGGCCTCGAGGCCCGCCAGGACGGACGGACCGACGATCACTCCGGAGAGCGGAAAGTATCCGGAGGTCACTGCCTTGGCGAAGGTGATCAAATCGGGCGTTACTCCGTAGAATTGACTTCCGAACCATTCTCCCGTCCGTCCAAACCCGGTGATGACCTCGTCGAAGATCAGGAAGGCACCATAGGTATCGCACAGGTCACGAAGGTGGGAGAGGTAGCCGTCCGGCGGCGGCCACACTCCACCGGCTCCCTGGATCGGCTCGGTGATCACCGCCGCAATCTCGTCGCCGTGCTCGGCGAATATCTGTTTCATTGCTTCATCATCGTCGGCGACGACATTGATGATGGCGGGTACCAGCGGTCCGAAACCTTCACGGTTCGGCGCAATACCCTGTACCGAAGTACCTCCATAGTTCGTGCCGTGGTAGCCGCGTTCCCGGCTGACGATGATCTGCTTCTCGGGATGACCCAGTTCACGCTGGGCGATTCGAGCGATCTTCATGGCGGTGTCGACCGCCTCGGAGCCCGACGAGCCGAAGAAGACCCTGGCATCGTCAAATGGTGAAAGTTCGACGATTTTTGTGGCCGCCGCCTCGGATTGGGGGTTCGTGAACGGATCAAAGGTGTGATAGGCGCCGAGGCGCCTGGTCTGCTCGGCAATGACCTCAGCGATCTCTTCCCTGCCGTAACCAACGTTGGCGTACCAGAGCGAACCCATGCCGTCGATGTACTCATTTCCGTCGGTATCGAACACCACTGCGCCTTTACCGCCGTTGATGGAAATGAACTTCTCCTTGCGAGGCGGTGTGAATGGGTGCAAGAACGAACTCGGCACGGTGGCAGCCTTCCTGATTGCGAAACCTATCGATCGATAGGTAGTCTATCGCGTGCAATAAGGTCCGGCAACGCCGGACGCTGGAAATTATCACGTGAGGAGGCGCCGTGCCGAAGATCGTCAACTCGTGGAACGAGTGGAGCCGGCTCAAGCGGGTCATCGTCGGAAGGGCCGATGGGACAATGGTACAGGCGCCGGAGCCCGCCACCGTCCGAGATTGGCCGGAGGACGGCTTTCCGAAAGGAACCTACGGTCCGCTCCCCCAGGAGATGGAGGACGCCGCCAACGAGCAGATGGACAACTTCGCCGCCCTGCTCGAGAAGCACAATGTCATAGTCGATCGACCGGAAGTATTGGACTTCTCACAACAAGTCTCCACCCCCGACTGGAAGCAGGATTCGATGTTCGGGGTGATGCCTCCTCGCGACATACTGCTGACGATCGGCAACGAGATCCTCGAAGCAACCATGTCACAGCGCTCCCGATGGTTCGAGTATCTCGCCTACCGGCCACTCCTACAGAGTTACTTCGAGCAGGATCCGGAATTCCGCTGGGAGTCTGCTCCAAAGCCGCGACTCACCGACGCCTCATATGTCGATGGAATGGACTTCTGGGAGTACGCCGAGTCTTTCAGCGACGAAGAACAGATCGAGCGGTTCACCAAGAAGAAGCAGTGGAATCTCACCGAAGAGGAACCGCTTTTCGACGCAGCCGACGTTGGCCGTTTCGGCAGAGACTTGTTTGTCCAGCGGTCGACGGCCACCAACGGCGCGGGAATCGATTGGCTCCGCCGTCATTACCCCGAGCATCGCGTTCACGAGGTTCTCTTCTACGAGGCGCACCCGATGCACATCGACGCGACCTTCATTCCTCTCCGGCCGGGCCTCGCCCTCAGCAACCGGCAGCGATACCCGATGACCGACGAGATGGTCAAGTTGTTCGAGATGAATGGCTGGAAAATCGTGCCATGTGCCGAGCCCGCCCTCTCGGAAAAGCCACCCCTGTGCTTCTGCAGCGTCTGGTTGTCGATGAACACGCTGCTGCTCGACGAGAAGACGATCTTCGTGGAGGAGTCCGAGAAGGCACAGCAGCAACAATTCTACGAACTCGGTTTCGAGGTGATCCCCGTCCCGTTTTGGGCGGTAGGACCATTTGGCGGCGGTCTGCACTGCGCAACTGCTGATGTCTATCGAGAGGGCGACCTGGAGGACTACTTCCCCAAGCAGATTCCGGGATATTGAGCGGTTAGCCATTAGCGAGACACGGAGAGAGAACGAAATGAGTAGGCGCAAGGTCATAATCATCGGAGCCGCCGGACGCGACTTCCACAATTTCAACACCCGCTACCGCGACGACGAGTCGGTCGAGGTCGTGGCATTCACGGCCGAGCAAATCCCCGGCATCGAGGGCCGTACCTATCCGGCAGAACTGGCCGGGCCTCTCTACCCCAACGGCATCCCGATCTTCGCCGAGGAAGAACTGCCCCGGCTCATCGCCGAGATGGGCGCAGACGAATGCGCCTTTTCCTACAGCGACATCTCCTACAACCATGTGATGGGTGTCGCCGCCATCGTGCAGGCCGCGGGGGCATCCTTCACGCTCCTGGGACCGGCCGACACGCAGGTAAAGAGCACCAAACCGGTCATCTCCGTCTGCGCAGTTCGCACCGGTTCTGGCAAGAGCCAGACATCACGCAAAGTCGTCGAGACGCTGATGGCGAAGGGCCTCAAAGTCGTGGCCGTCCGGCATCCGATGCCCTACGGCGACCTCAGCGCTCAGAAGGTTCAACGGTTCGCCGAGCTGGCCGACCTCGAGAAGCACGATTGCACGATCGAAGAGATGGAAGAGTATGAACCGCACATTGTGCGCGGGAACGTCATCTACGCGGGTGTCGACTACGAAGCCATCCTCCGGGCTGCCGAAGATGACCCTGACGGATGTGACGTGATCGTCTGGGACGGCGGCAACAACGACTTCTCGTTCTATGAAGCCGATCTCGCCTTCACCGTCGTCGATCCTCATCGTCCGGGTCACGAGTTGTCCTACTACCCGGGCGAGGTGAGCCTGCGCATGGCCGACGTGGCGATCATCAACAAGATCGATTCTGCGGACCTGGCGGGGATCGAAACCGTGCGAGCGAACATCGCCGAGATCAACCCCAACGCCAGGGTCATCGAGGCTGCTTCAACCGTGCGACTCGAGGATCCGAGCGTCGTCAAGGGCAAACGGGTTCTTGTCGTTGAAGACGGTCCGACACTCACCCACGGCGGGATGAAGATCGGCGCAGGAGTTGTCGCGGCCAAGAAACACGGGGCGATCGAATTCGTCGACCCACGCCCCTATCTCGTCGGCAAGCTCAAGGACACATTCGAGATCTACCCGGAAATCGGCACGATCCTGCCCGCCATGGGCTACGGCGAAGAGCAGCTTCGAGACCTCGAAGCAACCATCAACGCGACCGATTGCGATGCGGTGGTCATCGGAACGCCGATCGACCTGGCCCGTATCGTCGATATCAAGAAGCCGACAACCCGAGTGTTCTACGACCTGCAGGAAATCGGCGAGCCGAACCTGGACGGGATACTCACGGAGTTCGTGATCGAGCACAGCCTGGCGTAGATTCGAACACGAGTTCATGCCCGGCAGACACGAGTAGGAAGGCAGATCCGTGGAGATCAGTCAGCTGCGACCACCGTCGGACTTCGCCATCAGTCGCTACTACGTCGACCTGACCAGCCGGTCGATCCGATTCGAGCAGGTCGCGTGCGAGGATCTCGAGGACGCTCTCGGCGGTATTGCGCGGGCAACCAAGCTCCTCGCTGACACGGTGGTCGACGATCCGTACGGTCCTTCTGCTCCGCTGGTGATGAACCTCGGGCTACTGAGCGGCACCAGGGTCATGACCGGACTCCGCACGTTCTTTCACGGGTATTCACCTCTCAAGGCGTCTGTCTCGGGAACCCCCGGTCTGATGTGGACGGCCGGTTCCGGACACTTCGGCACCAAGCTGCGGGGCCTCGGCATCGAGGAGGTGATCTTCACCGGCCGCTGTGACCGGCCGACGATTCTCCACCTCACGCCTTCCTCCGACCCCACGGATCCGGAGGGTCCGGCCGAGTTCACCTTCCTCGATGCCGGTGATCTGGTCGGCAAGCACGTCAACGCCAAGATTCAGGACCTGCACGGTCGCTATCCAGAGGCCCACTTTGCGGTAATCGGCCCGGCAGGCGAAAACTATGAGTCCGTCAGGTACGCCTCGATCGCGCTCTCCACGGACAACCAGCTGAAAACCGGTGATGCCAAGCCTCGCTTCTGCGGGCGGGGCGGGTACGGGGGCGTCATGGGATCCAAGAATCTGCTGGGCATCGTCGCGGACGGACCCAACCCGAAAGCCTCGAGCCGCGGGCTGAAGGAGATCAACCGGGAGATCAACCTCGGTGACGGGAGCAAGGGATATCGCGACGTCGGAACCTGGCGATTGGTGGGAGTGCTGCATCCCGTCGGCGGACTTCCCGAATACAACTTTGCCCCGCCCGGCACCGATGACGGCGGACGGCTCATGCGGCCGGCGGTGGAAGAGGGGCCGTATGTCGTCAAAGCCGAGGCCTGCTATCTGTGCGGGATCAAATGCCACAAGAATGTGTACGACGCGGTCGACGGCGAAGCCGGTCGGTTCCGGGCCAAGGTGGACTACGAACCGCTGGCGCTTCTGTCATCCAACCTGGGCATCTACGACATCGACGAGTCTCTGACCCTGATCGACTTAACCGACGAACTGGGAATGGACTCAATCTCGCTTGGAGGGACCCTCGGATACGCGATGGAGTGGAACAAGCGACATCCCGACGCTCTCATCGCCGGCGGGCTCAGCTACGGGGATTTCGACGGGACCATGGCGGCGATTAAGGCCATCGGCACCGGCAGGAACGACGAACTCGGACAAGGCGTTATGCGCCTCTCCCTGAGTAGAGGTGAGACGGGCTTTGCCATGCATTCCAAAGGCGTCGAGTACCCCGCCTACCTGCCGCACACGAATCCGTCTTATCCGTGGGCATTGGCCGGCGGGCACATGTCGATGCGGACCTATCTCCTGGCCGTCGTCGAGCGAGAGACGGATCTCGAATACTGGGTCGATGCCACAGTCAATCGCGGCCCGAGGTTCATTCTCGACGACATAACCGGTATGTGTAAGTTCTCGATGATCACGCCGGAACTCGAAGCCGAGGCGATCAGGCTGGTAACCGGACTCGACGTCGGTGCGGAGCAACTGGTCGCGGCCGTCGATCGCACTTTCCTCAGGGGATATGCCAACGAGAGATCGCGCGGGTTCACCTACGCCGACTACACGATGCCGGATGAAGCCCATCTAGCGATCGAGAACTCGAGCGTGCCCCAATTCAACACGCCCGAGTTCTTCGAGGAACTGCAAACACGGGTGATTGAGACGTTGGATCAGAGGGCGACCGCGGCAGGGTTTCTGTGAGTCGCGAGTTGCTGGTCGCGAGTTCTCTACCGGATGAAACCCAGGGTTCGTAGATCCTCGGCAATCGCTTCGTCTTCGAGCAGTTCCCTGAGTGCCACAACCGCGGGCCGGTCCCACCGGGCCTCAGGGACCGCGAAGTCGAACTGCTCGTCCTGAAGGAAGCGGAACTCCAACCCGGCGGCTTCGGCCACGGTGTCCAGGGTGACTCCCCAGTCGGCGCGATTCTGCTCGACGGCGGCGGCCACCGCATGGTGTGTGCGAGCCTGATGCAGATAACCCCCGGGGCGATGCCCCTGGAGCAGGTTGTCGATCAACACCCGGGTTCCGCTGCCCGGATTGCGATTGACCATTCTTATGGAACCGTCCCGCAACTTCTGCGCCAGTGCTTCGCCCTGGAGGCCGGCGAGTTCGCTGTCGCTCCCTCGAAAGACGATGCCCTGCCGCCTCCGGTACCCGCGCAGCAGCCGAACGCCGCGCTCGAGAAAGGGTTCGTTGTACCGGCCGGTCTCCTCGTCCATCAAGTGAATGCCCGCCACGTCGGCCTCGCCTCGACCGACTGCCGTCAGCCCTCCAGTAGACCCGACCGGGACCATCTTCACCCTGAAGCCGCGATCGGCCAGCAACCCCAGCAGATAGTCGAATCCAACACAATGGCTGCCTACGGCGGCCAAATCGGCCGGTCGAACCTCGGAGTGCAGCAGGTGCACATCGACGATCGCACCCTCCTCCACGTACTCGACCGCGCTCGGTATGCGGATGAACCCATCCGCTCTCCCGAAAGCCGTCACGCTCCCCGAACCGGCGCCGAGGGGATATGCGACGAGTCCGGACGGACCCTCAACGAGATCGACCAGGTTGTACTCGGTGCGACCCGACGCGGATGTGACTCGTAAGGGAATAGTCGCCTTCACGACATCCCGATCGGGAGCCGAAATCCCCGATAGTCGCCGTAGCAACGGCGCGACAAACTCGTGGAAAGTGAAGATGGCAGATGTGGGAAATCCGGGGAGCACCACTACCGGGGTTGCCGCCACAACGGCGAGCAGAATGGGCTTGCCGGGCTTCAACGCCACGCCGTGCACGACCACGCCGGCGGACCCGGGCAACTTCATTCCCAGTCGGTCCACAACGGTGGCGTTCAGGTCGCCCTCACCCTTGGAGGTACCCCCCGAGAGCAGGACGACATCTGCCTCCCGGTCCGTCTCCAGCAGCCGCGCGATGGTTTGTTCCAGCAAGACCTCGTCATCGGGGACGATCCCGCAGGCCACCGGCTCGCAACCGAGTTCTGCAACGGCGTCCAGCAGTATCCGCTGATTGGAGTCGTAGACCTGACCGACCTCGAGCGGATCGCCCGGCTCTACGATCTCGTCGCCGGTCGAGATCACCGCAACGCGCGGCCGGACGATCACCTCGATACTCTGGGACCCGACCGCAGCCAGGACCCCCGTCTCGCGGGAGGTGAGCCGTGTACCGCGTCGCATGACCGTCTCACCCCGCCCGATATCGGAACCGGCGAAGGTTATGTTTCCGCCGGGAACCGCCGGTCGAACGACCCGGATACCCCCGGCGGATGGTTCGGTGTGTTCGACCATGAGCACTGCGTCTGCGCCCCGGGGCACAACCCCGCCCGTCGCCACCGGCACAGCAACACCGGTCTCCACCTCAAAGCCGTCCGGTGGGGCTTGACCGGCGGCCAGCGAAACATCTGAGACTCCGAGGCTGATAGGTTCCAGTTCCTCTGCGCCGAACGTGTCTTCGGCTCGCACGGCGAAGCCATCGACGTTGCTGCGATCAAAGGCGGTAACGTCGACCGATGCTCGCACATCGGTGGCCAGCACCCGTCCGAGCGCGGCCTTGAGCGGAATCGTCTCGCGCCGCGGCTCGAGGTGTGAGCAGGCATCGTTGAAGCGCTGGTGCGCTACCGATTCGTCGACAACGTCGAGGAACTGGCGCTGCCTCATGAGATAGACGCCGGGTCGTAGAGGTGTACGTCGACCTCGGTGCCCTCCGCGTAACCTTCCAGTCCGGCGGGCACCACCACGAATCCTGCTGCCGTGGTCACAGAAGACAACACCGACGCTCCCGAAATGCCCAGGGGTCGAATCCGGCCACCCTCGACCCGGACTCTGGCGTAATCGGTCCGGCCGATCTGTGAGACGAGCCGGGAGGCGAGTGGGAGTCGAGCCATCGGATACGGCCACGCTTGCGGAAGCCCACCCAGGACCCGGATGACGGGACCAGCAAAGAAGTCGTAGGCGACCAGACACGAAACCGGATTACCCGGCAGGAGCAAGACCCGGGCATCACCGACGCGACCGACTCCCGCCGGCGAGGAAGGCCGCATGGCCACACCGTGGACCAGAAGTTCGCCCAACTCGTCTACGAGGAGGGGCGTCCTGTCCTCGGTCCCGACCGAGGCCGCGCCGGCGGTGATGATCACATCGGCTCCAGGACGGCCCAGCGCACTACGCATCTCGTCCTCGTCGTCGGCCAGCCGGATGACGTCGGGAACACCACCGTCGCGACGCACCAGTCCATCGAGCATCGGCGAGTTGCTGTCGACGATCCGGAGAGCATCGGGCCGTCCGCCCGGCGCTACCAGTTCATCCCCAGAGACGATGATCCTGACCGCGGGTTGCCGGCGGACCAGAACAGGATCATGACCGATCGAGGAAAGGAGCCCGACGTCCTGTGGGAGCAATCTCCGGCCGCCCGGCAGAACGGCTGTGCCGACCTCGACATCCTCTCCCACCCGTCCGACGTTCTTGCCCGCGGCTACCGGCGCCAGCACTTCGACCCGCCCGTCGATTTCACGCGCATCCTCTGCTCGGAGGACCGCGTCGGCGCCGTCGGGGACCGGAGCGCCGGTCATAATCCGCACGGCCAAACCAGAGTGGACGATTCCCGTCGATCCGACACCGGGCATCGAGGTGCCGGCCAGCGACAGCACGGTCGGGCTGTAGGACGAAGTCCCGAAAGTATCGGCGGCCTGAACCGCGTAGCCGTCCATCGTGGCACGGCGGAAAGCAGGCACGTTGAAACTGCTCACAACAGACTCCGCCAGCACACGACCGTTGCACTCGAACAGCGATACGGTCTCTCCTTCGAGCGAAGAAACTCCGTCGAGAGCCGCCCCCAGCGCCGCCTCCACCGTTGCCCGTTCCCGGAATCCGCGCATACGGATATCTTCCGCACCGCCGGAAACGGCGATCAGCAGGGTGAGGTCTGAGTTATCCGCCAGAGCCAGCGCCGCCAGGCTTTCCCTCGCCTGCTCGTGATCACCGACAATGACCAGGAGGTGACGGTGCAGAAGGCCGTCCTCGTCGAACAGGCGGATATGCAGATCCGGATGCTTGGCAGCTACCGCCCGCAGGGCCGCATCTGCGGTGGCCGCTTCGACTTCGACGTAACGCTGCCCATTCGTGTATCGGTCGAGTTGCGCCGGTAACCGGACGGTGACCATCTTCAGGAGCGGACGCGCCGAAGGCGTGACGACAGCGCCGTCCATCCGAATCTCCACATCGCCCAACCCAGCAAACCGCCGAGCGCTCCGAACACAAGATGGTTACCAAGTGCCCGGAGGAAGCCGAATACCTCGACCCTTTTGAGGATGCCCGATAGGGCCGCGTTGGCGAAGATGAACCCGTATTTGGCCAGATGCACGACGAGTCCGGCCAGAACGGCTCCCCAGGCCCGCCGCAAGGGCAAGCGAAGAAGGGCACCCGAGTCGAGGAGTCCTCCCACCATGCCATAGAGCAATATGTTGTAAGCGACGGAGTGACCGAGGCCGATCGGGATCCCCCAGAGCCCCATCGAAAGCCCGGCCAATGTCGCCATACCAGGGCGACCGTTGATCAACCGGCCGGATACGAGCACTGCAATCCAGCCGACGCCTGCGTGTCCGGGGATTCCCAGATGGAAATCCAGATAGCGCTTGGCGAGGGTCGCGATGAGCCCGATAACCAACGCCAGTGAGACGTCGGCAGCAACGGACCGTCGTCGAGTTGCACTACTTCTTGCGAGAGTCTGCATTGACCCATATCTCCCTGGCGCGTGTCGCTACCAGAACCGGACGGCCCCCAATCAATCGGGGCCGAACCCAATCTCCAAGATCGAGCATACCTTTGGATGGCAATGATTCCTTCTCGAGGAGGTCGACGACATCGGCGATTCCCGTCTGCTCGAGGATGTCGGCAATCGTCATCACACCGCTGACCTGTCTTATCCCCGGAAGGTCTACATAGCGCCCGTCGTTGCCGTCGATCCGAAGAGCCATCGCCCCCAGCGCACCGATCACACCGTCTTCGGTGCCACCGAGGCCGATCAAGCCTGTGGCATGCGTCGCACCCAGGCGGCGCGCCTCCTGTTGCACGACCAAGTCGGTCTGAGCGTTACGCGCGAAGGCAACCAGCTCGCTGGACGCTTCCCGGCCTATCGCAACACCCGGGTCGGACCCTTCAATCGACTCCCGCGCGACAATGCCACACACCGACTCGAAGAGTTCCGAGGCATCGCCAACGCCGTCGAAAGCGATCGCGGCCGCAGAGTTCCGGGCCGTCTTGGGCACTCCCGGACCTTCGTAGAACTGGTGGCGGGTCACTCCCATAGAGTGACCCAGACCGAGAGCCTCGATCTCGGCAACCATCCGGCGCGCCAGACGGCCGGTTCCACCGATGTCTGGCATATCGGTGTCGTCGATTCCGACGACCCACGTCTCAGGGGATGTTGATCTCACCGACATCCCTCACCCACTGATCTTTCGAAAGGTCCGCAGCGGCAAGCTTGAGCGTTCCCTTGTTGGTGACGTCGAGTATCCACCCGCGGTCGACCGCGCCCGAGTTGATGTCGAGTGTGACCTCGAAGACCCGGCCCTCGCCCATGCCGAACACCCGGCCGGATTCCCAATCACCGACGCCGGAAGCCGCCAGCACATCGAGGAGAAGCGGGCCCGACTGCAGGTCATCACCGACCGTCAACTCGGTGAACTCGACCGAAGCCTCCAGGTCGGCCAGCGTCCAGTCGGCCGCGACCTCGCCGCCGGAAACCACCCGCAGCACGACATCGGCAGCAGGTGGCTGCGTCGTGCCGGTTCCGCCGTCTGAGCACGCACTCGCCAACACCATGGCGGCACCGAGGATCAGAACACGAAGAAAACGACTCATCCGAATGCCTCAGACTTCCAGCTTGTCTGCGATCCACCCAAGGCCGAGCGGCTCGAGTGTTGCCCGGGGCGGATTCCCGCTTACAGGATCCCAGCCGGCCAGCTCGTAGTAGGTCTCGAGCGCCGCCTCGAACTCGGCGCGGTCCACGAACTTCCCGTCGGAAGGCCCGCCAACCAGGGGCTCAAAGAGTCTCTTCGGCAGGGTGTCCCGCTCCCGGGTGATTCCCTCACGGGCGTTGAAGGCACGCAGCATATTGAGCCGGCGCTTGCCGATCTCCAGCAGATCCGTCACCGTCGTCTCCGCTCCGGTCACGGCCGTTATCACGTCGGCGAGTTCCTGCATTCCGAGGAGCTCCCAACCCGGCCCGAACACGAACTGGCAAACATCGGCCGTGTCCATAGCCGAGAATGCGTACTGGGTGATCAGGGCGTACTCGACCTTGGCGGCATTGAGAACATCCTCCGGCTGGGGATCATTCAGGCCGAGATCGGTTGCCCGCTTGCCGTACTTCTCAGGCGAATCCGCGACCGTCTCGGGCGTGTAGTTGGCGTCGTGTTCGCTTGATTGGTGATCGGCCCCGAAAGGATTCACGGCATAGATAACGGCCAGCGAAGGTTTCAGCTGTGGCATATGGGCCGGGAGTTCTGCACCCTTGGTTGCTATAGCCAAATCCTCTGCTCCGTTGCCGATGTGCGCGCCTGCGCGTTCCGAACCTTCAGCCAAAATGTCTCCGAAACCGTCACGTTCCAGGGTCTTTTCCAGCATGGCGATCATGGCTTCGGCTTTGCCCCAGCCGAGCTCGATGCCTCCGGTGTCCTCCGTGGTGATCAGGCCATCTTCAAAGCAGTTGATGGCGAAGGCCATTGTTGCTCCGGCCGCGATCGTGTCAACGCCGTACTGGTTACACAGCTGGTTTGCATAGGAAATCGCCTGGATATCGTCGATCTCACAGTATGAACCGAAGGTGGCGCTCGTCTCATACTCCTGGCCGCCCGACTTGGGATCGACCTTGCGCCCCTGCCACTCTGTCTCGACAACTCGCTTACACCTGACAGCACACGAGTAGCAGGTTTCACGACCCAATTTCAGTTGGTTGTCTTCATCGGCCCCACGCAGGAACTCTTTGAATAGGCGCTCGCCACCGATCGCAGCTGCCCGGTCGTAGCCCATCCATCCGCTCATGTAGTTGCGGGTGGGCAGTCCCCCGCCGGCATTCTGGCCTTCGAGAATCCCGAGTGTTCCGTGCTTGGCCAGGTCCCAGACATCCTCGTCCTCGCGTATCGCAGGAATGGACGGCTGCATGATCGCCCGAACGGCATCCGGGTCGGCCATAGACAACTTCTTTTTCCCTCCGCGGACCACGATCGCTTTGAGCTTCTTGCTACCCATCACGGCACCCATCCCGGTTCGGCCGTGGGCGCGGGTCGCCATGTTCATGATGGCGGCGAATCGAACGAGCTTCTCTCCCGCCGGTCCGACCTGAGCGACCTGGATTCGATTGTCACCGAGCTCGTCCTGGAGCATCTCTTCGACTTCGAGGGTCTGTTTCCCCCAGAGATGTTCTGCGTCGCGCAATTCGACTGCGCCCTGATTGATCCAGAGGTAGACCGGTTTCGCGGAGATGCCCCGGATCACGATGCCGTCGAAACCGGCGAACTTCAGTTCGGCCGGCCAGAAGCCGCCGGCCTGACTGTCACCGGCTCCACCGGTCAACGGTGACTTGGCGACGACCGTCGCCCGGCTTTGCCCGGCTATCGGGGCGCCGGTGATCCCGGACAACATGAACGAGAGCGTGTTCTCCGGTCCGTACGGATCCGCGCCGGCCGGAGTGTTCTTGAAGAGGTAGTACAGGCCGAGAGCACTCCCACCCATGTAAGTGCGGTACAGGTCTTCAGGGGGTTCCTCGATGTCGAGCGAACCCGTCGTCAGGTCAACGTGAAGGATCTTTCCTGCGTAGCCGTTAAGCACGTGGCCTCCTCGGGGGCGAATTCTCTGGACATCCTACCGACAGAACTCGTTCGTCAGACCTTCTTGCGTGAGTTCTTCCGCTGAGCGAGCGGCCCTTTCCCAAGAAGGTCAAGCGCTGCTCCGCGTCAATAGCCATCCGACTGCGAAGATGGCAACGCTAACGCCGGACAACAGGCTGAACCATGTCGGCCGGCCGATCGTTTCATAGGCCCAACCCGACGGGACGGCCGCTGCGGCGGCAGCCAGAAACCCGACGGCCTCCAGAAGGCCCTGACCGCGGGCCACCATGTCCGGAGGACTCCCTTTGGCGACCAGCGCCGCGGCAGCCGGGCTGAGTGCGGAGCTTCCCACCGCGTGAATGATGCCGGCCGCCGCCAGCGCCACCGGCAGATTCAGCCAGCCATAGGCGAGAACGGCTGGAGCAACGGCCAGTATTCCGAACGAAGCGACCAATAGGGAAGACTTCTGATCGACGAGCCGGCCGAATCTGACAGAGAGAACCACCAGCGGCAGAGCCATCAGCGTGAACGATCCTCCGATGAACACCGTTGAAGCGCCCTGGTCCGCAAGCAGCCGGGCCCAGATTGCGTCGAACGACCCCAGAGTGGCAAACTCGATCGCTCCGAAGACCACCCCTGCCAGGACTAGTCGACTACCAAGCAGACTGAGAAAGCTGCGTTCTTCGACGATCGGCAGCGGTTCCGGCGCTCGCAGCCTGGTTACCACGGGGACTGCGAGGAGCAGGACGGCAGCCGGAACCAGAAATGGGACTCGCAACCCAAACCGTTCGGCAAGCAGGGCACCAATGACCGGACCCAGCGCGAAGCCGGCCACCGACGCGGCGAGAATTCGTCCGAGGACCTCCCCCGGACGTCCCGGTGACCAATCCAACACGACTCGTCGGGCGGCCGGGACGAAAGCACCTTCAGCGAAGCCGAGCATCGCTCGAGCGAACACGAGCGTCCACAGTCCGCTCGCGTAGGCGGCCAGGATCAGGGCCAACGCACCGACCAGCGTACCGGCTATCAGCATGGTCTTTGCGTGACCTCGATCGGCATACCTGGACAACCAGACGTAGCCGATGAAAGCGGTGATAAAGGCCGCCCCGGCTACCAATCCGAGTCCGGCGGTCGGCAGGTCGTAGGCCTCTTGCAGGTCTGCCAGCAGCGCGATGATGACGCCCAACCCGATCGTGTTGGCCGCGACGGCCAGGTGAAGGATGACCTGATCGACGCGACGTGGCTTCACTTGCCGGCGTCGTGAGTGATTAGACCGCCCCGCATGGTCAGCACCACCGGGGTGGCTGCGATCTCACTGCATGGGATCTCGAAGAGGTTTCGGTCCAGTACGACGAGGTCGGCGTCCTTGCCGACTTTCAGTGACCCGGTCACATCGTCGATGCGCAGTTGCCGGGCGGCATCGATCGTCATTGCCCGGACTGCGGCTTCCACCGACAGCGCCTCGTCTGCCGGCGGCAAGCGATCACCGGAGGTAGCCCCGGCTAGCCGCCGCGTGACCGCAGACTCGATCAGCACCAGCGGCCGGTA
>JAHEDJ010000014.1:0-20947 GCA_024641325.1 bacterium | reverse complement strand
AGGACTGCCACCGGATCGTCTCCGAAGATGGCGACCTTCGCCCCCACGACCCTTTGTCCAATCTCCCCCCGATGATCGAGATCGATGAGCATCTCCCACGCCTCCCACTCGTCGATCAGGAAGACCCCGGCGTCGAAGGCGCCAGTGAGTCCGGCCGCCGCGTAGCCCGGCTGGGCTGCCTGCAGCTCCCGCCTGGCCTGGTCGGGGGTCGCCGGCGAGACCGCCGATCGCACCATGGCCATCGCGCCGTCTTCGAGCACCCAGCCCGTAGGCATGCCGGCTTCGTCACGGACGAACATCGAGAACCCGGGATCCGGATCCGGAGTCGCAGCGGTGATCCCGGCTCTCGCCAGCGCCGCCGAATTGACCCAGAGCGAATGGCTGTTGATCTCCCGCAACATCACGGGCACATCTACGAAGATCTCATCGAGGATCCGGCGATTCGGACCGTCCGGGAAGATGTGCGAGCGCCATCCTCCGCCGAGCACGGGCCCACCGCCGGGGCTCGTTGCCCGGAGTACCGTCACGACCTCCTCGAGTGTCTCGCACTCGGAGAGGGCCACTCCTGCAGTCTCCAACGGACCGTTCATGTAGTGGGTGTGGCCGTCGATGAACCCGGGTAGAACTAGCTGGTCTGGCCGGAGATCGACAACCGTGGTGTCCGGTCCGATCAGCTCGGCGATCTCGCCGACGGTGCCGACGGCTTGGATCAAACCTCCGGCAACGGCGGCGGCGTGCGCCGACGGCCGGGCCGGATCAAACGTAGAGATCGGTGCTCCACGTAGGACGATGTCGGCGCGCGTCACGAACGCACCTCGTGCCCGTCCCAGGCGAAGTGGCAGGCGGCACGCTGGATCGGAGACGGCCCGGCGAGATCAGGCTCTGTTTGTTCGCAGATTTCCTCGGCAATCGGGCAACGCGGGCGGAACCGACATCCACTTGGCAGCTTCAGCGCACTCGGCGGCTCACCTTTCAAGGCCGACTCCCCGGGGGCTTTCTTGACTCCAAACTTGGGGGCCGCAGCCATAAGCGCCCTCGTATAGGGATGTCGCGGGTCATCGAACAACTCGGCAGTCGACCGATCCTCGACGGCCCGCCCGAGATACATCACGATCACCCGGTCGCTGACATAGCGAACCACTGCCAGGTCGTGCGAGATGAACATCAACGTCAGACCGAGATCTTCTCGAAGCGAGTTGAGTAGGTTGAGTACGGGCGCTTGCACAGAAACGTCCAGAGCGGCAACTGCTTCGTCTGCGATGAGAACCTCAGGCTCGAGAGCCAGCGCCCGGGCGATACCTACCCGCTGCCGCTGCCCGCCCGACAAGCGACCCGGCCGAGACTTGAGCAGCGAACGGGGCAGCTCAACGAGTTCCATCAACTCACCGCATCGATCGGCGATCGCGTCGCGGGGCACGATCCGATGAACATTGAGCAGCTCCGAGAGCATACGCTCGATCGTGAGCGAGGGGTTGAGAGAAGAGCTCGGATCCTGGAAAACCATCTGGATGCGGCGCATAGTCGCCGGATCACGGCGGGCGGTGAGCGGATTGCCGTCGAGGTGTAGGGAACCTGAGGCGACCGGGACCAGGCCTGTGATGGCTTTGGCGAGCGTCGACTTCCCGCACCCCGACTCGCCGACGATCCCGATCGACTCACCTCGCTCGGCGGTGAAGGAGATCCCGTCGACGGCCGTGAGGTCGGGCGGCGGCTCACCTCGCAGGCGCGCTTTGAGTGCAGACCCGACCCGGAAGGTGACCGTCAGATCGCGTACCTCGAGGAAGGCGCTCATCGACCCCCCTCGGCGAAGACCTCGGTGTGAATGCAGGCGCTAGAACGATCAGCATCGGTGGCAACCAACTCGAAATCTGCTTCGGTGCAGTCCTCCCGGGCATACCGGCAGCGCGGCGAGAACCGGCACCCCGGAGGAAACGACCGCGGATCCGGTGGATGACCTTCAATGCCTGCCAGTTTGACGCTCGTCGCATCAAAAGACGGAACCGAGGTCATCAAAGCCTCGGTGTAGGGATGGTTCGGTTTGGTAAACACGTCATCGGTCGGGCCGGTCTCAACGATCTGACCGGCATACATGATTGCGAGACGATCGCACAGCTCACCGAGAACCGCCAGGTCGTGCGAGACGAAGATGATCGACATGCCGAGGTTGATCCGAATCTCCTGTAGCAGTCCAAGGATTTGATCCTGGATCGAGACATCGAGCGCCGTGGTCGGCTCGTCGCACAACAAGAGCTTCGGACGGGTGGAGAGAGCCGTGGCGATCATCACTCGCTGCCGGAGACCACCCGAGAGCTGATGGGGCCACATCTTGGCCCTTCGCTCGGGGGCAGGAATGCCGACCTGCCGCATCAACTCGACGGCGCGCTCCCTGGCGGCCGTCTTGCTGAGACCCTCGTGGATGCGAGGGCCTTCAGCGATGAGGTCGCCGACCCGCATCGTCGGGTTCAGTGCCGTCATAGGCTCCTGAAAGATGATCGAGATTCCCCGGCCGTGGACATCGGTCGACGTGTACGGAATCGGCGATTCATCTCCAAGCGCGAATCGCAGGTTGCCCTCAACCTGTGCCCCCTGCGGTAGGAGCCCGATGATCGACTTCAGTGTGAGGCTCTTGCCGGAGCCCGACTCACCGGCGATTCCGAGCGCCTCGCCGCGCCCGAGCGCGAGGTTTACGCCGTCCACCGGTGTGATGGTTCCGCTTCCCGCCTGGAGCGTGATCCTCAAGTCTTCGACTTCGAGCAACCGCTTGGTCATGCGCGAAGGCCCTCCTCCAGGCCCTCCCCGATCAACGACAGGCCCAATCCCAGCCCGACGATGACGAGCCCCGGGACGGTGGCGAACCACCAGTTGGTGCGGAGGAATGGTTGACCTTCGGCAATCATGGCTCCCCACTCCGGGGTCGGAGGAGGGATTCCCAATCCGAGAAACGAGAAGGCGGCCAGCGCCAGCGTGGCGAAGACGATGTCGTTGGGGAGGTAGACGAGGGTCTGATTGATGACGTTCGGGAATACGTGTACCCGGAGAATCCGCAATCGTCGCAGGCCGGCGACGCGCGCCGCCTGCACATAGTCCCGATCCCGCACGCGCAGCACCTCGCTTCGAATGATGCGTGCATAGATGACCCAGGCCAGCACAGTGAAGGCGAGGATGATCGATCCGGAACCCTGGCCGAGCGCGAAAACCAGCACGATCACGAGGATGTAGGCCGGGAATGCCTGCACCACATCGGCCGTGCGCATGATGGCGGTATCGACCCAGCGACCGAAAAACCCGGCAATCGCTCCGAGAATCGTACCCACCAGCGCCGGCAGCAGAGCACCGAGAAACCCGATCGGAAGGTCGACCCGTGACGCGTAGAGGAGTCGCGAGAAGATGTCCCGTCCGAGTTCATCTGTTCCGAGCAGGTGTGCCGAGTCCGGCGACGCCAACCGGTTGGCGGTATCGATCGCGAGCGGGTCGTAGGGAGCAATGACGGGAGCGAGGAGCGCCACCAGCACATACAAAGCCACGATTACAAGCCCGACCCAGACCTTCTTCGGCATGCGTCGCCATGCCCCGGGTTCGGCCAGGGACGCCTCGACAATCTGCGGAACGTCCGGAACTGCCTCGAAGGCCGGAGTGGTCATGTGTCTATCTCCACACGCGGGTCGAGAATTGCCGTGACGATATCGGAAAGGAGGTAGACCGCCACGACCACCAGCGCGAACAGCAGCGTGTATCCCTGCACCGAGGGGAGATCCCGGCCTTGGGCGGCGATCACCAGGCCCTGGCCAACGCCCGGAAGCGCAAAGGTCGTCTCGATGACTACAGCACCGAAAAGGAGGTAACCGATTTCGATGGCCACGAGCGTGACCCCGGGCCCTGCCGCGTTACGAAGCACGAACCGGCGAACCAGTCGTCCACCTGCGACACCGATCGACCGAGCGGTGGAGATGTAGTCGGATTCCATCACCGAGATCATGGCGGCGCGCAGCCCGCGGATGATGAAAGGCGATGATCCGATCGCCAGCGTCAGCGCCGGCAGGAAGATAGCGCGGAGTTTCTCACCAAACGTGTCTCCGAATCCGCCCGCCGGGAACCACCCCGTCGGAAGCGCCACGAGCAGCAGCAAGATGACTCCGGTCCAGAAGGCCGGCATGCTCAACCCGAGCAATCCGAATCCGCGAATGGCGTGATCCGCCATACGATCCTTTCGAAGGGCGGCGATCACGCCGAGCGGGACACTGATCAGCAGCGTCATCAGCACGCCGGTAGAGAGAAGCCAGACCGTGACGGATATGCGATCACCGATGATGTCCGCAACCGGTTTGCGTGACTTGTAGGAGTAACCAAGGTCGCCTTGCAGTACGTTGCCTACATACCGTCCGTACTGGGCGATGATCGGGTCGTTCAACCCCAGCTCCTGGCGCACCTCCTCGAGGTCGGCTTCGCTCGCCCGCAGGCCGGCAATCTGCCGGGCCGGATCGCCCGGAGTGATTTGCAGGACCAGGAAGACGACCAGCACGATGCCGAACAGCATCGGGATGGTCTGTAGAAGCCTCCTGGCTACGAAGCCGAACCTCCCCACATCTGCCTTTCATTTGGGGGGTGGGTGCCGGGCAGAATCCCGACACCCACCCAGCAGTCGTTAGCCGCCGAGAGCAATCGTGTCGTAGTAGTAGAGCCCCCACGGTGCCGATTCGAATCCTGTCAGATTCTGATTGACTGCGTGGAGATACGAACCCTCCGCCACCGCAATCGCAGCTGCTTCGTCGATGGCTCCGTCCTGGACCTCAGTGATGATCGCCTGCATGTCGGCATTCGTAGCCGCGTCTGCATAGGCCAGGAACTGATCGAACAAGGTGTCCGTTTCCTGCCCGGAGAACAACCAGCCCGTCGCATAGATCCAGATCAACGGATCTGAGATGTTGGGCGAGATGGCGCCGTAGTTCCAGATCGTCATATCGGCGTCGATCGAGAACGCCCGATCGAGGAATGCGCCGGTTTCGAGCGCGCTCAACGACACGTCGATGCCGATCTCGGCGAGATTCGCCTGGATGATCTGCACGACGAGGGTGTCGAGAGCGTTGCCGGCGTCGTAGATGAGCTCCGCAGAAGTACCACCCGCCGCCGACGACTGTGCCAGAAGATCATTGGCCATGTCCAGATCCCGGCTGAAATACGGCTTGGAGGGTGGAGCCCAGTTCAGGATGTTGGGCGAGAGAATGCCACTGGGTAGGCCGAAGTACTCACCCAGAGCAGCGTCGATAGCGTCGTAGTCGATCGCATAGGCAACCGCCCGGCGCACCAACGGATCGTCGAACGGCGGCCTCAAAACGTTCAGCCCGATGTGCTCGACGGAGTGAACCGTGCAGACGTAAACGTCGGCCGGGTCGTATTGCGGCGCAACGGTCGGCGACAGATACTCGATGATCTGTGCCTCACCGCTGTCGAACAGGATCTGCCGCTCGGTCTCGTCGGTCACCACGTCGAGGATCAGCTCGTCAACGTAGGGACGTTCGGGGTCGTAGTAGAACTCGTTGGGCGTCAGCACGATGCGACCACCGATCGACCACTCATCGACAACGAATGCGCCCGCGCCGATCGGATCGTTGTAGTAATCGTCCTCGGTCATGCCTGCGAAGTCCTTGGGCATGATGCCCGAGATCGAGGAGGCGAGGACCGCCATCAGAGTGTTGTCGGGATAGGCGAGCTCCAGAACGATCTCCTGCCCCTCACCGGTCACTCCAACGATGGCATCCCACGAGCCGCCGAAATTCGGCCCGGCGTTCCAGATATCGAGGGAGAAGGCAACATCCTCTGCAGTAACCGGGTCGCCGTTGCTGAAGTTCGCCCCTTCATGCAGCGTGAAGGTGATCGTCAGCCCGTCGGGGTCGTAGTCCCAGCTCTCGGCCAGGCCGGGCTCAATCGATTGCCCGTCCGCGCCGAAGCGCATCAACGGCTCGATCACAGCCTGGTGGGTTTGGTAACTGGAGTACGCCGCCGCCGAGTCGAGCACCCAGCCGTCGAACGACTCGAAGCGAACGGCAGTGAGGGTGCCTCCACCTGCATCGCCTCTATCGTCGGTTGAGACGGTTGTCTCGGTCGTGCCGCCCGTGTCGGCGGTGGTCGTGTCCGATGAGCTATCACCGCACGCCGCCGCCAGGAGTGCCATCAACACCATGAGGGCGATTGCTGTCCTGAATCTCATGTCCTCGTTCTCCTATCTAGTTCGTTTCGGAGAATTGGATCCCTCCGGGATCCCATCCTAAGGATTCAATGCCGCCGGAAGCGGCTCACTTCGCGTCGATCTCGGCTGGACCTCTCCCCTCCGTGAGCCTGTGGTATTGATCGGGTCGTCGGGTCTCAAAGAGTCCAAACGTCATCCAGTCGCGTCGCTGGTCGAGATCGAGATCGCAGACGAGCACCGCCGGTTCGTCACGGGGAGCCTCAACCACGATCCGGCCGTACGGATCGGAAACGAAAGAGGAGCCGTACAGCGTGAGCGGACCTTCCGTTCCGATCCGGTTGACGGCGACCATGAACGTGGCGTTCGCCAGTCCATTGGCGCGGATCATCTGCTGCCACAGGGGTTGTGTGTCAAAGTCGCCGAGGTCGGGCTCCGAACCGATCGCGGTTGGATACACGATCACCTCCGCGCCCTCGAGGGAATAGATCCGAGCAAGCTCCGGATTCCACTGGTCCCAACAGGTCGGGAAGGCGAAACGGACGCCCTCGATGTCCTGCACGGGGAAACCCGTATCTCCGGCCGCGAAGTAATAGTCCTCGTGGTAGTAGGGAAACTGCGGGATGTGCACCTTCCGGGTCCGGGCTCGAACGGTCCCGGCCGGATCCACGGCAATGGCCGTGTTGAATCCCAGCCCCTCCGGATCACGTTCGTAGAGCGAGGCATGCACTACCGCGCCTGTTTCGGCGGCCATGGCTCGGGCGAACTCGGTCGTCGGACCGCTGCCCACATCCTCGGCATATCGGCCGGCAACCTCCTGATTGTCCGGCCTGGTGGCGAAATAGGGGGCGAGCGTCAACTCCTGGAGACAGACCATCTTGGCCCCCTGCGCGGCCGCGATCCTGATGCCCTGTGCCAGGGTGGCGGCATGTGCGTCGGGGTCAGGATTCCAGGCACACTGGACCGCACCGATTCGGAACATCCCTCGGCCGCTGGGCGGCTCGTGTCGCGACGGAGATGGCAATGGGTCGTCAATGCGCGTTATCAGTCGGAAGTCGGTCACCGGATTCCTCCTTCGCTCGGGATCTGCATCGTGGTGCAGTGTGGTCCGCCTCCAGCGTACGAAATGAGCTTCGCAGGAACCCCTACGACGACGCGACCCGGAAAGGCTTCTTCGATCAATTCCAGGGCCTGATCATCGGCTGCGTATTCGCCCGTTCCAACCAGCACCGCCCCATTGACCAGAACCAGGTTTGCATAGGCGACCCCAATCTCTGTTCCTTCGAAGGGCTCGCTCGGCAGGTCGGGCAGGTCCAGGATCTCGAAGTGGCGACCGGCTGCATCAGTCTGTTCATTCAGCGCAGCCCGATTAGCCGCCATCAGTTCGAAATCGGGATGGGTTGGATCAGAGCACCCTTGTAGCAAGACGACACCGGGAGCCGCGAACGTGCACACCGCGTCGACGTGGCCATCGGTCACGAAGTCGGCCGATATTCCATTGGGCAACCACACGACTTTCTCAATGCCCAGTTTCTCGCCCAGCTCGAGCTCGATTTGAGCTCTGGTCATCTGTGGATTGCGATTCGGGTTCAGTAGACATTGCTCTGTGGTGATGAGCGTTCCTTCGCCGTCAACCGTGATGGCCCCGCCTTCCAGCACCATTGCCGATTCAGTTCGACCGATGCCCAGATGCTCCAGCATCAGCGCGGTGCTGGCAACGGTGTCGTCATAGGGGAGGTACTTCTCGCCCCAGGAGTTGAAACGGAAGTCAACACCAGCGCGGTTGCCATCGTCGTCCACGACCACCAGTGGGCCGAAGTCCCTCACCCACGCTGAGTCGTACTTGATCTCGACGACCTCGACGTCACCCGTCAGCGATTGCCGGGCTCCATCACCCTCCCCCGGGTTCACGAGCATCGTGAGCGGTTCGAAGTCGACGATGGCGTTTGCCAACCCGGCGTATGTGAGTCGAGCATCCCCGAGATGATTTCCCCAGCTGGGATGGGTCGGCCAGGCCATCAGCGAACGTTCGTGCGGTTCCCACTCAGCCGGCATCCGAAAGCTCACGATCGCTCCGATCCCGGACCGTGAACGATTTCACCATCGATGATCGTCATCCAGACCGGAAGATCGCTGATCTCACCCGGCGGGACTCCAAACAGGTCTCCGTCGATGACGACCAGGTCGGCTTGCTTACCCTGTTCGATCGAGCCAATGCGATTCTCGGCGAATATCGAGTAGGCGGCGTCGATCGTATGGGCCCGGATCGCCTCCTCGACGGTGAGAGCCTGGTCGGCCCCGATCGAGCGCCCTTTCATCGTCAGGCGCTCCACCGCGTTGGTGATCGTCTCGAGCGGATTGAACGTGGTGACATCTGCATCGCTGCTGAGGGCGATACGTACCCCGGCGTTCAGTTCTGCCCGCATCGGCTGGAGCCGGTGACCCCGATCGCCGAATCGTTCGAGAAACTCATCGCCCTGGTCGTGGAGGTAGTTGGGTTGGTTGACTGCGATCATTCCAAGCTCGGCCATACGATCGATCTGCGCCGGCGTCGGGTAGCCACAGTGTTCGATCCGGTGGCGGGAATCGGTCCTGGGGTAGGCGTCCATCGCCGCCTCCACGGCGTCGAGCACTGCGCCGATTGCCCGGTCTCCTTGTGTATGGATGCCGACTTGCCACCCTTGCCGCTGGGCTTCGATGAGCATCTCACGCATCTCGGCAGGCTCCCAGTAGAACAAGCCTTCGAATTCGTGGTCCACACCGTACGGTTCCTCGAAAACCGCGGTTCCGCCGATGAGCGAGCCGTCCATGTAGAACTTCATCGGTCCCAGCCAGAGCATGTCGTCTCCGAAAGGACCGGCCAGCCCGAGGGCGCCGAACTCGCCCAGTTGGTGTGACAGCGGCATGCAGGCGACTCGAACCCACCACCCACCCCGCTGCTTCGCTGCGCGGTAGGCGGCCATTTCCCGGCTGGTCACCTGGGCGTCGCAGACCGTGGTCAATCCCGCCGCCACGTACGCTCTCCCGGCTCTGTCAACGGCCGCAACGAGGTCGTCGAGCGAAGCCTCGACATGGAAGTTGGGACCGTGAGATCCAATGTCCACGGCGACAGGCTCGACGATGCCCATCGCGGCATCCAGGCACAGCCCGGTGATGTTTCCCTCATCGTCCCGAACGAACTCACCGCCCTTCGGATCCGGAGTCGAGCCATCCACCCCTGCGAGCTCGAGAGCGTGAGAGTTGACCAGCAGGTAGTGGCCCGACACGTGGCGGATGGCCACGGGATGAGTTGTCGTCGCCGCATCGAGGTCCCATCGCGTCGGCCCTCTCTCGTACTTGGCATGGTCGAACCCGAACCCCGATATCCACCTTCCGGCAGGAGTTGTGGCGGCCACTTCGGCTACTGCTGCCACCAGCTCATCGGGTGAGGAGACTCCGGGATAGCGGGCGTCGATTGCAGCCAACCCTTCACCGGTAGCGAGATAGTGATTGTGTGCATCGATGAAGCCCGGGAGCAGAGTGCGGCCGGCAAGATCGATTCCCTCAGCATCGGGGAAGGCGGCGCGGACGTCCTTGGTAGAGCCGACCAACCGGATGATTCCGTCCGCCAGGGCGACTGCCTCCGCCCACGACCCATGATCGTCGGCCGTGTAGACCTTGCCGCCGAGCAGTACGCGAGTGACGGTCACGGGAGGCTCTGCCGGCACTTCTTCGTCTCTTCCCACGACGCTCCCAACCTATCGGGTGATAGGCAGACTACCGACCGGGGCCGGTAGCGGCAACCAATCCTTGCGCCCCTCCGAGTGCGGCACGACAAGATCTCTACGCCCCGGCCATCATTTCCTCTGCTTCCGCATGGGCGAGAGGAATAGCGGTGCGGAGTGTTTCGACAATGAAATCCACGTCGTCGCGCGTGATGATCAGCGGCGGCGACATGATGTTGAGGTTCTCGACCGGCCTCACAATCAACCCCAACTCGTCACACTCGTTGGAAACCCGTTTACCGATGTCGATTTGGTAGGGATACGGCTCTCCTGTCGCAGTGTCGCGAACGAACTCGATGCAAACCATCAGATGCGAGCCGCGCACATCGCCGACCATCGGAAGGTCTTTGAGGGTTTCGAGTTGCTCGATGAGGTAGGGCCCGACGTCGCGCACGTGCTCGAGGATGCCTTCGTTGTCAATGATCTCGATGTTCTTGAGCGCCGCGGCACATGCCACTGGATGCCCGGCGTATGTGAGGCCCATCGGCAGATAGCGCCCTTGGCCCGGATCCGAAATGACGTCGAAGATCCTGTCCGAAAAGATCGTCGCTCCGAGCGGGATGTAGCCGGAGGTGAGGCCCTTCGCCGACGTGATGATATCGGGCTGGATACCGAACAGTTTCTCAGAGGCGAACCACTCCCCCAACCGGCCGAATCCGGTGACAACCTCGTCGGAGACATAGAGGATGTCGTTCTCCCGGCAGTACTCCCAGATACTCTTGAGATAGTTGTCGGGCGGAGGCACTACTCCTCCGGCACCCATGATCGGTTCGGCGAAGAACGCCGACACCTTCTCGGGGCCACCCAGCTCTGCGACCTTGTCTTTGAATTCTGCGAACAGCTGACCACCGAATTCCTTCTCCGAGAGGTCCCGGCCATAGCGATACTGATTCGGCGAGCTGAGGTGATGGACGTTGTCGAGAAATTCGAACTCCTCGATCCGGTCTCCCGGTTTTCCGCCGATAGACACCGACGCGTAGGTCTGACCGTGATACGCGTCGATCCGCGAGATGACGTGTCTCTTCTCCGGCTTGCCTCGCACAGCTTGATAGAACTGGGCGATCCGATAAGCCTGATCGTTGGCGGTTGATCCGCCGGTGCAGAAGAACACGTGGTTGAGGTCACCGGGCGCCAGTTCGGCCAGCTTGGTGGCGAGGTTGGCAGCCGGAATGTGCGTCATGTCGACAAAGGGATTCGAGTAGGCGAGCCGACGCACCTGGTCGGCAATCGCTTCGACCATGTCTTCACGTCCCAACCCGATGTTCGTGCACCACAGCCCGCCGACCGCATCCACGTAGCGCTTGCCGTCGGTGTCTGTGATATACGCCCCAACTCCGGAGGCGATCGGCAGCGCACCATCCTCGGCGAACGTGTCGAACACCTGATAGGGGTGAACGTGGTGGCGCTTGTCGCGTTCGACAACTGCCGGGGTTTCGGAACTCATGTAGTCGGTCATCTCGGTTCCTCTCCTTAGAGGGTCAAAGGCTTCAGAATCCTGGGATTTGCTTCGGGAAGTAATCAACCATGTCGCCTTCACGCTCGACATCGAGGGTGGCGCAGTGCAGGGCCCCTCCGAACATGGAGACGTCGATGAACTCAACGGGAACGACGTCGTATCCCAAACCGTCGAGTTGCTCCATGAATGCCTTCTCATTGGCCTCCACACAGATCGTGTTCGGGTCGATTGAGAAGACGTTGTATCCGAGCGATTCGTGACACATCGAATAGGGGGGTTGCTTGGCTCCGGAGACCGGGGCACCGTCGATTACCTCCCAGTCGTTGATCCTCAGCAACTCACGAAACTCCGGCACCAGCGACGGGTAATGCGGATTGACGATCATCTGACCGGGGCGGAGCGGGACGAGCGTCACATCGATGTGCCACGGTTGCGGAGTGCCGCCGAAGGCGAGGATGTGCACCCGGAAGCCGCGCGACTCGAAGTGCCGTTTGAACCAATCCAGTCCTGCCTGATTCGTCGGCGCCGAATGTTGGATGAAGATGTCCCTACCGAACCGCATTGCGTCGGCGGCATCGAACAGGGGCTCCTTCTCGGTGAGGTGCCATTCGAAGCGTTCCATGCGCGCCTTCAGTTCTTCATCGGACCAGGTTTCGAAGAAGTCGTGCCAGTAGTCCTTGACGTACGACTCGTCCGAGAGGCGGGGTTTCGGCGCGGCCTCCCAGAGGAAGTTGGGATCTTCCTTGAAGTACTGCTCGAGGAGTGGCTTGTAAGCAAGGAACTCGAACCAGCGCGAGCGCTGCGACATGGTCGCCTCGAGGATTTCGTTCCCGTACGGCAGGAGAATGTCGCGGGGCGGCATGGTTCCAAACATGTGGTCACACTCCCAGTCCGGGGTGCGCACGTATTGCCGGTCATCCATCGAGGTCGGCCGGTCCACCCGGATTCCGCGCCCGGCCAGCATGGCCGCGAAGTTCTCCATCTGCTCATGGGCTTTGTCGATGTACCTCTGGGGAATTCGATGCCACTCCCCCGGCTTGAGACCTGCCTCAGGGAGGTAGAGAACCATCCCCGCTTCGGGCGCTCCGACCATCGCACTGT
This sequence comes from bacterium, assembly GCA_024641325.1. Taxonomy (GTDB): domain Bacteria; phylum Actinomycetota; class Acidimicrobiia; order Spongiisociales; family JAHEDJ01; genus JAHEDJ01. Next base: position 8,445 of record JAHEDJ010000014.1, on the reverse strand, counting down.
CGATCCGACCAACAATCACGTGCCTGAGCGGATCCCATTCGTTCCATGAATTCACCCGAGTCACGGCATCGCTCCTTCCGGCCGACATGGCGCTAGCCTATCAAATGATAGATAGAGTGTCGATGAGTAGCGGCCGGTAGTCTGCTGCACTGCCGGATCGACCAGCGAAGAACAAGGACGCCATGCCAGAAGCACAGGCTCTCCCGGATACCAGGGAACGGATCCTGATAGAGGCCTCACGCCTGCTGTCGATCAACGGCTATCACGGCACCACCACCAGGGACATCGCAGCAGCAGTTGGTATCAGCCAACCGTCGCTCTTCTTCCACTTCACCAACAAACTGGCGATCGTCCAGGAGCTATACGAACACGATATCGTCCCGGCAGTTGCGGGCCTGGAGAACCTCGTGGTCGGTCCGGGCGACCCGGCGGCCAAGCTGTACGCGATGATCGTCGGGGAGTTCGGACGAATTGCCGACTCGCCGTACGACATGCGCGCCCATATCAGCTTCGAGGCACTCAATCACCCGGATCTGGCCGGATTCCGCGATCTGGTGAATCAGTTCGACGATCTCACTCGACTGCTGATTCGGTCGGGTCAGGAGAGCGGTCAGTTCGTTCATGGCAACGCCTGGCTGGCCCAACAGATGGTGAGCGGTTTCCTGGTTCGGGCGAATCTCTTCGCTTCGTCCGATCAGGTAGAGCGGCAAATCAACCCTCGAGAAGGCGCCGCCCTCGTGCTGCGCAGCCTGCTGATCGATCCTGAGACAATCGAACAAGTCGAGGAGCGCGCTGAGGAACTGCTACCCCGCTATCGGTCACCCTAGGTCCCGGCACCGGGATCCCCACCGGCATAGAGTTCGTCGGTCCTGCTAGTTCAGTTTCTTTTCGCGATGCCCCCGGAATTGAGAACGAGGTCGGTCGCTTCTTCGAGCACCATCGATCGGAGCTGCGCTCGAGGTGGCCGAGCAATACCTACTCGCACGATCCACCCAAACGTCAATGTTCTACCCTCATGTCGTGAACTCGATAACGGTCATCGGCAGCGTCAACCTCGACCTGATCGCCAGTGCGCCGCGGCTGCCTGTAGCGGGCGAGACCGTAACCGATGCCGTGCTCGACACTCATCCGGGAGGAAAGGGAGCCAATCAGGCTCTTGCCGCCCGCCGCATGGGAGCCGAAGTGGCAATGATCGGGCGGGTGGGATCCGACTCGAACGCCGCCCAAGCGCTTGCCCTTTTGCGAGCCGATGGCGTGAACCTCGACGGCGTGAAGGTCGACGAGGGGGTGGCCACCGGCGTAGCGATGATCGTGGTGGACGCCGATGGTGAAAACCAGATAGTGGTTGCGCCCGGCGCCAACCGCATGATGACGGCCGAAGATGTGCAAATCGGCGATGAGGATGCCCTGATCTGCCAGCTCGAGATCCCTCTCGAAGTCGTGATAGAGGCGGGACGACAAGCAACCGGACTGTTCTGCCTGAATGCCGCCCCGGTGCGGCCTCTGCCGGATGGATTGCTCGAACGGGTCGACCTGCTGGTGGTGAATGAGATAGAGGCCCGGCAACTCGGAGATCGGATTCACACGACGGGCGGCCTCGTGGCGATCACGATGGGCAGCGCGGGCGCCCATCTATACCGGGGCGGACACCGGATCGGTTCTGCAGAACCACCCCCGGTTGAAGTCGTGGATACTGTCGGCGCCGGGGATGCGTTTGTCGGGGCGATGGTCGCGTCCCTGATTGCCGGCTACAGCGAGCAGCAATCCTTGCAACGGGCCGCCGTCGCGGGAGCGTTGGCGACCACTGTTCGCGGTGCACAACCGTCGTTGCCTCATCTGGCGATGGTCGAGGACCTGTTGTGAGCCGAATCCCGATTGTGATCGACTGTGATCCGGGGCACGATGACGCCATCGCGTTGATGCTGGCCGCAGCCAGCCCCGAGGTTGAACTAGTCGGCGTGACGACCGTCGCCGGCAACGCCACGGTCGACAAGACCACCCGCAACGCGCTCGCGGTCCTCGAATTGATAGGCAGAACCGATTTGCCCGTCGCGACCGGTTCAGACGTTCCCCTCGAGCGGGATCTCGTGACCGCCGAGTACGTTCATGGAGCTACCGGGCTCGACGGCCCCGAAGTATCAGAGCCGACTACGCGGCCACACGAACTCGGAGCAGTCGCCTTCCTGGCCCAGATACTCGCCACTTCCGACCAACCCATGACGTTGATCCCGGTCGGTCCTCTAACCAACATCGCCAAGCTGGTCGCTGCTCATCCAGAGCTGGTCAAGCGAATCGAGCGGATCGTGCTGATGGGAGGTTCGATCGGTCTCGGCAACATCACACCGGCTGCCGAATTCAACATCTACGTCGATCCTGAAGCTGCCGACCTGGTTTTCCGATCTGGCATCGATATCACCATGATCGGATTGGATGTCACTCACCGTGCCAGGCTGACGAGCGATCACGCCGAACAGTTGCGGCCAACCGGGCGAGCAGGCGCATTCGTAGCAGGACTCCTCGACTTTTTCGTGGCCAACTACCAACGCCGGATGGGATTCGACGGTGCCCCCATCCATGATGCACTGGCAGTGGCCTCCCTGATATGGCCCGACCTGGTGAAGACCGAACCTTTCGCGGTTGAGATCGATACAACCGACGGACCGTCGGCCGGCAGAACCCTGGTCGATCGCTACCACGTCACCGGCAGAGAGCCGAATGCAAGAGTCGGAACATCTGTGGACTCAGAACGATTCGCCGGACTTCTTCTCGAACGAATCGCCTCACTCGATTGAAGAGAAGGCGAAGCCCACGAATTGGTTTTCGCGCGACATTCTGACCCTATGAGTGCCGAATGTCGCGCGAAAAGGGTGTACCGGCCCTTCTAGGCCGACTCGAAGTGAGCGCGGAGTCGTTGGAACCCTTCGGCGAGGCTGACCGCCGGCTGCCAATCCAGGGCGAGCCGGGTCTCCCGCTGGTCGAACCAGTGAGCAGTCCCAAGTTGCTCGGCGAGGAAGCTCGTCAGCGGTGGATCGTCCGGCCGATCCTGACGCTCCCAGATCTTCTCCACGGCCAGCCCACCCGTACGCGCCACCCGGTAGGGCACCGTGAAACGAGGAGGCTCCAGGCCGGCCGCCAAAACGATCCGGTTCAGCAACTCGCGGACGGGCCGCGGCTGCCCGTTGGTGACGACCAGGGCACGCCCGGCGATCTGCGGAGCTCTATCGAGCGCGGCAACCAGCGCATCAGCGGCGTTGTCGACATAGGTGGTGTCGATCAGCGATGTACCCGTGCCGACGATGGCCAGCCGACCGGCTTTCGCCCTTGCAACGATTCTCCCTACTAACTGGGTATCACCCGGTCCCCAGATGAGATGAGGGCGAATGGCCGTGACTGCCATGCCGGGCGCGTCTGCAGCGAGGGCTATCAGCTCTGCATGAGCTTTGCTTCGGGCGTAGTGACCTCTAACCCTGTCGGGCTCGGCCGCATCCGGTCCTGCGCCGATCAGAGACCGGCCGGTATGCGCAACCGATGGGGAAGAAACGTGCACGAACCTAGTTACTCCGGCGGCCCGGGCGGCATCGACGACGCAGCGCGTTCCCACGACATTGGCCTGTTCGAACAGTTCCCACTGCCCCGTCACTCCGGCCCGCGCCGCGAGATGAACGACGGCGTCGGCCCCCGCAACCGCGTCACCAACCGCCATCGGATCTGAAATATCACCCAGGTGTTCGGCTACGCCGATGCCACTGGGCCGACGTTGAAAGACCTTCACCTCATCGCCTCGACCGCGCAGCAAACCAACAACCGACCGGCCGACAAGGCTCGTGGCACCGGTGACGAGGACCTTCATATCTTGCTCATCCGCCGGCCGGACAAGACGCCCTCCGCCCACCGGGAGATCCGAGTGCGGTCGATTTTCGAGTTGTGGCGTTTATCCACCGGCAGTGATGGGACGGTCAGGACGGCCGCCACATCCGTGATATCGACGCGGGCACGGACCCGATCGGCCAGATCTTCGTCGGCGAGATCGGGACGGCGCGGACGGGGGCGGGGCACCACGACAACAACCACTTGTTGTGTGCCTGCAGGGCCGACTCCGACCACTGCTGCATGAACTACGTCGGCAAGTTCGCCGACTGAGTGTTCGATCCCGACCGGCGTCACCGGGCCCGACGCCGTCGTCACTATGTGACCCATCCTGCCCCCGATCCACAGGCGGCCGAGCTCATCGAGGTGGCCGACGTCGCCACTCCTATGCCAGCCGACAGGCTGAGATGCAGCGTCTTCCGTAATCCAAAGCTTGTCGTATCCATCCCGCATATGAGCAGCGCGAATACACACCTCTCCGACGACACCGCTCTGGTTCGTCAGAGAACCGGTGGCCCGGCCGTCGAAGTCGAGTGGGCTGATCGCGACATCGACACCGGGAACCGGCGGCCCCACGCAAACCCCATCACCGGATCCGGCCTCTTCAATCCCGGAAAGGGTGATATCTGCCACCGGAAGAACCTCGGTCATCCCGTACGGCGTATGAGCCTCTGCATTCGGCATCAACATCCCGGCCGCGCGCAAGATCTCCGCAGGAACCGGAGCACCGGCCGACATCAACAAACGCACCCCCTGCAACGCCTCGGCCTCGTTGGAAGTCATGTTGGCCGCGGTCGCAACGACGTTCCTCAGTGCAGCCGGGGAAGCGAACACGAGATTGGCCGAGACAGCCTGGACCGACCTGGCAAGTGCCGGCGCCGTGAGACTTCCAGGCGAAGTCACCTCCATTTCGGGAACGACCGACGTGATGCCCATCGATGGGCCGAACAATGCGAACGGACCGAAAGCGGCAACCAGACGATCGGTACCTGTGATGCCGTAAAGATCGATGAGAGCGTCTCGCTGCGCCTGAAGCTGACTGTGTCGATAGGCGACTCCTTTGGCAGGTCCGGTAGCACCAGACGTGAACCCGATGCCGGCGAAATCGAAGTCGGACGGTTCTGGCGGCTCCGGCAGGTTTTCACCGCGGCTGCGCACATCCTCGATGGTGGCCAGCACACCCAACAAGCGTTTCCTGGACGCCGGCATCTCCATCGTAGAGATACGAGCGCCGGGCCACCGCAGGGCTCTGGCGGCTGCAATCGCCTTGGGAACCCCGATGAGATAATCCGGTTTGGCACTTGCCAGTGCCCGGCTCATGCCCCGAGCGCCAAGCCCGGCGTCGGCGACCACTACGACGGCTCCGAGTCGCCAGCAGCCATACACGCAGACCGCCAGATCGATACCCGGCGGCACCATCAAGGCGACACGGTCCCCTTTCGCAACGCCCAGATCGGCGAGACCCGCCGCGACGCGTTTGGTGTCCAGGGCAAGCTCGCGAAACGACATTGAAGCCGGTGCGCCGCCCTCGAAATCGACCACGGCAGGCGCGTCATCATCGGAACGTCGATCGATCTCAGACCAGAGCGGATCTCGTTCTACCGGGGTCGACGCGGGACGCTGTTCAGATTCCTGTAGTTGGTCGACCCAGGCGTACACAGCGGCCGCTGCGTCCTTGTCCTCCGAAATCATGTGTCCTGCGTCGCTGAATCGGTGGATCTCGGATCTCGGAAGCCGGGAGGCTAGATCCGATAGATATCGGTCGGAGAAGATCGGGTCGGAAGCTCCCCACAGCAGGAGGGCCGGCACATCGGCTAACTGAGCGAGTCCGGCGGCGACCGCCTCTAGGGATCGCTTGCTTGGATGGGTCTCACTCAGCGGAATGTCTTCGACGAACTCTCCAATCGCCGACCGGCGATCAGCGCGTCGGTAGGGAGCCTGATAGGCCAGACGGATGGGTCGGGCAAGGCGTGGCCGGGCCAGCATCAGGGCCCCGCGCAGAAAGATAGGTGTTGCTACGCAGGCCAGCCGAAGAATCCACCGGGATCGCACCATCCGTATCAATCGAGGAGCCAGCGACTCGGCCGGTTGGTGAACTGCGGTGTTCATCAGAACGAACCCGGCCACCTGGCTGCGGTGGCGTAGAGCCCATCCGAGCGATATCGGACCGCCCCAATCATGTGCGACCGTGATCACCGGTCCTTGCACTCCGAGTTCATCGGTGACGGCGCTGAGGTCCTCGATCCGTTGCTCCAGGCGGCGAATCGTTCCCGTTCGTTCCGAGAAGCCCATGTTGAGTTGATCGACCGCGATCACCCGAACACCTGGCGGCGCCTGGGCAACCAGATCGCGCCACAGATAAGACCAGGTGGGGTTGCCATGAACGCAAAGCAGCGTCGCCGTCGGGTCTTCGATCTGATTGTCGAGTACGTGCCAGGTTCGAGACACGCCCGATGACTCGGATGTTGTTACCAGGCGCGACCACTGCGGATCGAGGCCGACGAGGCCGGGGGGAGGCAGTTCTGCCGGTGCGGTCGGACCGCTCGTCACCAGATCAGTTCGATCGCCGATGCATTGATGCCGGAACCGATCCCCATCAACAACACCCGCTCTCCTGCATGAAGGGAGTCGGCTTCGAGGGAAAGCGTGATCGGAATCGACGCAGGGCCGACGTTGCCGAGGAAGGGGAAGGTCAGTGGAACCTTGCCAAGATCGATCCCAAGAGCTTCGCACAGCATGGTCGTGTGCACCTGTGAGATCTGGTGCAGGATATAGCGGTCGAGGTCGAGCCAATCCCGATCCGCCGCATCGCCCCAGGCCAGTTTGGAGACTTGCAGACCGGCATCCAGCAGAGCGCTTGTATCCGTGCGCATCTGATCGAGGTCGCCTACGCAAAGATTGTGGTAGGCGGTGTCGGCCCGGGCGATCCCACCAACGATCTTGTGACTGCCGGGATTCTCCGAGTGCCGCCCAATCACCGCGGCCGCCCCTCCAGACCCGAGCGTCAACGTGGCGAACTCTGCGAACAGGTCGGCCAGTGTCGCTTCGGCGCCCGCAAGCCGTTCCAGGGTCCGTTCCTGGACGACACGGCTTCCCTCGCCGTCGACGATCAAGGCGTAGTTGATCTGACCGCTGTCGATCATATTCCCTGCCAGCTGGAGGGCGTTGACAAACCCGAGACACGCATTGGACAAGTCGAAACTGAGACACGAGCTCGGCAGGTCCAGAGCGTTGTGAACCGTTACCGACGAGGACGGTTCCAGTCGGTCGCGACAAACCGAGGTGTCGATGAGGAGGCCGATTTCGTCAACACGGATCCCGGCGGCTTCGATGGCCTTAGCTCCGGCCGCTGCTGCCGCATCTGTGTAGAGATGACCTTCGGGCCACCAGCGACGCTCCCGAATACCGGCGAGAGTCTCCAGTAGGCCCGGTTGGGCACCGACACGTTCATAGGTTTCGGCCAGAATCTCGTCAAAGCGGGATGAAGGGACCACTTCTGGTGCGTCTACATGCGCGACGGAAACTATGGCGGCGTCGGTCAGATCAAACGTGGCGTTGCCAGACATCGGAATCTTTCGTGATGAACTGCGGACGATTCTCGCAGGAAACTGAAGGATTGTGGAATAACAAGCCGAACTCAGCCCTAGCCCGACGAGATCACATGGGATTACCTGAGATTCATCTCTATCCGACGGCTACTCATCGGGTTTGATCAGGCGTAGTCCGACCCTGATCAGAGTCAATGCAAAGACCGCGAGAGTTGCCGCGGCGAGGAGAGCAGTCCCGGTCGACACCTCGGTGCCCGGCCGACCGGTGTTGCCGGACACGACGGAAACGACCGCGAAGAGAACGCCGAGGCTGAGCCAGGCGGCGATTCCGATGAGTGTCCAGCCGGCTGCCTTCTTCATGGATGCCCAGGGTACCGGGATGAGACCGTCCCGGACCGCCGGTAGCCATCAGCATCAGTCCGGACAGTTGCGGAGGCCGGCATCACCGGTAGCGGCGTCGCAGCGCCAGCCACTCCAGAACGCAAGGAATCCGCTGCAAATACAGGGGATTCACCTTCGCTCCGAGGGTGGGACTTGAACCCACAAACTACGGATTAACAGTCCGCTGTGGGGCGATACTCTGACCTGGGGAAATGCCCGGAAACGGCTCCTGACCAGGTATTTTTCCTTCCCACCTGTTCCCGCCGTTTCCCCCTGTTTCCAGCCCGTCTGTGGGGTTGGTGTGGGGTTGGAGCGGGATGTCGCGCAGCGTCCACCCCGGCAGTTGTGGCCGTCGCAACACTCCCCTATCCCCCGCCGTCACCGAACCGTTCGTGGCGATTTCTAGCCCAGTAGCCTGCCCACCATGCGATTCGAGAAACCGTCCTAGAGCAAGTCGCACTTCGTCATCCTGCTGCTGGTTGCGACGACCCAGGCGACTAGTTGCCGCTCGTCGGACCTGTGGCAGATGGAAATGCCGGTGAGTTCCATTTGATTTGTACCCATCATCCACCCCTGTCGGTAAGAAACCATCGAAGGAGCGGGCCAACCACTCAGGACTTTCGGCCCTTGCTAATCGTTCCCGCAATGG
>JAHEDJ010000001.1:291618-296650 GCA_024641325.1 bacterium | reverse complement strand
CCTTCACCGCCCGGATCGTCACCGCCGAGGAGGCAGTCGAGATGGGGATCCTGCTCGAGATGGTGGAACCCGATGACCTAATCCACCGGGTCCGGGTCATCGCCGAGCAGATCGCCGCCAAGCCGCCCCACTCGGTGCGGCTGACCAAGCGATTGCTGCGTCACGCCCGGTCGATGGAACTGGATGGCTTCTTGGACATCTCTGCCGCTCTACAGTCGGTCAGTCACCACACCGAGGATCACCGCGAAGCGATGGACGCCTTGTTCGAAAACCGGCCGGGAGACTTCAAGGGGCGGTAGACGCCGGTCCGGCCGACCGGCCGTATCCCACTTCACGTGAGGTGCGAGGTTGGATACGATGCCCTCAGGAGGATTGCGTGATCGACCCGAACAACCTCCCCAGATCATCGCTCCAGGCAGGCGTGGATCGAAAGCATCTGATCCGTCTCCTCGGTGCCGTGGGCGGATTTGCCGCCGTACTGGCGGTTTTGGCCATTGTCTTGCTGCTGATCGGGTGAATCTGATCTGCGGTGCTGGGAGTCGCTACTAGCTAACAGCGTCTCACTGCACGCAGAACTCGTTTCCTTCCGGGTCCTGCATGACGATCCAGCGTTCTTCGTCCTCGTTGAACTCCTGCACGAGAGCCCCGCCCATGGCGAGCAGTCGCTCGACGTGAGCGTCAACCGCGTCGCGGCGCTGTTCCTGATCGGCATCTTGTCCACCGCCGGCGTTCACGTCCAGGTGCACCCGGTTCTTCCCTGCCTTGCCTTCCGGAACCCTTTGAAAGAAGATTCTGGGACCAACACCCTCCGGATCGATCAACGCTCCGCGGCTATCCCATTCTTCTCGAGGGATACCCTCAGCAGCGGCCCATTGCTGCCAGGAGTCGAATCCGGCCGGCGAAGGTTGTTCGATGTATCCCAGCGCCGTAGCCCAGAAAGCTACGAGACCGGGCACATCGTTCGCATCGAAAGTCACCTGGAATCTATTCGCCATCGTTTCGCTCCTTCTTGACCGTGAAACCGGTTTTCGCAAGCAGCCGCAAGAGAGCAGAAGCCGGGTCTTTGAAGTTGGCCGACCCGAGCACATCATCGAAATCGGTCATGAACGAAGTCATCTGCTCGACGATATGAGACAGAGATATCGTGTGCAGATCAACCTGAGGACTGCGACCGAAGGCCACCAGTCGTGTCCGCACGGTGCCTCCGTTGCAACTCGTGGTCACGGAAAGGCCAGCGCGAGATATCTGATCAACGATCGACTTCACATCGGTCCCGTAGATCCATTCGACCCGCCGGATCACGGTGTGGAGAACCTGGTGCGAAGTGATCGCTGGATTGAATACGGCTTCTCCTTGTTTGACCTCTCCGATGATCACGTCGATCTGACCCTCTTCGAGGTGCAACGCCGGGTCACGGATCAGCAGCATCCGCCCGTCGGCGTCGTCATCTGATTCGGCGGCGTAGACGTCGCCGGGAAAACGCAGACCGACAATGTCGACATCGGTGAGCGTCCGGTAGGTGCCATCCTTGGCCCTGCCCTGAATCTCCAACTCGCTCAGTGTTAGGTATCCGTTCAAGCGCAAATACGACTCGACGAGGTTGACCGCAATATCCATGGATGCATTCTGCACCAGAACGGGAAATGAGGCGTCCGGCTCATGTACACAGAGCGGCCGGTGCGCCACTCTGTGTAACACACGGGCGGTTGCGGTGACTTACCTTGGGACCGCCAAGGAGAGCTAAGTGCTGGAAGGCATGCTGGACAGAATGTGGGAACGAGACGAGGCGCTGGCCCGTCATGGATTCCGAGTCGCAACTTTCGCAACCGCCCTCGCTCAACACCTCGATGCCGGGCCCCAGATGATCGACCGCCTGCGGATCGCCGCCATGATCCATGACATCGGCAAGCTGCGCCTCGATCCGCGTATCGTCGCCAAGCCCGGTCCCCTCAATACAGCAGAGTGGGAAGAGATGCGAAAGCACCCGGAGCACGGGTTCGAGATGGTGGAGAGCTATGTGCATCCCGATATCGGCGGCATCCTGCTGGCACACCACGAGCGTTTCGACGGAGGCGGCTACCCGTTCCACAGGGCGGGAACCGAGATTCCCCGCGGAGCACGGATCCTCCTTGTTGCCGATGCGTTCGACGCAATGACGAGCGACCGCCCCTACCAGGGCCCGCTGTCCGTCACCGATGCTCTTCAAGAACTAGAAGAGAACGCCGGATCACAGTTTGACCCTCGGGTCGTCGAAGCGATGCTCGACCTGGCAGCAGGCGGACAACTTCGACCGCTCCGTTCCGCGTCTCTGACGGCTTAGTCCGATCGAATAGCACCCCCTATCTCCGCAGGGGGCGTAGCCTTGTCTGGGTGATGCCGAATACGGAGACACCATGAAACTTCGCTCAATCGCCTCGATCGCCCTCATCCTGATGCTGATCTTGGCAGCCTGCGGTTCGGGTTCAGAAGAATCCGCCTCGACCACCGTTGCGCCCACGGCAACCTCCGAGGAAGTTCCGGAGACAACCGTTACCACGACCGCCACCACAACGACCACTACCACTCCCCCTGAGCCTTCCGGCGGCGAGGGAATCCCCGCCGCACTGGCAGCCGCGCTCACCAAGACGACCGAGATCAACTCGGGAAGAATGGAAGGGTCATTCGAGATCATCGGGGTCGAAGGATTGCCGACCGGGACATCGCTGTCGTTGCCCTTCTCCGGTGCGTTCGACAACGCGGCCGGCCTGTTCACTTTCACCATGGATATGTCCGGCATGGCAGGCGATCTGGGTGAAGGGGTTCCTCCAGAACTCGCCGACATGTTTGGCGTCATGGAAGTACGGCAGATCGGCGACACGACCTACATGAACTGGCCGTTCTTCTCGTTCCTCGGCGTCCAGACGCCCTGGATTTCGATGCCAACCGACGAAAGCGACTCGGCGACCGCCGGATTTGCGGCCGCCACACCCGGAAACCCGGCCGATTTCCTCTCTGCATTCGAGAACACCAACGCCACGATCGAAGAGCTGGGGCGCGAGACCATCCGCGGCGTTGAAACCACCCACTACCTGGCGATTTTCGACACAGAAACACTTCTGGCGCAGGCAACTCCGGAAGAGCGAGCGGAGATCGAAGCCCAGGGACCGATCCCCCTCGACGAGATGCCCATGGAAATCTGGATCGGTGACGACGGCCTCGTCTACCGCTATGTGATCGACCTGGCCGGGGATACCGTCGAAGCACCCGAGGGACAGGGATTCGATCGAATGATGATGGTCTTCGAGATGTACGACTGGGGCGAGACCATCGAAATCGAGATCCCACCGGCCGACCAGATCACCGAAGGTGCGGCACTCGACGCGTTGTTCGGGCCCTAACCGAGCAACCCGAGAGTTCCGTCGGCGACGAGCTGAACGGCCAGCGCCGCCAGCACGATGCCGAGTACCCGCGTGACAACGTTGATGCCCGTTCTGCCAAGCGCATCGGTTAGACGGCCGGCCACCCGAAGCGATAAATACGAGAGCATCAAGACTGACAGCAGCGCTCCCAGCAAGATCCCGAAGTAAGCGAGCCGACCGTTCGCCTCGGTCGTCAGGACGAGCACGCTAGCGAAGGCGCCGGGCCCGGCGATCAGCGGAATTGCGAGCGGGAAAACGGAGACATCTTCCCGCTCGTGCGCGTCGGCGGCCTCTTCGGGGGTCTGCCGCTTACGTTGACCGAGGGCCATGTTCCAGGCGATGCCGAACAGCAAGATCCCGCCAGCGACCCGGAGAGCATCCAGTGAGACTCCGAGATAGTTGAGCAGCGGGCCACCCGCCGCCGCAAAGAAGACCAGGGTCACCCCCGCCACAGCCACCGCTTTGCGCGCCACCCGCGCCGCATTCTCGCCGGGATGGTCTCCCATCAGCGCCACGAACACAGGAGCAAGACCAGGCGGGTCGATAATCACCAGGAAGGTCAATAATGCGGTAACGGCGAACTCAGGCACAGCGGCGGCACAGTAACTGATCTCCCGGGAGGATCAAGACGGCAGGGCCGGCCAGATACCGCGTCTCCCGAGGCCGTCCCGAATCGATCGGCACCCATTGGCGGAGCGGCCGACGTCGGCGGCGACCAGCTCCAACCCGATGAACGCCCTAGGCGTAGGTGACCCGAGCCGGCGCGTCGGCCTCCAGGCCCCGACTGATGAGGCCGGCGGTAATCGTGATGTGGGCGAGGTAGTAGGTGGGAAGGATCAGTTCGTTGAACGTCGTGAAGTCGAGAAACTCGTCGAAGGAAATGAATGTGTCGGAAATGACTATCAAAACGATTCCGGCGATGTACGCCCGCCGCGGCCAACCGGCGATCCTGAGACCGAACGAAGCTGCGAGAACCAGACACGAGATCAGCAGATAGACGAGCACCGCCACCGACAGGACCGCATCGTCGATAGCCGGACGCAGGGACAGGATGTAGAACGGGATGTATCCGGCATAGAGGACGAACAGTGCAACCCGGTGCACCTTTCCGTTGAGGAGCGGGAAACCCAGGTAGCCGATGTGGGCGAGGAAGAACCCGCCGATGCCGTAGACGAACATCATCTCGTCGTCGCCTTTGTTCGAGAGAAAGGCGTCGCCGATCATCGAGAACGCAAACGCGGCGACCACCCACCAGAAATCACGGATGCGGTTGAGGTCATTGCGGTAGAACGCAATCAGGATCAGCGCACAGGTGCCGGGAACTCCGAGCTTGGCCGGAAGGAAGTCGGTCGTGTACCCAACCACCCCGAGGATCGCCGGAACCGACAACAGCGCGTAGAAGTTCATTCCGCCTCTCGACTAGACGACGCGAGATTAGTTGGGAAGTTTCTCGGCAATGCTGTCACGCGTCACGAACAACAGCATTGCCGAGAACATGATGGGAGTTTTCTCAGCAATGCTGTCACGCGTGGGGAACGACAGTATTGCTGAGAAACTATGTCACTCGGGGTCGCTAGCGTGACGGGGTGCTCGATCAGTTCTCCCCCGCCACGCGTGCCTGGTTCGAGGCATCG
>JAHEDJ010000001.1:257374-291518 GCA_024641325.1 bacterium | reverse complement strand
GCAATGCTGTCACGCGTGGGGAACGACAGTATTGCTGAGAAACTATGTCACTCGGGGTCGCTAGCGTGACGGGGTGCTCGATCAGTTCTCCCCCGCCACGCGTGCCTGGTTCGAGGCATCGTTCGCGGCGCCGACGGAGGCACAAAATATGGGCTGGCCGGCGATTGCGGACGGCCGGCACACGCTGATCCACGCTCCGACCGGATCCGGGAAGACGCTGGCCGCATTCCTCTGGACGCTCGACCGAATCTTGCACGACCCGCTCCCCCCGGCCAAGGAACGGTGCAGAGTCCTCTACATCTCTCCCCTCAAGGCGCTCGCCTACGACATCGACCGAAACCTGCGCGCTCCCCTCACCGGCATCCGGCACGCCGCGCAGCGGCTCGAGCTCCCCTCGCTTCCCGACATCACCACCTTCATTCGCACCGGCGATACTCCCGCCGACGAACGGCGTCGCATGCAGCGGAACCCGCCCGACGTGCTCATCACCACCCCGGAGTCGCTGTATCTCCTCCTCACCTCACAGGCTCGCGAAACGCTGCGATCCGTCCGCTGGGTGATCGTGGACGAGGTCCATGCGGTGGCAGCCACGAAACGGGGCGCCCATCTCGCTCTCTCGCTCGAACGCCTCGAGGAGATCACCGCGGTCTCCCCGCAGCGCATCGGCCTATCCGCCACCCAGCGTCCCCTCGAAGTGATCGGGTCGTTCCTAGGGGGCGGAACAGATGAGAGCGGCGTTTGGACGCCGCGTCCCGTTCAGCTGATCGATGTACCCGGCGACAAAGAACTCGACATCGAGCTAGTCGTGCCGGTCGAGGACATGACCGCAGTTGCCGCCGCTCCTCCCACCCCGCAGGGGGTGTACGACGGTCCCGCCCACCTGCCACCGGCCCGGACGTCGGTGTGGACCGCCATTTACCCCACCCTGCTCGAGCACATCCGCAATCATCGGTCGACCATCGTCTTCGCCAACAGCCGGCGACTCGCCGAGCGCATCTGCGACGAGTTGAACCGCCTCGCCGGGGAAGAGGTCGCTCGGGCCCATCACGGGTCGGTGTCCCGGGAACAGCGGCTGGAGATCGAGGAGAAGCTGAAGCGCGGCGAGCTGCCGGCCGTCGTCGCCACATCTTCGCTGGAACTGGGCATCGATATGGGCGCCGTCGACCTCGTGCTCCAGATTGAGTCACCAACCTCGGTCGCCAGCGGCCTGCAGCGCGTTGGCCGCGCCGGGCACCAGGTCGGAGCGGCATCTCGCGCCAAGGTGTTCCCCAAGTACCGGGGCGACTTGCTGGTCTCAACAGTCGTCGTCGACCGAATGCTTGCCCGCGCGGTCGAGTCGACCCGCATCCCGCGCAGTCCGCTCGACGTGCTGGCCCAACACATTGTCGCCATGTCGGCCAAAGATTCCTGGGACGTCGACGCCCTGTATTCGCTCGTGCGCAGGGCCGCCCCTTTTGCAGAACTCGCCAGAGGACCGTTCGAAGCAGTCCTCGACATGCTGTCTGGCCGGTATCCGTCGGAGCTCTTCGCCGAACTTCGGCCCCGCGTCGATTGGGATCGCGTCGCCAATACGATCGAGGGTCGTCCGGGGGCTCTACAGCTCGCTGTGCAGAACCCGGGTACGATCCCCGACCGCGGCCTCTACACCGTGCACCTTCCCGATGGGGCGCGGGTCGGTGAGCTCGATGAGGAGATGGTCTACGAGTCGAGGGTCGGCGATGTCTTCATCCTCGGTGCCTCCACCTGGAGAATCAACGAAATCACCGCCGACCGGGTAGAGGTGGTTCCCGCCCCGGGAGAATCCGGAGCAACCATGCCGTTCTGGCACGGGGACATGCTCGGGAGAACGATCGAAACCGGACGCGCCCTCGGCGCCTTCACTCGCACTATCGGCAAGCTCGACCGGCGCGACGCCGAGCGCACCCTCGTCGATCACTATCGACTAGATGAGCTCGCCGCCTCGAATCTGGCCGGCTATCTGGAGGAAGAACTGGAGGCGACCGGCCACCTACCCACGGACGACACCGTTGTCGTGGAGCGCTTCCGCGATGAGATCGGCGATTGGCGAGTCGTGGTCCTGTCGCCCTTCGGGGCCAGGGTGCATGCCCCATGGGCCATGGCTTTGACCGCCCGCTTCCGCCAAACTCACGATCGAGCCGTCGACGTGATCTGGGGCGACGATGGGATCGCACTTCGCTTTCCGGATCAAGACGACATCCCCTCGGCTGCCGACTTGTTCATCGACCCCGAAGAAATCGAATCCGAACTGGTAGATCACCTAGCCGATACCGCAATGTTCGCCGCCCGTTTCCGGGAAGCGTCCGCCCGTTCGCTGCTGTTGCCACGTCGAAGGCCGGGCAAGCGCACGCCGCTCTGGCTGCAACGCCGCCGCGCCGGCGATCTCCTCAACATTGTCCGGCAGTTCGGGTCCTTCCCGATCGTCCTCGAAACCTACCGGGAGATCCTGCAGGACGACTTCGACGTTCCGTCCCTCGTCGACTTGCTACGCGACCTACGGTCCCGCAAGATACGGATGGTCGAGGTTGAACTGGATTCTCCGAGCCCCTTCGCGTCGTCACTGCTCTTTGAATTCGTTGCCTCGTTTCTATATGAGGGTGATACGCCGCTCGCCGAGCGCCGGGCCGCCGCACTCACTCTCGATCGCGAACTACTCGGCGAACTACTCGGCGAGGGCGAGCTACGGCAACTCTTGTCACCGGACGTGATCGCAGCCGTAGAACTGGAGCTGCAGCGTCTCGCCTCCGGTTACCAGGCCACGGGCCGTTCCGGTGTCCACGATCTCCTTCGCCAGCTCGGCCCTCTAACGGTGGAAGAGTTGACGGCCCGTCTGACCGACGAGGATCCACTCCCCCTCCTGGCGGAACTCCACGCGCGCAATCAGGCAATCGAGATCCACATGGGGGGCTTGCCACGATGGGCGGCCATCGACGATGCGGCGCGACTGCGAGATGCACTGGGCGTTCAGCCCCCCGTTGGTGTGCCGCAGGTCTTCCTGGATCCGGTGGAAGATCCCCTGGGCGACGTCGTCTCGAGATTTGCCCGCACCCACTGCCCGTTTTCTGTTGAAACCGCCTCCCTGGCACTCGGTTTGCCGATCGCGGTCGTCGCCACAGCGTTGGCTTCGCTCGAGGCGGCGGGGCGCGTAGTCCACGGCGCCTTCCGACCGGATGGTTCGGAAACCGAATGGGTGGACAATGAGGTCCTCCGCCGCATCAAGCGGCGCTCGCTCGCCGTGCTTCGCTCCGAAATCGAGCCGGTCGACACCGCCACAATGGCTGCATTCGCAATCAATTGGCACGGAGTTGGAGGAGTCAGACGATCTTCCGATCGGCTGGTCGAGATCGTTCGTCAGCTGCAGGGCTATCCCGTTGCCGCCTCCGCCTTGGAGAGTGACATCCTCGCCGCACGAATGCGCTACGACCCGGCGATGCTGGACCAGCTGATGCTGGCCGGTGACATCGTATGGGTCGGCCACGGCTCTCTGGGATCCCGCGACGGCAAGCTGGCTTTGTTCTTCCGAGAGCAGCTCTCGAAACTCGCCTTCGCGCGACCGACCGATTTCACAGCAACCGGGATTCATGACTCCATCCTCGATCTCCTGCTGCGACGTGGAGCATCGTTCTTCGCCGATATCTACGAAGCGGCCGGCGGCGGCGATCCCGATGGAGTCCACGATGCCCTCTGGGACCTCGTGTGGCAGGGATTGATCACAAACGACACCCTGGCGCCCGTTCGCTCACTGTCTGCGAGGAAACGCAAGGGCTCACGTCGAGGAGCACTGAGATCAACATTCGCACCGTCCACCGCCGGACGGTGGTGGTTGGTTTCTGAAGCGATGAACACGGAGCTCCCGGACACGATCCGCAGCACCGCCTGGACGGACCTACTGCTGGAGCGGCACGGCGTTGTGACGCGTGACGGCGCGTCGGCCGAAGCCGTGCCAGGCGGGTTTACCCGCTTCTACCCGATCCTGCGTCAGATGGAGGACATCGGCAAGGTCCGCCGCGGCTATTTCGTGGAGGGGATGGGCGGCGCCCAGTTCGCTCTGCCCGGTGCGGTCGACCGCCTTCGCACGAGAGGAGATGCCACCGAAGCGCTTGCTGCGACGGATCCGGCCAACCTCTACGGAGCAGCGCTTCCCTGGCCGGCTCACCCGGCGGGCCGCCCGGCCAGAGCGGCAGGATCCTGGGTCATCATTCGTTCGGGATCCCTGGCGGCGTATGTGGATCGACGACGCATACTCACGTTTGAGGAGCCGGACGATTCCGTAGCACTTGCCGTCGGACTGATCGGACGACGGAGGGGAAGGATGACCGTCAACGAGATAGACGGCTTGCCGCCCTCAGCAGCACTCCTCGGAAACTCACTCCAGGGCCACGGATTCGCCGTGACCCCCCGTGGTCTTGCCTACCGCGGCGGCAAGTAGCGCCGGAGCTTCGTGCGAGCGAGTTGCTAGTAGCGTGCCACCATGACCTCCTACAGCATGACGGTTCGCTCGGGTCACCCTGATTTCCTCGACCTCGAATGGGACAAGTCCATCGTCGACTGGACGACCGATCGAATCGTCTACCTTCCGAAAGGCATTTCGCGCCATGAGGTGCGATTCGTCGTGTATCGGGAAGGCACATACGTCATAAAGGAACTCCCCCAGCGCGCCGCCCGGCGTGACTACACAGTCCTGCGCGACCTGGAGGGCACCGGAGTCCCCTCGGTCATCCCGATCGGGCTCGTTGAGGATCGTTCGAGCGACCCGCACGAAGAGAGATCCTCCGCCCTCATCACTCGCTACGCCGATTTCTCGTTTTCGTATCGTGAACTGTTGGAAGGTGCAGGATTCGGACCCAGGCGCACTCAGATGCTCGACGCGTTCGCATGGTTACTGGTTCAGCTTCACCTTGCCGGATGTTTTTGGGGCGATTGCTCTCTTTCGAACGTGCTTTACCGCTTCGATGCCGACGCCATCGAAACCATCATGGTTGATGCCGAGACCGCCGAGATCCAGTCGGAGCTCAGTGAGGGGCGCCGTCTGGAGGACCTCCAGATCATGATCGAGAACGTCGCCGGCGGCATGGCCGACATAGCCGCGCGGCAGGGTTACGACCTCGAAGAGGCAGACCTCGAGCTCGGCGAGGACATCGCAGCGCGCTATCTCGCCCTTTGGCTGGAGCTCAATCAGGAACTGGTGATACGCCCGGAGGAACGCTATCGCATTCGCGAACGAGTTGAACGACTCAACAGTCTCGGGCTGAGTGTGGATGAGGTCGAACTTCTCCCGTCCGAGGAAGGGAGAAGGATCAAAGTTCATATCAGGATCGGCGTGCGCGATTTCCACGCCAGGCGCCTGGAGGAGCTGACCGGAGTCCGGGCTCTGGAACAACAGGCTCGATACATTCTCGGGGACGTTCACTACTTCTACGCCCAGCAGCCTCCGGATTCGGATCGGGTGATCGACGCGATGCGGTGGAGGATCGAGGAATTCCGACCGATGATGGACCGACTGTACGGAGCCACCCGCGTCTCGGATCCTGTTCAGGCCTATTGCGACATACTGCACCACAGGTACGTGCTGTCCAGCGAAGCCGGTCGGGATGTGGGCACGGCGGCAGCCGTCGAGGACTGGTTCGCTAACGGCCAGCCCGGATATCCGCTCGATGCGTGATCGCCCACCGACCGGCTAGCTCAGGCTGCCTGCAGCTCCAATCACTCCCCCGTCAACCGGAAGGATTGCGCCGGTGATCCACGAAGCCGCCTCCGAGGCCAGGAACAGCACCGCATTTGCCACATCCTCCGGCTCACCGAGCCGGCCAAGCGGGTGGGTGGCGGCAGCCGCTTCCTCACCGCCCTCCCAGAGCGCAGCCGATAGCCGGGTCTTGACGACCGCAGGTGCTACAGCGTTCACCCTCACCATCGGCGCCATCTCGAGGGCCAGCTGTTGAGTGGCGAATATCAACGCAGCTTTCGAGATGTTGTACGCGCCGAGCACCGGGGTGGGGCGCATACCTCCTACCGAAGCCACATTGATGATCGAGCCCCCATGATCCTTCATCCAATGGTTGAAAGCCGAGCGGGCCCAGAGAATCGGGCCCAGCTGGTTGACCGACCAGGTCTTCTCCAGTGCGCCTAGATCTACGTCGGAGAGTGTCCCGGGAGCCGGATTGGTGCCGGCGTTGTTCACGAGGATGTCGCATCCGCCAAACTCACTAATCGCCTGCTGCACCGTCGACTCTGCGTGATCTCGATCATCGGCACGGGCCACGACCGTGAGCAGTCGATCCCGATCGCCGATTTCATCGGCAATCCTCGCCCTGGCCGCGGCGAGGTTCTCCTCACGACGTCCTGTGATCACCACTCCACTTGCTCCGCTCCTGAGGAACTCGGCGGCTATCGCCTCACCTATGCCCCTGCTGGCTCCGGTGACTATCGCGACCTTCTCGTCAACTCTTACATCCATGAAGTCCTCCTGATCGGATGCTAGGCATCACTCCGGTTTCAATGACCGCCGCGTTTCACACCGCCGTACTTCATCCGTGTGTCTCTCATCGAGGCGACCGTTGCCTCCGGATCAGGGAGCCCGGCATCGACGATCTCCCCGATGAAAAAGGTGTGCGACCCGCAGTCGACCGCTTTCCACAGTTCGAGATCCATCCAGGCGACGGCCTCTTCAAAGATCGGCGCGCCGGTCACGCCCTCGCGTATCGGTCGGCCGTTCAACTGCATGCCGTCCTTTGTGGCCGGTTTCGAGAATTTGACGAATGTCCCTGTGTCGTCTGCGGACCAGAGATTGATTGAGAACGAGCCTCCCTCAACGATCAGGCCATGGGTCACGGCCTTCTTGTCGACACCGACTCCTACCAGGACAGGTTCCATGGCCACCTGGGTAATCCAGCTCGTCGTCATTGCGTTCCACCCCTCGCCGGCGTGTGAGCCGACCAGTGCCAGCGCGGTGGGAATACTCCAAGTCACCCGGTTGATGAGTTCTGCCTGTAGTTCGGCCATTGAGTCCTCCTGACATATCCTGGTAAGCCGTCGCCTGATCTATCCAGTTGCCCTAATCTTTCACCGTGCACATTCTGATCGCCACCGCTGGTGCTCTGCCCGCTGCTCGAGTTGCCGCCCTCGTCGCGACCATGACCCACGACGATCTCCGCGTTTCGGTGATGACCGTAATAGAAGTTCCGCTCTCGTTCCTCGACGACCTCGAGGATGGCGAGTGGCGCCCGTTCGATGATGGCACCGATCCGGCCACGCTTCAGAAGCAGCTTATTCGGAGCTATGTCGAGGAGCGCGGCGCCCGGTTGATCGAACCGGTCGTTGCAGCACTCCGCACGCACGGGATCGCGGCGCAGACAATTCTCGAGCAAGGTGAAAACGCAGGCGAAGTCATAGTCCGTATCGCCGATGAGCACGGCGCGGACATGATCGTCATGGGTTCGACCAGACCAATTTTCGATGAGACCGTCTGGAACAGCGTGTCGGTCAAAGTCATGCAGCTTTCCACGGTTCCGCTGGTGCTGGTTCCGGGAGTTGCGCGAACGTTCGATGATGTCGAGCGCGATGAGCGCCGCCGGGTCATAGATGGGCAACGAGCCTGACCGCTACGGGATGGCGATTTCAAACTGTCTGCCGCAGTAGCCGGCGACCGAATCTCTCGCCGCCACGATCACCGTGTCCAATCCTGCCGGTATTTCAACGCCGCTCAACGTTCGAGTAAACGGCTGTTCGTTCTCATGGGGATGGGTCAGAGTACGTTTGCCCAGGACTCGCCCGTCGGGGGCGCGGACGACCCACTCGTCTGCGTACTTGTCCCACCCTTCATCGGCTGAAGAGACGGTCACATGGAAAGCGAACGTCCGGTCACCGCTCGAGACGACCTCGACGCCAATCACATCGGCACAGCCTTCGGTCATGGCCTTCTCCGTGGTGCTCGACTCCGGCTCGCCGGCCGGCTCCCCGATCGGGTCGACATCATCGACACCACAGGAAGCCAGGACGAGAACAAGGAACAGCGCAACTCGCACATCGTCGAGCATACGTCCCGACGAAAGCTAACGGCCATGATGATACGGGTTACCGGCTGAGAAACTGTCACACCCGTCTGGCACAGTGGGTGCATGAGGCCAGAATGCAGACACAACGTGACATGGGAAGGATCCACCGGCGTCGTCGCCTGCAGCAACTGCGGTGCAGTCGAATGGTGGTCGGACGGTCGACCGCTGGACCCGGCTGAAGGGATGGCCCGGCTGTTTGGCAGGTTTGAACTCGTCGCCAGGCTGCCCTCGCTACGCTCCCCTGCTCCGGAGACGCTTGCCTATCGTTCACCATCGCGCCGGGCGACGGCTCGCCTCGCCGTCTTTCCCCCTCACCAGTGGCTGCTGGTCGCAGACGGCCTCTGGTTGTCACATGACGGAGCAACATTGCTGCTGTGTCCAACCGACCCGATCCTGGCCGCCAACATGAGTTCAGCCGGCCGACATCAGGAGGTGCGAACCAGGTAGCGATCGAGAGGGATCACGAGCCGATCCACCAGGCCGGAGTCACCGGCGAGCAGCACGTACTCCAGATTGCGAAGGTGCGACACTTCACCGACCCGGTCGCCGTTCGGATTGTGAATGCCGATCTGAGCGCCTACGTACCGCTTCGAGTCGAAGGCTAGAGCGCGTACGCTGCCGCGGCGCTCCATCATTGCGACGAGCGACCCGAACTCGATCCACGACTCATCGTTGTATGACAACACGATCAGGTGAGCATCAACGGCGTCGATCACCGCTGCGAGGGCTTGTGGCATCTCTCGCTTCCGGTTGAAAACGCTCTTCGTCTCCGCATCCCGACTGTCGAGTCGCTTGCACGCCACCCCGTAGTGTTCCGGGGAATCCCACGCCACGAGCGTCTCCCAGATGTGATAGTTGGTGAAGTAGCGATGCTGGTTGTAGGGAGGATCGAGGTAGGCAAAATCGAAAGATCCGAGACTGCCGGCCAGTTCAAGCGCATCGCCGCGGACCGCGTGGCCGCTGCCCGCGATCAGTTCGGGTGTGCGCATCTCGAGAGGTTTGAACGAACGGGGGGCCCATTGCTTCACATATGCCATCTGGACACCGGTCGTGGAGTCAACTCGATCGGCCGCAAGGATCAGGGAAGTCAGCAACACCGGGTACATCCACGACCCGGAGAATTCCTCCTCTATGACATTCCTTATCGCGTCTACGCGCTCGGCATTGTGCGTCTGGAAGAAGCGCGCCTCCCGGCTGAAGGTTTCCGTGAAGTAGCCGGCGACGCCATCGAGTGAGTTCAGACGGTCGAGGACCATGGCGAGTTCTTCACGGTCAACCGTGTCTCCGTCGAGTTCCAGGTAACACCGGCCGAAGATCTCCGAATACCTCGCGGTATCCACTGCGGTAACAACCGCGCCGCGTTCTTTGAAGGCGCGGGCCACCCTGGTGGTTCCGGTGAACAGGTCGAGCGCGCTGGCAGCACCTGCATCGGTGAGCAAGTCGCCGAGCACCGGCACGAGGCGGCGTTTGGATCCCAAGTATTTGATCATGCCCGAAGGGCAACGTACCACGGCACCGACGCCCTGCCCGGTGTTTGACCTGGGCCGCGACAGGCTCCAGGATCTAGGTATGGATATTGCGCAGACTGCCAACGCAGACATTTGCTACGAAACATTCGGCCAACGTACCGACCCTGCTGTGCTTTTAATCCAGGGCCTGGGCGTCCAGATGCTTGGATGGGACGAGGAGTTCTGCTCACTTCTGGCGGGCCGCGGTTTCTTCGTCGTTCGCTTCGACAATCGCGATGTCGGACTCTCAACGTGTTTCAATGAAGCCAACTTCGACTTGTCCAATGCCATCGGTCGGGCCCTGGCCGGTGAGAAGATCGAAGTCCCGTACAGCCTCATGGATATGGCATCCGATGCGATGGGTCTGATGGATCACCTTGGAATCGAACGAGCTCATCTGGTTGGTGTCTCGATGGGCGGCATGATTGCCCAAACACTTGCCGCTGAGTATCCGGAACGGGTCTCGTCCCTGACTTCGATCATGTCATCTACCGGTAGCCGGGCAGTAGGCCAACCCACACCGGAGGCCGTCCAGGTGTTGTTCGAACGACCGCCGGAGGACCGGGCCGCGGCCATCGAGGCATCGGTACGAGCACAGAAGGTGCTCGGCGGCACGACCCGCTTAGACGAAGAGCGGGCGCGCCTGAAGGCCGGGGCCGCGTTCGATCGCTCGTTCAATCCCGACGGAACGGGTAGACAGTTGGCAGCTATCTACGCGGCCGGCAACAGAACCGACCACGTCTCCGGCATTTCGGCCCCGGCGCTGGTCATCCACGGTGCGCAGGATCCGCTGATCGACGTCTCTGGTGGCCGGCACACGGCAGAGGTGATTCCGGGCGCCCGGTTGGTGATTATCGACGAGATGGGCCACGATCTCCCGCCCTCGTTGTGGGATCGGCTGATCGATGAGATCTCGGCTCACATTCGCGCAGCAGAGGCGACCATCGAGTAGCACCTCAGCCTCCGATACCGGGCCTGCCGTAGAATCTCCACAAGGTATCTCAACAAAAGGTCGCTCTCATGCCTTCATTCGACGTTGTCTCCGAAGTAGATCTCCAGGAGGTGCGTAACGCGGTCGACCAGGCTGCGCGCGAGACCTCTACCCGCTACGACTTCAAAGGCACCAACACCACGGTCGTACTCCAGGGTGAAGAAATCGTGACCGAGTCGTCCACAGAGGATCGCCTGCGGGCCGCGGTCGACGTCTTGAAAGAGAAACTGATCCGCCGGAAGATTCCGCTCAAAGCGATCGGGGGCGGCGAACCCAAGGAAGTCGGCGGCGGCCGATATCGCAGCGAGTTCAAAGTGAACCAGGGCATCGCCCAGGAAGCCGCGCGCGAACTCAACAAGCACGTGAAGACCATGAAGCTGAAAGTCCAGGTACAGATCCAGGGCGATCGTTTGCGAATATCAGGAAAGAAGCGAGACGAACTCCAGGAAGTCATCTCGTCGCTCAAAGAACTCGACTATCGCATTCCGCTTCAGTTCATCAACTACCGGGATTGAGCTGAACCTCTTCACCGCGGAACTGGGTTTCGAAGAGATCGGCATATAGACCTCCCTTCTCGAGGAGGGTGCGGTGGTTGCCCTGTTCAACGAGGCAGCCATTGTCGATCACGAAGATGCGGTCCGCGGCGAGAATCGTGGACAACCGGTGGGCGATGACGACCGACGTCCTTCCCTCCATGACGCGCTCGAGTGCATCTTGGATGAGTGCCTCGGATTGTGAATCCAGGTGGGACGTTGCCTCATCGAGAACGAGAATCCGCGGATCTTTGAGGATCACCCGGGCAAGGGCGAGCCGCTGTTTCTCTCCGCCCGACAGCCTGTACCCACGCTCGCCGACGACCGTCTCATAACCATCCGGAAGACCCGCGATGAAGTCGTGGATGTTGGCGGCACGGGTAGCGGCTTCCACCTCGGCGGCCGTCGCCCCGTCACGGGCGTATCGCAAGTTGGCCGCGATGGAGTCGTGAAAGAGGTAGGCCTCCTGAGTGACCACGCCGATCGCTTCCGACAGGGTGTCGAGGGTGAGGTTCCTGAGGTCGTGGCCGTCGATCTCGATCGAGCCCAGGGCAACATCGTACAAGCGCGGTAAGAGGTAACTGATCGTGGTCTTGCCGGCTCCACTCGGACCGACCAACGCGATCAGCTCTCCCGGCTCGATCTCAAAGGACACGTCCTCGATTGCCCATTCCCGTGTGGACACGGTCGTGGTCTCCGGAATCGACTGCTCGACGGTTGCTCCCCGGCCGAATCGCTTGACCTGCGCCAGGCCTTCAGGCTTATCCGTCTGATAGCGGAACGACACATGATCGAATCGGATTCTGCCTTCAACGTGATCGAGATGTTCCGCGCCGTCTGCCTCGCGGATTTCACGGGGCAGATCGATCACTTCGAAGACCCTTTCGAATGAGACCAGAGAAGTTGCGAACTCAACACGAGCATTGGATAGGGCGGACAAGGGCCCGTACAGCTGGGTGAGAAGTGTCGAGAACATGACGACGATCCCGACCGTGAGATCGCCGTTGATGACGAGCCAGCCGCCCACCCAGAAGACTGCCGCGGTACCTACCGCGCTGACCAATCCGAGAGCCGCAAAGAACCATCTGCCGATCAAAGCCCGCCGGACGCCGAGGTCGCGCACCTGGGCTGCTTCACCGTTGAACCGATCTTGCTCATCGGCACTGCGATTGAACAACTTGATCAGGAGCGCGCCGCTCACGTTGAACGCTTCCTGCAGAATGGCCGACATATTTGCGTTGTGTTCCATCTGTGCCTCGGCGACCCGCCTGAGAAGCCTGGCTACTCGCCTGGCTGGCAAGACGAACAGCGGCAACGCGGCAATTGCGAGGGCGGTCAGACGCCAGTCGGCCTGCAGCATCACGATCAGGATGAATACGACGGAGACGACATTCGAAACGATTGTTATGAACGTGCCGGTCACGGCTTGCTGAGCGCCGACCACATCGTTGTTGATCCTCGATATCAATTCCCCGGTGCGCGTGGCAGTGAAGAACCGGAGCGACATCCCTTGCAGGTGGGCAAACAGCTCCCGTCGCAGGTCGAAGATGACTCCTTCTCCGGCCCGGGCGCTCAGCCAGCGCTGGAGTGTGCCCAGCACCGCATTGACCAGCGGGACGGCGATCATCCCGGCACCCAACCAGGAGAGCAGCGTCAAATCTCCGTTCGGGATCGCATCATCCACGAGATACCGGATCAGAATCGGCGGGACAACGCTCAGCGCCGAAATGACGGCGATCGTGCCGAATACACCGATGAGCCAGTTCAGATAGGGGCGCCCATAGGCGAAGACTCGCCGCAGCAAGGCCCGATCGATCCGCGGGCGGTCCTGGTCTTCGTCATAGGTCAGGCGGGCGTGCCAGCCCCCGGAGTGGAAAATGAGAGTCTCCCTGCTGTCTGGGGCGAAAGACTAGGCCTGGAGCCGTTCCTAACCTCCGCCGGGCATGCGGCATTTCCCGTCTACGATGAGGAGCCCCATCGTTTCGGGGAAGTTCCCATGATCACCTTGTACTCAGAGTCTTATGCTCCACCATTCGATACGGCGGTCTCGCACGCCTTGCTCAGGATGGCTTCCGAAGGGCGCCACGGCGAGTCCTTGCGCTTGTATCGACCCGCCGACGTGGTCGCCTTCGGTAAGCGCGACGCGGTCACGGGCGGGTTCTCGAAGGCCGTGTCCTCTGCCGAAGGGGCCGGGTACGAGTCTGTGATCAGAATGGCTGGTGGTCGGGCCGCGGTCTTTCACCGGGACACGATCGCATTCGCGTGGACGATCCCGACACCGTCGCCGCGCGATTCCATCACCGACCGTTTCGAAAAGCTCTCGGGTTTGCTGGTCGACGCTTTTCGCGCCCTGGGGGCAGACGCCCGGATCGGCGAAGTCCCGGGCGAGTACTGCCCCGGTGAGTTCAGCGTCAACCTGGGAGGGTCTACCAAGATCATGGGTGTCGGTCAACGCCTGATCGCCGGTGCGGCCCACGTAGGTGGGGTGCTCGTCGTCGACAACGGAACCGCCATCGCAGACGTCCTGGTGCCCGTCTATCGAGACCTCGGTCTCGAATGGGATCCCGCCACATCGGGCGATCTCGCTTCCGCGGTTCCAGGCCTCACCTGGGAAGACGTACAGAAAGCCGTATTGCACTCATTCCGTCGGATGACCGACTTCGAGGAAGCTCCCATACCGGAGGAGGCACTACGCCGGGCACAAGACCTGCAACATCAGCACAAGGCAATAAGCAATAAGCAATAAGCAGCTTATGGCCCTCGGCCAATGGCCTGTATACCCGACCCCGGCTTCAACCGGGAGCCAATTGCCCATCGCCAATCGCCAATCGCCTACGGCTTACGGCTTACGGCTACCGCTTACTGCCAATCGCCTACCGCTTACTGCCTATCGCCTATCGCCATTTGCCTATCGCCGTCACTCACTTCACCAGGCTCACGAACTCGAATGCGATCTTCTCGAACGTCGTCTCGTTCTTTGCCTTGACTACGAACACCTTGCCGTATGGAGCAGTCGGAAACTCAACCTTGACCCACCACTCCCCCGCTGCATTGGCAACCGTCGAGCCCGATCCAAAGTCGGAGAGAATGAGGATCTTGGTGCCCGGTGCGGCGGTTCCGTAGTACTCGTCGTAGGGCGGATTCAGTGCACACTCGCCGTAGGTTGCATGCGCCGTGAACGCCCATTCGCCGGGAGGCAGTTTGGGTTTGGTCTCAGGAGGGTCGTAATAGACGACGATCGACGCCTCCGCGGAATTGCCGGCCGCGTCCGTTGCCGTGAACGAAGCTCTATTGCCTCCTTCACTCAGCATCAGCACGATCGACCACGATCCATCGGCGGCGACCGTGGCCTGATACGGCCCGGCTGCGACGACCGCACCCGGTTCCGTGGTCCCGGCGAAGGTGACCGCCGTTTCCTTCAGGCGATCACCGTCCAGCGGAGACGAGATCACGAGTACCGGCGGATTGAGATCTGCCGTTTCGGTGGTCGGCGTTTGGCCGCCGGGTTGCGGCGATTCGACGCCACCGCCTTCGGACGGGACGGGCGGAACCACTGCCATCGTTGTTGCGGGAGTACCGACGGTCGTCGTCACGACGGTCGACGTCGTTGGTGTTGTTTCGGCAGCCTCGTCGTCTGCCGCGAACATGTTGGTCTGGAGCATCATGTATCCGACGATGATGACCACTACGAACGCTCCGGCAAACGACACCGCTCTGGCCAGGATCGGCGCCCTCTGAGGGGCCGGATTCATCAGCAGCAGCGGGTGCCCCGCCACCGTCGATCTCAGCCCTTCAGTTGCTTCTCTGGCCCGTTGATCGAGGGTCATTCCGACACCCCCAATCGACCGGCCAGGTTCTTCCGTCCCTTGTGCAGGTGAACCCTGGCGGTGCTCTCGGTACAACCGAGAATCGCTGCCACGTCGGCGACGGAACGGTCCTCGAGGTAATGGAGGGCGATGGCTTGTGCCTGGCGCCTAGGCAGCGATCGGACCGCCTGCCAAAACTCGGCGTCGTTTGATGCGAGTTGCGGTAACGCTATCTGACGGTCGAGGGCTACTCGGGCGAGTGCCCGGGCTTCCGCAGCCCTTCTCCGATAGAGGGACACCGACTTGTTGGAAACGACGCGCCGTACCCAGGCGCCGGGCGACTCATACATCCCGACTTTCTCCCAGTGCTGGTGTGCCGTCATGAACGCCTCCTGGGCAAGATCTTCTGCAGCCAGCCGGCTTCCGGACAACGCGTAGGCCAGACCGACGACTGCTCGATACTCACGCTGGTAGAACACGTCGAACCGTTCCGGCCGCGCTATCACCTGCATCTCGTCCACGTGCCGCACCACGCGGTACGCCTCTCTCTCGTCGCATATATCCCTGCGGGTTGTGATACCCGTAACTCGTATCGGCGCGAGGAAAGGTTTACCTAACGGAAAATGGCTCTCCCGGCGCACGCCCACCGGTCCGACCGCCGGCGCCAACGGGTTCGGCGCGTCGGCGGCCTACCATTCGAGAAATGGAGTTTGTTCTCGGCACGGCGTCGATACGGCGCGTGGGATGGTTGTTCCCGGTCTCGGTTTTTGAGGGAAAAGACGGGCGTGTGCTCGCCCGGCTTGGTCGAGGCGGATGGTTCAGAGTGTTCTTCGGCACAGGTCGCAGGGTTCATCTCCCCGGCGGGACTGAATGGCGACTAACGGCGGCCGGAGCCGGCCCCTACAT
The DNA here is from genome assembly GCA_024641325.1 of bacterium. Classification (GTDB taxonomy): domain Bacteria; phylum Actinomycetota; class Acidimicrobiia; order Spongiisociales; family JAHEDJ01; genus JAHEDJ01. Next base: position 275,705 of record JAHEDJ010000001.1, on the reverse strand, counting down.
AGTGCCGATGGTCACGTGCGCAGGAGGCAAGCTTGCGGTGGCCGCACCGCACGGAAATCGGTCCTACGGCATCAACGGTCGCTCCTTTGCCTACAACCTGTACCCGGCGGGCCGCCGCGCCGGTTTGCGCAGATGGTCGCTCCGAGAGCACGAGACCGAACTCGGCACGTTCGAATCGAACTCGATGTTGGCCGACCACCCGATCCCGCTGGCCGCGGCTTTGTTGTGTTTCACCCTGATCAAGTACGGCGTACCCGGCGACGCCAATCTCTGGGTACCCCAGTCTCGTTGGGGATGAGTTCCATCGGGCCGGACGGGGCATGCACGGCGGCCTTGGCCGGTAACGGCCGGTAGCCTGTTCTCATCATGCGTCGCATCCTCATCCTCAACGGTCCCAACTTGAATCTGCTCGGGACCCGGAAACCCGAAACGTACGGATCCACCACGCTCGGCGAACTCGATCAATTGTGCGCAGACTGGGGCGCGGTTCACGGGCTAGAGGTCGAGGCGTTCCAGTCGAACCATGAGGGTGTTCTGATCGATCGGCTGCACGCGGCCCGCCAAGACATGGACGGGATCGTCTTCAATCCCGGCGCCCTCACGCACTACTCCTACGCAGTACACGACGCAATAGAGGCGATTGAACTGCCGGTTGTCGAGGTCCACATCTCGAATATCAAGGAGCGAGAGCCGTGGCGCGCCCATTCGGTAGTGACGCCGGCGTGCCTCCACACCATCTACGGCCGCGGCGTTGACGGCTACCGCTGGGCGATCGAGCATCTGGTCCACCGGGAGGCACAACCGCCCAGGGGACTGCCATATGCCACCGGCGACAGCCACGTCGGTGACCTTCGCCTGCCCGACGGCCGGGGACCGCACCCTGTCGCCGTTCTCATCCATGGTGGATACTGGCGGCACCAATGGACCCGCGACACCATGGACGCTCTCGCAGTCGATCTCGCCGCCAGGGGCTTCGCAACGTGGAACATCGAATACCGCCGGGTCGGGATGGGTGGCGGTTATCCGGCCACCCTGCAAGACGTGGCGGCCGCCATCGATCACCTAGATGAGTTGGCTGCCGAAGACCACCTCGATCTCCAGCGCGTCATCGTGCTCGGCCACTCGGCGGGCGGCCAGCTGGCCCTTTGGGCCGCCAACCGTCACCGCCTCAAGGACGGCGATCCGGGGGCCGGGCCGCGAGTGCTGCCCGGAGCGGCAGTCTCGCTGGCCGGGATCACAGACCTCGAGGCCGCCGAAGCAACCAACCTGGGTGACGGGGCCGTGGCCGGTTTCCTGGGAAAGGCGCCGCGTGACGAAGCGTACCGGGTGGCCTCTCCGCTCCGGTTGCTACCGGCCGACCGGCCGCACATCATCGTTCATGGAACGAAGGACGACCGGGTGCCGATCTCATTCGCGCACTCCTACGTCGAGGAGGCCCGCCGGCCGGGCACAAAAGTAGAGCTCCTCGAAATCGACGGGGCCGACCACTTCGATCCGATAGCACCGGCCGGATCTGTCTGGGCGACAGTCGTCGAGCGACTGACCGCGCTCTGAGGTTCCCCACATTGGCGGCGATTACGGAGGCCGGGGCTTCTTGCCCGGTCAGGTCTTCCGCTCTGCTGCGCGGCCCAGTTGGTGCCGGCGTGGACGGCCGGGGCCTGACTACTCGCCCTCGGCCGATGGCTGACGGGCGCCGAGTTCACGATCGAGCATCAGCAGCGCCGTTCGATCATCGCCGATCATCTTCAGTTGCTCGACAATCAAGCCAACCGTCGACTCCTCCTCGATCTGCTCCTCAACAAACCAGTTGAGAAGTGGGTAGCTGGCGAAGTCGCGCTCGTCGGTGGCCAGCGCGTAGAGATCATTGATTGCCGCGGTCACCTTCCGCTCATGACCCAGCGACGCCTCGAATGCCGACAATGCGGTACTTAGTGACAAACCAGGGGAAGCGATCGAAGTCAGCTCCACATGGCCCTCACGTTCCAACACGAAGTCGAAGAACTTCAACGCGTGGACGCGCTCCTCCTCCGCCTGCATTCTCATCCAGGACGACATTCCCGGAAGGTTCTCTTCGTCGAGGAAAGCGGCCATCTGGAGGTAGGCGTAAGACGAGGCCATCTCGAGGTTTATCTGCTCGTTATACGCTGCTTCAAGGCTCGTGCTGATCGGCATGTGATGGATCTCCTGACAATGACAACAATGCAATGATATCGGCCTGGGGTGAAGGTGTAATCGCGAGCGCAAGAGCCGGTTACCCTGGGTTGCGACAACGAGTAGAGGAGGGCGGCTGTGCGCGGTGACATCATCATCGTAGAGGAGCATCACCGAGCGGCAGCTTCTGCGATCGTGGAGAAGATACTTCCGGCGATCGTCTCGAAGCCGGCGCGATACACGCTCACAGTTGCCGGTGAGTCGGGAAGCGGGAAGTCGGAGACGGCCAAGGCAATCGCCGAGGAACTCGAGAGAAGAGGGTTCTCGTCGGGGGTACTCCAACAAGACGACTACTTCGTGTATCCGCCCCGCACCAATCATCAAACCCGAGTGGCGAACATCGACTGGGTCGGCACAAACGAGGTGCATATCGACCTCCTCGACGATCATCTGGCAGCCGCGATTGCCGGTGAGGATCAAATCGAGAAACCCCTCGTGATCTACGACGATGACGAAATCACCACGGAAGTGTTTTCACTGGCCGGCCTCGACATCATCATTGCGGAGGGCACCTATACCAGCCTCCTGGAAAACGTGGACACGAGGGTTTTCATCGCGCGCAACCGACTCGAAACCCGAGCCGCTCGTGAGCAGCGGGGCCGTGAGCCCATGGACCCCTTCATCGAGCGCGTTCTCGAGATCGAGCACGAGATAATCGCGCCGCACCGGGCTCGTGCGAACATCGTCATCACCCGGGATTACGACGTCGAGTTCGTCTGATAACCATCGGCAAACGCCTTCGCCGATTTCCACCACACAATCGATCTACCCACCAACGGAGCAGCACCATGAGAGACCTATCTGTACACGGAATTACCCCGAAAGGTGACGTCCACTGGGACACATCCACCCCGGTCTTGGTCGAGCATGCCCTCGAACAGGGCCTCGGCAGGCTGGCACATAAGGGCCCGCTCGTCGTCAACACGGTTCCCTATACGGGCCGGAGCCCGAAGGACAAGTTCATCGTTCGTGAGTCCGGGACCGAAAACGACATCTGGTGGGGCGACGTGAACCACCCGATCGAGACCGAAGTGTACGAGGCCTTATACAACCGGGTGGCCGAACACCTCTCCGAGCGCAATCTCTATATACAGGACGTCTACGCGGGAGCGGACAAGAAATACCGTCTGGCAGTGCGGGCAATCACTCCAAGCCCCTGGCACGCCCACTTCTGCCGCAACATGTTCCGCTTGCCGCGCACCTATCACCACGATGACTCGATCGAACCGTTCATGCCGGACTTCACCATCGTTCATGCCCCTGAGTTCCAGGCGATACCGGAGCGGGACGGTACCCGCAGCGAGGTCTTCATCATCATCAGCTTTGCGCACAAGGTGTTGCTGATCGGGGGAACGACCTACATGGGTGAGATGAAGAAGTCGGTCTTCTCCGTCATGAACTATCTGCTGCCCAAGAAGGGCGTGCTCAGCATGCACTCATCGGCCAATGTCGGCGCGGCCGGAGATTCTGCCGTCATTTTCGGCTTGTCCGGCACCGGCAAGACGACGCTGGCCACCGATCCGTCCCGCCGCATGATCGGCGACGACGAAATCGGCTGGGGTGCCGATGGGGTGTTCAATATCGAAGGTGGCTCATATGCCAAAGTGATAAGCCTGAGCAAGAAAGACGAACCACTGATCTACCGGGCCGCCAACCAGTTCGAAACCATTCTGGAGAACGTCGTCATCAACGAGGCGAGTCGCACTCCCGAGTGGGAGGACTCGACCCACACCGAAAACACCCGATGTGCTTATCCTTTGGTGCACATCCCGAATGTCGTCAAGAGCGGGATGGCGGGCCATCCGGAGAACATCGTCTTCCTGTCCGCCGACGCCTTCGGTGTATTGCCGCCGATCTCTCGCCTTACCAAGGAACAGGCGATGTACTACTTCGTGTCCGGGTACACCGCCAAGTTGGCCGGAACCGAACGCGGAGTAGTCGACCCGGAAGCGACGTTCTCGCCCTGTTTCGGAGCGCCGTTCCTCCCGCTGCCGCCTTCGTACTACGCCGACGTGCTGGCCGAGAAGATCGACGAGTTCACCCCGGGTCTCTGGATGATCAACACCGGTTGGACGAGCGGACCACACGGGGTCGGGTATCGCATCCGAATCCCGCACACCCGTGCGATGCTCAACTCCGCCCTCGCCGGCGACCTCGACGACGTCGAGTTCGTCGTCGACCCCATCTTCGGCCTAGAGGTACCGACCGAGGTTCCGGGTGTCCCGACCGAACTACTCATCCCGCGCGACACCTGGAAAGACCCCGACGCCTACGATCGGCAGGCCCGGAAGCTGGCCGGCATGTTCCAGGCCAATTTCAGGCAGTACGCCGACAGGGCTTCGAAAGGCGTAATCGAGGCCGGACCCCAGGCCTAGCCAGCCAATATTTGCCAGGTTAGACTTGTTGTAACCCGTAAACCGGCATACCCTGACTCCCGGTTGGACTCATTCAACCGGGAGTCTTTCACTTCATGCGACGTTTCGCTTTCCTCATTGCCACAGGCATCACCTTCATCGCCTTGTTCTTCGCCGGTTTCGCGGTCTTTGCCCCGGCGTCCGTAGACGCGCCCGCACCACCGGCCGAGGTGGCGGTTCCGACCGAGCGTGGCCAGGCTGCCGGGCGCCTCGCCGGCATGTCGTTCGCGGCAGTCGCCTCGAGCGTGCTCCCGGCCCCGGCGGTGATCTCGCTCGACCCGGTCGCCTTTGACGGGTTGTTCGATGCCTCTCTGTCGCGCCTCGAGCTGCTGTCTGGATCACTTGGCACTTCGACGACATCTACCTCGTCGACAACAACGACCGCCCCCGCTTCGACGACCACGACGGAGCCTCCAACAACGACGTCGACGAGGCCCGCGACCACCACAACTCAACCTCCCACGACGACCACGACGCTGCCGCCCACCACCACCACATCGAGCACGACTACTTCGTCCACGACGACGACCACCACCCAGCCGCCGACCACCGTACCTTCCAGCGGCCCCCTGACCGAGAGCGAAATGCGCGACTTGGCCGCCAGATTCTTCCCCGCCGAGGAGGTCGACAACGCCGTCGAAGTGGCTCGCTGCGAGTCCGGCTTCAACCCGAACGCGTACAACCCGTACGGATATGGAGGGCTGTTTCAACATCATGAGGACTACTGGGCTGACCGGGCTGAGCAGTCCGGGTACGCCGGCGCCAGCATCTTCGATGCAGAGGCCAACACGGCAGCGGCGGCATGGCTGTGGGGAGTTCGCGGCTGGGCGCCGTGGGGATGCGCCCCGTAACGAAGAGGGTCTCGCCGGTTCTAGGCGAGACGGCCGTATTCGATCGCGTTGCCGGACTTCCCGCTGATCTCCAGCACCCCCTGTAGTCGCAAGCAGTAGGCCATCTGCTGCGCAAGTCGCCGCGAAGAAGACAAGTGCTCTGCAAGGTCAGAAGTCGTGAACGTTTCCGCCAGACCATCCGGCAGCAACTCCGCCAAATCGCCGGCAGAGGCAAAACTCTGCGAATCGTCAACGCTCTCCAGCGCCCGGCCGGCGGTGACCCACCCCTGACGCCGCCAGGACTTCCCCGACTGGTGGACCCGATACTCGTCTTCAACGGTCAACAGCACCTCGATTTCGAACCCGTCTCGCTGGATGAAGGTCGGAAGGCTCACCAACCGGCCGAAGATATCTTCCATGCGGCCGTGCTTGGGAGACCTACGCGACGAAAGGACCTCGCCATCAGGATCCATCCGGAATATCCGCCGCTCCCTTGCAATCGGCGCTACCAGCCGGACCGGATGTGTTTCGAGCAATCGATCGAGTTTCTTACGCAAAGGAGCGAAGCCGCCGGTCTGGATCTCGACAAGAAGACCACCTCGCACGAGATCGATCACATACCCGTCGACCGGGTGCTCGATCAGATCGCCGTCTTTGGCATACCACTCCTTGAGCTGAGCATGCAGAGATCCTTCGTTCAGTGTCCCGATCACCCGCCCATGGTCCCAGGTTTCTCCGCTCCGGCGTGGCTATTGCGTGCTGGTCGAGCAGGTCATGCCGGAACGGACAGATTCAACGGAAGTTGCGAGATGCAATGCCTTTGACCGGCCACGGGGCAAACGATCTCGCCACGAAGTTCGTTACACCATCCCGGAACTCCAGGACACCCTCAATTACCAGACCGGGATTCCGCCTGGCGACCTCACGGTTCTTCTGCCAGATGTCCGGCAACACGATCACGTTGAGCAAACCCGTCTCGTCCTCGAGGTTGAAAAAGATCACCCCCTTGGCAGTTGATGGGCGCTGACGGTGAGTGACGATGCCCCCGATACTGGCCCGGACACCGTTGCGTTCTGTTGCCAAAGCCCCGGCAACAGTCAGGCAACCGAGTGCGTCGAGACGCTCTCTTACGAACTCAACGGGGTGCCGAACTGAGATTCCGGTTGCCCACAAATCGGCCTGGGCTTCGCTTTCCTCACTCATCCCCGGCAACTGCGGTGGATCGGCGCCCGGCGCCAGCGGCAATCGCTCCGGACTGATCTCGGCTAGGGCACCGGCCGCCCACAAACCCTCTCGCCTGCTCAATCCCAGAGATTCGAGCGCACCGGCAGCGGCCAAACCCTCGAGAGCATCAACCTTCAACCCCGTCCGCTGAGCAAGATCCTGCGGCGACCGGAACCTGCCGTTGGCCTGCCGGGCCGCCTCAACCCTGGTGATCTCCGCCTCTCCCAGATTGCGCACATACCGCAGACCCAGCCTGACCGCCACGGCCGGGCGAAGCGAGTCGTCAACCGGCCCTCTCCCCCGTCGCCACGTCTGCCCGTAGTACTCAGCCAGGTCGTCGGGGTCGGCATCGTGTGGCTCAATCGTGCAGTCATGCCACGAAGCGTTCACATCCGGGTTGCGCACCACAACTCCGTGCCTGGCAGCGTCTTGCACCAGACTGTTGGGGCTGTAGAAGCCCATCGGATAGGCGTTGAGGAGACCGGCCAGAAACTCGGCCGGCCAGTGGTACTTCAACCAGGCCGACATATAGACGATATAGGCGAAACTCACAGAGTGGCTCTCAGGGAACCCAAACGAAGCGAATCCCTGCAGCTTCTCCCAGATCTCATCGGCGGCCGCACCGAGAATGCCGTTGACCGCCATGCCATCGAACACCTCATCACGGAGACGCCCCATCGCCTCATCAGATCGTTTGTGTGTCATCGCCGATCGCAGTCGATCCGATTGGTTGCCATCGAACCCTGCACACACCCTGGCGAGTTCCATCAGCTGTTCCTGGAAGATAGGGACACCCAGGGTCTTGCTCAAGACCGGTTCGGTGAGCGGATGCGGGAACCGTATCTGCTCCTCTCCATTCCGGCGTCTCAGGTACGGGTGCACCGATTGCCCCTGGATCGGCCCCGGCCGGATTAGGGCTACCTCGACTGCCAGGTCGTAGAACGTCTTGGGTTTCATCTTCGGCAGCGTTGCCATCTGTGCTCTCGATTCGACCTGGAACACGCCGACCGTGTCGGCCTTGGTGAGCATCCTGTACACAGCCGGTTCCTGTGGGATAGTTGCCAGATCGACGGAGATCCCGTGTGCCGCCTCGATCGTGTCCACCGTTAGGTGAAGTGCGTTGAGCATGCCAAGGCCGAGCAGATCGAACTTGACTATGCCGATCGATGCGCAGTCATCTTTGTCCCACTGGATAACCGATCGACCTTCCATCCGTCCCCACTCGACCGGCACCACCTTCCACAGTGGACGGTCGGCAATGACCATGCCGCCGGAATGAATACCCAGGTGGCGAGGAAATCCATCCATACGGTGGCAAACGTCGTAGACGAACTCTGCCGTTATGCCTTCCGGCAATGGTGCCTCGAGACGCAACTTCCCCGGATCTCTCGTATCGACGTATTTTGAGAGTCCGTCGACCTGAGCTTGTGTGAACCCGAATGTCTTTCCAACGTCGCGCAACACGGATCGGGCGCGGTAAGTAATGACGTTCGCAACCATCGCCGCCCGCTCCCGTCCATAGCGGCGATAGCAATACTGAATAACCTCTTCGCGCCGGTCGGCCTCCAGATCGAGGTCGATGTCCGGAGGTCGCCCTCGCTCTTCGGTCAGGAACCGTTCGAAAGGAAGGCCTAAACGGATAGGGTCGACTCTCGTCAGCCCCAAACACCGGCACACTGCCGAATCTGCTCCCGATCCACGAATCTGACAGTAGATCTCCTGACTTCTTGCAAACTGAACTATGTCCCACACGACCAGGAAATAGCCGGGAAAGTTGAGCTTGCCGATCACTTCCAGTTCATGTTCAAGGCGGGCCGCCGCCACGGGGTCGACTCCCCCAGCACCGTCCGGGTATACCTCCCTGGCGCCCTGGAACGTAAGGTGCCTCAGGTACTCCGTCTCGGATCGGAAGTGGCCGGGCATCGGGAAGTCGGGCAGTTGAGGTGCAACCAGGTTGAGATCGAATGCCAAGGATTCCGCCAAACGCACCGACCGTTCAACGACACCCGGATAGGCGGAGAACCGTTCGATCATTTCTTGCGGCCTCTTGAGGTGCCGCTCATCAACTGCCGGCCTATACCCATCCTGGTCGGAGAGTGATCGTCGCCCTGCAATGGCCGCCGCCACATCTGCCAGATCGGCTTCTCTGCGGTCGTGATAGTGAACGTTGTTGGTTGCCACAACCGGAAGTCGTAATCGTCGCCCTACCTCCCACAGCACATCGTTGCGAAGATCGTCTTCAGGCATGCGGTGATTCCATAGTTCGATATGGAGCCGGTTCCCGAATATCTCGCGGAGAGGGGCGGCAGCCGTCAGGGCCGCGTCGAGGTGACCCGGTCGAGCGGCAGCGGGCACGGCCCCTTGCCAGCATCCGGTGAGTGCAATCAGTTGGCCGGTTCGGGCCGCCTCGTCGAGATCGTTCCACGAGTAGATAGGCAGATCCTTTTCACCGCGAAACTGCGCTCTGGTGACGAGGTGACTGATAGCGGCATACCCCTCGGGAGAGGGCGCCAGGAGTACGAGATGGTCTGAAGACGGCGGATCGATGGGCTTGGAACCGTGCGATCTCCTGGTCCGGCCGCGACGGGTAGCGGTTAGCTCGTCGCGAGTCGCGAGTCGCTCGACATCACGTTGCGAAGCCAAAGCTATCGGTTCCTCCGAGTCGCGACCGGCAACTCGCGACTCGCGGTTCAGCCCGATCTCCACCCCGTACACCGCCGGAAGTCCTACCTCTCGTGCAGCCCTGGCGAACCGAACTGCGCCGTACATTCCGTTGTGGTCGGTGACTGCCAAAGCCCGGTAGTCCAGGTCTGCCGCCCGATATACGAGGTCTTCAGGATGTGATACCCCATCGAGAAAGCTGAAGTTGGTGTGGCTGTGGAGTTCTGCATAAGACATGGGACGAGATTGATTGTATCGAACATATGTTCGGTACGCTATTGGCGCGGCCAAGGAGAATCTCTTGACCTAACGCTTAGTAATTCGCAGTTCGCTTTCCGGCGGCGGGCCACCGGCCGGAACCCCTCCCAACGATGTGACGACGCCCGGACTGCGCCCAAGGCCTCGAGTAAACCTTTTGCGCTTGTGCTGCGAGTAACCACTGACAGTGACCATACGACACCTACAAGTGATGACCAGTCACAGGAGGATCAACGTGTTTCGCAGGCTCGGGATATTCGCCACCACCTTCGTAGTCGTGATCGCCGGCGGTATTGCCCTCGCTCAGATGGGCGAGTACTTGCCGTCTGCCGACGACAACTTTGCAGACGCAGAGGCCGCCGAATTCGACACGCTTCTCTCCCTGGAGGAGCAGGAGGCTCCGGCTGTCGACGAAACGGCCGAGAAGTCCAAGACACCGACCACGATCAAGGCCCAAGAGGAAGTGGAGGCGCCGGCTCCCAAAGACGAAAAGCCGGCCGAGGAAAAGCCGGTGGCGGCAGAAACCCCGGAAAAAGGTGTCGACACCAACCCGCCGGATCTCATCATCACGTCTCCGGAGTACGGGGCGACCGTATCCACCAGGGAATTGAGGTTCGAGGGCAAGGTCGAGCCGGGGGCGATCGTCAAAGCGGCCGGGTTCAGGGCCGATGTCAACGCCGACGGTTACTGGTCCATTGTCCTCCTTCTCGAACCCGGCGGAAATCTGGCCACCATCAAGGCATTCGATGAGGCCGGAAACATGTCTGAGGCAACCGTCAAGGTCTTCTACAGCTCTGCCGAAGGCGAGCATGCGTTCACGGCCAATCAGAGCTACAAAGTCTCCGCGGCCAATCCGCCGTACGACGTCTTCTACGGAACCGGACGACCGGGCACCACAGTGAAGGCAACATCAGATTTCGGTTCTGCGTCGACAACGGTGACCGAAAAGGGCAAGTGGGAGATGAAAGTCAAGTTCCCCAGCGCCCCCTACTACCAGTGGTTCGCAGTCAAGATCGCCGATACCGACGGGCACTCGAAGACATTCGAGTTCAAGAGCAAATACAACCCGGATGCCCAATACGACTTCACCATCACCCAGAAGTACGGAGTGAACTCCGATCAATGGGAGAAGTTCACAGGGACTGCCACACCCGGAACCGTTATCGGCGCTTACTCTGATTACGGCTCGGCTGAGACGGTGGCTGAGGGGGGTGAGTTCTATCTCAAGGTTCACTTCGCGGGGCTCATGCCCGGTCAGACGATTGGCATCGTTGTTGAGACAACGGAGGGTGACCGGAGAACCTTCGACTTCCGATACGAACCTACCCCCATCGGTTTCAGCGTTATCCAGAAGTACGGATCGTGCAGCGAGAACCCGCCGTACGACGTCTTCAAGGGAACCGCCACACCCGGTGCAACGATCTGGGCAGAGTCACCCTTCGGCGGCGCCAGCACGATGGCAGGAGACCTCGGATACTGGGACCTTCAAGTGTTCTTCGAGGGCGCCACTCCCAACCAACCGTTCAACGTGACGATCAGCGACTCCGAGGGGCACTCCAAGGTGTTCACCTTCACGGTCCTGGCGAAGTAGCCGGTTCTCCTCCCGGCCCTGTCGTCGGCCCTCCTTCGGGAGGGCCGACGTTCGCCTACAGGACGAGTTCTGCCAGCGCTCGGAGCGTGACCAAATCCGTCAGGCCCACGAGTAGCGACGTGACCCCCGATTCCTTCCACACCTCCAGACGATCCCGCACCATTTCTCGCGTTCCGACCAGGCTGGTCAGATCGACCAGCGCATCTGGAACGGAAGCGATGGCTTCCTCTTTGCGCCCGGCCAGATAGAGGGTTTGAATCTCCCGGGCCTCCTTTTCGAAGCCGTAGCGCCCGGCCAGATCGTTGTAGAAGTTGCGGCTCTTTGCCCCCATCCCGCCGATGTAGAGGGCCAGGTAGGGTTTGATCTGAGCGCGGCCGGAGTCGAGGTCGTCGGTGATGACCGCCGAGACTGTTGGGGCAACGTCGAACACGGCTCGATTGCGCCCATCACCAGACCGGGAGAAGCCTTCTTCGAGATGAGGCCAGAAAACCTCTCGAGCATGCTCCGGCGAAAAGAAGACCGGTAACCAGCCGTCGGCAATCTCTGCAGTCAGAGCCACGTTCTTCGGGCCAATCGAAGCAAGATAAATGGGGAGGTCCGGCCGGGTTGGACGGCCGATGAGCATCAACGGCTTGCCCAATCCTGTCGCGTCGGCCCCCTGGTACGGGATTTGATAATGGATGCCATCGTGCTGGAGTCGTTTGCGGCGCTCCAGTACGCGACGCACGATCGACACGTATTCACGCGTCTTTCCCAGCGGCTTGCCGTAGGGAACACCATGCCAGCCTTCGACGACCTGCGGACCGGACAGTCCAAGCCCGAGCCGCATACGGCCGCCGGACAACTCGTCGAGCGTGTAGGCAGTCATCGCCGTCATTGCCGGCGTTCTGGCCGGCATCTGAAGAACCGCGGAACCAACATGTATCCGTTCTGTCTTGGCAGCCAGCCAGGACAGAACGGATACCGCGTCAAAACCCCACGCTTCTGCTGCCCACACCGAGTCGTAGCCCAGCTGTTCTGCCTCGGCGACGATCTCTCCAGCGCCGACGCCCGCATAACCCAGATTGAGTCCCAACCGCAATGATCCACCTCCGCAGCGACACATGCTACGTTGTTGTAGGGAAGAGCGGATAATGATGCCGGTACGCAGACTCACGCGAAGCGCCGGCGCCGCCGGAGTGGCGCTTCTTGCTGTGCTGTGGATGGAACAGCAGTGGGCCGCCCATTACGACTTCCCGTCGTTCCCTGATCTCGATCCGTCGGGGGAGTTCGGCGACCCGAACCTGCCGCATCGGACAATCGCGTTGCTCGGCGACAGCACTATCACCGGCCCGGGTCTCTATTCGGCCGACGACATCTGGGTGCGACAACTCATCCCCCAACTGACAGAGCAGTACCGGATCCGGATCGACAGCTTCGCCTTTGGCGGCGCCAGACTGAACGACGTCTTGTTCACCCAGATCGAGGAGACCTCGACCGGATACGACATGGTACTGGTCTCTGCCGGCTCCAACGACGCCTTGCGCGGCATGACCCAACTGCAAATGCGCCAGATTCTGACGACCATCTGTTCCGCCTTACTCGAGCGGTCGCGGACGATCGTGCTCGCCGGCGCGGGTGACATCGGCACAGCCCCGAGGCTGCCTTTCCCCCTCAGCGCTATAGCAACCTCGCGGGCCAGAGCCACCCACGCGACGCACGGCCGCATCGCGGCTGAAAGTGACCGCATCTTCCACATCCCCATGTGGGAACTGACAACGCCCACCTACCGTTCGGACCAGCACCTCTTCTCAGCAGATCGATTCCATCCGAACAAGCGCGGCCATGAGGTGTGGGCCAAGGCCGCGCTACCCACCATCCTCGAAGCACTCGAGTACTCGTCTACGATCCCGGAGCTCGTGCCGACTGGAAACAGTGCGACGAAGGACGGTTGAGCCACTACCTCTAGAATCGCCCGATGCCCGACCAATCCGCGCTTGTGCGCCGCAAACTAACCGGCGTCCTCTTCAGCGGAGTTGGCCTCACCAGCACAGGTTTCATCGCAGCCATCACGGTCGCCGGTCTGGCTGCCGAAGACCTGACGGGCTCATCCAATCTGGCAGGCGTTCCGGCTGCCGCGTCGACGATCGGAACCGCCTTGGGATCGACGATCCTTGCCTCGCTGACGGTCCGTTTGGGCCGCCGGCCGATCCTCATCGGTGCTTACATTCTCGCCGGGACGGCTGCGGCGATAGCGGCCCTCGCCGTCGGATCGGCGTCTTTCGCATTGCTCATCTTCGCCATGTTCTCACTCGGTTTCGGCAACAGCGCCAGCCACCTCACTCGCTACGCAGCGGCCGATCTCCATCAAACCAGCCGCCGGACGGCAGCCATCGGCTGGATCGTGTGGGCGAGCACGATCGGTTCTGTAGCCGGTCCAAACCTGCTCAGAGTGTCTGCCGATCTCGCGGAAGGATCGGGGCTGAAGGCATTCTCCGGGCCGTACATTGTCGCCGCCTTCGCTTTTCTCGGTGCGGCCGGCTTCTATGCCATGTTCCTGCGTCCGGATCCACTGAAGATGGTGGTATCGGACGACGGCGACAGGATCGTATCCTCTCAGCCGCTGGCGGCACTGGCGCGCGTGCCTCGAGTTCAGGTAGCCATCGCCTCCATGGTGACCAGCCACTTCGTAATGGTCCTGATCATGGCAATGACGCCCATCTTCCTTCGAAATGGCGGAGCCGGGCTCGAGATCGTGGGCATCGTCATTTCCGCCCACACGCTGGGTATGTTTGCTCTCTCACCCCTTACGGGGATTCTTGGAGACCGCTTTGGACGGCCCCAGGTGGCTGCCGCCGGCATGGCGATCGTGCTCATTTCTGTTGCGCTGGCAGGAACCGCTCCAGCCGATTCGACGGCCAGGCTGGTAGCCGCGCTGTTCTTGCTCGGCCTCGGATGGAACTTTGCTTTCATCGGTGGCAGCGCCATCCTTACGGAAGGATTGGCAATAGACGAACGGCTCCGACTCCAGGGAGCCGTCGACGCTTCGGTGTGGCTGTCGGGGGCGGCGGCGAGCCTGTCGTCCGGGATCATTCTCGCCGCCGCCGGATACCCCTACCTCAACGCCCTGGGCGCGGCTCTGCTCCTCATCCCCGCCGGGGTATTCATCCATCATCGATCCGTTTTTGCCCGCCAACGAACGGCTACGCTGCCCTGATGCTTCGGTGGATCAAGTCGCCATTTCGCACTGTGCTGGCGATCACCGTCGCCGGTTTGGCGACCTGGATCGCCGCGTGGTCGGTCACATTCCTCGCATGGCGCGACGAGTCCGCGGAGCGCATCGAGAAAATAATCCATTGGTGGGGAAGAACCATCCTCGCCGGTGCCGGCGTCAGGCTGACCGTTGCGGGACAAGAACACGTTGATCCGACCCGTTCGTATGTGGTGGTCTCCAATCACCAGGCTGCCCTGGACATTCCGGCCCACTTCCTGGCCCTACCGGTGCCGATCAGGTTTCTAGCCAAGACGGAACTGTTCGGCGTCCCGATCCTGGGCACCGCCCTCCGGGCCATCGGAATCGTCGAGGTCGACCGCCAGGCAGGAGCCGCAGTTCACGGGCAAATCAACTCGCACTCGGCGGAGGTGATACGACGTGGACACTCGATCCTCGTTTACGCGGAAGGTACCCGCTTCCGGGATGGGGAAGTGCACGCTTTCAAGCGCGGCGCCTTCGCAATCGCAATCGATTCCGGGCTTCCCATCCTGCCTGTCATGGTGCACGGCGGCCACCTGGTGTGGCCGCAGCACAGGCCGATCTTCGGAGGACCGATGAAGGTGACCATTTCGGAGCCAATCGAAACCTCCGGGCTGACCCGCAAAGACGTTGTGAGGCTGCGGGATCTCACGAAGCAGAAGATCGAGGAAATGGTCGAAGCTGCGGGCGTTTAGTGAAGCCTACCGAGATACCCGTTCCTGCTCGATCCTGTAGAAGTGCGAAGTCATACCGGTAGCAATCCGGTCAATCGTAAATCCCAACGACAAAGGCGATACCGTCTCGCACTTCACACAACAGTGCAGTAGCAGAAGTAACAATCTGATAACGCTCGACCGTTTCCTCACCTTCCCACCAGCGACCAACCAAAGACCATGGCCCTGCCCAGGTGGTCACCGTTTCCCACCTGCTTCGCAAACGAACACGGGCAGGAATGCCCCCGTCCCACTCCACTTCAATTGACTGCGGGTCGGGCGGGACTAGCACCGGGGTTGGTGACGGCACCCGCCCCGGCCAGGGAGCCTTCGGATTGCGTTGTGGTATTGAGGCTTCCTCACCCCAGCGGAACCAGCCCACCTGCTCAGAAGGCCTCCGTCCACCCTGCGCTTGCGCTTGGAGTACCGCATCCGGACCAACCAGGGCTTGCGCACGATGGAGAGCTCTGACGGCCTCGAGCCGGGTAACCGTGTCTTCCTCGAGAGAGAGTTGGCGTCCGGCATCGGAGAGGTCTGCCGGTTGAAGGCGAAGCCTGACAATTCCGCCCGATACTCCTGCCGTTTCGATCCATGCCCGGAGCTGCCACCAGACTCGCTCGGCGAGACCATGCTCGGTGAAGGGATCGGCACTTCGCCATACTCTGACCCTCTTCGTACCATCGGCCGCCCATACCGAAACTTCAACCCTATAAGGAGCTGCCCCGTACTCATCGAGTGCCACGATCAATCGCCCGGCAAGGGCCCGAGCTGCAAAGCCTGCCTGGTCGAGCAACTGAAGCGGCTCCTCATAGAACTGCTCTACCGAAATGTCCTCAGGTACCCCTCTGGGAGCCACCATCCTGTCTTCCCCGCTGGCAAGCCGGTGAACAACGAGCCCCGGCTCACCGAACCTCGATGCCAAAGCCTCTCTTGGGAGCTGCGACAACTCTCCCAGCGTCCCAATCCCCAACCATCTGAAGGTTGCTACGAGGTCGTCATCTGGAAGTACATCGACTGTGAGGCCGGCCAGGAACGCAACATCATCATCGACGCACACAGGCGCTTCGGTGGCGAGAGCTGCGGCTCGCCTGGCGGCGAAAGGGCCGTGGGCGACACCCAACCTCCCTCCCGGCCACTCGGTGAGTCGATCAAACATCCGTTCAACGAGCGGACGCTCACCTCCGTAGTAACGGAGCGCGCCTTGAATGGGAACGAAGACAAGACCGGGTTCGACCACCTCGACCTTCGGTACGAGGTTCTCGATGGCAACGACGACCTGTTCGAAGTCCGTTGTTTCGAAGCCGAGGTCCCGTTCGAGCACCACTGCACCGGGACACAAACCTTCTGCCTCCCTGCGAGACATACCCTGCGCGACACCGGAGCTACGTGCCTTTGGGTTCGCTGCCACAACGCGGAACCCGCCGGTTTGCTGCTGAACGACGAAACAGGGGCTATCCGGTGGCGCGTCCTGCCGTCGGAGCGACCATTCCGGCCACCACACGCAAAGGATTCTCGCCATCTTCCTCCACCTCTATGAGCCGTTCGATACCACCCATCCCTTTTCCCCATGCACGCATCTGGAGATGCCGGCGCCTCAGACATCCATGTCCCGCATCTGCACCGTTCCATTTCACCTCTTCTGATTGCAGGGATAGGTGCGATACACCGGAAGGAAGCCGACCATCGAGGGGGCGCAGCAGAAGTGCTCCTCCCCGCGATCTGGCCAACGCTGCCAATCGCCGCAAATGAGCGTCGGGTATGCCGACCGGTACCTCGGCATAAACCGCTTGAAGACCCTCTAGTAATGCGGCCACCACCTGGGGCCACTGCAGACGTTCCCTACTCCTCACGAATACCAGATGCTCTGGATAGATACCGACTTCGAACGCAGCGATCGGCGAAATCCACCCGCGTACATCAACAACAGCAACCGGTGCCCTTCGCGACAAATCAACGAGCAGTGAAAGTCCCAGCCTCGTCAAACCTCCACCGGCAGTCCCGAGCAGACCGATAGTCCGGCCTGGCTCTGCCCGGAGGTCCCAACTCGTACCTCCTGGCTGCATTGCCGTCCGCGCCGTCGCTGTCTCATCCACCCGCATGTCCTCAGAAAGGACTCTCTATCGTATCGAACATATGTTCGATCGGCAAGTGGGAACCCGGGCGGGATATGGTGACGTCATATCCCCAGGAGGGATGAACATCATGCGGAAACTCATAATCACGCTCATGGCCCTGACCATGCTGCTCGGTGCCTGCGGAGAAGACACAGCCGATCAAATGGCGGCCCCCGCCGCCGACATGGACGTCGGTGGTAGCGACGGAGGAGAAACCTCCGCCGAAGCACCTGCGGACGACAGGTTCGCCTACGGCGGGGGCGCCCTCGAGGATCGCAAGATCATTCAGGAGGCCTACCTGGAGCTGACCGACGATGACACCGAAGGCTTGTTCAACCGAATCACCAGCCTGGTTGAACGCACCGGTGGTTTCGTTTCTTCAGCCGACCTCACCCGTTCTGACGACGAGAACCGCGGTCCATTCATCGACCTGACCGTTCGAATCCCGGCCGGAGATATGACATCAACTCTGTCTTCGATTGAAGATCTGGCAGACGAAGTGACCGCCAAGCGTATCGGCAGCCAGGACGTCACCGAAGAGTACGCCGATATCGAGGCGCAACTCCGCAACCTGACGGCACTCGAAGAAGAGCTCCTGGTCATCCTCACCGAAGTACGGGAGAAGTCGAGCTCGGATGCCAACGAACTGCTGAACGTGTTCGAGCGGATCCGACAGGTACGCGACGAGATCGAACGCCTCCAGGGCCGCCAGCGTCTGTATGACGATCTGATCGATCTAGCCACGGTGGAGATCTCCCTTTTCCCAGAAGTCACCGGCGCGCCGATTGTCGACGAGGGCTGGCAGCCGGGCGAGGTCGTGCGCGATGCACTCCGCGCTACCGTCGATGCGTTCCAGAGCATCGTCGATGGATTGATCTGGTTTGCGCTGGGCGTCCTACCGGTCATCGTGGTGATCGGCATACCGCTTGTGTCCATCATTTGGTTCTGGCGCAGGAGATCACGGCGTCGATCGGAGAGTCGAGTAGACCCCACCGCGACAACCCAGGAGTAAGCAGAAGGCAGAAGGCAGTAGGCATTAGGCAGTGACCGGGTCTCTGGCCTCTGGCCTCTGGCCTCTGGCCT
>JAHEDJ010000001.1:241872-257274 GCA_024641325.1 bacterium | reverse complement strand
GCCAATCGCCAATCGCCCTTTGTCTTACGGCCTATCGCCTACCGCTTACGGCCTATCGCATATCCCCTACCGCCTATCGCCTATGGCTCAATCCCAAACCGCTTGAAATCCTCCGGTTCCTCCTCCAAACTCATCACATGCGTTCAGAAGCCACCACAGTCGATGACTACATGGGCACCCTCCCTGAGGAGCGCCGCGCAGCGCTCGAGACCGTCCGCGCCACGATCCTGGCCAATCTGCCGGATGGCTATGAGGAAGTCATCAACTGGGGAATGATCACCTATCAGGTTCCGATTGAAACCTTCCCGGACACCTACAACGGTCAACCGCTCATGTACGCGGCGCTGGCTTCGCAGAAGAACCACATGGCCGTGTACCTGACCAGCGTCTACGCGTTGCCCGGCAAAGCCGAGGAGTTCGAGGCTGCCTACCGGGCAACCGGCAAGAGGTACGACATGGGCAAGTCGTGCGTCCGGTTTCGCAAGCTGGACGATCTTCCTCTCGAACTGATCGGCAAGACGATCGCAGCCATCGAAGTCGAGACCTTCGTCAGCGACGTCGAGACGGCCAGGCAGACGCGCAAGAAACGTTCCTGACGGCGTGTAGGTTCGGTATCGAGGCGGGGCTCGAACGTCGAACCACAGGAGGACGTTATGGTCGCCGACAAGACGGCGGACCTCGCCGGCCCCGGCATCGGCAATTACGCCGATCTCGCCAATGAACTGCCCGGCAACTACAGATCGGAACTCACCCACAGGGAGACGATGGAGGCGTTGTTTGCTGCCAAGCGCCACATCGAAGACAACCTCTGTCGTGAACTCAACCTGACGATGGTGCAGGTGCCACTGATCGTCGATGCGGCAAGCGGCGTCAACGACTACCTCGACCGCGATGGATCCCGAACGCCCGTCGAGTTCCCGTGCGGACTAGGTCTGGACACTCCGATCACCGCCCAGGTCGTCCAGGCGGCTACGAAGTGGAAGCGGATGGCTCTCAGCCAGTTCGACATGGCGCCGGGAGAGGGACTTTGCACCGACATGAAGGCAGTGCGCAAGGACTACTTCCTCGATCACGATCACAGCGCCTACGTAGATCAGTGGGATTGGGAACAGGCGATCACCGCCGACGACCGGACGCTCGAGTATCTGACCGACGTAGTTAGAAAGATCTGGAAGGTACTTCACGGAGCGGGCCTGCTTGTACAAGACATGTTCCCGCAACTCACCGGCAGTTATCCGCCGATCCCGGCGGAACTGAAGTTCTTGCACGCGGAGGAGATTCTCGAAAGATACCCCGAACTCCCGCGCAAACAACGAGAGACGGCCATTCTGCAGGACTTTCCGGCGGTGTTCATCTACGGAATCGGACATACATTGGCAGATGGCTACCCGCATGAGATGAGGGCCGCCGACTACGACGACTGGACCACCGCGACGACATCCGCCGACGGCCGACCGATGCACGGCCTGAACGGTGACATCCTCGTCTGGAACCCAGTTACCAAGAGACGCCATGAGCTCACCTCGATGGGAGTGCGGGTGACGAAGGAGACGCTCGTCAGACAACTCGAGATCACCGGACAGCTCGACTTCCTGGAACTTCCCTATCACAAGGCGATCCTCAACGACGAGATCCCACTTTCGATCGGTGGCGGTATCGGCCAGTCGCGCACCTACATGTACCTGCTCCGCAAAGCGCATCTGGGGGAAGTCAGCGTCACCGTGTGGCCTCAGGTCCTCAAAGAGATGGGAGCTGCCAGAAACATCCACGTACTCGAGTAGCCCACCAAATCGTCGCTCCGACGAGTAGCGTTTCTGGCATGAGACGCTTATCGAAGTGGAAGATTGCGACGTTGTTTATCCTCTTCGGCGCCCTCCTCCTGATGGGAACCGCTGCACAGGCGGCCGTCGAGGGTGGGTGCAGTGGCACGGTGACGATCGACGACAAGACCTACACCGAAGCCAACGATTCACCCTCAAACCCGATTGTGATCCCGGACGAGGAAGGCCTTATCGCGTCGTGGACGGGCTCGACCGGCAGTGTGATCAAGGATTTCCAAGGTGAACTGGGGGTCGTAATCGGCCCTGCCAGCATCGTCTTCGTCGACTGGGAGGGCCTCAACACCGACGGCAAGAAGGACTCGAAGGGCAACTACCAGGTCGACGAGGCAAAGGATCAGCTTCCCGTCAATCTGGTCGGCCTCTACGAAGTCAGCGGATTTCATCGCGGTGAAGGTGGCGACTGTGAGGGCAGCGTGATGATCCTGCTCGAAGGCAACCCGCTCACCACGCCGGTCGGCGGTGGGTCGGCTGCCGGAGCAGTCCTGGCACTCGTCGGTGTCCTGTCAGCAGGGAGGGCAAGGGTATGAGCGGCCGTCCGGTTCTCGGTTCGATCTCAGGTCTCTTTCTTGGCCTTTTCGTCGCAGTACTTCTTCAGCAGTACGGGGTTCGCCCCCTCGACACATTCAGCGTGATCGGCTTGCCGATCATCGGCCTGGTCGTGGGTCTCGTGTTCTCGATGTGGGCACCCTTCGGCCGGAGGTAGGTAGCGGGTACCAAGTACCTGTATTGCTGTCGGGAGCAGGTGCTGGACCGGCTCCGACCCTGGTATTCGCTCGGTTGAACGATCACCTACCGTCGCGTCGCCGCGTAGGGGTGCGAAAGCCGCGCCGGGTGAGGCAAGGTGCTTGTGCACGGGTACCGAATCATCTGACCGGCAGGTAAGGCACCGGGGTGTCCACCGCTCTGTATGCTCCCGCTGATGTTGCGCCTCAATCGCCTCGTTATTCTCCTCGTGTTGATCTCCGCAGCCTGCGGGGCAGACGTCGCAGAGTCCACGACGACTCCGCCGACAGCCCCGGCGACTGAATCGTCGACGGTGGCTGCGCCTACTTCTGAAGTCACTCTCCCTGCCGGCACATCTACCACCGAATCTGTCGAGCTTCCCGATACCACGACAACGACGACTGCCCCGGACGTGACGGCCCTCGAGGTGGTGGTAGTCGCGGGAGAGGTGGCGGAGGTGAGAGCCGGGCTCGACGACGATGTGCGTCTCACCATCCATTCGGAGCAGGTCAATGAGGTGCATCTGCACACATATGACCTACACGCTGATGTCGGCCCGGACAACCCTGCCGTCATCGAGTTCGTAGCTTCGATACCCGGCATCTTTGAGATCGAATTCGAGCAGGGCGGGACTCTGATCGCCGAGTTGCGAGTGGATCCGTGACCCGTTCGACCCGGGTAAAGGTCTTGCTGGGTCTCGTCGGCTTGGCGGTGACGATTCCTTCTCCGGCTTTGGCGCACGGAATCGGGGGGAGGGCAGATCTGCCCGTTCCGCTCGGGTACTTCCTGGTTGGTGCGGGTGTTGTACTCGTGGCCTCGTTCGTAGCTCTTTCGGTTCTCTGGAAGGTGCCTAGGCTCCAGAGCGGCCCACAGACGGGACCGGAGCGGTACCGGGTAGATGGGTGGCCTGCAAACAGCCTGTCCGTGATAGGAGTTGCCGCCCTCGTGCTGGTCATCGGCGCCGGGTTGTTTGGCGTCCAGAACGGAACTCGCAACATCGCTCCGGCAACGGTTTGGATCGTCTTCTGGTTGGTAGTTCCGTTCCTCACCGCCCTCGTCGGCAACATATACACACCACTGAACCCCTGGAGAACGTTGTCGGGGTGGATCTTGCCCGACATTGAGGAAAGGCGCGATCTGCTCACCAGGTTGGGCGTCTATCCGGCGAGCGGGGTGTTCTTTGGATTCACCTGGCTCGAGCTGGTTTGGTTGGATTCGGGTCGCCCGCGAACGCTGGCTGTGGCAGCCCTGATCTTCAGTTTGTACGTGCTGGCGATGGCCGCCTGGGCCGGGCCGAGGACGGGCCTGCAAATCGGGGAGCCGTTCACGACCTACAACCGGCTGATCAGCGGGATTGCTCCTTTCGGTCGGAACGCAGATGGACGATTGGTGTGGCGGGGCTGGATACGGGCTCTGCCGGTGTTGCCGGCATGGCCCGGGCTGACCCTCTTCGTTGTTCTGATGATCGGGACAGTGAGTTACGACGGTTTGTCTGCGACGTCGTGGTGGCGCGACCTTCTTGGTGAAGCGTCCGGGAAGATGTGGGCGGAGACTCTGGGGATGGTGACGATCATCGCATTGATAGGAGGCGCCTACTGGCTTGCTTCGCTAGCGGCCGTTACTTTGAGTGGCATCGAGCGGCGGGCCGGCTCACTGGCAGCGTCGTTCGCACATACTCTCGTGCCAATCGCACTGGCCTACGCGTTCGCCCACTACTTCACCCTGGTTCTCTTCGAGGGACAACTGTTCATTTCTACGATGTCGGACCCATTCGGTCGGGGATGGGATCTCTTCGGAACCGCAGATCGCGATGTGAGTTACTGGCTGTCTCCGGAATCCGTTTGGTATGTACAGGTGGCCGCCATAGTGCTCGGCCACGTAGCAGGGGTGGTTCTCGCCCACGATCGGGCACTTGCTGATTTCCCAGTGAAGACGGCGGTCCGCAGTCAGTACGCAATGCTCATATTGATGGTCTTGCTGACAAGCCTCGGCCTGACGATCCTCGCCGCCGGATGAGAGGTAGACCGGGCAGTGCCGGGTGGCAGGTAGTGGCGGCGCCCGAGTCGGCGCGGCCGCTTAGTTTCGCTCTTCCAGTTCCTCCAGCGTCTTCGGCCAGTCGTCTTTGAGGAGCCGGGACAGCGAGCGATCAGCCAGCAGTTTGCCGCCGGTCTGGCACGTCGCGCAATAGTTGGTCTCGTTCGACGCGTACACGATGCGCTGAACCTTTGATCCACACACCGGGCAGGGCCGGCCAAACTTGCCGTGGACGGCCATGTCCGGCCGGAAGGCTGTAACACCCTTGTCCGGAAACCCGTCTCCGACCTCTTCACGAAGGCGGTCGGTCCATTCGATGAGCATGTGTTGTGTGGCCGCAAACAGACGCTCGATCTCCGCCTCTGTCAGCCGGCTTGTTCGTTTGACCGGCGATAGCCGGGCGGCGTGGAGGATTTCGTCTGAGTATGCGTTGCCGATGCCGGAAAGGATCCGCGGATCTGTGAGAGCTCGCTTGAGCGTTCGGTTCTCACGCGTCAGCCCTTTGGTGAAAGCTCCAAGATCGACGTCGAGCGGTTCGATTCCACCCCTATCGTGCTCGGCCAGCGACCCCTCTCCCCTGACGATCCACATACCGGCCCGCTTCTTGGTAGAGGCCTCTCGAAGAATGAGCGTCCCGTGTTCGAAGTCGAGCGCGGCGAGACCAACCTTCTTCGGGACGGCGGTACCGGCTTTTTGCCATGCCAACCGGCCGGAAACCATGAGGTGGATGATCAGGAAGAGTTCGTCGATGAACTCGAATACGATCCGTTTGCCGACTCGCCTCAACCCGCGCACTACTTGCCCTTCTAGTGCCGATATCGGCGGATCGTAGGTTCGCATCAGTTGCGGAGCCGTAACCCTCACGCGGCGAAGAGTCTCGCCGACCACGCGCTCTTCCAGTGCCTCGATATAGACGACGATGTCGGGTAGCTCCGGCATTTCACGCCAGACGCTAGCGGTGACCAACCGGCGTCGCGTCCAGGGTTTGCGGGGCTAGAGCCGGAGGACCATCTGAAATGGGCACTGGTGTCGTGAAGTCCGGCCAATACCGGATATACACTCACGCGCATGGCACGCACCCTTTTCTTGAGAGCATTCTCCGACCTCCTCGGCCGGTGGACCGTGTACCAGGACGCTCCGCGGGATCCCGCCCGGGTGGTCGAGTTGGCCGGAGCGCGACTGGATCTCGAAGATGCCCGCCGCTCCGTTGCTGAAGCCCGCGGTGCGTGGGACTCCCATCGACCGCCATCCCACCTTCCGGTGGTACGAACCAGCGTCTCGGAAGACGACCTGGCGCGACTGCGAGTTCAGATCTTTCCAAGCTGAAGCGCAAGGCCGGACTTCACCAAGGGACCGGCGCGCTCATCTGAGCATCATCACCGGTTGAAACAGTCTCGAGTGATTCTGAGCGACGCCTCGACATCAAGCCGCGCTATCTCGCCTCCAGCGAGTTCACCAGATCGATGTACGCCTGCATTGCGTCATCTTGGGTCATTCCGGCAACGCTTGCCCAGGCGTCGTACTTGGCGCGGGCGACGAAATCCATCATGCCGGGCCGCTTCCCTGTCACGTCACCGTTGCTCCCCTGCTTGAAGAAGGCGTACAACTTGAGCAGGTCAGCATTGTCGGGCTTCTCTTGTAGCAGTTGAACGGATTCGGCTGCAGCTTCGAATCGAACGGAAAGGTCGGACATTGCCACTCCTTCAGCGAGTCAATCTATTTGTGCCACCACTTCGCCGTGGAGGACGGAGAACGTGGCGTCCGGCTTCTCCGCCCAAATCCGCAGCGCCGCACCGAGACCCTGCAACTCCGACTTGCTTCCGACGCCGAGTTCCTCAACTCGATCCACGTACTTAGAAACACCTGTTCGTTCGGTCCAGAGATTCGCCCACCGTTTGCGTTCCTCGGGAGTCGAGTAGCTCCAACTCGACGTGGTGTACATAGGGTTGAGAAATCCTGCGCTCTGAACCCAGGACAGGAGCCGTCGGCCCGCGTCCGGCTCTCCTCCGTTGGCCCGAGCCACACGCGCGTAGATCTCGAAGAATCGATCGATGCCCGGATCGTGGGGAAAGAACGTCATCGTCCCGTAGTCCGCATCACGCACAGCAACGACCCCTCCCGGCCGCAACACTCGCCGAAACTCCTGCAAAGCCATGACCGGGCTCCCCAGGTGTTGCAGCAACTGATGTGCAAACACGACATCGAACGACCCTGTCCCAAAACTGAGCCCGTAGACATCTGCCTGTTCGAACGTCACGTTGCGCAAATCCTCGTTGGAGGCATGGGATCGGGCGTACTCGAGCACCGCCGCCGCTGAATCGACACCAACCACCTCTCCATCCGGCACCCAACGACCCAGCCCACAGGTGATGGACCCGGGCCCACAACCGGCGTCGAGGATGCGCATTTCGGGGCGGACGAGATGCCTCACGAAAGCAGCAGCCTCCTCTGCGGTTCGACTGCCGTGTGCATCCAAGACGACCTGGTGATGCGAGTGGGTGTATATCTCGCGCGGCATGCTGGAAGTATGGCAGCCACCTCTCCGCTCAGACGGCCACAAGGGGATAACAGACCGAGGCTATGGCGGGCTCCAATCGGATGCGTACTACAGCCGGAGAAATGGAAAGGGCCGGCCCGAAGGCCGACCCTTTCATCGAGATGCTGCTTCCGATCAGTCGTCGAGACCGGACTCAAACTGGTCTTCGAACGAGACCACGCGACGACCGGGCTTGTCACCACCGCGGTCGTTACCACGATCGTTACCGCGGTCACGGTCGGCGCCACCGTCACGGCTGCGATTTCCGTCACGGCTCCCGCTGTCACGGTTGCGGGCTCCGTCACGGCTCCCGCCGTCACGGTCCCGACCACCGCCGCCCTCACGGCCACCACGGTCACGGTCCCGACCACCGCCGCCCTCACGGCCACCACGGTCACGGTCCCGACCACCGCCGCCCTCGCGACGACCACGGTCACGGTCGCCACTGTCACGACGACTGCGATCGCGATCGCCACCGGCAGGACGCTCCCCGGCGCCTTCCTTCGGCTCGAGTGGTACGGCTAGATCGAGGTTGACCTTGCCGGCCCGATCGATCTCGCGCACATTCACCTTGATCTTGTCGCCGAGGGCAACGTAATCCTCGACCCGCTCAACGCGACGTTCCGTATCGAGCTTCGAGATATGAATAAGACCGTCACGGCCCGGGAGGATGTTGACAAACGCACCGAAGCTGGTGATGTTCACCACCTCGCCGTCGTAGGTCTCTCCGACCTCGGGTTCCGGCGGGAAGGCAATCTGCATCACCTTCTCCTTGGCAAGTGCCAGGCTGTCACTGTCATTGGTGCCGATGCGGACGATGCCGAAAGCGCCGTCTTCCTCGATCTCGATCGTGGCTCCGGTCACCTCTTCGAGCTCCCGGATGTTCTTGCCCTTTGGCCCAATGATCTCGCCGATCTTGTCTTTGGGTATCTGCACAGCTTCGATACGCGGCGCCCAGGGGTTTAGTTCTGCGCGGGGCCCGTCGATGACGTCCTTCATCGCCTGGAGAATCGCCAACCGGGCTTCCTTCGCCTGGTCGAGCGCCCCTGCCAGCACCTCAGAGGGCAGACCCGAAATCTTGGTGTCGAGCTGCAGAGCGGTGATGATGTCGGCCGTGCCTGCCACCTTGAAGTCCATGTCTCCCAACGCGTCTTCGGCGCCGAGGATGTCGGTCAGAGTGGCAAAGCCTTGTTCATGGGCAATCAGGCCCATAGCGATTCCCGCCACGGGGGCGATGATCGGTACACCGGCATCCATCAGCGAGAGGCTCGAGGAGCACACCGAGGCCATAGAACTGGAACCGTTCGATGCCAGCACCTCGGAAACGAGGCGCAATGCATAAGGGAACTCGTCGGCGGTCGGGATGACCGGTAGAACGGCCTTCTCCGCCAGGGCTCCGTGGCCGATCTCGCGACGCTTGGGGCCGCGCATGAAGCCGGCCTCGCCCGTCGAGAAGGGCGGGAAGTTGTAGTGGTGCATGTAGCGCTTGGATTCCTCAATCGAGAGGGTGTCCAGCATCTGCTCCATCTTCAGCATGCCGAGGGTCGCCAGGTTCAGAACCTGGGTCTCGCCGCGCTGGAACAATCCCGAACCGTGGGTGCGAGGCACGATGCCGACATCGACCGTAAGCTCGCGGATATCGCGGAGACCGCGTCCGTCGAGCCGAATGCCGTCGTTGACGACCCGCTCACGCATCATCTTCTTGATGACACTACGAGCGGCCTTCTTGGCCATGGCGAGCTCGTCCTCATCTTCAATCGCGAGCTCCGCCAGAATGGCTTCTGTGGCCTCGTCTTGAGCGGCGTTTCGCTCTTGCTTGCCGGCGATCAATACGACCGGTGCATACTTGGGCCTGGCAATGGCTTCGACCCGGGATGCAAGCTCATCCGAATAGTCGACGGCCAGCGGCCATTCGTATTCGGCAATATCCACCTGACCGGCGAGTTCGTTCTGAAGGTCGATCAGCTGAGCGATGAAAGCCTTGGATTCCTCCATGCCACGAGCCACGGTGGCCTCGTCGCTGGGCGGTTGACCCTCATTGATGAGACGAACACCGTCTTCGGTGGCACCGGCCTCGACCATGATGATGTCTATCTCGCCGTTGGCATTTCGTCCACCCGCGACGGTCAACTCGAAGACGGAGCCTTCTAGCTCTTCGTAGGTGGGCAAAACGGTCCACTCGCCGTCTTTGAGCGACAACCGAACCGCGCCGATCGGTCCCTCGAAAGGAATCGACGAGACACTCAACGCTGCCGAAGCACCGTTGAGAGAGATGATGTCGTATGCGTTGACGTTGTCGACCGACAGGATCGTGGCAACGATCTGGGTCTCACAGCGATAGCCATCCTTGAAAGAGGGCCGCAATGGACGGTCGATCAAACGACACGTCAGAATCGCTTTCTCCGTTGCACGACCTTCGCGCCGGAAGAACGAACCGGGGATCTTCCCGGCCGCGTACATGCGCTCTTCGACGTCCACCGTAAGGGGGAAGAAGTCGATGCCTTCACGCAAGCTCTTGTTGGCTGTTGCAGTGACGAGCACTTCTGTGTCGCCGAGGCGGATGGTGACTGCACCATCGGCCTGCCCGGCAAGTTTGCCGGTCGTGATGGTGACCTCTTTGTCACCGATCACTCCGCGTACCGTGTATTCGGGCACGCTATCTCCTCTTGTCTGGGAGGCGTGCCAATGGCCAGTGGCGGTCGCTCCATTCCTGAAGCGGTCGCCACTGACAACTGGACACTGCCCCCGTTGTGTTTCGAGATGATCCCGGCAGATTGCCGGTACTGGGATGTTGGACCCGCGAGGGGCCAAACGGCGAGGAAGCGGCCGAAGCCGCTTCCTCGAGAACTATCGGCGCAAGCCGAGACGTGCGATCAACTGTCGATATCGCTCGACATCTTCACGCTTGAGGTAGTTGAGCAGGCGGCGGCGCTTGCCGACCATCATCAGCAGGCCACGCCGGCTGTGGTGATCGTGCTTGTGAGTGCGGAGATGGTCGGTCAGATGATTGATACGGTCGCTCAGGAGGGCCACCTGGACCTCCGGTGAGCCGGTATCGCTGTCGTGCTGACCGTACTCCGAGATTATTTCTTTAGTCGTCTTCATTTCACGCTTCGCTACAGAGGTGGGAGGGAACGGATGGGAGTGTAACACCCCGGCGCACCAAAGGGGCAATTGGGAGTCGATGCGAGTTTCTAGTCGCGGGTGGGGAGTAAAGCGGTTGCTTCTGCTTCTACTCGCCAGGATGGGTCCAGGAGGGAGGCCACCACCACCATCGTTGCCACCGGGTTTGCACCACCGAAAATGTCCTTGTGTGCCCTGCCGATCGCGTCGGCGTCGGCCGCGTCCGTTATGTACATGCGGGTGCGGATGACATCCCGACGGTTCCCGCCGAGTTCGGCAATCGCCGACAGCATGATCTCACCGCAGCGCAGCATTTGGTCGTAAGCCGTTTCAGCCGTCTGCTCACCCTCCACAGGAATAGGAGCAGTGCCGGCCACCTCAATCTGGTTGTCTACACGAACAGCGCGACAAAAACCGTACGCAGATTCGTAGGGAGAGCCGGAGTGTGAGTGAGCCTTGCGCATTTGCTACAGGCTACCGGCTAATGGCCGTTCGCCTACCTCTACGCCAAGGCTCCGCGAGCATCCGCAACGTCGTACTCGATCTGTTCCACCAACTCAGCGACTCCGGAGAACTTCATCTCGTCGCGCAGTCGCCGTTCGAAGAGGACGCCGATTAGTTGTCCGTACAACTCATCCTCGAAGTCGAGCAGATGCGCCTCGACGAGTTCCTGTTCACCGTCGAAGGTAGGACGGACGCCGACGTTGACGACCGCAGGGTGCAAGTGCGCACCCACCCGTACCTTGGCCGCATAGACCCCACGCGCAGGAATCGCCATGTCGGACGGAGGCACGACATTGGCCGTGGGGAATCCAATAGTCCGCCCTCGCCTTTCGCCACCGACGACCACGCCGCGCAACTCGAAGGCCCGTCCCAGAGCCTGTCGAGCGTTCTCGACGGCGCCCCCTGCGACCATCACACGTATCCCGGAAGATGAGACCGGTCCGTCGCCTTCCAGCAGCGGCACGACATCGACCTCATAGCCGAAGGCAGCTCCCCCGGCTCGCAAGGCTTCGATGTCGCCCGCCCGCTCGTGCCCGAATCTGAAGTTCGATCCGACTGCCACCACGCGTGCTCCTAACCCACGAGCCAGCACATCGCTCACGAACTGCTCAGGCGTCATCGTTCTCACCTGCTCGAATGGCAGCACCCCGACGGTATCAACACCCAGATAGTCGAGAATCTCGATCCGCTGGTCGATGGACGTGAGTAAACGCGGCGCATGTGCTGGCGCCATTACCGCCACCGGATGTGGGTCGAAGGTCAGAACAGCCCGGGGAATGCCGCCCAATGCCCGAGCACGCTCGGCCAGATCCGACAACACCGTCTGATGGCCCAGGTGAACACCATCGAAGTTGCCAATGGTTACCGCAAATCCAGATCCGAGCGGTTCCGGCCATGCCTTCGGGTCGCCACGGAGAACTCTCATGAGAACACCACCTCGGAACGAGCCTTGCCGCCAACAGACGAATAGACGGCCAGCAACCGGCCTTCCTGATCGATTACACAAAACGGACCGTTGCGCAGTCGATGGGGAACGAGGTCCGAAGGAAGCGGCCGCCCATTTCGGACCCCGATCGCGGTGCCACCGTCTACCGCCAAATGCGGGAGCTCTTCCAGAAGCACATCCGGCATCGACACGGCGGCCGACCCGGCGTCGGCCAGGCTCTCGAGTTGCTCGATCGTATGCGCGTCCTCGACCGTGAGTCGACCAATACGCGTCCGTCGTAGTGCGGTTAAATGCGCATTTCCGCCGAGGGCTCTGCCCATGTCGTCGGCCAGAGTGCGAATGTAGGTTCCGCTCCCGCACTCGACCTTGACCGTCACCTCGGGGTAGATACCGGGAGCGAAATCGAGAATCTCGATCGATCGCACGTGCACCGGCCGCGCCTGCCGTTCCACCTCTTTGCCCTCGCGAGCCAGGTCGTACAACCGGCGGCCGTCGATCTTGAGAGCCGACACCATCGGTGGCACCTGCATGATTTCACCGATGAACCGTGGAAGTACGGAGCGCAGTTCGCCTTCATCGAACTCCATGGGCGAACGGCTCAAGACGGCGCCATCGGCGTCGAGCGTGTCGGTCGCGACGCCAAACTGTGCGGTAGCGATGTAGGTCTTGCCGGCATCTTGCACGTAACGGATCGCGCGCGTCGCTCGACCCAATCCGAGTACCAGGAGGCCCGTCGCCATCGGGTCGAGGGTACCGGCATGGCCGACCTTCTTCTGATCGAGCAGCCGGCGCACTCTTGCCACGACGTCATGGGAAGTCCATCCGCCGGCTTTGTCGACGAGCATGAACCCGTCAATCACGTTCAGGGTCCCCCGCGGCTGCGGCCTCCTCCTGTTCGATGTCATGCAGAATCGAAGCAATGTGTGCCCCTCGCTCGATCGCCTCATCGATGATGAACGCGAGGCTGGGGGTGTACTTCAGGCGAATCTCATGTCCCACCTCGGTCCTGATCTTCGACGACGCAGCCGTCAGGGCCTCGAGTGATGATTTCGTCTCTTCAGGTGTACCGAGCACCGAG
Organism: bacterium; assembly: GCA_024641325.1. Lineage (GTDB taxonomy): Bacteria > Actinomycetota > Acidimicrobiia > Spongiisociales > JAHEDJ01 > JAHEDJ01. The sequence goes on along the minus strand of JAHEDJ010000001.1, from coordinate 244,489 downwards.
AAGAACACCCGCGCGCTTCTGAGGTCGGGCGAAGTTTCGACCGCGGTAATGGTGACGAAGCCGAGGCGCGGGTCTTTGAGATCCGCAACGTGCTCGGCGATGGCTTCCTTGAGCATCGAGTTGACCCGCCGCATTCGATCTCCGCGACTCATTCCGGATCCTCCAGATGACTCACGCCGACCCGGAGAACCTCCAGATCGACTCGTTCACTGAGCATTCGATGCACCGTCGCGATGCGCTGCTCAAGTTCCCCGCCGGTGGCGGCGACGATTGCCACCCCCACGGTAGACCGTTGCCATGCATCATGATCATCTACCTCAGCAACAGACAAAGACATTCGGTTCCGTAGATCGGCAATGAACGACTGAAGAACCCGCCGCTTCGCCTTGAGCGATCTGGCTTCCGGGATACGGATTTCGATCCGCAGTGCTGCGGCATGCATAGCGCTCAGGTGCGGGCGATTTCGCGCACTTCGTAGACCTCGATGACGTCGTCTTCTTTGATGTCGTTGAAGGTCTCGAAACCGATCCCGCATTCGTACGCCGCTGAAACCTGACGAACGTCTTCTTTGAAGCGACGCAGCGAACCGATCCGGCCGTCGTGTATGACCACACCACCCCGCAGCACTCTGGCCCGGGACCCACGAAGAATCTCGCCCTCGGTGACATAGCATCCGGCGATGTTGCCCGCCCTCGGTGTCCTGAAGATGGCTCGTACCTCGGCGGAACCGATGACGGCTTCCACCTCGTCCGGAGCGAGTTTTCCAACAAGCATTTGCTCGATCTCGTCGAGCATCTCGTAGATCACCCGATAGGTGCGAATCTCAATGCCCTTGTCCTCTGCCGACCGGCGGGCTTTGGCATCTGGACGGACGTTGAAGCCCACGATCACAGACTCGGTTACCTCTGCGAGGCTGACGTCATTCTCAGAAATGCCGCCTACGGCTCCCTGAATCAGCGTGATCTTGCCGCCCTGGCGGCCGATCTTGGCGACAGATTCGCGAATCGCCTCGAGCGAACCATGTGCATCTGCCCTGATGATCAAGCGGAGGTCGGCCTCATCCTGGGTCCGAAGTTGCTCGAGAAGTTGTGCGAGTCGCTCGCGAGCGGTCGGGATGACCTGCTCGTCCGATCTGATCTGTTCCATCGCCTTGGACGCCTGATTCCTTGCTTCGCGCTCATTCTTGAGAACCTGAAACGCGTCGCCGGCGGTCGGGACATCGGACCAGCCCATAACCAACACAGGAGTGCTGGGGCCGGCAGATTGAACCTTGCCGCCGACCTCGTCGAGCATCGACCTAACGCGACCCGAAACCGATCCGGCAACGAGCGCATCGCCCTGCTTGAGCGTGCCACGTTGGATGATTACCGTCGCCACCGGCCCTCGCCCGACATCGAGCTGGCTTTCGACCACGACACCCTCCGCAGCGGGTTTCGGGTTGCCCTTGAACTCCTCGAGTTGTGCTACCAGATCGATCATCTCGAGGAGGTGATCGACTCCCGCGCCGCTCTTCGCAGAGAGTTCGACTGTGATGACCTCTCCACCAAGTTCCTCGGCGATGAGCTCGTACTCGGTCAGCTGGGCCCGGATATTCTGCGGGTCCGCGCCCGGAAGATCCATCTTGTTGATCGCAACGATGATCGGAACGGCGGCGGCCTTGGCGTGACTGATGGCCTCGACGGTCTGCGGCATCACGCCGTCGTCGGCGGACACGATCAATACCACGATGTCGGTCACCTCTGCACCACGGGCTCGCAACGCAGTGAAGGCCTCGTGGCCCGGAGTGTCCAGGAAGGTGATCTTGTTGCCGTTCACCTCAACCTGATACGCACCGATGTGCTGTGTGATTCCACCGTGCTCACCGCCGACGACATTCGTATGGCGGATATAGTCGAGCAATGTTGTCTTGCCGTGATCAACGTGGCCCATCACGGTGACGACCGGCGGACGCCCGACCAGGACGCTCGGGTCATCGTCGTAAACCTTCTTCGGGCGAACGCGCGATCCGGTGCGAGTGGACGGATCGGCGGCGACTACCTCGATCGTGACGTTGAAGTGATCGCCGAGGAGCTCGAGGGCATCGTCGGGAACAGGAGTGGAAGAGCCGACCATCTCACCCATCTCGATGAGCGCTCTGACGATCTCGGTAGCCGGATGTCCGATCAGCTCAGAGAGGCCTTCCGGGGTGATCCCAGATGTTACCGAGACGGCCGGGGCAAGAGCCGATTCTTGCTCCGGTTCTGCTGCCTGCTCCGATTCGGGCTCGGCCTCGGGTTCGGGCTCGGCCTCGGGTACGAGAGCGACTTCCGGCTCAGCGGCGATTTCGATCTCCGGCTGCTGCTTCGGTTCCGGTTGAGCATCTTCAACAGCCGTATACGACTGTCTGACTCTTTCGGCCGCCTCCGGCTCGACTCCGGAGGATGCAGTTTTGGCTTCAATTCCTAGTTCCAGGACGCGCTGAAGCACATCCTTCGATTCCAGCCCCAACTCACGGGCCAATTCATATATTCGAATCTTCGCCACTATCTCTCCGCGCTATTCGTCTTCGGTGGGAGTGTCGCCGTCTTCGGCAACCTCGCCAAACTGCTCATCTGCCGAATCCTCAGCCGCGTCATCG
>JAHEDJ010000001.1:0-241772 GCA_024641325.1 bacterium | reverse complement strand
CGCCTCTTCACCCATTTCCTTTGGAGAGACATCGACCGCCGGGGTTTCTGGTTCTGTCTCGTCCGCAACTACCTCGGAGGGATCCTCCACCACAATGACTTCAGCCTCAGGATCGCCTTGGGCGGCAGACTCTTCAACCAACTTAGCAGCGGCCGCGTTTGCCTCTTCGAGGTCCGACCGGATGTCGACGCGGTAACCGGACAAGCGGGCCGCGAGGCGCGCGTTCTGGCCTTCTTTGCCGATTGCCAACGAAAGCTGATGATCGCTGACGATCACCACCGCGGTCTCATTGGGCTCATCGATTCGGACTTCCTGAACCTTTGCAGGTCCGAGGGCCTCGGCAATGAACTGAGCTTTGTCCTCTCGCCACTCGACGACGTCGACTTTCTCACCGCGTAACTCGTTTACTACCTGCCGCACTCGCGATCCACGCGCCCCGACACAAGCGCCCTTGGGATCGACGTTCGGATCATTCGAGGACACCGCGATTTTCGTTCGATTGCCCGGCTCGCGGGCGATCGCCTTGATCTCAATCGTTCCATCGATCAACTCCGGTACCTCGAGTTCGAGCAAGCGGCGGACGAAGTCCGGATGGCTCCGGCTCACAACGATCTGGGGGCCCTTTGCTTCATTCCGAACCTCGAGCACGAAAGCCTTGACGCGATTGCCGCGCTCGAGCCGTTCATACGGAATCCGTTCTGAGCCGGGAAGAAGCGCTTCAGCGTCACCAAGATCGAGAATCGAGTAGCGATAGTCGACCTGCTGAATTATCCCGGTAACCAGATCGCCTTCGCGACCTTCATAAACATCGAAAACCTGATCACGCTTGGCCTCGCGAAGGCGCTGGGCAATGACCTGCTTGGCCGTCTGGGCAGCAATTCGCCCGAAATCGTCCGGAGTATCCTCCCACTCCTTCGTGACGTTGCCCTCCTCATCCAGCTCCTGGGCGTAGACCACGATGTCGCCACTCCCGGAATCGATGACAACACGCGCCTCTTCGGCCGCTCCGGGACTTCGCTTGTAGGCAGAAACGAGCGCGTTGGCCAGGGCGTCGAGGATCATATCGACGGGCACGCCGCGCTCGCGCTCGAGCAATTCGAGTGCTTCCATCACCTGTGCGTCGATTTTCATTTCATCAACTCCTAGCGGCCTTTTTGCCGGGCTTCGGCGCCCGCTCCCAGCGGAACACCGTTCGTGCCGACCTAACCTGGTCAAACTCGATCCGCCGACTCTCGCCGTCGACATCCAACACCATGCCATCATCATCAGACACAACGAGGATGCCCTCGTGGCGGCGCAGCCCTTCGACTTCTGTTCGCGTTTTCACCGTGATCTCCTTGCCCACCGACTTGCGATAGTGGGCGGGGCGGCGCAGCTTTCGCTCGAGACCCGGCGATGTCACTTCGAGTGTGTACGACCCGTCGAGATCGGATTCGTGATCGAGCAACCTCGATATGCCCCTGGACAGTTCGGCAAGGTGATCTACGCCGATTTCCGGTCCATCAATGACGACGCGCAGAACCCTGCCTTTACCCTGACCCAGCATCTCTAGATCATCGAGTTCCAGGCGTTCTGCTCCTAGATAATCGCCAATGAGCTCTTCCAAGCTCGAAGGTACGTCGCTCAACCTATTTCTCCACACAAAGAAAGCGGGCACGGCCGCCCACTTCCGCGTAGCGTCCTCATTTGTCCATACAAGTATAACCCGACGCGTGAAAGCGCCCGGCGCCCCGCCGCCGGCCGTCAAAGATGACCCAACTCTACCGCTGGATCAGAGCGCTCAGATGGGCAACGGCGCCCTCGAGCGCGACCGCTTCAGTAACTCCGCTGGCCCGATCCTGGACTTCAACAACGCCGCTTTCAAGCCCGCGCGGTCCCACGGTGACTCGAAAAGGAATACCGACCAACTCTGCGTCGGCAAACTTCACACCAGGACGGTCATCTCGATCGTCGAGAATCGTTTCGAGGCCCGCATTCCAGCATTGTTCATAGAGGCGCTCCCCCGCCTCCAGCGATCCGGGAACATCCGTACGTAGAACGGTTATCGCAACGGAGTAGGGGGCAATAGCCACCGGCCATACGATCCCCTTTTCGTCGTGATGGGTTTCCACCACGGCGGCAATGTTTCGCTCAAGGCCGATGCCGTAGGAACCCATGATCACGGTCTGAGCCTCGCCCGCCTCATCCAGGACGTTGATACCGAAGGCGTCGGCATACTTGGTTCCCAGTTTGAAGATGTGTCCGACTTCAATCGCCTTGAAAACCTCGAGCGATGACCCGCATGTGAAACAGGACTCGCCGTCGGAGATCTCTCGAAGATCCAGCCACTTTGAAACCTCGATATCTCGCTCAACATTCACACCCCGGAGGTGGAAGTCGTCATCGTTGGCACCGGTGACCATGTTGTATCTACCCGCAAGTGCCAGGTCGGCGAGGATCGGAATGTGCTTGACTCCCACCGCTCCCAGGCTGCCCGGATCGGCACCCAGGGCTGCTCGTATCTCCTCGGGGTGGGCCGGCCGAAACTCGATTGCGCCCGTTCCATCCTGGAGTTTCTGCTCTACGAGAGGATGATCACCGCGCAACAACACCAGCCGCGGTTCCCCTTCGAGGATGTAGACGAGCGTCTTGATCTGATGATCTCCGGGTGCTCCACCGTCGAAATCAGCCAAATCGCCAATCGTTCGAACACCGGGCGTTGCGAACTTCTCGACTCCCGCATGCTCGACGCCGTCATCAATGTCCTCGACCCGAGAGGTAGCCCTCTCCATGTTGGCCGCGTAGCCACAGGACCGGCAGAAAACGACTTCGTCCTCGCCCGAGTCGCTGCGGACCATGAACTCGATCGAATCGCTCCCGCCCATGGCCCCGGATGACGCTTCTACCGGAACTGCGTCGAGGCCAAGCCTCGCAAAGATCCGCTCGTATGCCTCGTAGTGACGCTGGAATGACGCATCCAGACCCGCAGGATCGATGTCGAACGAGTACGAGTCCTTCATCGTGAACTCACGGGTACGAAGCACGCCTCCCTTGGGGCGGGGTTCGTCGCGAAACTTCGTCTGGATCTGATACCAGAACTGAGGGAGATCGCGATAGCTGCGAAGTTCGAGCGACAGCGTCCCGAATATCTCCTCATGGGTCATGCCGAGTGCCAGGTCCGCATCCTTTCGGTCGCGCAGACGAAACATCTCGTCGCCCATGATCTCCCAACGTCCGCTCTTCTGCCAGACCTCGGCCGGGTGAAGGGCAGGCAAGAGGAACTCTTGACCGCCGATGCGGTCCATCTCTTCGCGGATCACCTTCGCCACCTTGGAGCGGACGCGAATCATCAGCGGCAGTTGCGAATAGGCACCTGCCATCAACTGACGGATGTAACCGCCCCGCACTAGAAGCCGATGGCTGATGGCTTCCGCGTCGGCGGGATCATCGCGAAGGGTGGGAATGAAGGCTTGCGACCAGCGCATGGATCTCTCGAGTAGGGGAATCGGGAGGTTAGTCAGCTTGGCAGCAGGGTAATGAACAATAGAGGGTCAAGGCCTCGCAATTCGCGATTCGAATGACCAGGTCTGGCCTATGGCCTACTCAGATTTCGCGATCTCCGCAACCCGGGCCCGGCGGTCTTGTGCATGATTCGCATCACCCTGTATCTGGAGTAGCTCCTCTGCGGCTTCCGCGGCGAGTTGCTCGGCGATTCCGTCGGCAGCCGCCAGGCGCGCTTCCACGCCCTCGTCGAGCAGCTTCTGAGCCTCGTCGAGCAGCGCGTCCACCATTTCGGCCTCGGGGACGACCCGCACTACGTGGCCCTTGATGAACAGATGGCCTTTCCCACGACCGGCGGCGATGCCGATGTCGGCCTCTCTTGCTTCGCCGGGGCCGTTCACCACGCACCCCATCACGGCCACCTGGATCGGCAGGTTGGCCTCTTCTAGACGCCTCTGCGCTTCGCCGGCCACTTCGATTACGTCGACCTCAGCCCGACCACAAGAGGGGCAGGCGATGAGGTCCAGGCCCGCCCGGTCGCGCAATCCGAGGTATTCGAGCAACTGCCTGCCGGCCTTGGCCTCTTCGACCGGGTCCGCTGTGAGCGAGAACCGGATGGTGTCGCCGATGCCTTCGAGCAGCAGCGTTGCGATGCCGGCGACGGACTTGATCAGACCACCCGGTGGAGGCCCGGCCTCTGTAACACCGAGATGAAGCGGATAATCAACCCGTTCGCTCAGGAGCCGATACGACTCGACCATCGTCGGCACGTGAGAGTGCTTGACGGAAATCTTGATGTCGTGGAAACCAACGTCCTCGAGGTACCGGATCTCCGTTTGGGCGGACTCGACGAGGGCCTCCGGCACGGCCGATCCGTATTTGGCCAGGAGATCTTTGTCCAGCGAGCCGCCGTTGACGCCGATTCGAATCGGGACACCGCGCTCCCCCGCCGCTCTGGCAACTTCTTTGATGTGGGCCTCGTTGCGGATGTTTCCGGGGTTCAGCCGCAAAGCGTGCACACCAGCTTCTAGAGCGGCGAGTGCAAGCTTGTACTGGAAGTGAATGTCGGCCACGATCGGCACGGGTGACCGCGGAACAATCTCTGCAAGCCCCTGCGCGGCAGCCACGTCGTTGCAGGTTATGCGGACGATATCGGCACCGGCACCCGTCAACGCATACACCTGTGCGAGGGTTCCATCGACATCAGCCGTTTTGGTGGTAGTCATCGACTGAACCGTGACCTCTGCACCACCGCCGACCGGGATCGATCCGACATGAATCTGGCGGGTGTTCCGGCGGTCGATCATCAGAACTGAATCGGTTGCACGATGTCGAGCAGAATGCTCACGAATCCAATGAATACCATCAGAAGGATCACAGTGGCGGCAATCGGTACCAGCTTCTGAATATCGGCTTGCTTCTTCGTGATCTTCTCATAGAGGGCGATCGCGAAATGTCCGCCGTCGAGCGGAAGCAGTGGAAGAACGTTGAACGCCCCGAGAATGATGTTGAAGACGCCCAGGAAGGCGATCAGCGTACTGACACCGATTACGTCGGCCTGCGAACCTACCTGGGCAATACCGACCAGGCTGACGGGACGGATCTCGTCGGGCACCGGCGCACCGAAAACGCCTTTGATGAGCTGAACCAGCGATGATGGTTTGAACACGTTCCAAAGGGTCTTGTATGCCTCTCCGGTGATCTCAACGACTTCGCGGCCGGCAATGCCCGCCGCAGAGAAGAACCCGACGTCGACTCGTTCGATGACGGGAGCTACGCCCAGGTATCCGGATGGTTCGGAACCCCCCGTGTCTACTGATGCGAGCGTCGCAGTCAAGGTTCGTCGTTGGCCGCTCCGACTGATGACGATCTCGACCTCTTCGCCCGGGTGAGTGGCGATGGCGGCCTGAACGTCCGGCCACGTTTCGGTGACCTCACCGGCAACCGACAAGAACTCATCACCCGACTTCAAGCCGATCAAAGCTGCCGGAGCGATCTGATCGGTTCCGTCCATCTCCGCTCGCACTTCATCGACGATGGGTTGGATTTCAACCATTCCGTTGATGGCAAACAGACCGACAAAAATCAGATAGGCGATGGCGAAGTTGGCGGCGATTCCCGACAGCACCACGACGCTCTTCTGCCAGAAGGGCTTCTCGCGGTAGGTGCGACCCATGTCTTCCGGGTCGACATCCTCGAGAACGCTCATGCCGACGATGCGAACGTAGCCGCCCGCCGGAATAGCCTTGAGGCCGTACTCGGTCTCGCCTTTCTGGATCGACCAGATACGCGGCCCGAAACCCACAAAGAACTCGCTGACCTTGATTCCGAGAGCCTTGGCCGCGAAGAAGTGACCCGCCTCATGGGCAAGTATGAAGACCACAAATGCGGCCAGCATCGATAAAGCACCGGTCATACGGACTCCACGGTACCTGAGCTGTGGCGTAACCGGTTTCTCGGCAATGCTGTTGCGCGTGGGGCATGACAGTATTGCCGAGAAAACCCAAGGACCATCAACATGCTCCGCCCAGCAGGCTGTGAGCTACCGCCCGCGCTTCACGGTCAACCTCGATCACGTCATCCACAGTCGTCAGATCCACGACCGGGACCTGATTGAGAGTGCGCTCGACAACTTCCGGGATCCCCATGAACCCGAGACGTCCACCTAGAAAGGCGTGGACCGCCACTTCGTCGGCCGCATTGAGCACCGCAGGAGCGGACCGGCCGATGCGGCCGGCCTCGTAGGCCAGGTCGAGGGCCGGGAAAGTCTTGCGGTCCGGGGGCTCGAACGTCAGCGAACGGCCCGCGAAATCGAACTCCTCCAAGGCACCGGACGCTCGATCCGGGTAGGTCAGCGCATACTGTATCGGTACGCGCATGTCCGGCTCCCCGATGTGGGCCTTCAATGACCCGTCGATGAACTCCACAATCGAATGCACGATGCTCTGCGGATGCACAACAACGTCGATTTGTTCGTACGGCATATCGAACAGGTAATGGGCCTCGATTACCTCCAGCCCTTTGTTGAAAAGAGTTGCCGAGTCGATCGTTATCCGCTTGCCCATTTCCCAGGTGGGATGATCGAGCGCGCGCTGGGGCGAAACCTCCTCGAGATCTCCGGCAGCCCAACCACGAAACGGGCCACCGGAAGCCGTCAGTATGAGTCGCCGGACCGCCGCGCCGCCTTCTCCCACGAGACACTGGAACAGGGCGGAGTGCTCGGAGTCGACCGGAAGCAACGTGCCACCGCCCCGCGCAAGCGCGGCCAGCACGACCGGACCTCCTGCCACCAGGCTCTCCTTGTTGGCGAGCGCCAGGCGATTCCCCGCCTCGAGGGTGACTATGGATGCTCGCAACCCGGCCGCGCCCACGATCCCGTTCACAACAGTGGAATCCGGCGTGGCGGCCAGTGCTTCCATGACCTCTGCCCCGAACTCGGCACGATCTCCCAGAGACGAGACCATGTCCTCTCGCTCTTCTCCCGTCGGTGCGGTAGCGACAATCTGAGCGTCCGGCCATTGGGCGGCCAGGTCGACTAGATCGGCCGAGCCTCGCCTGGCTGCCAGCGCCAGCACTTCAATTCCGAGACGGGCAGCCACGTCGAGTGTCTGGCGACCGATCGATCCGGTGGCCCCAAGAACGACAAGGGGTCGACTCACGCCAGGAATCCGGCCAATCGGAAGAAGAAGTAGGCAGCCGGGATCGTGAACAGGAATGCGTCCACTCGATCGAGCACTCCCCCGTGGCCGGGCAGTATCGAACCCATGTCCTTTATACCTACCGACCGCTTGATGAGCGACTCGGCAAGGTCACCCAGCGGACCGAACACGGCGACGACGCCGGCCAGACCGAGACCGGCTTTCCAGTCGAGAGGTTCGAACCATGGAATGAAGGTCAGCAAGACTGTGGCTGCGATACCGGCGACGATCCCTCCGACCAGGCCTTCGATGGTCTTATTCGGCGAGAGTTCCGGCGCCAGCTTGTGACGACCCCACCGCTTGCCGATGAAAAACGACCCGCTATCAAGCACACCGGTGGCGATCACTACGGCAACGATCAACGGCCGATGGTTCGGGTGGTGGGCAATTGGAGCAGCAAATGAAAACATCACAGGGATCCACAGCACCCCCAGCATGGTCAGAGCGGCGTTATCGAGCGGATTGCGCCGCACGAGGAGTGAATACCAGAGCAGAATCGCCACAGCGGTCGTCGCCGCGAATCCGGCGGCTGCAATCGGACCGGAAACCCAGGCCCCTATGAGAGCTCCGATAGCACCGAGAATCCCGAACAAGGAAAGTGGGACGTACCCGACCCTGCGCAACGCCGTATAGAACTCGATGATGCCGATGATCGACAAGGCCCCTACCAGCAACATCAGCCAGCCGCCGCCGGCAAACAAGGCGGCGCCGACGACTGCCAACAAGACCACCGCGGTGATGACCCGGTTGGGAAGATCCGAGCGGGGTTCCTCTGGATAATCAACGGGTTCGCGCTCGCCCGTCACATCCTCGAAACCGACGAGGCCTGTCTCCACGCCGGGCATCGAGGCCGCCACCGCGGCCATCTCATGATCCTGCAGCTCGGCCTCGGATATCGCCTCCGCCAGACCCTGGTACTCACGTGTCGTCGCAGACACGTAGTCCTCGTGGGTGAAATTGTCTAGGGCAGAGGAGCCGTTGGTCAACGAGTCGAAACCGTCGGTCTCCTCAGAGGACTCATCCTCCTGGGGTACGCGGTCCGTTGGGAATGGAAGGACGTCGCCGCCCTCGTCGTCCCGACTGGTGTCATCGCCCTCGCTCAAACTTCGAGCAACTCCTGCTCCTTGTGCTCCATCAGCTCATCGATGCGCTTCGTATGCTGATCGGTGATTTCTTGCAGGTCCTTCTCAGCACGACGGATCTCGTCCTCCGACACCTCGCCCTCGAGAGCCTCGAGATCGTCCTTCGTGTGTCGGCGCACCTGCCGAATGGCCACCCGACCTTCCTCTGCCATGTTCTTCACAACCCGGATCAGGTCTCTCCTGCGCTCTTCGGTGAGTGCCGGAAATGCCAGCCGGATCACGTTGCCGTCGTTCGATGGATTCAAACCGAGATCGGAGGACTGAATAGCCCGCTCGATGTTGACGATCGAGCTCTTGTCAAAGGGCTGCAACACAAGAAGGCGCGGTTCGGGAACCGAGAAGGATGCCAGTTGCTGGAGCGGTGTCGGAGCTCCGTAGTAATCGACCATCACCCGGTGGAGGATCCCGGGATTTGCGCGTCCAGTCCGCACAGTCCCGAACTCTCCAAGAGTGTGCTCGACCGCCTGATCCATCCGTCGCTCAGCGTCGGTCAGGAGTTCCCGGATCATTTCGCCTCCTCAGTGGACGAGCGTTCCGAGGCGTTCTCCCCGGACCGCCCTCACGATGTTCCCAGGCCTAGAAATATTGAACACCGTGATCGGTAAGTTGTGATCCTTACACATGGTAATCGCAGTCGAGTCCATCACCTTGAGATCATCTGCGATCACCCGCAGATAGGTGACTTCATCGAGTAGGACCGCATCCGGATTGTTCGTCGGATCAGCGTCGTAGACACCGTCGACATTCGTGGCCTTCATGACGACCTCAGCGCCGATTTCCACCGCACGCAACGCAGCCGTCGTGTCCGTCGTGAAAAACGGATTGCCGGTGCCGGCCGCGAATATCACGACCCGCCCCTTCTCGAGGTGCCTGATCGCACGGAGCCGGATGTAAGGCTCACTCAGTTGGCGCATGCTGATCGCACTCTGCACACGGGTTGGCACATCGATCTTCTCCAGGGCGTCCTGGAGCGCGAGTGCGTTGATGACTGTCGCCAGCATGCCCATGTAGTCGGCGCTGGCGGGATCCATCCCCTCGGCGGCTTTGGATACGCCTCTGAAGATGTTGCCGCCACCCACGACGACCGCGATTTCGGTTCCGGTCGACTTCGCCTCCGAGATCTCTACGGCGACACGGCGCACCGTGGCGGGATCTATTCCGTATCCGATAGCGGGATCTGCAAAGGCTTCACCCGACAGCTTCAGTACGACCCGCCGCGGCGCTCCGTCGGTCATGTCAACTCTCTCCGATGGTCAGCCGCGCGAAACGGCGAATAGAGATGTTCTCACCCATCTTGGCAGCCAACTGGCTGACCATCTCGCCGATCGTTCCCTCGAACTTCGCCGAGTTGGCGAAGGTCTGATCGTAGAGGACGTGATCCTTGTAGAAAGACTCGATCCGGCCTTCAACGATCTTGGGAATGATGTGCTCGGGCTTGCCTTCATTCTCGGCTTGCTTCGAGATCATTTCTGCTTCCTTGGCGACCAACTCTTCGGGTACCTCGTCCCGAGTCGTCCACGAAGGCTTACCCCAGGCAATATGCATCGCGATGTCCTTGGCAGCACCAAGGAACTCGGGAGTCTTTGCAACGAAATCGGTCTCCGACGAAAGCTCGACTAGCACGCCGGAGATCGGACGATCGTCCTGGAGGTGCATGTACGAGCCGACCGCTCCTTCGGCCGCTTCACGATCAGCGCGTTTGGCCGCGGCAGCCAGACCGCGTTCGCGCAGAAGGTCGAATGCTGCCTCGAGGTCGCCTTCGGTCTCCGCAAGCGCCTTCTTGGCATCCATCATCCCTACTCCGGCTTGCTGCCGGAGCTGCTGTACATCTTTGGCGGTGAATTCAGCCACCCTCATCCCTCTTCAGTAGGGTCCGCGGTGGCGATCTCTTCTTCGCCGACCGGCGCGACAACTTTCATCGAATCTTTGCCAACGAGATCCCGACCTTCCCGGCATGCGTCGGCCATTACCGAGGCAAACAGGTCTGCCGAGCGGATCGCGTCATCGTTGCCGGGAATCACCATGTCGATGAGGTCCGGATCGCAATTGGTGTCGACAACCGCCACGATCGGGATTCCCAGGCGGCTCGCTTCCTTGACGGCGGTGGCTTCGGTGTTGACATCAACGATGAACACAACATCAGGCAGTCCGTTCAGGTTGCGAACCCCACCCAGGTTGCGAACGAGCTTGTCGCGCTCACGACGCAGGCGCAGACGTTCTTTCTTGGGACGGGAATCCATCTCACCCGTCTCGTCCATCCGCTCGAGTTCCTTCATATAGGCGATCCGCTTCTGGATCGTCTGGAAGTTGGTGAGCATGCCGCCGAGCCAACGGAAGTTGACGTAGGGCATTTCGGCTCGCTCGGCATTGTCGGCGATCGCGGCCTGGGTCTGCTTCTTCGTTCCGACGAAGAGCACGGTCCCACCCGCCTCTACGAGATCGCGCACGAACTTGTGGGCGTCGAGGGTTTGCTGGAGTGTCTGCCGGAGATCCACGATGTGAATCCCGTTCCGCTCGCCGTAAATGTACGGCTGCATTTTGGGATTCCACCGTTGGGTCTGATGCCCAAAGTGGACGCCGGCTTCCAGCAACTGCTTCATTGTCACTGCGGACACAGCTGCTCCTTTGTGGTTGTTCCTCCGCCCCGGCAAATGACTCTCCCGCGAAGCATCCGCTTCGACCGTGGGAGTTCGCACGAGGCGTGCGTTCTTGAGGAAGAGAGTACCAGCGTGCCGTGGGCCGGCAAGTTGGCAAAGCGAGGGTTTGGATGACCGCCCAAACCGGATGCTGAGAGTTGAAGACAGAAGACCCGATAGTCGGCGCCGCCGATGATCACCTATAGGTCGGTTCGGTCATCCGGTTTCGGAGGCTCATCACCGACTTCGTGTGGATCTGGCACACACGGGATTCCGTGACACCCAGGACATCCCCGATCTCCGACAAGGTGAGCCCTTCGTAGTAATAGAGGGTGACAACCAGCCGCTCGCGATCGGGGAGCCGGTTGATGGAATCCGCCAGAACTCGTTTCATCTCTTCGACCTGGAAGGCGGCCTCCGGGCTGGTCCCACGCGGGTCCGGGAGAACGTCGCCGACGGTCGAGGAGTCGCGGTCGCGTCCCAGGAGTTCGTCGAGAGCAACCAACCCCAAATTCGAAATCTCCGCGAGGTTGTCCTGAAGATCGTTGAGCGGCATGTCCATGTGGGCTGCCAGTTCTTCCTCGCTCGGTGACCGCTGGAAACGATGTTCCAACTCTGCAAGCGAACGCTCGATCTCTCTCGCCCGTGAACGGACGGAGCGCGGAACCCAGTCCAATTGCCGGAGCTCGTCGAGGATGGCGCCCCGGATCCGGTTTATCGCATATGTCTCGAATTTGAAGCCCCGCTCCAGGTCGAACTTGTCGATGGCGTCGATCAAGCCGAATATCCCGTATGAGATCAGGTCGGACTGCTCGACATTTCGCGGCAAACCAACTCCGACACGACCGGCGACGAATTTGACCAGCGGTGAGTAGTGGAGAATGAGCGCGTCGCGAATGGCGTCCTCGCCGGATTGCTTAAAGCGCTGCCACAACTCCATGACGTGGTCGTCGGAGGATCGTTCAGGCTCTCGGATGGCTTCGTTCATATGTCGCCTTGAGATGGTCCCTGGTCACCGAAGTGTAAATCTGGGTCGTCGCCAGATCAATGTGTCCCAGCAATTCCTGCACAGATCGTAGATCAGCTCCGCCCTCTAGTAGGTGAGTTGCGAAAGAATGTCTGAAAGCGTGGGGGAAAGTCCCAGCGCGATGACGGACGACTCTCCTTATTCCCCGCCCGTCGAGCGGCCCTCCGCGTGCACCGATCCACAAAGCACCACCTGGGGATTCCCCGGCAAGAGAAGGTCGCGCGACTTCCAGATAGCGGGCAACTGCACGGACCGCCGGCTCGCCCAGCGGCACGACGCGCTGCCGATCGCCCTTCCCGACAACACGGATCATGTCCCTTCCCTCGATGTCGGCAACACGCAGCGATGCCAACTCCGCGACACGGAGTCCGGAGGCGTAGAGCACTTCGAGGATCGCCCGGTCGCGAATCTCGAGTGGCTCATCCCCATCGATGGAATCGAGCACCCTGTGCATTGCCCGCTGGGGTAACGCGGCCGGGAGCGTCTTGGGAAGCTTCGGCCGCGCAACTTGCTCGGCCGGATTAACCGGTAGCTCTCCCCTTCGCGTCAGATCAGCGAAGAACGAACGTACCGCAGAAGCCTTTCTCGCGACGGATCGTCTGGCATAACCGATGGTGTCCAGGTAAGCCAGGTATCTCCGGACAATTCGCCGATCGACTGCGGACACCTCGGTAACGCCGGCACGATCGCAAAAGGCAAAGAACTGTGCCAGATCACGCCGGTAGGCCTCGAGGGTATGGGGCGAGGCGCCGCGCTGCCCCGCCTTCCTCTCGAGATAGGCGGCGACATCGGCCACGACCCATTCGGGTTGGCGGGGGATCTTTGCCACATGTCAATCCTCGCTGCGTCCACCGTTCGGGTCAATGACCCGACCAAACAATCGCGTCCAGGATCACCGAACGATTCCGACCACTTGCCCGCCCACCAGTCGGATTTCGCCGGCAGCCTCCAAACGCGCCAACTCGGCCAGCACCTGCCCCGGCGGTCTGCCTAGGTGTTCGACTACCCACTCGAACGTCCTACCCACCGGACCGATTAGTGCAGCCAGAGAATCGCCGCGAGCTACTTCCACCGGCTTTGGCGGGCCCAAGATGAGCGAGACGGCCTCCACCAGGTCATCAGCACCCAAAACAGGGATGGCCCCGTCCCTGATGATCAGATTGCATCCTTCAGAAGTGGGACGGTCAACGTCGCCGGGGACGGCCAGCACCTCTCTTCCATGCTCGAGCGCGGCCCGTGCGGTAATCAGGGCGCCTCCGTTCGGCCGGGCCTCGACCACGACGGTCGCCGCCGAGAGACCGCTGATGATCCGATTGCGGGGAGGGAACCGCCAACCGGACGGAGGCGTCCCCGGCGGGTACTCCGACGCCACTCCACCGCCGGCAACGAGGATCGACTCACCCAGTTGTCGGTTGGATGATGGATACCAACGGTCGGGGCCGCAGCCGAGCACGGCCACCGAGATACCGTCCGCCGAAACGGCGCCGCGATGGGCTGCCGCGTCGACTCCTTTGGCCAGCCCGCTCACAACCGGCCAACCCGCCATCGCCAGCGCGCGTCCAAACTGCTCGGCGAGCCGAAGCCCGTAGGACGTAGCCTTTCTCGTCCCTACCACAGCGACTCCGCGCCCATCGGGTATCCGTCCGCGAACGAAGAGGAGATCGGGCGCATCGGGCAGTGAAGCGACGTGCGGAGGTAGGTCTTCACGTAGTACTGCTTCGATGCCTGCAGTTGCCAACTCGCCGCGACGGTCCGACGCGGATGTCTCTGCCGCGGTACGAGCATGTTCGGGAACCTTTACGACGCCTCTGGCGATCCCGGTCAGCACTCTCCCTGCAGACCCGTACTCGTCGAGAAGCGTTCTTGTCCTGGTGGGGTGCATCCCCACAAAGGCGAGCCTGAGACGATCGTCACTCACTAGGACCACTCTCCTCGATAGGAAAGGGCTTCAGCTACATGGGCTTCAGCGACATCGTCGGAACCGGACAGATCGGCGATCGTGCGAGCGACGCGACGGATTCGATCAAAGCCACGTCCGGATATCTGCTGACGATCGAACGCCCGCTCGAGCAAGTGCACAGCCCCCTGATCGAAAGCCTGAGCATCCAATCGGTCGCGACGCATCGAGCGATTCAGAACCCCTCTTTCCACCTGCCGGAGGCGCGCAGAGGCAACTCGATCTTTGACCATCTCGCTGCGCTCGCCGGCCGGGCCCATCAGCGACGGCCGGTCGATCCGGGGTACGGGAACCCGCAGGTCGAATCGATCAATCATGGGACCGGAAAGGCGCCGCCTGTAGCGATCTACCTGCGAAACCGAACACCGGCAACCTACGAGTCGATCCCCCAGGAATCCGCATGGGCACGGGTTCGTGGCACCCACTACCTGAAGGGCCGCCGGAAACTCAACGGTTGCCCCTTTCCGCGCCACGATCACACGCTGATCCTCGAGCGGCTGACGCAGCGCATCGAGCGAATTCGACGGGAACTCGCCCAGTTCATCCAGGAAGAGAATTCCTCTGTGCGCCAACGACGCCTCGCCCGGAACCGGAATGCCGCTGCCACCCCCAACCAGGGCAGCAACCGTGGCCGTGTGATGTGGAGCCCGAAAAGGCGGTCTTCTCAGTGGCGGTCGGCCTCTCCCCGACGCCGACCAGACCTGGGCAACGTCCAGTGACTCCTCGGCCGTCAGATCCGGCAGAATTCCCTGCAGAGCTCTGGCCAGCATGGTCTTCCCGGACCCGGGCGGACCCCACATCAGCAGGTGGTGCCCGCCGGCTGCGGCGACCTCGAGGGCTCGCTTTGCGACCGCCTGACCGCGGATTTCTGCCATGTCCGTTTCCGGCGGCCCGCAATCATCACGTATCTCGGGAGGTGGCCTTTCTGGGAGCTCGCCCAGAGCCGCTGAGACGGCCTCTGCCAGCGAGTCGACTCCGAACACCCGCCCACATCCCGCCAATAGAGCTTCGGGGACCGACTCCGACGCAACCACGCATGGAAGGCCTTTCTCGCGAGCGAGCAATCCGGCGGCAAGACCTCCCCTCGCCGGCCTCACCCGCCCGTCGAGCGCCAACTCGCCAAGCGCAACCACATTGCCGACGCCCGGAGGAACCTGACCCGCCGCGGCCAGGACTCCGAGCGCAATAGGCAGATCGTACGCAGACCCGACCTTGGGGAGGTCGGCTGGTGCGAGGTTGACTGTGACCCGCCTGCCTGGAAGGGAGTAGCCGGAAGACGCCAGAGCAGCTCGCACCCGATCGCGCGCCTCACGGATCGCCGTGTCCGGCAACCCGACGACTGTGAGCGCCGGTTTCGATGGGCTGATGTGAACTTCGACCCTGACCGATTGCGGTTCAATGCCGACCAGGGCGACAGAGGTGACTGATGCGAACATACGAGCAACGTAAGCCAACGTTGGGACAGAAAATATGGCGGTAGAAACCGCACATGACCTCTACGCCGCAGGCGTCTCCAGCGGGAGACCGACCGTGAACGTTGTGCCTATGCCAGGAGCGCTGACGAAACTGATCTCACCGTTGAGATATCGTTCGGTCAAGAGCCGGGATCCGTAGGTTCCGAGACCCCGTCCTTCTCCCTTTGTGGAAAAGGATCTCTGGAAGATCTGTGCCTGTGATGGATCGGGAATGACGCCGGTGTTGTGAACCGTGAAGACAATCCGCGCCCCATCCCGATTGCACCGGCTGCGGACCAACCCGCCGAGCGGCGTTGCTTCGAGTGCGTTCTTGATGAGATTGCCCACGACCCTGCCGAGCAGCGTCGGATCGGAAACGAAGGTGACCCCGTCACTTCGTTCGTCGATGACGATCGATTTCCCTTCTCCCACCTCATGCGCCTCATACAAAGCCGCGAGGCCCTTTAGCAACAGCGCGGAATCGATCGGCTGCGGCCTCACGACGAGTTCTTGGCTCTCGGCGGCAAGAAGCTCACGCTGGCCTTCGATCTCATCGATGAGATGGTCCGACGTCTCCTCGATGAGCTCCAGCATCTCGTCCTTTTCGTCAACGGGGACGACCCGGGCCAAAGACGAAAGACCTCGCACGCCCGTAGCCGTATTCATTATGTCGTGAAAGAAGATTCGCTCCAGCGAACGCCGCCTCTTCGTATCGCTGATGTCGATGGCCGAGAAGAGAATGTATTTGTCTCCGTCGAAGGAAACCGGTGTCGCAGTCACCTTGAGGTCGATCGGCTCGCCATCCTCTCGAAGAATCCGGCACTCTTCTTCATGTGCAGACCCAAGGCGGGCTTTTCGAATCGCCCTTGCTGCGCCGCATGTTGAGCAATTCTTCGATGTGCCACACCCGTCCGGACCAATGCTCACATTCCGACACCCCATCAACTCCCCGGGGCGAAGGCCGATGGCATCTTCGTCGATTATCCCGAACGCATCTTGCAGAGCCTTGTTGGCGTAGACGATCTGGCGCTGAGGATTGAGGATTGAGATGAACGACGCGGAACCATCGGCGACGCTCGTCATCAGCAAGTCAGAGCTCAGCCTGCTCATTTGCTGCAGCAACACATGCTTCGGCGCGCGTCCGACCGGTTCGAATTCGGTAGCGATCGCTTCTTCCTTCATCGCCCAGACTCCCAGCGTGCTTGTGGCTGTGCGGTACGCAACGCTGTCTGGTTGATCGGCGTCCGAGCGAAGAAGGTTTAGGCCAATCAGATCAATGGCTCGTGCTTAGGGCTATGAAACAATCCCGTTGATTCGCTCCATGACCTCATCGTCGAGACGATCGATGACCTCCAACGCAGCCATGTTCTCATGAACCTGCTCGACACGACTGGCACCCGTGATCACCGTCGACACGTTCGGATTCTTGGCGCACCAGGCAATCGACATCTGCGCCAAACTGCAACCCAGGTCATCGGCCACGGCTTTGAGGTTCCGTACCTTCGCGAGGTTCGATTCATCGGTCAGGAAGTCTTGAAGCCACCCATACCCATCAAGGGCTCCCCGGCTTCCTTCCGGGATCCCCTCGAGGTACTTGCCGGTCAACAGGCCGGATGCCAGTGGACTCCAGATTGTTGTGCCGAGACCGATGTCCTCATAGAGACGGGCGTACTCTTTTTCTACCTTCTTGCGGTGCAGCAAGTTGTATTGAGGCTGCTCCATCAGCGGCTTGTGCAGGTGATGCCGTTCCGCGATCTCCCAGGCTGCCCTGATCTCATCGGCATGCCACTCGGATGTCCCCCAGTAGAGAGCCTTGCCCGAAGCCACGATGTCGTGCATCGCCCAGACGGTCTCCTCGATCGGCGTGTTCGAGTCGGCACGATGGCAATAAACGAGATCCACAAAATCGAGTCCGAGTCGTTCGAGCGAGCCGTCGATAGCCTGCAAGAGGTATTTGCGGTTGAGCGTGTTGCGCATGTTGGGCATGTCTGAGATGCCCCAGTAGAACTTGGTCGAGATCACATAGGAAGACCGCTCCCATCCGAGATCATCGATGACCTGGCCCATGATCCGCTCCGACTCCCCACCGGCGTACACCTCGGCGTTGTCGAAGAAGTTCACGCCGGCGTCACGAGCAGCCTGCATACAAGCCTTGGCAGTATCGACACCGAGCTGATTGTGAAATGACACCCAGGAACCAAAAGACAGAACACTGACCTTCAGTCCCGACCTGCCGAGTCTTCGATACTCCATGATCACCCTTTCTCTGCGAGGGTCCGAGACTAGAACGGAACAGATCCGCGGATTGAATTGCGCACCCGGTTCCGACCGACGCCGAATGCACGGGACCTGCGCGGCGGTGAATTACACTGTTGTAAGTTGGCCGACGAAGGATGAGCATTGGCACTAGCTCTCACACGAGAACTCACGGATGTCGACGAGGTCGCGGAGGCCTGTCTCGACGCCTACCGCTGGGCGGGCGAGGTAGCCGATCTAATGAGTTGGAATCGTCTGTTTCTCGGCGAGTCGATTACTGCGGCTCCGGTCACGCCGGCAGTCGTAGCCCGTTCGGCGCGCACGATCGAATGCGTGCTTCCCCACCATGCCAATCCGGCCGACTATCTCCCTGGGTTCCGCCGCATGATGTCCGAGGATTGGACGGTCACCCTTCTCGTCCACAGCTCGGAGATGGGCCCGGCCCACGCACAAATGCGAAGTTCAGGAATCACACTCCAAGCGTGGTGGTTCGAGGGTGGAATCGTCCACTTTGGACGGCCGGAGATCCCCTGAGCGATGCCCCCGCCGCTCTACACCCAGACCGTCATCGCCTTCATCTGGGACTATGACAGGACGCTGATCCCGGGCAACCAACAGGACGCTCTGTTCGAGGCGTTCGACGTGGACGGCAGGAACTTCTGGAGGGAAGTAGACGGCCTCGTGGATCACTACCGATCCAAAGGGATCGTCATCGCCAGAGACACCGCATACCTGAACCACATTCTCACCTATGTCGACGAAGGCATCTTCGCCGGCCTGACGCGCCGGAGACTCCACGAGCTGGGTCGGGTGGTCGAAATGAGTCCTGGTATCCCGGAGTTCTTCGATAGCACTCGAACCCATGTGGCCTCGGATCCCGTTTACGCCAAAGAAGGCATCACCGTAGAGCACTACGTCGTCTCGACCGGCATAAGATCGATGATCGAAGGCAGTCCCATTGCCGCCCACATCGATGGCATTTGGGCCAACGATTTCATCGAGACCCCTGCCCCGCCGGGATTCCTCGACCGCCTCGATATTCGAGAATCCGAGCAACGGATTACACGCCTTGCCTACACGCTCGACAACACCGGAAAGACCAAGGCCGTCTTCGAAGTCAACAAGGGCGTCAACAAGAACCCGCAGGTTGACGTGAACTCCCGCATGTCCGAGGAGCAGCGCCGGGTCCCCATCCGACACATGGTCTACATCGCCGACGGACCCAGCGACGTGCCGGTCTTCTCGATTCTCAACCAACACGGAGGCAAGACGCTCGGTGTCTACAACACCGAGCCGGTCAACAACTTCGCACAGGTGAAAAGACTTCAAGAACAGGGACGTATCCAGGGCATGGCTAAAGCCGATTACCGCGAGGGAGAAGCGGCATTTCTCTGGCTGATGGACAGCCTCGACCAGATCGCGGGTGAAATCGTCACGGCCCGCCGCCGTGCCTTCGCCCAGATTCCGCGCGCCCCCGGCCACGTCGACGAGGACTAAAGAAGTATCGGGTCTTAGGTCTTAGGTTCCAGATAGACCGAGGTAGAACTCAAGACCCGGAACCGCGTCCGGTATGGCCTACCGTCCCTCGAACTCCGGCGCCCGCTTCTCCAGAAACGAGGCAACACCCTCCACCACGTCCTCGGTTGCGAAACAGATCACCTGACCCTGATGCTCCTGCTCGAGTGCCTCCTCGAACGACAGCTCAAACGACCGATCGAGGGTACGTTTAGCGAACATCTGGGGAATCGGAGCGCCAGAAGCAAGCGACTCGGCGAGGCGTTGTGCCGTTACCCTCAAGGACTCGGCATCCACGACGTCGAGAACGAGTCCTATCTCCTTCGCTTCCACAGCACCGACGATGCGGCCGCTCAAAACGAGTTCCTTCGCTCTCTGGAGACCGACCAGGCGCGGCAACAGCCAGGTGCCTCCAAAGTCAACAGTCAGTCCGCGCCGCACGAAGATCTCGGTGAACCTCGCTCGATCCGAGGCGATGACAATGTCACATCCGAGCGCAAGATTCATCCCGGCACCGGCCGCCACACCGTCAACCGCAGCAATCGTCGGCTTGGTCAATCGGTGAAGAGCGAGCGCAGCCGCTCCAACCTGCTTCATTCGCGCCGCCCGTACATCCACCGACTGCACACCTCCGTTCTCCGTACCGAGATCGGCGCCCGAGCAGAACTCACCGCCAGCGCCCGTAACGACCAGCGCCCGCTGCGCGGACCGCTCGAAGTCGGTGAACGCAGAGGCGAGTTCTTCCCAGCCGCTGGTGGGGATCGCGTTCATGTGTTCCGGATGATTCAGGGTGAGCCAACGGACGGGCCCGTGGTCGACGGTTTCAACGAACATCGCTCCAGCCTATTAGGCATTTGCATCAGAGTCCCGCTCACAGCACCGGTCCCCGATACCATGGACGCCTATATGGGGTTCAATCCGTTCCGGGAGCAGCGCAGCACCGCATTTGATATCGGACTAGTCATTGTTGCTCTGGCGGCCACCGCCGGAGTGATCATCTGGGCAATAGCAGGATGAACGAAGCCGTTGTGCCGGTCCAGCCGTACGCGGCCAGAAAGCAATACATCTGCCCCGGCTGTGAATCCACGATCGAACCGGGCACCTTCCACGTCGTGGTGATCCCGCCGGAGGCTCCCGACTTGCGCCGCCACTGGCACCGGGGATGCTGGTTCAAGGAACGTCGCAGACGCTACGGCCGCGCTTCCTAGCACACCGACCTGAGCCAACGTATGCGGGCGCCGGAGTCGATGAGCGAGATCGCGACAAGGTCGACTCGCACTGCCCTGGGCGAGAGACCCTCAGCGAGTCGACGAACGGTGTGGGCCTTCTCGTCGGTGAAAGCGTCCTCGGGAAGGAAAGGATCATCTCCGACCGCCACTACGGTCTTCACCTCTATTGCAACGCGACGCCCGTGATCATCTGCGAGGAGGTCGATCTCACCGCGACCAACCCTCACGTTGCGATCGATGACGATGAGACCGTGCCGCTCCACGAAGGCGGCGGCTATCCCCTCACCGAGTCTTCCGACGTCCGCTCTCGTTAGATTTGAACGCCCGCTTCGAGTTCCTCGATGTTGACGTCCCGGAAGGTCATTACGCGTACCTTGTGAAGGAAACGCGCCGGTCGATACATATCCCAAACCCATGCATCCTCGAGCTCGATCTCGAAATACACGGAACCGTTCGACTCTTGCTTACCGACGACAACGGAGTTGGCGAGATAGAAGCGGCGTTCCGTCTCGACAACGAACTTGAACATCGGGAGGACGTCGCGATACTCCTTGTAGATCTGGAGCTCAGCTTCGGTTTCGTATCTTTCGAGATCTTCTTCGTGCATTCACAGACTCCTCTGTGTGGTGCCCGGGGATCAAGATCTTACAGATCCCCCGACCCAAACGTTGTACCTTCTGGGTGAGACAGATTCGCTATAGCGAACCAAAACGGTCGAACGGCCAGAGACGGACAAAGGCCCTACCGACGATCGTATCCTGCGGGATCGAACCGAATTTTCGACTGTCCTGGCTGGAGCTCCGATTGTCTCCCATGACGAACACCATGCCATCCGGAATTGCCTGAGGACCAAAGTCCTGCATTATCACGCCGGGAGGCAGGTACGGTTCGTCGATCGGCACTCCGTCGATGAAGACCACGTTGTCTTTGATCTCAATCGTCTCACCGGGAAGCGCCATGATGCGCTTGATGAGATCATCCGGTACTAGAGCGGTCTGGATCCCCAAAGATTCCTTGACGGCCTTCCAGGCCGACGCCACAAAGGACTCGTCTTTCGATGCAGCCGCAAATGGCGAATCGAAAACAACGATGTCTCCTCGATCAGGTTCCCCGAACGTGTAGCTCAGCTTGTTGACCATCACCCGGTCGTCGATCTCCAAAGTCGGAATCATTGATCCCGATGGAATGAAGAAGGCCTGGACGAAGAAAGTCTTGATCAGAACGGCGACGACGAGAGCCACCAGGATGAGGACGGGAAGCTCGACCAGGAACGAAACAAATCCGCCCTTCCGGACATGCTTGGGCCGATCCTTGCGCTCCGGTTCGAGATTCTCGGCCGGATCGTCGGCTTCCGATCTGTTACGAAATGGGCCGATATCGAACGGGTCTGCGCCGGCCCAGGCGTCATCACTGTCGCCGGTGGGGAACCCAGCTTCGTCAGCCACGCCTGGGTCCATCTTCCGGTCGATACCGGATCAAGACCACTAACGCTGCTCTTTGATTCGTGCAGCCTTGCCGACCCGGTCCCTCAGGTAGTAGAGCTTCGCCCGCCGCACATCGCCTCGACGAAGGACTTCGATCTTCTGGATGATCGGAGCATGGACTGGAAACACGCGCTCGACGCCAACACCGAAACTCATCTTCCGAACGGTGAAAGTGCTTCTGAGGCCTCCGCCATCTCTGGCGATGACGACACCTTCGAATGCCTGCACGCGCTCGCGGCCACCCTCGACCACGCGGACCTGCACGCGGACGGTATCGCCGGCTTTGAACTCGGGGATGTCATCGCGTATGTACGCGCTCTCAACCTGGTCAAGCATGTTCATTGGAAACTCCTTGAGACGCGCCGGAGAACGCCCGGCGGCTAGGCATTCTATACCGCTGCGACCTTCTAAGCCAAGATGGATCAGTCGAGTAGATCGGGTCTCCGTCGGCGCGTCCGCTCGAGCCTTTGACTAGCTCTCCACTCTTCGATGCGACCATGGTCGCCGGACAACAGCACCTCCGGTACCTTCCACCCGTGATAGTCCGCCGGCCGTGTGTAGTGGGGTTCTGCCAGCAGGGAATCTCGAAACGACTCACCGGCGATCGACTGATCATTCCCCAGGACTCCGGGAATCAGCCGCCCGATACCTTCGATCATTGCAAGTGCGGCCGCCTCGCCACCCGGCAGAACGAAGTCGCCGACGGAGACCTCTTCGTCGATGAAATGCTCGACGACCCGCTCGTCCACTCCTTCATACCGACCGCATACGAGTGTCAGATGATCGAGAGTTGCGAACCGATCCAGCATCTCCTGATCGAGAGGCTTCCCGGCAGGGGTCATGAGCACTCGCACCGTTTCGGACAAAGGCGCGAGCGCCTTCGCCAGCGGCTCGATCATCATCACCATGCCCGCACCGCCCCCGTAGGGGGCGTCATCGACCTGACGGTGAAACCCCGTGGTGAAATCACGCAGGTCGACCGTCTCAATCTCTAGGTAACCCGCTTCAATTGCTCGCCCGACGACGCCGGCGCTCAACGGGCTCGAGAAATATCCTGGAAATATGGTTATGACGGTGATCTTCACGACCGAAAGAAAGGTAGTACGACTTTGAGCATGGGGTATGCTCGCATCCCGGCTTCGCGGAGGGAAATAGACCGTGGCTGACACAACGAACTCAAGCGCAGACCCGTGGGGCCTGCCAGAGAACGACTCGATATCGATTCCGGATCCGGATCTGATCGACGACGAGGTCGAATCGACACCGACCGACTCGGTCGAGCCTGTTGAAGAATCACTCGAGATACCGGAGCCGGCCACCGCTGATTTCGGATTCGAAATAGCCGGCGAAGAACCGGGCGAAAGCTCCGCGCCACACGAATTGCCCGGGGAACCGACGCCTCCGCCCAAGCCTGAATCGCGCGGGCCCCTCTCTCAGGTTCTCGCCGCGTCTGGACTGTTCGGCGGATACACCGTCCCACCTGCAACTGAGTCAACGGAACCAGAGGAAACTGGAGAAGCCGGACAAGTACCCGAGCCGATCGAGGAGAGCTTCAACACGGTTACTCTTGAAACAGTGGCGGAGGACGATTCGACCGAACCGCCCGGCCTCACTGAACCCACGAGCGGCGCGCCGCTCGGCGTTGGCGCCACCGATGCGGATTTACCTCCTGAACCGCCGCCGTGGATGGTCACCGAGCCGATTCCAACCGGACAAGATGCGGCGACCGAAGAGCTACATGACGCGGCGGTCGACGAAGTCGCCACACTTGGAATTGAAGCGGCGGTCGATGAAGCTGCCGCGGCGTTTGCTGAGATTTCCATCTCAGCGGAAGCGGACGTCGAGACGCCACTCGAAGGCTTCTCCGGTCTGGACGAAATCGCGGAATCCGTCGCGCCGGATGCCGAGTTCGAATCTCTTGTCGCCGAACTTGCCGACACGGCACTCGACATCGATGAGGACGTAGACAGCGCGGAGGATGACGGAGACATCACAATCGACCCCGCCGACACCCCTTCGGTGTACCGAGAACTCGAGGATCTGGCCGGGTCAGAGCCGGCCATCGAAATCCCCTTGGTCGATGAGGCGACCGTCTTATTTGAGGAAATCTCCGACGAAGATTCCTCCGATTCCGCAACAGAGTCCGCGGATGAGCATCAGGCGGAGACAGACGAAGACATCGAACCCGCCGACGAAGCGACTACAGCCCGCGCCGAATGGGGGGTCTTCGAATTCTCTGATGAGCCATCCGAGCCCGACGCTCCAGTCTTCGGCGTTACGTTCGGTAAGGACGACGATCCGGGACCGGCGCTGGAACTCGTCGATGAAGCCTCCAGTGAGAGCGAGGATGCTCAAGGCCAAGACTTCACGGAGCTGGAAGCAGGATCTCCCGCCGACGCACCCCTCGAACCGGGGGTCGGAGAAGCGGAAGTTCCCGAACCTCCACTAAGCACGCCCCCGGAAACTGACGAGACGATCGATCAATCCGATGACGATTTCGCGGGCGACTCTCTAGCCGGCTTCGAACCGGAGGTCTTAGTTGCTGACGAATCCCCAGAGCCCGACAAACCGGTCGTGCCGGAACCGACAGATGCCGGTGCGCTGATCGATGCCTTCGCGGAGTCGGAGGAGCTGGTGATGTCGCAACCGCCGGATGCCGGCACAGCAAAATTCGACGCTGCGCCGGACCCCGGGGATTTCGCGCCGGAGGAAACGTCTGTTGAGACGGCGCCCGAACCGGAACCTGATGCGGCCGCAGCCATCGAGTGGGGCTCACGCTGGCAGGAGTCGGCGCAGGGCTGGGTAGAGGACGACCAGGGCCGCAGCACATGGCGGCCCATTGTCACCACCAGTCCGCTCCTGTCTGAATGGCAGATCGACACCTACCTGGGTGTCGTGTCGGCGGACGTTGTGCTCGGGTCGGGGCCGGTCGAATTCGAAATGGCCGCGGGGCGAACCAGCGCTATGCGCTCAATGGTGGATGAGGCAATGTTGCGTGGTGCCCATGCAATCGTGGGCGTATCCACAACGATGGCGCCCGTCGGACGGGCAACGGTGCTCACGGCGACCGGAACGGCCGTGACACTCAAAGCTCAGGATTAACCAGAACGGCCGTGGCCGGCGGTCAACCGGCCACGGACTTCCACAGCACGAATATCCCCAGAATGATCAGAGGAACCCCGACGATTGATCCCACAACCGTCAGGCTGATCAGAACACCGACGGCAATTAGGACCAGCGCTATCGCGCCCACGGCCAACCGGAGCGCCATGCCGATCAGACCACCTACTGCCCGCAACGGCCAGGTGATCATGCGCGATCCAGCCGAACATCGCCCGACACCGACCTGAATCGAATTGAAACGGACTCGCCATCTACCACTTCGGTCGCGTCCTTGCGGCTCTCCGGCAAGTGCACATTGCCCGTCATGGTTTGGAGGTCCACTTGGACTCTTCGACCCGAAGGTATCCGGGCCGTCAAATCGCCGGAGACGGTCTTACAGTCGATCTCTCCTCCTAGAAAGCGATCCACATCGACGTCACCTGATGCCGTCTTGATACGCACGTCGCCGGACGCTGCTCCGATCTCGATGTCGCCTGAGGCGGTCGAAATCGTGCAATGACGCCCAACAGTTCGGATGTCGATGTCACCAGAGGCCGTCGTGATTTGTACCCGTCCGTGCACCTCTTCGACGACGACGTCACCCGACGCCGCCTTGAGGGTTAGATCTCGTTCGATCTTTCTCGCAGATACGTCGCCCGATGCGGCCGATACGCGCAGATCACCGATTGTGCTCATCACCTCGACATCGGCAGAAGCCACGGCAACATCGACCTCGGAGTCGTGCGGGACACGCAGGGACACCCGATGGGATCCAGACGAGAGGCTTCGCTCGGATGACTGACGTATGGAGATCGCGTCACCGTATTGTTCGACCGTGAAGCCGTCGACATTCTTGCCATCGATCATCACTTCAACTCCACCGTCATCGTGATGATCGACCAGAATCCGGCCGGTGCGGGTCCGCACCTCGATGCGGGGCCTGGCCCCAACCTCATAGAACTCTTTGCGCACGCTCATAGCTCGAAGCTCCCCGTGACTTTTCCGCCCCGCTCGGTACGTTTGCGTGCCTTGGATGACAGAGTCTTGACGACCCACGTATTGACCGAATCGCCGGACTGACCGGCGTTCTCTTCTACGAGGTCCTTCAAAACCTCCGGCAGCCGGAGGGTGAGACGTGCTTCGTAGTCTCCGGCGGTTATCTCACCGCCGTCGTCCTCGGTAGGCCTGATACGCAGAGCAGGTTCACCATCCGCGAGCACTACTTCAACCTCATGGTCGGATAATTGGGCCCCCACCTCGAGAGCTGCCTGCTGGGCAAGATCGAGAGCTATCTGTTTCATCGCGGGTTCTATAGCGGCGAGCACCGCGCGCGTCGCTGCCTCGATCCCGGGATCGTCGCCGCCGATCATGACCTGCTGAGCTACAGCTTGCTCGAGGGCGGCCATCGCTGCTGTTGTGTTCATCGGCCCACCTTTTCACGGTCTTCCCAACGACGCCTCACCGGCAGAAAGCTCCTCATGAGCTCTTGCCGGTGCACGCGGTGGTATTCCAATCCCATCACCGGAGTAGTAAACATGTGAGCGCCTCTCTCTTCTGACATCATGATGATGTCACAATGCTGTCAGATTGTCAAGGACTGTTAGATCAGCTTGCGGTCCTGCGCCCAACGGCTGAGCTCGTGGCGATTCGAAAGTTGCAATTTGCGAAGAACGCTCGACACATGAGTTTCCACTGTTTTGACCGAGATGAAGAGTTGCTCCCCTATCTCCCTGTAGGTATAGCCGCGGGCGATGTGTTGGAGCACTTCACGTTCGCGCGGCGTCAACTGATCTAGATCCGGATCGATCTCGGCAACCGAGATCGAACTGAATGCATCCAGAACGAAACCGGCCAGCATGGGTGAGAACACTGCATCACCTGCCGCGACTCGCCTGACTGCTTCAGATAATTCGGCAGACGAGATCGTCTTGGTGACGTACCCGCGCGCGCCGGCTCGGACGACGGCGACAACATCTTCGGCAGCGTCGGACGCTGAGAGGGCCAGGAAGGCTATCTCCGGATGGTTGGGAGAGATGGCCTCAATGACGGCCCTGCCGCCGCCGGCAGGCATGTGAACGTCGATGAGCACGACGTCCGGGAGTCGCTCGGCGATCAATTCAATCGCGGCGCCGACCTCCGAGGCCTCTCCGACGACTTCGATGTCGTTTCCTACCTCTGCGCGCACTCCCGACCTGAAGAGGTCGTGATCGTCCACGATGAAGACTCTGATCGTCACGCTCCAAACTCCAGTTCGAGGATCACCTCTGTACCTGCCCCTTCACTAGACCGAATCGTTGCCGAACCACCGTGTCGTTCGAGGCGCCCGACTATCGATTCCGTGATTCCCTTCCTATCGGCCGGCACCTCACCAGGATCGAAGCCCGATCCCCGATCGCGCACGAACAGGCTCGCAGACGCGTCCGTGACCTGTGCAAACACGGAGAACTCATCCACAGAAGAATGCCGCGCAGCGTTGATAGCTGCCTCTCGGCCCGCTTTGACCAGCGCGTCGATGCCCGGACTGAGTGTCGTGTCTCCGACAACGACCGTCTCAATCCGAACTTGAAACAACTCTTCCACTTCCGCAGCCATTGCACGTACTGCGGCCGCGAAGCTTTCCGCCGGAGACGCACCACTTCCAAAGAGCCACGATCTGAGCTCGTGTTCCTGGCGGCGGGCAAGCGATACCGTCTCGTCGAAGTCACCGGCGCGTTGAATCAGAGCCAGCGTTTGCAGAACGGAATCGTGCAAGTGGGCGGCCATCTCAGAACGTTCCTCCGCTCTGGCTCGCGAAGCACGCTCCGCGGCGAGGGCGTCTTCTGCCTCCCATCGCAGACGATCACTCCGCCGGATTACACCCACCGCCCAACCTGCCAGCAGGCCGCCGAAGATATATATCAGCACGGCAGCCGAATCGTTCGTGGGGTCGGATCCTGCGCTCTCAACAAGACGCAGAATCGTGGCCATTGACAGTGCCGCCGCCGTGGCGAGGCCGCCGGCGATGGCAAAGCTGAATACTCCCATGAAGACCGTGGACATCGGGTAGCCGCCGTAGAAGGTCGAGGCCGTACCGGCCACGTCGCTGCTGAACAAAACCCAGATCGTCACGCAGACATCAGCGACGAGCCACCACCAGGTCCGCAACACAACGCTGTCTCTCCGATGGAACCAACCGGTCAGAAATGCCCAGCCTCCGACGCCGGCCATAGTGGCAATCACCACGGCCGGTCGATCGGGCGGCGACGACCCGGCCAGTGTTATCAGGCCCAGGATCCCGAGCCAGATGCCACCCACCACCCGATAGCCGACGACCACCCTGCCGATGACGCGCTCGATATCCGCCGGGGTGACGGTTGTTTCCATCTGGCGGAGGCTACCCGGCGAGTATTCGCTATCCGTGCCATATCCTCGGCCTCGAGGGGCCGACTACCGTGGAGCGCCATGAGGGAATCGCTTTCGCCGGCAGCCATCATCTTCGCCATCGTTGGAGGCGGCATTCACCTCGTCATGGGGTTCTTCGTGGTGTTCAGCGGACTGCTCGCCCCACCGTGGGGAGTCGCAGTCCTGGTCACAGTCTGGGTTGGGCTAACGCTGTGGGGCGTACGGAGATGGCGGAGCGGGCCGTCTATCACCATGGGACTGCCACTGCTAATGGTTGCCTTCTGGTTCGCGTTCCTGACGTTCGGCGACCTCGTCCTGGGCTGGACCGCGTAGGCCGAGGTTTTCTCGGCAATACTG
Source organism: bacterium (assembly GCA_024641325.1). GTDB lineage: Bacteria > Actinomycetota > Acidimicrobiia > Spongiisociales > JAHEDJ01 > JAHEDJ01. The sequence goes on along the minus strand of JAHEDJ010000001.1, from coordinate 213,054 downwards.
TTGCGCGTGCGGAACGACAGCATTGCTGAGAAAGCTGCAGGAGTTTCTCGGCAATACTGTTGCGCGTGGAGAACGACTGTATTGCTGAAAAACCCGTTCAGGTTCGCTCGACTACCTCGTACAGCGTCGTCCGCTGAGCCGGGGTCCTTCCGGCCTCCCGAATGGCCGCCTCGAATTGCGCGGCTGTCATCTCTTCACCGTGCGATGCGCCGGCCGCGCGCGTGATTATCTCGCCCATCAGGGTGCCGCCGAGATCGTTGGCTCCGGCGTTGAGCAAACGGCCGACGCCGTCCAAGCCCAGCTTGACCCACGATGCCTGGATGTTCGGGATCAACCCGTCAAAAGCGATCCGTGCGACTGCATGGATCAGCACCACCTCATCCCAGGTTGGACCGGGACGGGCGCGGCCCCGCAGCCAGATCGGCGATCCCATATGAACGAACGGGAGCGGGACGAATTCGGTGAACCCGCCGGTGCGCCTCTGGATCTCTCGAACCACTTCGTAATGGTCGGCCCACGATGCAGGTCCATCGATGTGGCCGAACATGACCGTCGCCGTGGCGCGCAAGCCGACCTCATGCGCCGTCAGCATCACCTCCGCCCACTCGGCCGTCGTTATCTTGTCCGGGCACAGATGGGCGCGCACCCGATCGTCGAGAATCTCAGCAGCCGTACCGGGGAGTGTGCCAAGACCGGCGTGTCGGAGTCGCTCGAGGTAATCCCGAAGGTCCGCCCCGAGAGTCTCTGCACCCTGCCAGACCTCGAGCGGCGTGAAGCCGTGGATATGGATATCGGGCAACCGCTCCTTGATCGCTTCAACGACCGCCACATAGAAGTCGCCTGTGTAATCGGGGTGGATGCCCCCCTGCAAGGTCACTTCTGTTGCCCCCCGCGCGGTCGCCGACTCTGCCAGATGAACGATTTGTTCGACCGTCATCGAGTAGGGCTCGCCCCGCAGGTTCAGGCTGCGCGGTCCTTTGGAGAACGCGCAGAACCCGCACCGGAAGTAGCACAGATTGGTGTAGTTGATGTTGCGGTTGACAACGTAGGTGACGGTGTCGCCTGCCGCGCCCTGGCGCAGAGTGTCGGCCGTGTAGCCAACGGCATCAACCTGAGCTCCTCGAGCGTGGAAAAGCAACTCGAGTTCGTCACGGGTCGGCCGATTCCCCTCGAGCGACCGCTCGAGAATGGGCCTCAACTCCCCCGCTCCTACTAGACCTTCTGGACCCGCCGCGCCGACCCAGGTGGCGTCTGCCCATTGTGCCGAGAACCTACGGACCGGCAGAGGCACCTTCTCGTCCTTGCCAGGTGCCCACGCATACCGAGGCCGCACCGCCCCCCGCCCGTCGATCTGATTCAGCCACGTTGTAAATAAATCTTCGGAAAGCTCTCGCCGCACCGCATCGAGGTCCAGATCAATCGGAAACGCCGGGCGTTCGATCAGTGCGCCGAGCGCGTCACGCAACTCGCCGATTCTCTCCACGCCCCAGTCGCGCAGCAGCAGATCGGAGGCGCCCTCCTCAACGGCTCGCACGGCATCTTCGACGCTGTCGACGAAAACTGACACCGAGGTCTCAACTCCCGGCAGGGCTGCCAACGATGCTGCGGCGGCCACAGTTGATCGACCGGTTCTCAGGTACGCCGCCCGACTCCTGGCAACACCGTCGAGCACCACTGAACGCGCTCCCTCATCGAGCACCGTGATGCGCCACCCGGCCACACCAAGTTCCGCCAGCCGCACGGCTTGCTCGGGTGCTACCACCCAGGCAGCCGGCGATCCATCCGTCCCCGCCGTTTCCACGGGCAGAATCCCGCCTGCGAGAGCGGCTGCACGATCATCCCCGCGGACGCCGATCATCTCGAGGGTCGTGGTCCCCTCCCGGCGCCGTGTGACGGCGGACAACTCGGTGACTTCAGAGGCCGGCCGAACCCTGCAGAATGTGATGGTCACGAACCCACTCCCTCTCGAATCGCTGCGTATCCTTCGTCGTCGGTCGCCGCCTGAATAGCGGGCAACACCCCCTGGTCTATCCACCTGCCGGTAATGAACTCGGGATACACGGGCAGACGAGGCCGGAGTTTGTATCCGGCAGCCGACGTCCTGTGCTCGAGTTCGGCCAGGTGAGGCCATGGTTGTTCGGGGTTCACCCAGTCGATGGTCAAGGGGGACACGCCACCCCAGTCGTTGATGCCGGCCTGCAAATAGATCTCGTACCTCTCGGTCAGGTTGGGCGGAACCTGGATGTTCATCTCGGGTCCAAACAACCAGCGGGCCACTGCCACGACCCGGGCGAAGTAGGAGGGCATCGGCTCGGCGCTGCCCTTCATTCGTGTATCGGCCTTGGCCCGGAAGTTCTGGACGATGATTTCCTGGATGTGCCCCAAACGGGAATGCAAACGTTCGAGGGCCAAGAGCGAGTCGACGATCTCCTGGTTCGTCTCACCGATACCGATGAGTACCCCCGAAGTGAAAGGCACCGAAACCCGGCCGGCCGCCTCGATTGTGGCTATTCGCATCAACGGATCCTTGTCGGGACAATCGAAATGCGGCATGCCAACCTCCATCAGACGAGGTGAGACGTTCTCGAGCATGAGGCCCATCGAGGAATTGGACGGCCGCAGCATCCGGACGGCGGCCTCGTTCATCAACCCCGGATTCGCATGCGGAAACAAGCTGGTGGTAGTCGCCACCAATTCAGTCATCTCTCGGACGTAGTCCAATGTTGAGTTGAGCCCGCGTTCATCCAGAAACCGTCGTGCCTGATCCCAGCGGTCCTCGGGCCGATCTCCAAGGGTGAAGAGGGCCTCGGTGCATCCGTGCTTCTCCCCCGCCCCAGCGATGGCCAGAACTTCATCCGGTTCGAGGTACTCGCCGCCCGCCCCGGGCGGCTTCGCGAAAGTGCAGTACGTGCACCGATCCCGGCAGAGCGTCGTCAATGGAATAAACACCTTGCGGCTATACGTGACGGTTCTCCCGTGACCCTCATCTCGAAGTCGGCCGGCTTCCTCAAACAGCGGAGCGGCGTCGACCGACCCATCGAGGTAGTCGACTGCGAGATCCGAATCGAAACGCGGGTGCGGCATGAAACGACACGCTAGTCGGGGTCGCGGCAATAGATGACGGCCGTCCACGGCTACTCTCATGGGAATGCGGACTTCATTCCTCGCACTGCTCGTCGCGCTGTCTGCTGCTGCCTGCGGAAGCTTGGCCCCGACCGCGTCTTCGACTGCGCCGGAGACGACCGTCCAAACAGGATCGCCGACCACCGACGGGCCGGTTGCTGCCCCCTGCCTCGAAGGTTCGAACGGTTTCTTCGGCGACGGCCCGCTGGGTTCACAGTCCGGCGATGCCGCCGACGCAGCGACCATTACCGGACTCGCAATGACGCCTTATGAAGGTTGCGAACAGTTGGTCGTTGAACTGGCTGCGGCATCAGGCGCACCGGCGACGTCGCTCGGTACGACTCATGCTGAACTCATCCGGACAAACGGCATAGTCCGCGTACATCTCGATCCGTCTATCACCGGCACGACTCTGTCGGATGTTGTGTTCGACGGGTCGCTGGTCGACCGTGTCTACGTAGTCCGCGATTTCGACGATTCGTTGTTCTTCGACGTTCACCTATCCGCGTCCGCTGTTGCCAGATTCTCCGAGATCTCGAGCCCCGCACGGCTCGTGGTCGACCTTGCCCCGGGTGGTACCGAAATACGCAAAGCCGATCACGAAGGCTTCATCGTCGTCATGCCTCTCGATGACACCCTGACCCCGCCGGTTTCTGTCGAAGGATATGGACGCACATTTGAGGGGAACGTCATTCTGCGGGCGCGCCGGGACGGAAACATCGTGGCCGAGACCTACACGACCTCAACCGACTACCTGGAAACATGGGGTCGATTCGAGATCGGTCTGCCAACCGAAATCACCGGGAACCTGGAACTCTTCATTGGTGAAGACTCTGCCCGGGATGGTGTCGAACAGGGTATTCGCCTCGACGTGACAGTGGAGGGTTGAAGGCCGAGCGGCCCTTCAGAAGAGCCCTTCGATGGGAGCGACCCGAATCTTGCCTTGTTCCGGCAACACCTCCGGGACGAGTTCATCCACAAAAGGAACTTCGATCGTCTCCCCGGCAACGGTCTCGATGATGAGGCGGTCTTGGGCGGATCCTTCGACCACGCCTACGACTTCTCCGAGCCGATCACCGTCGACGTGCACGGCCAGTCCGATGAGATCTTCCGGCCAGAATTCGCCTGAATCGAGCTCTCTTCGTTCAGCACCCCGAACCATGAGTTCGACACCTTGCAGATCTTCTGCATCGTTGCGCGACGTGACGTCTGCAAATCCAACCAGCAGAGTGTTCTTGTGAGGACGGGAATGAACAACTACGAGTTCACGGTCCCCCGCTTCGAGACGGGCACCGGGATCGAAGAAGCGCACGTCGTCGACCAGCACCCGCACTGAAACCTCGCCCCTGATGCCGTGGGCCCGGCCGATTCGGCCGACCGTCCGATCAGTCGACGAATTCAACGCCGGCGCGCAAGCCTTCTTCGTCGGCCGCGGCCTGGGCAAGCGTGCGAATGGCACGGGCAACCCGACCGCGACGTCCGATGACCCGGCCCATGTCAGACTTGGCCGTGCGGACCTCCGCGGTGACCTCTTCAGGGCCCTCTTCGATGATCGTCACTTCGACCTGTTCGGCGTCGTCGACGATTTCTGAAACGACGTAGCGGACTACCCGCTCGACGATTTCTCCCTTACTCACTCAGAGTCCTCTCCGGCTTCGGCCTCGGGTTCTGCAGGTGCTTCTTGAGCATCCCCGGCTTCTTCAGCTTCTTCGACCGGAGCTTCGACCGCTTCTTCGGCCGGCACTTCGGTGACCTCTTCAACAGATACGTCTACGGCGTCTGCATCAGCGTCTGCTTCTTCGACGGTCGGAGCGGCCTTCACACCGACGGTGTAGATCTCGCCCTTGGCCACCTTGAATCGAGCCCATGCACCAGAAACCTCGAGAAGCTTCTGTGCGGTCTCGGTGGGTTGTGCGCCCTTCATCAGCCAGTCCAGTGCCCGATCGTTATCGATCTCGATCAACGACGGATCCTGACGTGGTTCATAACGGCCGATGGCCTCTAGATAACGCCCATCGCGCGGCTTGCGGCCATCCATTACGACGACCCGATAGACGGGCTGCTTCTTCTTTCCAAACCGCTGGAGGCGGATCTTCACCGCCATCTCGTCACCTCTTCCCTTTTCGTCCCGGCATCAGCCCTCCGAGACCCGGCATTCCCGGGAAGCTTCGGCCGTCAGCCATCATCTTCATCATCTTTTGTGTTTCGGCAAATTGCTTGAGCAGGCCGTTCACTTCCTGAGGGGTGGTGCCCGATCCTGCTGCGATTCGCCGTTTGCGGCTCCCGTCGATGCTTTTCGGGTTGTGCCGCTCATCGGGAGTCATCGAGCGGATGATCGCTTCGACTCGACCCAAGTCCTTGTCGGAAACCTCTACATTCTTCAGCGCCGACGAGGCGCCTGGGATCATAGCAAGCAACCCGTCAAGTGGCCCCATCTTCTTCAGTTGCTGAAACTGGCTCAGGAAGTCCTCGAGCGTAAAACTGGCCGTTCGCAGCTTGTCGGCCATGACCTGGGCCTCTTGTTCGTCCCAGGCGGTTTCGGCTTTCTCGATCAGGGTTAGGACATCTCCCATACCGAGAATCCGGGACGCCATGCGATCTGGATGGAACGGTTCGAAATCGCTGAGGCTTTCTCCGAGACCGGCGAATTTGATAGGCCGCCCGGTGACTTCGCGCACAGAGATGGCTGCTCCACCACGAGCATCACCATCGAGCTTGGATAAGACGATGCCGGTGAGATCGGTGTACTCGAGGAAACCCTTGGCAACATTGACTGCGTCCTGGCCGGTCATAGCATCGACTACCAGGAGCACTTCGGCGGGGTTGGAAGCCTTTCTCACGTCTGCCAGTTCGGTCATCAACTCAGAGTCGATCTGCAGACGACCGGCAGTGTCAATGATCACGACATCATTGCCGATCCGCTTAGCTTCCTTCAGTGCCGCCTTGACCAGTTTCGCCGGCTTGCTCACCCGCTCGGCGTAGACGGGAACGTCGATCTGGCGGCCCAGAGTCTCCAGCTGATCGATGGCCGCGGGTCTCTGCAGGTCTGCGGCCACCAGCAACGGGCGCTTGCCCTGTTTGCGAAGGTGAAGGGCGAGTTTGCCTGCAGAGGTGGTCTTGCCGGAACCTTGCAGACCAACCATCAGGATGGTCAGAGGCGGGGTGGAGGACGAGTTCAGACGGGCGACTTCGGCACCAAGCGTGGTTATGAGCTCTTCATGGACGATCTTGATTACCTGCTGGCCCGGCGACAGGCTCTTTGAGGTCTCTTCACCGACCGCCCGCTCCTTGATTCTGGCGAGCAGGCTCTTGGCGACCGTGACGTTGACGTCGGCCTCGAGCAGGGCGAGCCGGACCTCTCGAAGCGTCGCGTCAACATCAGCTTCGTTCAGGCGCCCTTTGCCGCGCAGTTTCGTGAAGATGCCGGTGAACCGGTCGGAGAGGGATTCGAACATGGACGTCACAGTGTATCTAGTCGCGAGGAGCTAGTCGCTAGTGCGAGTAGCTGGTCGGTGGCAAGCAGGTGACGATCTCTGTGCATTACGCTCGTCTAAATGAACGATCGTGATTCTGCGCTCCGGGCCGACATTCGGCGACTCGGCAACGAGCTGGGTGAAGCGCTGGTTCGACAGCACGGATCGGAGCTTCTGGCGCTCGTCGAGCAGGTTCGGTCGCTAACCAAGACCATGCGGGACCCTGAGTCCTCATCGCACAGCGAAGATCTCGATACGTTGCTCGGCCACCTCGACATGGCGACCACCATCCGACTGGTTCGGGCCTTCACCACCTATTTCCACCTCGCCAACGTCGCCGAGCAGACTCACCGTGTGGATCAGCTGAGCCACCGCACGGATCGGGAGCGGGAGTGGTTCGAGGCCGCAGTGGACGCCGTTGAAAAGACAGACACCAGGATTTCCGAACTGACCGAACTCGTTGAGCGGCTCGAACTTCGTCCGGTGTTCACGGCTCACCCGACCGAGGCGGCCCGCAGATCGATTCTGACCAAACTCGGCGATCTGGCCGATCTGCTGGAAGAGAGAAACGATCCACGGGCGGACGCCGGAGATCATCGGCGGATCGACCGCAGAATCAAGGAGCTCATCGATCTCCTTTGGCAAACGGATGAACTTCGACGCGATCGTCCCGAGCCGATCGACGAGGCGCGCTCAGTTGTCTTCTACTTCGATCAGCTCTTCGATCGAGTGGCGCCCGGGCTGCTGGATGAGGTGGCGGTGCAGTTGCAACGCTTGGGAATCGATCTCCCCGCCTCGGCACATCCCGTTCGTTTCGGGACGTGGGTAGGAGGCGACCGCGACGGGAACCCGAATGTCTCTCCTGCCGTCACCACCGCGGTTTTGGAGATGCAGCACGAGCACGCCCTTCGCAATCTGATCGCATCGATCGAGGAACTGGCCGACGAGCTGAGCACTTCGACCCGCATCCGCGGCGTTTCGGACTCGATGCGCGAATCACTTGTCCGCGATCGGAGCTTGCTCCCAGAGGTTTACAGGAGATTCGGCGAGATGAACGCTGAAGAGCCGTACCGGCTCAAGTGCGCCTTCATCCATCAGCGCCTGGCCAACACACGGCGTCGGATCGAGGAAACCAGCCGCCATGTCGAAGGTCTCGACTACTCGACTGCCGATGACCTTCTAGCGGAACTCGAGATCATGCGCCGCTCGCTCGTCGACAACCACGGGGAACTTCTAGCCTCGGGCGTGGTGACGCGGGTCATGAGGAACGTGGCCGCCTTCGGGTTCCACCTGGCCACAATGGACATACGTGAGCACTCGGCAAAGCACGAGCAAGCACTGATCGCGTTGTTCTCGGGTGTCGGCGCCGACTACGCCTCTCTCGATGAGCAAGACAGACTCGGACTGCTGGACGCGGAGTTGTCCGGTCGCCGACCGCTGGCAGCACCGGCGACGACTTTCGATACCGGAGTTGCAGCAACTCTCGAGACATTCTCCGCAGTTCGCGCCTCGCTGGATCGCTTCGGGGACGGGGTTATCGAGAGCTACATCATCTCGATGACGCGCGGTGCCTCCGACGTCCTGGCCGCCGCCGTTCTGGGTCGGGAGGCCGGTCTGGTCGACGTACCGAGCGGCGTCGCTCGTATCGGATTCGTCCCCCTCCTGGAGACCACAGACGAGCTGCGCAAGGCCGGCAGAATCCTGGATGAGTTGCTCGGCAGCCCGTCTTACCGACAACTGGTGCGGTTGCGTGGCGATCTCCAGGAAGTGATGCTGGGCTACTCCGACTCGAACAAACACGGCGGCATCACCTCTTCGCAATGGGAGATATACAAGGCCCAGCGAGAGTTGCGTGATGTCGCCGATCGGCACGGCGTCGTTCTCCGCCTGTTTCACGGCCGCGGTGGCACGATCGGTCGTGGAGGAGGACCCACACACGAGGCAATCATGGCTCAGCCGTTCGGGACGCTCGACGGTTCCGTGAAGATCACCGAACAGGGAGAGGTCATCTCAGACAAATACGGTCTGCCGGGCCTCGCCAGACGCAATCTGGAACTCACGCTGGCCGCCGTTTTCGAAGCATCGCTGCTTCATCGGGAACCGCGCCAATCCCCCACCGTTCTCAAACAGTGGGATGAGTCGATGGACGCCATATCAGCCGCCGCCTACGAGGCGTACCGGTCCCTGGTCCAGGATCCCGGCCTGGTCGACTACTTCTTGGGTTCAACGCCGGTCGACGAACTCGGGGCGATGAACATCGGAAGCAGGCCGTCGCGCCGCCCCGGCGGCCGTGGTTCTCTCGAAGACCTGCGAGCCATCCCCTGGGTCTTCGGCTGGACGCAGACCAGACAGATCGTCCCGGGTTGGTACGGCGTCGGCTTCGGGCTGGCTGCCGCCCGGGCAGACGGGTTCGGCGACGTTATCGATGAGATGTACCGGAGCTGGTCGTTCTTCCGCACGTTCATCTCAAACGTCGAGATGACCCTGACGAAAACCGATCTGGGAATTGCACAGCGCTATGTGGAGCTGCTTGTCGATCCATCGTTGCACCCGATCCTGGATCAAATTCGCGAAGAATACGAGCGAAGCGTGAAGGAAGTCCTACGTGTCACCGGCGACGAGCGGCTGCTCGACGGGTCACCTCTGCTGCAGCGCACGTTGGAGGTACGCGATCGCTACCTCGATCCGCTGCACTACCTGCAGATGTCGTTGCTGGCGCGGTCGCGGCGGGTTGCGGATACCGATCCTTTGCTTCAGCGCGCTCTGCTTCTGACGGTCAACGGGATCGCGACGGGGTTGCGGAACACGGGGTGATGCAGCCATGACGGGTCGATGATTTCGATGCCATGTGAGGCAGTTCGGCCCGACGACCCAGTCCCGGTATGCCGTTCTCGGGCGGACCGACCCGGGCCGCCGTTCGTCCTATAGGCTTGTTGGAGATGATGGTTACACGCGCCGATCGTCTCCACTCTCGCCTGATGCAGCTTGGCGCATGGGCGATAGTCGCGTACTGGGTTGACTTCTTCACGGGTGGTCACGTACGTACCTCGGACGACGAGGACTACATCGCATTCGAGCGGACCTTTCTGCTCGCCGACGGTTACCTCGCCGGCACCGCGCTGCTGGCTGGACGGCTCCTCGGGCGGGGACGGCCGGAGGCCGTAGGTGCAGGGATAGCGGCAGGAAGCGCCGCGATATTCCTGGGCCTGATGGACCTGAAATACAACATCCAGCATGGAAAGTTCGCCGACAACTCACCGGAGATGAAGGCTGAAACCGGCATTATCGTTACATCGTTGACGTTTGGCCTCTTCACGATGCTGCGCCTATGGAAAGCCCGCGATCGATTGAGTGTCTGACGGCGGGAACTCTTCACAATCGATGGTTACCACCGTCCAACGCGGTCATTTGGGCGGTGGCGGACGGCCTTCCGACGTGGACGGTAGATTGAGGGCACCTACAAACAGGAGCCAGAGTTGAGTCTCACGGTCGTCGATCACCCACTCACCCGCCACTATCTCTCGACGCTGCGTGACGAGAACACCCCACCCGAGAAATTCAGGGAAACGACCAGGCGCCTGGCATACACGCTTCTGATAGAGGCGACGGCAGACCTCGAACTGGCCGAGGCACCGATCAACACTCCGTTGGAGCCGACCATTGGATACCGGATCGGGAGAAACCTCGTGGCGGTTGCCGTTCTGCGCGCCGGACTCGGATTACTCGACGCCGTCATCGATCTACTGCCCGATGTCCACGTCGGATATGCCGGTGTACAGCGCGACGAGGAGACGGCGCTCCCCCAGGAGTACTACACGAAGTTCCCGGATCTCCGAGATGCACGGGTCATCATTCTCGAACCGATGCTCGCTACCGGTGGCTCGCTGTCATGGGCCGTCGACAAGGTGAAGGCGAACGGAGCACACGAGATCCTGGCTCTGTGTGTCGTGGCTGCTCCTGAGGGTGTGGCGAGAATGGAGAAGGATCATCCCGACGTCCGGGTCGTTACGGCCGGACTCGACCGCGGGCTCAGCGATACCTACTACATCCAACCGGGTCTCGGCGACATGGGCGATCGGCTGTTCGGGACCCTCTGAGAGAGAGTTCTCGTTCTGAGGTCTAGGTTATGACCGAGCGACAACAACCCATAGTTTGCGCGTCCGAACTCAAAACCCATCACCTAGAACTCTCCGCACCACTCAGCGATTCACCAACGCGAACCTCTAGATTCGCCTTGTGAACTTCGAAGACAACGTCCGTGAGATCCTTTTGTCGCTCGCCCCAGGTGAGGTAGTGACATACGGCGAAGTTGCGGCGCAAGCCGGGCGCCCGGGTGCAGCACGTGCCGTCGGCAATTATCTTCGAAGGAGCACCGGGCTCCCCTGGTGGCGCGTCGTTGCCTCGTCCGGGCGTCTGGTACCCGGGCTGGAGGAGCGCCATGCGGAGCTACTCCGATCCGAAGGCGTAGAGCTACGCAACGGCAAGGTTGCAAAGAACCGGTAGATTCGAGTTATCCGATTCGCGTGTGCCCGATTTCGCGATTGCGACGAACTGAAGAGATCGGAAGGTGAACCGTGCTGGAACGAGCGATCGTTATTGTGATGGATTCCTGCGGGGCGGGTGAGGCCCCGGACGCACCCGACTACGGCGATGAGGGTTCCGACACGCTCGGCCACACAGCACAGGCCGTCGGCGGCCTCGATCTCCCCAACTTCCAAATCGCCGGACTGGGCAACCTCCACGGCAACTTGCTCGGTGTTCCTGCGGTTGAATCCCCGACTATGGGTTTCGGCAAGTTGGCCGAGGCCAGCGCCGGCAAGGATTCCACGACGGGACACTGGGAGATCGCCGGAGTCATAACCGAGGAAGCCGACGCCACGTTCACAGACACGGGGTTCCCAACGGCGCTGGTCGAGGGAATCGAAGAGGAATCCGGACACAAGTTCTTCGGCAACTACGCCGCATCCGGCACCGTCATAATCGAAGACCTGGGGCCCAGGCATATCGAGACCGGGGAACTGATCCTCTACACGTCCGCCGATTCCGTGTTCCAGATCGCCGCCCACAAGGACGTTGTTCCTCTCGAGGAGCTCTACCGGGTATGCAGGATCGCCCGCAAACACTGCAACGACTACCGGATCGGCCGAATCATCGCCCGTCCCTTCGAAGGCGAACCCGGAGCATTCCGGCGGACCTACGAGCGACAGGACTTCGCGCTGCCACCCCACGCCTCGACCATGCTGGACATTGCTCAGGAGCACGGTATCCCCACTCTCGGTATCGGCAAGATCGAGGATCTCTTCACCGGTCGCGGCCTCGATCGGGCCGTACACACAGAGGGAGACACAGACGGACTCGAGCACACGCTTCGCGCACTCGAGGAGATGAATCGAGGTTTGCTCATGATCAACCTCGTCGACCTCGACATGGTTTACGGACATCGGGAGAATCCGGAAGGGTACGCGATGGGGCTCGGGGTAATTGACGGCTACCTCCCGCGCCTGACGGAGGCACTAGGGCCAAAGGATCTGTTGATCCTTGCTGCCGACCACGGCAACGATCCAACCGACGGCAGCACCGATCACACGCGCGAATACGTGCCGCTATTGGTCGCCGGCCTCAACGCGGCCGGCGTCGACCTCGGAACCCGCTCCACCTACGCGGACGTTGCGGCAACGGTCTGCGATGGCCTCGGGATCCCGTCACCGAGTGCCGGAACGTCGTTCCTGGAGGACATCACATGACTGCCGTTGAACTGATCGAACGAAAACGCGACGGCGGGACCCTCACCGGTAACGAGATCAGATGGCTCATCGCGGAGTACACGGCCGGAACGATCCCCGACTACCAGATGTCTGCAATGCTGATGGCCGTCTTCATCCGCGGTCTCAACGGTGAGGAGCTGACCGTCTGGACCGAGTCGATGCTGACATCGGGCGAGGTACTCGAACTGTCGGCGATTCCGGGCCGCAAAGTCGACAAGCATTCCACAGGAGGCGTAGGGGACAAGATCTCGATTCCGCTTGCCCCAATGGTGGGGGCTTGCGGAGTGAAGATCCCGATGATGAGTGGCCGCGGCCTGGGGCACACGGGTGGAACACTCGACAAACTGGAGACGATTCCGGGATTCAGGACCAGTTTCACCGCCGGTGAGTTCGCAACACTTCTGGCCGCCCACGGGGTGGTACTCGGCGGCCAGTCGGAGCACCTGGTCCCGGCGGACCGGAAGCTCTACGCACTGCGCGACGCGACCGGCACGGTGCCGGCTATTCCGCTAATCGCGTCATCCATCATGTCAAAGAAACTGGCGGAGGATCTCGACGGCCTGGTTCTCGATGTGAAGGTTGGACGAGGAGCCTTCATGGAAGAGGTGGAACAGGCTCGCCGGTTGGCGGAGACGATGGTCGAGATCGGCGATCTGCGAGGAACGAAGGTCATCGCCCTGCTCACCAATATGAATCAACCTCTCGGTCGCGAAGTCGGCAACGCCTCGGAGATCCGCGAGTCGATCGACACCCTTCACGGCGAAGGGCCCGAAGACATCACCAGGCTGACGTACGCTCTCGGAGCAGAGATGCTGGTCATGGGCGACGTGGCGACCTCAGTCGACGAAGCTCGAGCAATGCTCGAGGAGGCGGTCTCTTCGGGTCGGGCGTTCGATAAGTTCAAGGAGATCACACTCGCGCAGGGCGGCGACACGGCTGTTCTCGACAATCCCGACCTGCTCCCCAAGGCGACAAACGAGGAACTCGTTACCGCTCCTATCTCGGGATGGGTCAAGCGATGCGACGCACTCGCGGTTGGGGTCGGTGCGATGAGACTCGGTGCCGGCCGTCAACGGAAGGAAGATGACATCGACCCGGCGGTCGGTGTGACGGTTGAGGCCAAGATCGGCGATCGAGTCGAACAGGGTGACGTGCTCGGCCGCATCCGTTGGAACGACTCTTACGCGTACGGTGTTGCTGCGCCCCTGCTCACAGACGCATGGGAGATCTCAGACTCTCCGGTGCCGCCTTCACAACTCATTATCGAGAGGATCGGTGCGTACGTGTGAACTACGACGCGATCCAAGCGGCCGCCGGCGTCATCAGGAATCTCAGCGGAAGACCGGAGCACCGGGTCGCATCCGTGCTCGGCTCGGGACTGAGCAGCTATGCCAATCAGCTACCGGGAGCGATCGCGATCCCGTATTCCGAGATTCCGGGCTTCCCGGTCCCCAAGGTCGCGGGCCACGCCGGCACGGCCTACTCGGTGGAACTGAGCGGGGTGCCTATCTTGATCCTGGCCGGTCGAGCTCATTTCTACGAAGGCCACAGCCTCGAACAAGTGGTCTTCGCAGTCAGAGCCGCGATTGCCGCGGGTGCCGGGTCGGTCCTGCTCACGAATGCCAGCGGCGGGTGCGGTGACGGACGCGCCGCCGGTGACCTCGTCCTGCTGCGCGATCACCTGAACCTCACCGGGCACAACCCTCTATTCGGGCCCAACGAAGATCGCCTCGGAACCCGCTTCCCCGACATGAGTGCTGCCTACGATCCAGGCCTGCGCGCCATCGCCCACCAGACGGCGAGCGAAGTCGATGTAGACCTGGAAGAAGGCGTGTATGCATGGTTCACCGGACCCACCTATGAAACGCCCGCCGAGGTTCAGATGGCGAAGAGACTCGGTGCCGACCTGGTCGGCATGTCGACGGTTCCGGAGACGATCGCGGCCCGGCATATGGGCGCCAGAGTCATCGCCATCTCATTAGTGACCAACCTGGCCGCCGGCATCTCTCCCGTGCCACTGTCTCATGCCGACGTGCAGGAGACGGCGGACGCAGCTCGCGAACGTTTCACACGGCTGATCGACGCTCTCCTCCCTCGTTTGGCTTGATCGAGCGCACCGTCTCCGCGGCCTCCCGTCGAGCACTGTCTGACGGTCAATTGTCGATCGGGTGTGAGCAATTGTTAGCATCGGTTCACTAGTCATATACGCGAAGGAGCGTCGAATGAGAGTCGCCGTCTGCGTCAAGCAGATTCCCGACCCGGCCTCCCCATACGATCTTGATCCGGATACGCATTTCGTGGTCCGTCCCACCGATCAGGTGCTGGACGACACCGACCGCTACGGAGTCGAGATGGGTTTGCAGCTCGCAGAGCAAACCGAGGGGACGGTCACGCTGGTGTCGATGGGACCCAGCGGGAACCTTCAAGGAATTCGCCAGGCTCTCGCCATGGGAGCCGACAAGGCCGTCATCATCGACGACGGGACACTTCAGGGGTCCGATTCACTGGCCACCGCCGGGATTCTGGCGGCCGCCATCCAACGGGAAGGCTTCGATCTCGTCATTGCCGGGACCGAGTCGACCGACGGCTACGCCGGAATCCTGCCGCAGCAACTCGCCGAGTTTCTGGGTGTACCGGCCCTGACCTTCGCCAAGAAAGTCTCCGTCGAAGGTGACACCGTTCGTATCGAACGGCAGACACAGACCGGATACGACGAGGTCGAGGCGCCAGTCCCGGCTCTCGTAAGCGTCACGGCCGGCGTGGTTGAGCCTCGCTACCCGACCTTCAAAGGGATCATGCAGGCCAAGTCCAAGCCCGTCGAGACGTTGACGGCGGGAGACCTCGGCGTTGAGGTGACCACTAAGCAGAAGATCATCGCCATCCGTCCGGCACCTGAAAGAGCCTCGGGGGAATTGATAGAAGATGACGGCGAGGCTCATCTGAAGATCGTGGCGCTGCTCGAACAGGCGAAGGTGATCTGACATGGCCAAAACCTGGGTCTTTGTAGAAGAAACTGAAGAGGGACCGGCAACCGTCGGGCTCGAGCTACTCACCAAAGCCAGAGGATTCGGCGGCGAGCTGGCTGCCGTATTCCTCGGTAACGGATCAGAGGAGAACCTCGCCGCACTCGGCGCGCACGGAGCCTCGAAGGTGTTCCACATGACTCCTTCGGATGCTTTACCCACCGCAGCGGCGGCAGCAGCTCTTGCCGACCTGGCAGGCAGCCACTCCCCCGATCTGATCCTGTTCGGCCTCACCTACACGGGCCGTGATGTGGCCGGTCGTCTCAGCGCCCGCATCGGCAAGACCATATTGTCGAACGCCACCGACATCGCCATGGAAGGCGGGATGGTGACCGTCACCAATGAGATCCTCGGCGGGATGACACTCGTCGATGCCATCTTTGAGAACGATCCGCCGTACCTGGTTATCGCCCGTCCGAAGTCGTTCCCAGCGGAGCCTTCCGGCGGTGGCGCACCGGAGATCGAAACGGTGTCGTTGCCGGACGTCGGCCATGCCGGGTCGGCGATTGTAACGGCGAGCCACACCGAGCATCTCGAGGGACCGAAGCTCGAGGATGCTGCCATCGTGGTCGCGGCAGGGCGAGGAATCGGAACCGAAGAGGGGTTCGCGGTCATCGAAGAGCTTGCCTCAAAGCTCGGCGCCGCCACAGCCGCGACGCGGGCGATCGTTGACGCCGGCTGGGTGGCCTACTCCAAACAGGTCGGCCAGACCGGCAAGACGGTCAAACCCGACGTCTACATTGCTGCCGGCGTGTCCGGAGCGATGCAGCATCTGGTGGGAATGAAGGACTCCAAAGTCATCATCGCCATCAACAAGGACGAAGAGGCCCCGATCTTTGGGGTGTCCGACCTCGGCGTGGTCGGCGACCTGCACAAGGTCTTACCGAAGCTCATCGAAGCGCTCGGCAACCGTTAGCGCGGCCGACCGTCGATTAGCTCTGAGCCTCCTCACGCGAGGAGGCTCAGTCGCGTTCTACGTTTCCAGCTTGAATCCGAAGGGGAGCAATTCGTCGAGCGTGTGCTCGCGCAACTCTCCTGCGCCGGCCGTGACGATGACCTTCTCGACGCCGAACTCGTTCATCAATTGGCGGCAGTTTCCGCACGGGTAGGCTCCGTCCACCGAGTCGGCGTCTATACAGGCGACGGCGACGGCGACGATCCTCCTGACCCCGGACGCGACGGCATGGCTGATCGCTGCTTCCTCTGCACAGATAGCAGAGCCGAAGGCCGCGTTCTCGACATTGGAGCCGCTATACACGGCCCCATCGTCCGCCACTACCACTGAGCCGACCCGGAAGCCACTGTACGGGGCATAGGCCCTCTCAGCCGCCTTACGAGCGCTCTCAGCGAGATCCGACGTGTTCATGCGTCCGCCAGCAGCGCATCAACGAACGCTCTCGGTTCGAATGGGATCAAATCCTCCATACCTTCTCCTACACCGATGAACTTCACCGGAACACCGTAGTCCCGCTCGATCGCCACCACGATGCCACCTTTGGCGGTGCCGTCGAGTTTCGTGAGCACGATCCCGGTGATCCCGACCACGTCTGTGAACTGTTTGATCTGAGCAAGGCCGTTTTGTCCGGTGGTGGCGTCGAGCACGAGCAATACCTCATCGACCGAACCGGCCTCTCGTTCGAGTACGCGAACTATCTTCCCTAGTTCCTGCATGAGATTGTGTTTGGAATGGAGCCGACCGGCCGTGTCGACGATGACGACGTCCAAATGGCGCGCTCTGGCTGCCTGAAAGGCGTCGAACGCCACTGCTGCCGGATCGGCACCGGCCTGCCCGGATACGATCTCAACGCCGACTCGATCCGCCCAGGTCTTCAATTGTGCGTCGGCGGCGGCGCGAAATGTGTCCGCTGCTCCCAACAAGGCCTTAGAGCCTGATGCCTCAATCCGTGCAGCAAGTTTGGCGATGCTGGTCGTCTTGCCGACTCCGTTCACGCCGACAACCACGACCACACTGGGAGAACGGCCGAGATGGAGGTCGCGATCCTTGCCGTCGAGGATGGCGAGCAGCTCGTCGTGGAGAACCTGCCTGGCTTCGACGGTCTCACCGGGATCGGTAGCGCGCACCCGGTTCACAACTTCCGCGGTGGCTTGCACACCAACGTCTGCTGCGATGAGAGCCTCTTCAAGTCCAGCCCAAAACTCGCCGTCCACCGGTCCAAGATTGAAGAGACCCTTCAAGCGGCCGCCAAGCGCTCGCCTGGTCTTCTCGAGACGATCGGCAAGCGAACCGGCTCCCGACATAGTTTCCGGCCGAGCCCGCGTCTCCTCTGAAGTACGGCCTTGCGCAGATACACGTCCACGCCGCCGGAGAACGAAAACGCCTATTACGACCGCAAGCGCGACAACGATGGCGAAGAGAAGCACGGGATCCATGACGGACGATTCTACGACGAAGAAACCGTCACAGGAGAATCAACCATCCGCTTGGCAATGACCTTCGACGAACCACCGGGTTCCATCGTGACCCCGTAGAGGATGTCCGCAGCCTCCATGGTCTGCTGCTGGTGCGTGACGATCACCAGCTGGGCGGTACGGCGAAACTCGTCGACCAGTCGAAGGAATCGACGTAGGTTGGCATCATCGAGGGCCGCCTCGACCTCGTCGACTATGTAGAACGGGCTTGGACGAGCTTTGAACACCGCGAACAGAAACGCCAGCGCGGCGAGCGAACGCTCACCACCAGACAAGAGCGACAATTGGCCTACCTTCTTGCCGAGCGGTTGAGCCTCGATATCGACACCGGTTGCAAGCAGACTGTCCGGTTCCGTAAGCACAAGGCGGCCGCGACCTCCGGGGAAGAGCACAGAGAAATGCTGTTCGTATGCCGCCGCCACCTCATCGAAAGCGGTCTTGAACAGGCCGACGATCTCCTCATCGAGGGCCGCAATCACCTTGCGAAGTTCGTGCCTGCTGCTGTCGAGATCATCCAACTGCCCCTGGAGATGAGATAGCCGCGCCTCGAGTTCCTGATACTCATCGGCAGCCAGCGGGTTGATCGTCCCCATCCTCCGCAGCTCGGCCTCCAGGGAAGCCAACCGCTCTTTGTGATTACCTTCTTCGACATCAGGAGCAGGTGCCGCGAGTGCTTGCTCCTCAGAAGCGTCAACATCGCGGCGCAATCCTTCTGCAATAGCCTCCAAACGAACCTTCAACTCGGCGGACTCGACGTCGAGCCTGGCACGCTGTTCCTTCCGCTCGGCGATCGACACGCGGACCTCATCGAGCAGGGTACGGGCGGCCGTGAGCCGCTCTCCTGCCTCGCCGGCAGCTTTGCGCAGTTCAATCTGGCGCTCGCGCAGGGTCGCTATGTGCATCCGGACGGCAGCAAGACTGCGCCGGGCGCCTTCCTGAGCGTTCTCAAGCACCTCGAGAAGCTGCGGATCGTCTGGGCGATCGATCAGATCCTGAAGTTCGCCCTGTATCGCGACCAGCCGGCCTTCAAGCAAGCGGCGGCGTTCGACGACTGCGCCGAGTTCCGAAGCGGCTTGCTGTCGCTCCTCCCTTGCAGCATCGCGTTGCAGCGCAACCGCCCTACGACGCTCGGCCAGTTCTTCCCATGCCTGCTGGCGTTCAGCCTCTTCACCTTCCAGCGCATTCAGACGTCCCCGCAACTCCGCAATCCGGGCCTCCCGGCCGGCCGCAGACTCCAGCAGAAGGGATCGCCGTTGCTCAAGCCGATCGATCTCGTGTACAACCGCGCTGCGCGTGCGCTCCAGGCGGGCCAACGCTTCCGTGGCTCCCGAGAGGTTTGTCTCGATGAGCTCTAAAGCCTCCAGCGCCTTGCGCTCGACATCGCGGGTCCTCTCGAAATCCCGGCGGGCTGCCACATGCCGGCTCTCGGCCCGGGCGAGCGCAATCCCGGCCTCCTCGAGTGCCACCCGCGCACGCTCGAGCACGGCCGGCGTGGCCCCATCGGGGTGAGCAACCCGGATGCCGTCCGCGGTTATCAGATCTCCCTCGGGGGTGACTACCCGGAGAGCCGGGTGCTTTGAAACGATCTGCCATCCAGCCGACCATCCCTCGGCGACGACGACATCGCCGAGAAGAGCCGCGGCCAGGTCACGATCGGAGCGCGGCCCCAAGATGTCCACGAGGACTTGAAGACCATATGCGGCCGCAACCGGTCGTGCCGGCAAATCGCCCGAGGTGAACCGGGATGTGATGAGGGGAACGCCTCCGAGACCGTGAGCCTTGAGATCTCCAACGACATGTTCGATGGCCTCAGGGGACTTCACCGCCAGGGCATCGCTCCAGGCACCGAGTGCCGCGTCGACCGCGGCCGCAAACCCATCCGGTACGTCCAGAACCGTAGAAACACTCCCCCGCACGCCGGAGGCGGCGGCCGCCCGGTCTCGGGCTTGCGGGTCGGCGAGACCATCTGCCGCAGCTTCGAGAGCCTCGACTCGTGCGCCCTCGGCCGAAACGAGTAGACGAGTTTCCTGGAGGTCGGATTCAGCAGCCTCCCAGATTTGTTGCTGGTTGCGACGGTCGGCGACAGCCAGCTCGTGGCTCTGCTGGGCGACGGTCGCGTCGATATCGTGCTGCTCGATCTCGTTCTTGAGCCGGTCGGTCTCAATCGATTCAGCTTCCAACTGCCCATGGAGCGCTTCGAGGCGACGACCGACCTGATCGGCTTCGCGCTCATCCCTCACAACGGCGGCGTTCAGCGAGCCGAGGTCGCCGCGCACCGCCGCGATCGCTCCCTCTGTAGGCATCTGCTCCTGTTCGGCCAGCGAGCGCTCTTCATCCTCGAACTCTCGATGAGCCCGTTCCGCACGATCGGCCTCAGCCCTGGCGCGACGTTCTTCATCGGAGCTCTTGGCGAGTTCCGACTGGATCTGTCTCGCTTCTTCTTGCACATCCCGCCGCCGCTCACCGGCCCCCTGGATACGTTGCGAGAGAGCACGATGTCGCTCGTGCGCCACCTGACCGATGCGCCGGAATCGTTCCGCAGCTGTTTCGAGCCGCGCCGCCGCCGCGGTGTCCTCCTCGAGCCGGCGGCCGGTATCTCCTGCGGCCATCGTCAACGGCTCGATCGACGCAGACAGCCTCGCCTCCTCTTCCCCGGCGTTTACCAGCCACTGATCCAGGTCGGCGTGCTCGCGACCGACGACGGACAATCGCCGACTGATGGCACGCAAGTCCTCTCCACCCAGGTAGAGGCGAAGGGCCCGCACCTCCTCGCGAACGACCAGGTACCGTTCTGCCGCTCTGGCCTGACGCCGCAGAGGGCGGATCTGTCGTTGGAGCTCGCCGAGAATGTCTTTCAAACGGAGAAGGTCGGCATCGGTACTGTCGAGACGCCGGATCGCACGATCCTTTCTCAACCGATGCTTGAGCACCCCGGCCGCCTCCTCGATGACCGACCTGTGGTCCTCGGGTTTGGCGTTGAGAATCTGATCGAGTTGACCCTGACCAACAATTACGTGCTGGTGTCTGCCGACACCACTGTCAGATAGCAACTCCTGAACATCGAGAAGGCGAACGTCAACACCGTTGATCTCGTAGTCCGATGAGCCATCCCTGTACAGGCGGCGGCTTATCGACACCTCATCGAGATCAAGCGGCAGCGAACGGGACATGTTGTCGAAGGTAAGGGTTACCTCGGCTCTACCGAGAGCCGGTCGGGTGGCCGTGCCGGCGAAGATGACATCTTCCATCTTCTGCGTACGCAACGTGCGAGTTGACTGGGTGCCCATCACCCACGCGATCGCGTCGACGATGTTCGACTTGCCCGAGCCGTTGGGCCCGACCACCACGGTGACGCCGGGTTCGAGTTCCAGGCGCGTTCGATCGGCGAACGACTTGAATCCAACTATCTTCAGCGTCTTGAGATACAACGAACTACACCTTTGTGATTCCGGCAGGCTATCACAGACCGAAAGCGATTCAGCGTTTGCTACAAGCGGATTTCGAACCCTCGCAGAGCCTTCTCGAGGTCGGCCCGTCGCTCCACAACTTCGCCAACTCGCGCCCAGCGTGGACCACGCCGCACCCACCGTGCGAACGATTCGATCGCTGCCCCGGATCCCTGGGCATGGATCTCAACGCGACCGTCGGCAAGATTCCGGACCCAACCGTCAACTCCCGCCTCCCTCGCGGCCTCTACGGTGCTCGCCCGGAATCCAACGCCCTGAACGCGACCGGACACGACCAACCGCACGGCGGTCAGACCTGACAAGTCGGACACCAGAAACTGCTCCTTCCTCCGATCACCGTTCGCGTGATCTCTGTTCCGTCCCGCCCGCAGTGTTCACCGGCGCGTCCGTAGACCTTCAAGCGTCCGAGATACTCCCCCGCCCTACCGTCGGGCAGCAGATAAGCGAGGTCGTTGAGGCTTGTGCCGCCGAACCGCAGCCCGGCACGTAGGACGGGGCCGATGGAGCCACGCAAAAGACGGACCTCATTTTCAGTTAACGTCCCCGCCGGCCGGCCGGGCCGGACGTGGGCACGATGGAGTACCTCATCCGCGTAGATGTTGCCC
Organism: bacterium; assembly: GCA_024641325.1. GTDB lineage: Bacteria > Actinomycetota > Acidimicrobiia > Spongiisociales > JAHEDJ01 > JAHEDJ01. Next base: position 191,168 of record JAHEDJ010000001.1, on the reverse strand, counting down.
AGCCCGGCAACGAACCGCTGGTCGAGCAGCAATGACTTGATCGCAACCGTCCTGTTCGCCAGCCGTGGAATCAGCTGGGGATAGCGTGGGAGATCGTCCAATGCATCCGGGCCGAGTAGGGCAAACGGTTGCGCGTCGAACTCATCGGGTGTGAAGACGGCGATGAACCCGAAGGTACGCGGATCGACGAAGTGCAACTCCTGATTCCGGTCGGTCCCGACAACTACGTGCGTATGAGGGACTCGGTCGCTTCCGGTGGCCTCCAGACGAATCCGGCCCGACATTCCCAGATGGATGACCCAGGTGAGGTCACCTTCGACGTCGATCAGCATGAACTTGCCATGCCGTCCCACCGAATTGACACGCCGGCCGAGAAGGCGGTCGCGAAAATCGCGCGGACGTGGTTGACGACGAGTCATCCGCGGGTGATCAACTCGAACGCTGACAACCACCGCTCCTTCCAGGGCGGGAGCGAGCGATCGACGAACGGTTTCGACTTCAGGAAGTTCAGGCATATCGAAGTTCCAGGTAGCAGGTAGCAGGGGGCAGGTAGCAGGATACGGGCTCGCCGAACGAAGTAGGAGGCCGTCTAAGTCTGCTGTTGCTCCTGCAGTGCCTCGAGGGCTTCTTGCGCGGCGGCTTGTTCGGCTTCCTTTTTCGAGCGGCCGGTTCCGTCTCCGATGATCTCCCCGCCGACCGTCACGGTGGCAGCGAAGATGCGATCGTGATCTGGACCGTCACCGTCGACGTCATACACGGGTGTCTTCGCCCGGGCGGCCAGCACTTCCTGTAATCGCGTCTTGTAATCGAGCCGACCGGGACTCGTCGCCTTCTCCCGGATGAGTGGCTCCCAGTGCTTCATGATCACCGTTCGGGCCGCCTCCATTCCGGCATCCAGATAGACCGCGGCCAGGATGGCCTCCAGGCCATCGGCGAGAATCGAGGCCTTCTCTCGCCCCCCGGTCGACTCCTCTCCCCTACCAAGCCGAATGTCCGCACCCAACTCGATCTGACGCGCGATCCGGGCCAGCTCGGATCGATTGACGCAGGCGGCCCGCACCTTCGCCATCTGACCCTCCGGCAGCTGCGGAAATTCGTAGAACAGGAAATCGGTGACGACCAACTGAAGAACGGCATCTCCGAGGAACTCGAGTCTTTCATTGGAGGGCTCGGTCGGCTGCTCGGACTCCAGCGATCGGTGCGTCAATGCATGCACCAGCAGACCCGGTGAACGGAAGGTGTGTCCGAGGCGCTGCTCGAGCCTGCTCACGCGCTGATCCGTCTGGCGACGTGGCCGGCCAGGTCTCGAGCGGCCCCTTCGGACGCCATCCTGACTGCATGGGCGATCGCGATTCTCGAAGATGAGCCGTGCGCGATCACCACCACACCGTTCGTGCCCAACAGGTGCCCGCCGCCGTGCTCCTCGTGGTCGATGCTCTTGCGGACCTCCGCCATGACCGGGGCGAATGCTGCCATGTCCTCCGGGGGGAGCTTGACCAGAGCAGCCCGGAAGAACTCGGCAATGAACTCCACCGCACCTTCGGTGGTCTTGAGAAGAACATTGCCCGTGAATCCGTCGGTAACGAACACGTCGGCACGATCTGAGGCGAGATCGCGGCCTTCGACATTGCCGATGAAGTTGAGGCTGGCGGCGCGAAACAACTCATAGGCGGCCTTCTCGAGGTCCCTGCCTTTTCCCTCCTCCTCGCCGATATTCAAGAGACCAACGCGCGGGTGCGGCACTCCGAGATAGAGCTCGGCAACGACGGCACCCATCACACCGAACTGCAACAGGTGTTCGGGCTTGCACTCGGGATTGGCACCAGAATCGAGAACCACGGTGTGACTACCGGGGGTCGGGAAGATCGAAGCTACCGCCGGCCGCAGAACGCCGGGCAACCTCCGGAGAATCACAGCCGCCGCGGCCAGCGTTGCTCCGGTGGAACCTGCTGAGACGAGCGCGTCCGCTTCGCCGGCTTTGACCAGCCTCGCTGCCACGGCGATCGAAGCATCTGGCTTCTCCCTGATGGCCCGCGCCGGGTCTTCGTGCATTTCGATCACCTGTCGAGCACCGACCACGGGAAGATCTGCTCCGAGCGCGGACAAGCGCTCAGCAATGATCGAAGGTTCACCGACGAGAATCACTTCATGGCCGGCCGCGGCCGCGGCTACGCCACCGGCGATAACCTCGTCGGGGGCGTTGTCGCCCCCCATCGCATCGAGGGCTACACGGGCCATGGTCGGCAGGCTATTCGGTGTCGATGATCTCGCGACCGCGGTAGGTACCGCAGTTCGGGCACGCGCGGTGCGGCAGCTTGGGGCTGTGGCACTGCGGGCACGTCGACGCGCCGGGGCGATTCAGCTTCCACTGAGCCTTCCGCCGCCGCGTGCGTGAGCGCGACATCTTCTTCTTTGGCACCGCCATGGGCGCACTCCTTAGGTGTCCTGAGGGTCCAACAACTGCCGCAAGGCAGCAAGTGGGTGATCCGACTCGTCAGTATGGCCGGAACATGGATCGGTATTCAAGTCGGTTCCGCACTCAGTGCAAAGTCCTCTGCAATCCGGTCGGCACAGAGGGGCAAGCGGAAGGTCGAGCACGGCCTCATCGCGAACCGCCGGCTCGAGATCAATCGTCCCGTCGGCCTCGAGGCGTCGACCGTCTTCGTCCGGTACGTGTTCGTATACCTGAATCACCTCGACCGACCGGTCTTCCTCCCATTCGGATAGGCACCGGTGGCACGTGAGGGTGGCAGTGAATGTTCCCGTTCCATTGGCGACAACACCTTCGGACAGGGAAGAGACGCGGAACGAGAACTTGACGTCGTTCTTGATGCGACCACTGTCGAGCGCGACGTCGATGGGTCCTTCGACCTGATAGTCACGCTGGTCCCCTGGTCTCAGCTCACCGACGGCAACGACGAACGGCGAAGAAGGGGATTCAGAAGAAGATTCACTCATTCAGGTACCTCGGGCGGCGCCGGACGTGCCCGGTGGAACTCCGCCCTTGCCTCACGAATTTGCCTGAGGAGATTGGCGAAGAGTATCTCGAGGTGTTGTAAACGATCTTCGGCAAAATCCTCGGCTTCCAGGCGAATCCGGCGTGCATCACCCTCGGCATGGCGCACCAACGTGTTCGCCTCCTCGACTGCCTCGGCGAGTATGTGCGAATCACTGACGAGCTCGTGCGCCCGATCGGTGGCTTCCCGGCGGATTTGTCCCGCTTTCTCCTGGGTGCGAGCGATGAACGCCTCGCGCTCGCGAATCATCCAGCGTGCCGTCCGCAGCTCTTCGGGAAGTTCGGCCTTGACCGCCTGGAGAGCGTTGATCATTGCCTCTCGATCCAGCCGGACCTGATCGGAGAGTGGAACGGAGCGAGCCTGTTCAACACCTTGAATGAGACCGTCGAGGAGCTCGACCACGCCTGTGGAATCCGGAAGCTCAACCGGCTCTTCAGTTTCCCGGTTTCCTGGAATCTCGTTCATCGGGGCACCTTTGCATTGAGCGCCTGCTGCACTTCGGCCGGCACCAGGCGGTCGGTGTTTCCGCCCAATCTTGCCACTTCTTTCACGAGCGATGAGGAGATGTACCCATGTGAAGGGTTGGTGGCAACGAAGCAAGTCTCGATGCCCGACAAGTGATGATTCATCTGTGCCATCTGGAGTTCACTGTCGAAATCGGCGACCCCGCGTAGTCCTTTGACGATCACATCGATTCCTCGACCAACGGCGAAGTCGACGAGCAGCCCGTCGAAAGTCTCGACGCCAACCCGGTCGACACCGGTGAATACCTTCCGGAGTAGGTCTACGCGCTCCTCGGCGCTGAACATCGGGCTCTTGGATGGATTGCCGATGACGCCGACGACGACCTCATCGAAGATAGCGAGGGACCGCTGGATCACATCCACGTGCCCGTTGGTCGGCGGATCGAAACTGCCGGGGCAAAGTGCAATGGTCAAGGCATCTTCCTCTCGTATCGCCAGAGGCGAGTTCCTCCGTACCGACGGGCATCGACCCTGGTCAGACCGGCCGGCGCTTCCGGCTCGGCTTCACCGTCGGGACGGTGCAGAACGACGGTACCTCCGACAGGAATCCTACCGACGATGAGTTTCAGTATCTCACTTACGGAAGCTAGATCCAGCGCATATGGAGGGTCGACGAACACCAGGTCGAATTGATCTCCCGGTGTCGTGAGGTATTTGCCAACATCTTTGGCAACGACGGAACCCCCGAGTCCCACCGTCCTCACATTCTCCCGAAGAGCCTCGAGTGCCGGTCGCCCCTGCTCGACGAAGACGACTGAATCGGCTCCCCTGCTGAGCGCCTCCAATCCCAGCGAACCGGATCCTGCGTAGAGGTCGAGAACCCGACTGGCCGGAATGAGATCGCCGAGCGAAGAAAAGAGGGCCTCCCGAGCGCGATCCATCATCGGCCTGGTCGCCATACCCCTAGGGCTGCTCAAACGGCGACCTCGCGCTTGGCCGGCAATGATTCTCATGAGTGGCCAGGCTACTTGTCCGGATTTCAAACGCTTCGTCGTACTGGCGATCATTGCCTTCGGACTCGATCTCGCCGGACTGTTCTCGATAATCCAAGACGGGTTCGGTGATCGCACCCACGAATGGGGCGGGGTCATCAACTAGATCGAACCCGCGTCGATGGAAAGCCGACTGAATGGAGAAGCCTTCGGCAATTCTTAGATCGCCGACTTGATTCGGTCGGACCGGTTTCGGAGGCTGGGACTCCTTCTCATGAGACGAATAACCACTCGACGGCGTCACCGAGCATTTCTCTGATCTCGTCTCTGATGTCGGGATGTGCGACGAGTTCAGGATCGCGAGCAACCAGATCGAAAGCCTCTCGCCTGGCTGCGATGAGCGTGTCGGTGTCTTTGAGAATATCGGCGAGTCTCAGATCAGCCAGCCCGGACTGGCGGGTGCCGAAGACCGTTCCCTGCCCGCGGATCCGCAGGTCCTCTTCGGCCAGCCTGAACCCGTCGTTCGTGGAGACCATTGCCGCGATTCGTGCTTCGCCCTCGTCGGTGGTCGGGTCGGCCACGAGGATGCAGAAGGAGACATGGTCTCCTCGCCCAACACGGCCGCGCAGTTGGTGAAGCTGGCTCAGTCCGAATCGGTCGGCGTCCTGAATGACCATCATTGTCGCGTTCGGGATGTCGATACCAACCTCGATAACAGTTGTGGCCACCAGGATGTCGATGCGCCCTTCCCTGAACTCCCTCATCACTGCTTCTTTCTCCTTCGACGGCATCTGACCGTGCAGGAGCCCGAGCCGCAGATCGGGAAACACGCCTTGCAGACGTTCGTACTCGGCGGTGGCGGAGGCAGCTTCGATCTTCTGGCTGTCCTCGACCAGCGGGCACACATAGAAGGCTTGTCTGCCCCGGGCGACTTGTTCCCGGACCTCCTCGTACACGCCGGACAGTGCCGCCGGATCAACGGCGCGGGTCTCGACCGGTGTTCGACCGGGCGGCATCTCATCGAGCACCGAAACATCGAGATCGCCGTACAGCGTCATCGACAACGTTCGTGGGATCGGCGTTGCGGTCATGATCAACAGATCGGGGTCTACATCGACGGCCTTTTCCTTGAGAAGCACCCGCTGATGGACGCCAAAACGGTGTTGCTCATCGACAACGGCCAACCCGAGGCGGTTGAAATGGACACCCTCCTGTATCAAGGCATGAGTGCCGACTACCACGTCGATCTTTCCTTCACCTATCCAACCGACGAGCTCTTCGCGTTTCGTGGTTCCACGCGGTCGGAAGTTGACTTCGGCATGACTGGCGGTCAGTAGCGCCATCGATACCTGGTGGTCGCCCGGTTCCTCCACGAACAGCGATTCCATCCCACTCCCGTCACTGGTGGGTGGTTCCATTCCGGCCGATTCGATGAGACCGGAGATCCCCAGGAAGTGCTGCACGGCCAGCACTTCGGTCGGCGCCATGACCGCCGTTTGATAGCCGCTGCCCACGGCGGCCAGTAGGGCGAATACCGCAACCAGCGTCTTGCCCGATCCCACCTCGCCCTGCAGCAGCCTGTGCATTGGATGCGGAGCAGCCAGATCACTGAGAATGTCGTAGATCGACTGGATCTGAGCGTTTGTCGGCGGGAAAGGAAGGTTGTGGGCAAACGCCGATGACATCGGATTCGCCTCCCGTCCGGCCAGCCGGGTACCAGGCGCGTTCGCCTCCACACCGACCAGGAGGCCCTGGATTTCAGCCGGGTAGATACCCTTTGCTTCGCCGCTCCCGGTCATCCTCTCCATCGAGTTCACCAGTTCGCCGGTGCTGCTCACGAGTTTCTCCGGTGAGTCCAGTAGAGCGCCGACGGCCTTCCCGATGCGGCGAACCTCCTCGGCGTCGCGGCGCTCTTCGGCCGCCACCGCCAGAAGGGCGTCGGTCAGTTCGGGAACCTGTCCTGCCAAAGACTCGATCTTCGCGACGTCTTCGATTTCTCCCGAAGCCGAAGCGAGGAGCGTCGCGATGTTTCCATCAAGAGAGGCCGCAATCTCAGCGATGAACTCATCTGGTGCGCCGTCATGCGCCATCCATTGCAGCTTCATCCGGGTTGCCACCAGCGACAAGTAACGGCGCACGAGATGTGGGTTGACGCGATGGCTGAATCCCTGCGCTTGATCGATCATGCGGCGCTTGTTCAAAGCCAGCGCCACTTCGAGGCGGAACAACTCATCGAAGACCAACCGCCGGCGGGCGGGCTGCACGTCCTCCATCGTCTCGGGGAAGTGCATTTCGGCGATCGCCCGGTCGCGGTCGATCAGGTTGAGGCGGACGACGAGGTCCACCGGCAACGGATCAAGCACCGGTCTCGATCGCAACAGGGCGTTGTGTACGGCCCGGCGCATGTGACCGGGTCCGACTTCCCCGATCGATGGGTGGATCGGAACGACACGTCCCGTTACCAATGATTCGAGGTCGCTGGTCAGCATGTCGACGGCAGGACTGTTCATTTGCAATCTGCCCTTTTTCGATTCGAGCTTGCCGCTCACTGCAACTTCGGCACCCTCTGTGAGCTGGCGAGCACGAAACGCCTGGTTGAACCACACGCACCGGAAACTGCCTGTTTCATCCGCAATGTCCGCCTCAACGATCGTCAGATTCCGACGAGGTCGGCGCGTAGATACCTTGCGCACTCGACCCATGACCGTCACCTCCGCCCCGATCGGAATCGAGTCGATTGGAGTGACGGTGCTGCGATCGAGATACCGCCGGGGAGTATGCAAGAGGAGGTCGGTTACAGAAGCAATACCCGCCTTACGCAGGGATTGACCACGTTTCCCCGTCAAGCCCTTGACTTGCTCGATGGGGACTGACGTCAGATAGGCGAGGCTTCGACCGGTCACTCCACCGAGAGATAGTAGGGGTAGAGCGGTTGGCCACCGACGACCACCTCGATCTCAACATCCGGACGTTGCTCGGCAATCCATCGCACCGCGGCCTCGGTGGCTTCGTCGAGAGCGCCTTCTCCGGTGATGAGCGTGACCAACTCTCGTTCCGGATCGACCAGGTGCTCCAGCAGCGCAACCAGCGCTTGTGTGAGGGACTCGGAAGCAGAAGTAATCTCACCGTCGGCCAATCCGAACCAATCGTCTTTGCGGATCTCGCCGAAATCGACAACGGCGTCCCGCACCGCCCGTGTTACCTCTCCGGTGATGACCGAATCGGCCGCCCCTCTCATTGCGCCGATCAGGGCTTCAATGTCGGGAGCATGTGGCATGAACGAAACCATCGCAGCCAGCCCCTGCGGGACAGATCGCGTCGGCACTACGTAGATTCGTTTGGTGGAGTGCGCGTCGACCTGATCCGCGACGGGAATGATGTTCTTGTTGTTCGGCAAGAGGATCACCGTTGCAGCCGGCAGCGATTCAACAACCTCGAGTAGATCCGCAGTCGACGGGTTCATCGTCTGCCCACCCCTGACGATGCCGGATGCACCGTTGGATCTGAACAACTCGGCTATGCCGTCGCCTGCGGCCACGGGCACGACGGCGATGGGGGCTTCATAGAACTCGGGGATCGGTTCGAATCCGGGCGCATGAAATGCATGTTCGCCGGCCTGCTCGATGAGGTCCGTCACGCGAATGTCACGCACCCGGCCGACGTCGATACCAGCCTCAATGGCGGGGCCAATGTGGTCGGTATGAATGTGACAGTTCCACATGCCATCCCCGCCGACGACCACGATCGAATCACCGATCTCTCCCCAGGTCTCTCGGAAACCATCGACTCTCTCAGCTTCGAGAAAGAACATGACCTCGTAGCGGAGGCCCCCCGCGTCCCGGCCGGAATCCCCTCCCGCTGCGACCCCATCGACAAACAGGCGATCCGGGAAAACAACGTCGTTTCCTGTCACTTCCTCGAGGAAGGCACCGATCAAGAGCAACAGACCGGCACCGCCGGCGTCCACGACACCTGCTTGTTTGAGCACAGGCAGCAGTTCCGGAGTTTGCTCCAAGGCCAGCTCGGCACGTTCGTATACGCGTTCCAGCAACGTGCTGAGATCCTCTTCGGCTGCAGGATCCGCATCGGCAGCAGCTTCCGCGGCAACCCGGAGCACGGTCAGAATCGTTCCTTCCACCGGGCGCAATACTGCCTGATAGGCGGCCTCGGAAGCCAGGTCGAGCGCCTCGACGAGATCGGCGGAACCGACGTCCGGCCGGGATCGGAACGTATCGGACAACCCCCGGAGAATCTGCGAGAGGATCACGCCGCTATTGCCTCGGGCTCCCATCAGAGACCCGTGGGCGATTGCCTGTGAGACCTCAGCCATACTCTCCGCATCACCGATAGCGTCGATCACCGAGCCGACCGTGAGCCGCATATTCGTACCGGTGTCGCCATCCGGGACCGGGTAGACGTTCAGCCGGTTGAGAGCTTCGCGATGTTCACCAAGCCGGTCGTAGTAGAGTTCGATTATCCGCTTGAGGCGGCCGGCATTTAGCCGCATGTAAAAGTCCCTAGGGTCGGATCGACCGAGTATACGGTTTCCCGGCAGATCGCTCCGGTGCTAAGCTCTGGCGCCGTTCCCCAAAGGTTTATTGATGTCCTATCGCTGTGAAGTCTGCAACAAAGAACCGAGCTTCGGCAAGAAGGTCTCCTTCTCGCACAAGCGTGCCAACCGTCGCTGGACCCCCAATATCCAGCGTGTGCGCGTCAGGCACGGATCCAACACCAAAAGAGTGCGTGTCTGCACCTCCTGCCTCAAAGCCGGCAAGGTCGAGAAGGCCTAGCCGACCGTCATGCAGGGCGTCGTCAAGACATACGACACCGGCACCCAAACCGGCGTCATCGTCCTTGATCCCGACCGAGACGAGGTCTACCTTCGCCCCGGTTCGCTGGAAGGCAGCATGTTTCGCTTTCTCCGCCAGGGCCAACGCATCACCTTCGACGTAATCGAAGAAGAAGACCGCAGCTTCGTCGCCAACGTTCGCATCGGCCACGACGGTTATTGAGCCGGCGGCGAGTCGCTGGTCGCGAGCACTCTCGATGCCAAGAACGTCTGCCAATCAGTCGAGAACGCTATCGAAAGCTTCCATAGATGATTGGAGGTGACAGAGGGTCGCCTCGGCCGCCGCTTCCGGGTCACCGTTCTGAATAGCCTCCAGAATCGCTCCATGACCCTCGTTGGCTTCGCTCAGTAAACCCGGTGCTCCCAGGGCAACCCCGACGTACATCACCGATGCATCCTGGAGAGTCCGGATGATCCCCGCAATGCGGGGTGAAAGGCTGGTCTCGTAGATCCCCATGTGAAACTCGCGATTCAACTGGACCCATCGGGCAGGAGTCGTCTCCTCCATCATGAGGAGGTGGAGGCGCTCCAGGCGTTTGAGATGCTCAGGCGTGATGCGCTCGACTGCCTTGCGGATGGCCATTGGCTCGAGGAGCATTCTGACTTCATAGATCTCTTTGAACTCCAACGGACTCAGCTCCTGAACGACCGCCCCACGATGCGGATCGAATCTCACCAGTCCTTCGGATGCGAGATCACGCAGGGCTTCACGCACAGGAGTAGTGCTCACCTCCATCATCTCCGCAAGGTCGGATTGAACGAGCCGGGAGCCGGCGGCAAGCTCGCCGGCGAGGATCTTGTCGCGCAGGAGTTCAAGGACGAGCTCATGAGTCGTTCGGCGAGCGTTCAAAATCGAACCAGAATTGGCGAACACCTGCTCCGTGGGATCGTTCACTCCGTGCTCCCCTCGATTCTTGTCATTGCCATACCTGTCAATTCTCTATACCTGCGCCCATAGACCGCCTGCTTCCGGCGCGGTCCGGGCCGCATATTCGAACCTTCTCGCCCCAGGGCACCTCAGTGGCGGCCGCGGCACAAGCCAAGCTCAATCGGCGCGGAGCATCGTGATGGCGGTCGATCACAACACCCAGTGATCTGATATCCTACAGGATGCAGGATAGAACGTCGCCGAAATCGAGGAGCATCATGTCAGAGGGTCCCTGGAAAACAGATCTGTTCTTCTCCAGTCCATGGAATTACTTGCCCGAGGTCACGGACTCGTTCCAACTCCCTGAAAAGATCCAGATCCACGACGTGACGCTGCGTGACGGCGAACAGCAGGCGGGTGTGGAGTTTACGGCCGACGAGAAAGTACGGATCGCTGAGGCGTTGTCGGAAGCAGGGATTCACAGGATCGAGGCTGGCCTTCCGGCTGTTTCGCCTTCTGACACCGAGGCTGTGAAGCGGATCGCAGCGGCGGGATTCGATGCAGAAATCTACGCATTCTCCCGTTGCATGGTGAGCGACGTCGAGTTGGCGCTCGAATGTGGCGTGTCGGGTGTGATCATGGAGGTACCGGCGAGTCACCATGTGATCGAGAAGGCCTACCGGTGGCCGATCGAGCGAGCAATCGAAGCATCGGTCGAGTCGACGCTTTTCGCGCACGAGAACGGTTTGAAAGTAACGTTCTTTCCAATCGACGCGACCCGCGCCACGATGACCGACTTGCTGGATGATCTCGAAGCTGTGGCGACAAACGGATATGTCGACAATATCGGTCTCGTGGATACGTTTGGTGTGTGTTCGCCCCATGCCATCACCTACTACACGCGCCGCGTGCGGGAACGTCTGAAGGTTCCGGTCGAAACACACTTCCATATGGACTTCGGTATGGGTGTCGCCAACACGATTCTGGCAGCCGGAGAAGGCGCCTCTGTACTGCAGACCACAGTTAGCGGCATCGGCGAGCGGGCAGGCAATGCCCCGACGGAAGAAACAGTATTGGCGCTCCTCACGATGTACGGGATGGACCTCGGGATCAAGACGGAGAAGTTCACTGAGATTGCCCGTCTAGTTGCCGAACTCTCAGGAGTGCAGCAGCCGGCCAACCGGCCCGTGACCGGCGAGAAGCTGTTCAACGTTGAGTCTGGAATCATCACTACCTGGCTGAAGAACGTCGGAGACGACCTCACCGAACCCTTCCCCTACCGGCCCGAACTGGTCGGCCAACCTCAGCCCGAGTCGGTACTCGGCAAGGGTTCGGGCCTAGATTCGGTGGCCATCTGGCTGGGCAAGAACGGAATCAACGACGCAGAAACGTCCCAGATCGAAACGATCCTCGCTGAAGTCAAGGGCAAGTCGCTTGCCAAGAAGGGGCTTCTCGACAACGACGATTTCTTAGAGATCGTCCGGGAGGTCTTGCCGAGCCGCGTCGGCTAGCGACGGCGCTGCAAACCACGAAACACTGAGTACGGCCGCGGCAGTCAATGCCGCGGCCGTACTAATCCAACCCGAGGATATCTACCGTGGATTCACCGGAACGGATGCGACCCATCCACTTCCGTTCTTGGGCTGCCAGGCTTTCGACCGCACTCAACACCTTTGACATGTCGCTCGCAGGGACAACGGTGACTCCGTCGGCATCGCCTACGACTATGTCGCCGGGGTTGACCACAACCCCTCCACACTGGATCGGAATACCATGAACTCCCCGGAAGCCCTTGTGAGGACCTGCCGGGCAGGTCGCCCGGGCATAGACCGCGAATTCCAGGGAATTGATTTCATCGAGGTCTCGAACGGCGCCGTCGATGACCACACCAACGACGCCTCGCTCGATCGCAGCCACGGTCATGACCGCGCCCCAAACCGCCCGGGCAGTGCCGCCCTGCGCATCGACGACGAGAACGGAGCCGGGTTCTGCGTCTGCCAGCGCTCTATGGATACTCGAAGAGTCTCCGATACCAGTCGTGACGGTGTGAGCCGGGCCGGCCAATTGCTTGCCGCTCAGCCGCCGAATGCCACCGTCCATCGCGCCCATTCGACCCACAACATCGGAGAGGTTGGCAGTGGCAATCCCCTTCCAGGCGTCGGGATCGAAGCTAACCGGCGAAGTCAATCGTTCTCCCTACTGCGCACGACTGCACCGAGACAAGCAACATCGAGATCGCCGAAGCCCAGCTCCAACCCGGCCCGTGTTAGTCCTCGGACGGCCTCTACGACACCTCCCGGGCCGAACTCCTCGCCGACCAGTTCCATATCTTTCGCCGCCTGACGAAGCGAGAATCCCCCAGAGGGTGCGTCACCAGCGATGGATTCGGCTCGGGCGGCGGCGAGCGGAGAGATGCGCTCGATGACAGAAGCGAAGGTCGGAATGTCCAGATCGGGCTCGCGCTCGTGGAGCCATGACAAGCTCTCGGATGCAGCAGCAATCACAGAAACCAGGAAACCGTTCACACCGAGTTTGGCTACCGATCCACTGCCGACCGGGCCGAACACCACCGTCCGTTTCGCGATCGCGTCGAACAAGCTCTGGTAGCGGTCGAACAGTGCCTGATCACCGCCGCCGAGTATCGTGAGCTGAGCATTCTCAGCGGGCTTCACAGAACCGCTGACCGGGGCGTCGAGAAATTCGAACCCGGCCGCGGCAACGCGCTCACCGAGGCTCTCGGCCGCCGTTGGACCAATGGTGGACGACTGGATCAAGACCGATCCGGGCTTTGCTCCGCTCGCCCAACCTCCATCACCAAACACGACCTCCTCGACTGCGTCGGCAGCCGAGACCATCACGAACGCTACGCCGGTATGTTCGGCGACGGCCTTCGGCGAGTCGACGAGATCGACGCCTTCGGGCGCCTCGACCGGCGATCGGTTCCAGGCGATCACCCGGTGCCCGGACCCGGCGAGGTTGGCGGCCATCGGCCGTCCCATCGCGCCGAGTCCCATGAATCCAACATCCATGTCAAGTCTCCTTCTCTAATGGCCCGGGCAACGACCTGCATTCGTGTCTCCTGGCGAAGAACCACAGCCTGCCGTACCTCTCCTCCCGAGCCTATCTCCGCAACTTGCGCGGCACCAAGGCGGCCGTGGGGTCGGCGGGCCTACGGTGCAACCACCCGGTTGCGCAGCTTCCCCAGACCCTCCACCTCGCATTCCACCACGTCACCGGGTTGGAGGAAACGAGGAGGATCCATGACGAACCCGACGCCGTGTGGAGTCCCGGTCAACAACACATCGCCGGGCTCCAGGGTCATGCCTCTGGCGAGGAAATGGATCAGGTGGTCAACCGGGAACAACATCTCGCTGGTCGAGGAGTCTTGCCGGACTTCTCCATTGACCAGGGTCTTGATGCCCAGAGCCTGAGGATCTGGTACTTCGTCGGCCGTGGTGATCCATGGCCCGATGGGACAATAGGTATCGAAGCTCTTCGATCGAACCAGCTGACCATCGGACTTCATGCAATCTCGCGCCGTTACGTCGTTCGCCACGGTGTAGCCGAAGATCGACTGAAGGGCTTCGCTCTTGGCGATACCTTTGGTGCGGGTCCCGATGATCGCAGTGAGTTCGGTCTCGTAGTCGGCCATTGCCGTCATCTGCGCGTCGACGACTATGTCGTCGCTGGGACCTGTCAGTGAAGTGTTCGCCTTCATGAACAGGATTGGATTCGCCGGCGGCTTCGAGTTGGTTTCGCGTATGTGATCGGAGTAGTTGAGTCCGATCGCCATCAGCTTGCCCGGTGCGACAACCGGAGCCAGGAACTCAGGATCGACGGTACCCCCGCCGAGCGCCTCGACGTCCAGCGCAGCGAGAGCCTCCGCAGCATCTACCAACTCCGGCGTGGTCGTCACGTCGATTCCCAGCGACCCGAGGTCGAGCCATGAAGCGTCTCCACCCTGGACTGCATAGGCGGGCCCGGACGGCCCGGCAATTCGAGCGATTCTCATTGTTGTATTCCTTTCGGATCAGCCTGTTCCCTGGATCTCGAAGATCTCGGATTTGTGCCAGAACAGCAGCTTCCTCTCCGCCCAGGCCACCAGGCCGAAGAGGAGGAGGCCGATGACACCGAGGTAGACGATCAGGGCGAACACACGGTCGATCCGCAGGGTCTGGGCCGAGAACCTGATCAGCTCTCCCAAACCGTGGCCCCCGCCGAGGTACTCCCCTACCACCGCCCCAACGACACTGAATACCGCCGCAGTCTTGAGCCCGGCGAAGATGAACGGCAGTGCGGACGGCAGCTTCAACTTGCGCAAAGTCTGCCACCTGCTCGATTCCATCGACTTGAACAACATCAGAGTGTCGTCATCCGCAGCCAGCATGCCGGCCGCAGTGTCAACGATCACCGGAAAGAATGCGATGAACGTTGCCATGACGATCTTTGAATTGACGCCGAAGCCAAACCAGGCAACGAACACAGGGGCGAAGGCGACCTTTGGGAGAGCGTTGAATGACACGAGGTAGGGCATGACCGCCCGCTTTCCCAACCTGGTTTCGCCGACGACAACACCCAAAACGAAGCCTGCAAAAGCTGCGAGTAGGAAGCCCCACACCACCTCCTGGGTTGTGATCCACAACCCCTCAGCGATATGACCACCACTCACAATGTTCTTGGTGGTGTCCCACAGTTCTTCAAAGGTCTCTGCCGGCCCCGGAAGCAAAATCCTGGAGACGAATTCGAGTTCGGCAATCAACCACCAGATTCCGAGCATGGCCAAACCGAGCACCGTCACCGAAACCCACTGCGGAACCCGGTCGATCCACTTGCCCGAATACCAGAGGGCCTCTGCATCGGACATCTCGACGGGTCCGGCGAGTTCTTCGGGCTTGAAAGTCATTCTTCGCCTCCTTCGCCGATTCCCATGTTGAGCTCGTGGCGCACGCGACGCACGAGTGCTCCGAACTCGGGAGTTGTCATCATGTCAAGAGTTCTTGGGCGGGGAAGGTCGACATCAACAATCGTGGCGATTCGACCCGGCCGAGCCGACATCACGAAAACCTGGTCGGCCAGGAAGACGGCTTCCGGGATCGCATGGGTCACCATGAAAGAGGTGGCATCTCGCTCCCGGCAGATCCGCTGTAGTTCGACGTTCATGTACTCGCGTGTCAACTCGTCCAGGGCCCCGAACGGCTCGTCGAGCAGCAGAATCGCAGGTCCGGTGACGAGCATCCGACAGATGGCCACTCGCTGCGCCATGCCGCCGGAGAGCTCGAACGGCCGCACTTGGTCAAAGCCTCCGAGTCCAACCAGTTCGAGCAGTTGGAGGGCATCCGCCGAGCGCTCCTGGGCGGCCGCAGATCCCGACCTGATCTCGATCGGCAGCAGGACATTCTCGAGTGAAGTGCGCCAGGGGAGCAACGTCGGCTGCTGGAACATGATCCCGATGTCTTGACGGGGTCCCGTCACCTCGACACCGTTCAGCAGGATCTCCCCTGAACTTGCCGGAATCAATCCTGCCATGATCTTCAGCAGGGTGGATTTCCCGCATCCGCTTGGACCAATGACACTCGTGAAGGTGCCATGGCGAAGGGTCATGTCAACGTCGTCCAGGGCATTCAAGCCGCGCTTATGAAAGGTCTTGGAGAGGCCGGTGATCCTGACGACCTCATCGTTGACCGGGCGGGGCTGTTGCCCCGCCCGGTCGACGGAATCAGTTGATTCGATCATCCCGCTCAGCTACCCGCGTGGGCTGCTTCCACGAACTTGTTGGTGAACGCCGAGCTCACATCAGGAGCCTCGGTGAGCGTACCGTCACCGACCAGGCTGTCGGCCCACGCCTGCCAGGCCACCGGGTCGTACGTGCCCCACGGAAGACCGCCGAGGGGCTTGCTCACAACGATCGACAGATCGAGCAACGCCCTGGCCAGCTCCGGATCGGTCGCCTCTTCCGGGTTCATCTTGGCGCAATCGGCCTCTGCGGCGTCCGGGTTGGCCTCACCAAACAGGGCACCCTTGACCAGGCCGTTCACGAATCCCTGAACCAGGTCCGGATCCGAATCGATGAGTGCCTGCGTCGTGGCATATCCGTTGCCGAAGACCGTCTTGTACTCCGGCGGAGTGATCTCCAGAAGCGGCAAGCCGCGGGCTTCGATGATCGCCATGTCCGGCACGGCAGCTGCATAGGCTTCGATCTCGCCCCGCTCGAAGGCTGCGGTGGCGGGGCCACCGTCACCGACGGGCAGGAACTCGTAGTCGACGCCCTCTTCCAGGCCGGCCGCGGTGAGGATCGGGCGCACGAAGGTGACTTCCGATCCTTCTGCGGTACCTACTCCGATAACCGTCGGCGCACCGTCACCCTTGAGGTCCGCCGGCACTTTGTAGGCGGAGTCTTCCAACACGACGAGTCCAAACAGCGCCTGGGCGAATCCGTTGTAGATGGCGACGGGATCTTCACCGGCCGCCCGAGCGGCAAGCACCGGTCCCGGGCCGGGAATACCGAACTCGGCCTGTCCGGCGGCCATCGCCTGAAGGACTGCACCTGATCCATCAACGGCCTCGAAGCTGGCATCGATGCCCTCTTCTTCGAGGTAGCCCTCATAGATGGCGGTGCAAAGGCTGAACCAGATCACAGCCGAAGGGTTCGGGGCGAGGACGGTGACCTTGGTTAGCTCCGCTGGGGCTGCCGTCGTAGCGGTCGCGCCGGCCGTCGTGTCTGTCGAGTCATCGGTGCTATCTCCGCAGGCGGCGAACGTCAACGCCAGAACGATGAACAGGACCAACAAAGAACGAGTACGTACCATCCTTTACCTCCAAATAGGCTGTCGCGGTGAATCGCGCTCTCAGTTTGCGGTCGGCTCGAGAGACGACCGCTCACTGCTTCCAGCATCCTACATCATATTCGATGTAGGATGCTGGGCGATGAGGCTGATTTCGTATGAACATGCCGGTGCGAGAGCGGTCGGGGCCATCGATGGAGACGAGGTCGTCGATCTCAGCTCAACGGGAATGATCCCCACCGATATGGTCGACGCAATTGCCGGGTGGTCACTCGAATCCGCGCTGGAAGCAGTCCGGCAAGGTCACAGACGCCCGCTTTCGACCGTCCGGATACTCGCCCCGCTGCGAATGCGCAAGAACGTCATCGCGGTCGGCCGAAACTACCGGGATCATGCGAAGGAATTCTCCGATTCCGGATTCGACGCTTCCGAAAAACAGATGATTCCAGATAACCCGGTCGTCTTCACAAAGGCACCGACCTCGGTGATCGGTCCCGACGATCCGATCGTCCTCGCGAACGACCCCACCGGCACAACCGACTACGAGGGCGAGATGGCCGTAGTCATCGGTCGCCACGGGAAGAACGTGTCTCCGGATGACGCTCTCTCACACGTCTTCGGCTGGACGATCGTCAACGATGTCACAGCTCGGGACCTCCAGAAGCGCCACGTCCAGTGGTTCATCGGGAAGAGCCCCGACACGTTCTGCCCGATGGGACCGTGTATCACGACCCGCGATGAACTCCCGGAAATTCGTTCCTCGTGGATGCGCACCCACGTCAATGGTGAACTCCGCCAAGAGGCGCCCATCTCAGCGCTGATCTTCGATACCGAATCCCTCATCGTCACGCTTTCGCAGGTGATGACGCTCGAACCCGGAGATGTCATCGCCACGGGAACCGGTCTCGGCGTCGGAATCGGATTCGACCCTCCGCGCTACCTCGCGAATGGCGATGTTGTGGAGATCTCCATCGACGGTATCGGCACGCTGCGCAATCCGGTCGGGTGAATCCCTTTGCGGCCACAGCCGGTTCTACGGTGGATGATCGAGGGCGCATAGGGTAGAAGGCACCAGAGCGACAGAGAGGTACCGATCATGGGAAGATTCGCCATAAAGACGCCTCCACAGCACGTGAGCTGGGACGACACGCTGGCAGTATGGAAGGAAGCCGATCAGATCGACCTCTTCGAGTCGGCCTGGGTTTTCGACCACCTCTACCCCATCGCCGGCGACCCGCACGGACCCTGTCTCGAAGCATGGGTCACTCTCACCGCGCTCGCCCGCGCCACATCCCGGATCCGGGTGGGAACGATGGTGCACGGCATGCATTTCCGGCATCCGGCCGTGACCGCCAAGATGGCCGCAACGTTGGATATCGTGTCCGGCGGCCGCCTCAATCTCGGGCTCGGCGCCGGTTGGTTCCAGACCGAGGTCGACGCCTACGGACTCGCGCTTGGAACCATCAAGGAGCGAATGGATCGATTCGAGGAGGGTGTGGAGGTCATCGCGCGCCTGTTGTCGGACCGGTCCCTCGATTTCGAAGGCGACTACTACACCTTCGCCGATGCCCACTGCGAGCCGAAAGGCCCGCAGCGCCCGCGCCCGCCGATCGCCATCGGCGGTGGCGGGGAGCGCCGTACGCTCAGAATCGTTGCGAAGTGGGCCGACCTCTGGGATGCGCTGAGGATCGAGCCCGACGCCTGGAGCCACAAGAACGATGTGCTCCTATCACACTGCGAGGCGGTGGGACGCAACGCTGATGAGATCACGCGCAGCGCCCACGTCTTCACGCCTGCCGATGCCGACCCGAAGGCCCTGGCCGACGAGGCCGCGCGATTGTTCGAAACGGGACTCGATATGGCCGTCTTCAGCCTGAGAGCTCCATTCAACCCGGGAATGGTTCAACCCCTGGCCGAGGCGCTAAGAGAGATCTGAGCGGAAGGGCCGGTCGTCACGATCGTGCCCGACGGCGAAGTTCATCGAACGCACGCTTCCCGGACTCGCCACGTGCCCAAGATATGAAGTCGGGGCGCACGCGCTCCTTGAAGTAGATGTTGCTGAAGATGTCGGCCCACTCGGCCACCGGACGGAGACTGGCCGCCATGGACGCGTCGTACCGGTCCCAACTGCGTGCGTGCTCTTCCGACCGGAAGAGGTTCATGTTCGCTCACCGAAATGGCCTGGTGGCCGGATCGCCGCCGATTTCGGAGCTGGTGTAGCCGACCATTGCCTCCGGTTCGATGGTGGTGATCGCCGTATCGTTCATCTCCACCACCATGGATTCGCCGCAGCACAGGCATGGCGCTTCGATCCTCACTTGCTGCCCCGGGAAGAGCCACCGGATGGCCAACGCCTCAAACCCGCACTGGGCGAACCAGCGTTGTTCACCGTCCACCGACACGCGGTACTGCGTCGGCTGGAGGTTGAAAGGCGGAAAGGATGCCAGTAGATCAGTTCCGGGATGCACCCATCCCGGGGTGAGCGACACGAGTTCGTGTACCAAAGCCCTCGCCTCCGGAACAGGAATACCGAGCGAGGCAGCGAGTTCGGTGAAGTGAGGTGCTTGTCCCGTCGCGATGCACGAGCGCATGATTTCGGAGTAACCGCGATCGAGAGCGTCGGGTGCCAACATACGACCTCCAGTCGTCACTACATCGTAGGCCGCCGAGCCGCCAGGATGGTCCGATGCCGTCGCTCGGTTGACATCACCGAGGTGTTAGAACCCTCGCCTTCACCGTTGGCGAATCTCGTGAGTCTCGAAATTGGGAACGTCTTGGCCGCGGACTCTGAAAGGGCAGCCCACCTCAATGATTGCGGTTGTCGGCCTTCGTTCTCAGCCAATCCCTCACCTGCTCGTGAACCGCAGGATCGTGGAGCAGATCGGAGTGGCGCCGCCCGCCGATTACACGTACGTCGGCCACCTCGATCCGGCGACGACGACCACGGCCGGTGCCGCTCCCGGCACGAACGACGAGATCGCCGAGAAGCACGCCAACCGGATGGGTGGGTACGCTGGTGATGACCCCAGCCACGAAGTGTTGATCGACGTGATCCGGCAACCGGGTATCTCCGACCGAATCGCTCAGCAGCGCGTCGGGGTCCTCCCGGCTCCAATCTTCGTCCCGGATGGCACCGAAACGGAGGTCCTTGATCCCGGCGCTGCGGTGATTGAGAAACTCACCCAACGGACGGCTTTCCGGAGCGAGGCGCAACCCCCACGCAATCAGATTGGCGAACTTCTCGAGCGGCGCACCCAGGTGTGGGGAGCCCAGCGTGATGAGGTGGCTGGTCAAGTAAGTCCAACTATGTCCCGCGGATCGACCGGCGTGCACCGCACTACGCGCCACGAGACCGCCCATCGAGTTGCCGAGGAGTGAAATGTCCTCAACCGCTACAGGCCAGCAATCCACGACCTGGTCGATGAGGGCGGCAAGCGCGTCCCCGTTGTCGGATACGTGTCTGCCGCTGTTGTAGCGGATGAGTAGCGGTGTGAAGGAGTCGGCCTCGAGAACCTCAGCGAGTCCGGTAGCAGCCACTCCGCTGGCTGTGCGCCCCTGCCAGCAACGCTCGGTCTCTCCGAGGCCGTGGAGGAGAACAACTATCCGCGCAGAAGGATGCGGGAAACCCTGTTCCAGTGCGACGCATTCCGCACCGATCGGCTCACCCGTGGAACTCCGCAAGTTCAGCTCCGTTCGTGGATCAGCGCGCCTGCATTCGAGCTCATCCCCCCACACCGCGTTGCCGACGGCCTGGATACTGCCGACGGCACGGGAACGCCAAAGCGGCCGCAAAGGTTTCCGCCGGGCGGCCGTCGCGGCTCCCAATCCGACGGCTGCCCCCAGTGCGGTCCCCGTAAGGCGCACCGACCGATAGACACCCGCCATCAATGCGAGGTAAGCCTCATGAGCGTTCGCAGCTCTCCTTCCGGCCATCCCGAACCAGCGGCGCGCAATTGCATCGTGAATGCCCTGTACCGGCGCAGTCACTCGTTCGGTAGCAAGGGCAACCAGGTCACCCAGATCCCGCCAGTCATCGACGGCGGTACGGGTGTGTTCAAGGTCCGAGTTGATCTCGCCGGGTTCTCCAGACATCCGGCGAGCGTACTCGGTTTCAGAGATCCAGCGCCGGAGACATCGCCCACATCGAACTGAAAGCCCGGGCGCGCCCGGGCTTTCGTTCTCGAATCTGAGTTCCGCTAGAGGTTCACCACAGGACAGGTGAGCGTCCGGGTGATCCCTTCGATGGCCTGAATGCGTGCGACAACGAGTTTCCCGAGTTGATCGACATCGCCGGCAGATGCCCTGACGACCACGTCGTATGGGCCGGTCACGTCATCGGCGGATTCGACACCCGGAATCTTGCGCGCTTCCTCGGCTACCGAGGCTGCTTTGCCGACCTCGGTCTGGATCAGCACGTACGCTAGAACCACGGACCCCTCCTTCTGTCTGGGTTGCTTCGGAGAATACCACCCGCGCTCAACCAAGTTTGGATGCAATCGAAGACGCACTTCGTAATGCGACCCCGTCTGCTCCGGCGGTCGTGAAGGCGACGGCCGGAGCTTGTTCTGCTTCCGTCACCATGTCGCGCAGGAGTTGGGCACGGCTCACTCCTGCTTCCGCCCACAGGTATGCAGACAGACTGCCGGGAATGGTGTTGATCTCGTTCACGTAGAGCTTGTCGCCGTCTTGAAGGAAATCGATACGAGCCACAGATCGTATGCGGACCAGGCCGGCGACGATGGCCGACATGGAACGAATCGATTCAGCCCACTCGGCCGGAATGTCGGCGGGGATCTCACGAGCAGAGCCGTCGAGCCCGCCGCCGGCGAGGTATTTCTGGCGGTAGTCGTAGATGCGTGCCGAGTCATCCGCTCGAATGGGGGCCTCGATCGGCGAGAGCTCGAACTGTGGGAAAGTCCGAACTGAAATGTTGAGGTCTCTGCTGTCCGGCAAGAACGGCTCGACGACCGCCCCCCGTCGCATGTGTGAAGATGATGTCGCCAGCGCCAGCGCCGTTGCCCAGTCTTCTACCACCTCTATTCCGATGGACGACCCACCGAAGCGCGGCTTAGCAATGTATGGACCATCGAAAGCCGGGGTTTGACCCGGGCCGACAAGCACCCTGGGCAGCGTTGGCAGCCCTGCAGCCGCCACGACCGCTCCAAATGCGAACTTGTCCATACCCAAAACCGAACCGGCGGCGTCGGGACCGGTGTACCGGATCCCGGCAAGATCCAGCGCAGCCTGAAGAGTTCCATCTTCACCCGGGCCCCCGTGACAACAGTTGACGATCGCCGAAAGCGCCAGTGCCTTTTTCTTGAGGAAGAATCCCCCTCCCGGAGCAGCCTCGAACCGAAGCTGCCTTGCCTTGGCCGGGGCTCCGTCCGCAAAGTCTGCGGCTTCCATACCCGCATCGACTAGGTACCAATCCGCGGACTTGGCCCAGTAGATAGCGTCTACCGCCAATCCCGCCTCTGTCAACGTTCGTGCTGCCTGGAGGCCGGTCAGAATGCTGATGTCGTGTTCGGGCGAAGGTCCGCCAAACAAGACGGCGGGTCTGCTCATGGCTTGCTCCTCATTACGGGTAATGGTCGGGCAAGTCATTCTCGTAGAGAACGACATCCCCCCGACCGAGGTGTGTTCGCACCCACTCGACTGCTTGCGATCGGGAATCGACCACGATAACGGACGCGGCACCTCCGGCGGCACCGCTCAACAACGCCCTCCGGTTGGTCCGACCCACGATGAGGACATCCGTGGCGACTTCCGCTGCTCGTGCCGCCATCACCGCATTCGCCTTCACCTGGTCTGCCCCAAGTTCCACCATGCCGGGAGTCACCAGAACCCGACGGGAATCAGACCCCAACTCGCCCAGCAGCTTCAATCCTGCCGCGGCACCGGCCGGGTTCGAGTTATAGGTGTCGTCAATGATCGTGAACCCGATTTCGCTCTGTGACAGGGTCTGGCGATGCGCCGGCCTGCCGGCTCGAGCCAGAGAGGAACCGATGGAGTTCTGATCGAATCCGAAGGCCAGGGCCGCCCCTATCGCGCAGGCCACATTGGTCGCAAATGCAAGCGGTGGATCCAAAGCGGTCACGATAGAACCACCGATCCAGACCTCCTGCCTGCCGGCCTCTTCACGCACACAGACATCGGCGCTCAAATCTGTCGCCGAACATCTGATCACCTGAAGCTCACCAGCCAGCCGATCGGCAAGCTCGGCCAATCGCTCGTCGTCGGTGTTGAGCACGGCAACTCGCGCTTCTGCGACGATTTCAGATTTCGCCTGCAGTGTTCGCTCCAATGATCCAAACCGCTCGAGGTGGACGGGTCCAATCGCGGTGATGACGGCAACCTCCGGAGGTATCCATGAACACAGCGCGGCGATCTCTCCCGGACCGTAGGTCCCCATCTCCGCCACGAACACCTGCGTCCCGGGTGTGAGGTGCTCGTTGATGGTGCGGGCCAAACCCATGGCATTGTTGAAGCTCGCCGGGCTCACAACGGTTTGAAAGTCACCGGTGAGCAGCAGCCTGGCGTACTCCTTGGTCGTGGTTTTGCCGTATGAACCGGTTATCGCCAGGACTCGCGGACCTATCGACGCAAGCTTGCTCTTTGCCTGCTCGATCCAACGCTTCCCGAGACTGGCTTCGAGAGGAGTTGCCACGGCTAGAGCCAGATCAACCAACAACGGCATCAGGAAGGCCGACACAGCGCCGGCGACCGCAGCATTGCCCGAGGCCACGCCGGCGACGGCCACGACCAGAACCAACAGGCAGGCGACAAAGGCGAGGCGGCGGAGGCGGCTCGTCCAGCGAAGCGGAGAAGTAGTGCCGCGCAAACCCAATCCGAGCGGTCCCAGTGCGCCTGCTGCGACCGGCAGTATCGCCAACCAGTCCCACCAGGGCGACCCGGCCAACCCGGCGACGCCGAGAAGGACGAGAGCGAGGTTTCCAAGACCTGTGTCTGCCCACCAGCGGATCGCAAAGCGCATGCTCGATCCGGCGATGTAGTGCTCGCGCTGGGCAACGCGCAAGAACCTGAGCGAGGCCGGGATCGCGGCGGCGAGGCCGAGCGGGAGCAGTGCCCACGTCACTTCAAGAGCCCGTCTATGGCCGCCTTCATCCGATCGGGGTGAGAGAGGTGGACGTCATGGCCGGCACCAGCCACCACGTCGAGGGTTACATCGGCAAGGACGTCGACTGCTCCTCTGGCCACCGCCAGCGGCACTGCGGCATCGTTCTCTCCCCAGACGAGTCGCACGGGACAAACAAGGCGGGCCAGCTCACTCTCATAGCTCTCGTTGACGACCTTCACCAGTACGTCGCGCATGACACCCGTCGCTGCTCGATAGTCGGCAGAACCGAACCGGCGGCGGGCCCGCTCGAGCCGCTCATCCGAAACGAGGCCCGCC
This sequence comes from bacterium, assembly GCA_024641325.1. Taxonomy (GTDB): domain Bacteria; phylum Actinomycetota; class Acidimicrobiia; order Spongiisociales; family JAHEDJ01; genus JAHEDJ01. The sequence continues at coordinate 166,782 of JAHEDJ010000001.1, read as the reverse complement.
TTGGCCGCGCCGCGGATCAGACGGTATCGCCACGGGATTCCCGTTGCGGGACGTTCCCGGCGAACCAAGGGCACACCGACCAGGACGAGGCCGGAAACAGAATCCGGGCGGGCGGCCGCCAAAGCCACCGCGACCCGACCACCGAACGAATGTCCGACAACGACCGGCGGTGCATCAAACTCACCGAGCACGTCCTCGATCAGCCGCGCGTATCCGGCCGCCCCGACCGGCTGCTGAGGAGCCGGTGAAGCACCAAAGCCGGGAAGATCGAGCGCAACCGCTTCATAACCCGGCAACAGTCCATCGAAATCGGCCCGCGTTCGTCCCCACCCATGCAGTGCGAGAACCTGCAGCGGGCCGTCTCCGTACCGCACCCCGAAGAGCGATCCATAGGCACGGAGCGTCATCGGAAGATCGACGATCCGAGATCGGTCATGGCGCGGAGATTACCCTGACCATCGTGACCATCCCTTCAATCAACGAACAGCGCTCGACGAGAGCTGCGATGGCTGCATCCAGAGCCCGAGTCGTCAACCTCGCTCTTCGCGCCGGATGGCTCATGCTCGCCGCGTTTCTGTTCGCCACCTGGCGGATAGGGGAAGTCGAGAACATCCGCGTGTGGGCGCCGCTGGCGGCTATCGCGGCCGTTCTCGGAGCGCTGACCCTTCCCAACTGGGATCTCACGCTCCGGCGCGGCTCGGGTGATTTGTTGCTGCTGCTGGGCGTGATAACCATCGGGTCGGCGATGAGCATCATGGCGACGGTCCCCGCCTTCGCTTCGTTCGTTCTCATCGGCTATTTCGGCGTGGTGGCGTTGATGGCAGCACTCTCCCACTGGCTCGTGCCGCTCGTGACCGCGTTGGTGCTGATCGCAACGAACTTCATCGCCCAGGCCGCGTTCGGCAGCATGCCGACCGCGGAAGACATCGTGGTCCCGACAATCACCCTGGTCGTCGTCGCCCTCGCCACCGCCGCCATCACAAACGAGTTGCGTCGGGAGATTCGCGTCGGAATCGGAAGACAACGCGAACTCGAGGCCAGGGAGCGAGACCTCGAGCGCCTCTACGAGGTATCTCGCACACTGGCCGTCGGCGACTCGTTGACGCGGGTTCTTCCCGAGCTCGTCGGCAAGATAGCCACCTACCTGAAGGCCGAAGTCGGGGTCGTGCTGCTTCACGATCGCGATCGGGCTGCTCTTGAAGTTGTGAGCCCCATCTGGGCAGCAGGACATACCTTGGATGTGACCGGCTATCTACTTCCGCTGCGGCGAAGAGGCGACATCGAGCAAACGTTCGTTTCAGGACAGGCGCGCCGGTTCGGTCAAAGCGACGCCAACACCGCCAACCACCTGCTGACCGAACTCGGCGTCGAGCATGCACTTGCCGTCCCGCTGAAGGTCGAACACCGAACGATGGGGGTCATGATGGTGGCGGACCGGACGGACGGAACGCCGTTCACCGATGAAGACCTCGACGTTCTCGCCTCTCTGTCGGCCCCTGCCGCACTGGTTCTCGCCCATCTCGGCCGGTATGAGGAGGCGGCCGAAACCGGTCGCCGGATGGAAGAACTCGCCCAGCTCAAATCTGATTTCGTATCGGTCGTGTCGCATGAGTTGCGAACTCCCCTGACAAGCATCATCGGCTCGCTCGACACAATTGCGCGACCGGAACTTGCTCCGCAGAACAGCAGCGCACTCAGCTTGCTCGACTCAGCTCGGAATCAGGCCGGTCGCCTCCGCCTGTTGATCGAAAACTTGCTGATGACCTCCCGTATCGACAACCAGGCGCTGCCTCAGCATCCAGCCGAAATAGATCTCGAACCCTTCATCAGGACCGTCCTCGATGAAATCCCCGAGGCAGCCGAGCACGTCGCCGTCCGGGTCGCCGAGTCGATCAATATGAGGGTCGACCCGGATCACCTCGGCCGCGTACTCATCAATCTGATCCAGAACGCATTGAAGTATGCACATGGCGCCCCTACAGAACTCGCCGCCGTTGCTATCGGCGACAGGGTTGAAATAAGCGTCGTCGACCACGGTCCGGGAATAGACCCCGACATGCGCGGCAAGGTGTTCGAACCTTTCACGCAGTTGGAGCCGGCGGCAACGAGATCACGCAGTGGGACCGGGCTGGGTCTGGCCATCGTCAAGGGTTTGGCCGAATCGATGGGTGGATCCGTCCGTCTTGAAGATACGCCGGGCGGTGGGGCGACTTTCGTTGTCGACTTGCCGGTCCGACCCCGTTCGGTGCCACGTGCGCTGGACCCGGGGGAACTGGATTACTCCCGGAATCCCGCCGCCAGCGAGTGAAAGCCGCCATCGACGTGAACTACCTCACCCGTCGTCATTGGCGTCCAATCGGAGAGCAGCAGCGCCACCATCTGAGCCACCGGCGTTGGATCCGATGAATCCCACTCGATAGGCGATCGCTGAAGCCAGGCTTTCTCGAGAGACTGGAATCCCGGGATCGACTTGGCGGCGATTGTTGACAGCGGCCCGGCAGAAACCGCATTGACGCGGATCCTGTCGACGCCCAGGTCCCGGGCCAGGTAGCGGGTAACGGACTGAAGCGCAGACTTCGCCACGCCCATCCAGTCGTAGATAGGCCATGCCTGCGAGTTGTCGAAATCCAACGTGACCAGGGCTCCCCCGCCGGCCGACCGCATCAGCGGCGCCAAGCCGACCGCCAGCGTCTTATACGAGAAGGCTGATGTCTGGAATGCTATGACGGCACTCTCCACCGGCGTGTTGAGGAAGTTGCCACCAAGGGCATCCTGCGGCGCAAACGCGATCGCGTGAAGCGCTCCATCGACGACGCCCCACCGTGATTCGAGATCCGCAACGAGCGCATCCATATGCGATTGATCGTTGATGTCGAGTTCGAGAACATCGGCAGCCGACGGAAGACGTTTTGAAGCTCGTTCCGTCAATCGCATCCCGCGCCCGAAGCCCGTTAGCACGACCTCGGCACCCTCTTCTTGAGCAATGCGAGCTACATGCCAGGCGATGGACGTATCTGTCACGACACCGGTAATGACGAGTTTCTTTCCCTCGAGCAGCATGCCTCTCCTATCCACCAAAGTCCGTGCCGATATTGGCGACGGCGCGGAAGCCGGCACCCATCAAGAACAACAGAAGCAGACCCCAGGCCAGAGCAGCACGTTTCTCGATTTCAGCGCGATAGATGTATGCAAACGCCACGGTGGCGGCGATGACCATTCCGTAAAAGAGGTGGCCCGACCCTGGTTCACCCTCGCCGGAGAAGAGCACCAATCCGACAGCACCCTGGGCGAGCATTAGGGCGATCGCGACAAGCGAGGCCGACCTGAAGAATCGTCCCGGTTGGCGCTTGATAGCGGCAAGAACGAGGCCCCATATACCCGTCGCCCCGGTCAAACCGATCGCGATCCAGGCACCGATACCGTGGATTTCGGTCACGCTCCTCCTCTCGATGGTCGGAGGGACCTTACCTGCTGAAGGAAGCCGGCGAGCGTCGGGCTTCTAATCACTCAACTTCGATTAGTTGCCCCGTGCGCAAGTCGAGAACGAACTCCTGGTTGTTGGAGGAATCCGCGATCCAGTTTGCCAGCTGTGCTCCGGGACTCCGAACAACCCACCAGGCATACTCAGATCGCCCGGCAGAGTGGAACTCCTCCTTAGCGAGACGGCCGGCGGCAACAGCTTCTTGTTCATCGGCGAATGTGCCGATCACGCTCTCGGTTGGAGTCGGGTTAGGGCGGCCGACAACCTCTTGGATTTCGACGAATTCAACAGCTTCGAACATCTCGCCCTCCCGATGACCGACTGACCCACATGTTACCGGCTCGCGGCGATTTACGACAGGCTATCTGCAGCTTTCGATGAATGGCTAGTTCGGTCGAATTCCTGCAGTAGCGGATCAGATCTCGTCGAGAAGTTTCTGCTTCTTGGCCGAGAACTCCTCGTCGGTCAGGATGCCGTCCTTGTGAAGGCGAGCGAGTGCCTCCAGTTGTCCTGCTGCGCCTCCTCCATTGCCGCCTTCGAGCGCAACCGTTCGCTTCTCGCGGAGCTGATAGATCAATGCCTGTATGTCCTCGGGACGCGGAACATCAGTGAAACGGCTCTGCCCGTGTTCTCCTGCGGACTCGATCAGAAGATCGCCCGACCGGACCAACCGCTCCAGCATCGACTGCGAGAAGGCAACGTCATTGATGACTTCGAGCGGGATCTCCTTGCCGTGACGGGCGAGAACGCCGGATCTGGCGATCAAGCGCTCGCTGGTGATGATGTAGCGGGTGAACCACCAGTCGAGGTAGCGCGGAAGCGCAATGATGAGCCAGACAAGGGCCAGCGCAGCCAGGGATATCCACCTGGCAGTGTCCTCGAGCAGAACAAGGACGGCCACCTCGGCTGCGATGGCGATGAGCGTGACAAACGTAGGCGCGATGATTCGCTGCCAATGAGGTCGAAACTCGATTTGAACCGTTTCCCCGGGACTCAACAAGCGTTCTGGATAAGGCATAGGGCCATAGTACGCGAGTCGCGAGTCGGCAGGTAGCAGGATCAGCCTGGACCCGAAAAGCGAATCGCGAATCGTGCCCCCTGACGCGGAAAACCCCGAGAAAGCTCTGACCGAAGTCATCACCCTCTCGGGGCTCCCGAACCCCGCTCCGGTTCGAGTCCCGAAGGACCCAGCGCCGAGGCGAGCTCCGAAGCAGCGTTTCCACTACTCCAGACCCAAAGCCTTTCAGCTCCGGGTGCCCTCCACCAGGCCCGAAGGTCCGGTGTCGAACATCTCCTCTTTCGAGGAGGCCTCTCGCTTCGGATCGACACCACCTGTTTCCAGAAGGTGCCTCTCGTTCCCGAGAGGGTGGCCTCTCGTTTCCAAGAAACCCGGTCTCCTCCGAAGAGGAAACCAACACTTCAGCCGGTCGCCCGATAGACCCGAAGGCCTCCCGGGACGGGTGATCCTTACGAACCACCTCTCCCTTTCAGGAGTCCACCGAAGTGGTTGTCCCGTCCAAAACCGCTCGGTTTCCCAAATGGCCCCTTCTGGGACGATGCCGTCTCGGAGTTGCCCCCGAACCGGCAGAACGAGAACTTATCTGCCACCCCCACCCAACGCAAACTCAAAGCGACCCTAGATTTCGCGACCCGAACCAAGATTTCGCGAAGTAGCGGACAACAAAGGCCAAGGCCAAGGCCAATGGCCACTGGCCGCCGGCAGTTGGCTCCCTCCTACAGCAGATAGCAGGATCAGCCTGGACCCGAAAAGCGAATCGCGAATCGTGCCCCCTGACGCGGAAAACCCCGAGAAAGCTCTGACCGAAGTCATCACCCTCTCGGGGCTCCCGAACCCCGCTCCGGTTCGAGTCCCGAAGGACCCAGCGCCGAGGCGAGCTCCGAAGCAGCGTTTCCACTACTCCAGACCCAAAGCCTTTCAGCTCCGGGTGCCCTCCACCAGGCCCGAAGGTCCGGTGTCGAACATCTCCTCTTTCGAGGAGGCCTCTCGCTTCGGATCGACACCACCTGTTTCCAGAAGGTGCCTCTCGTTCCCGAGAGGGTGGCCTCTCGTTTCCAAGAAACCCGGTCTCCTCCGAAGAGGAAACCAACACTTCAGCCGGTCGCCCGATAGACCCGAAGGCCTCCCGGGACGGGTGATCCTTACGAACCACCTCTCCCTTTCAGGAGTCCACCGAAGTGGTTGTCCCGTCCAAAACCGCTCGGTTTCCCAAATGGCCCCTTCTGGGACGATGCCGTCTCGGAGTTGCCCCCGAACCGGCAGAACGAGAACTTATCTGCCACCCCCACCCAACGCAAACTCAAAGCGACCCTAGATTTCGCGACCCGAACCAAGATTTCGCGAAGTAGCGGACAACAAAGGCCAAGGCCAAGGCCAATGGCCACTGGCCGCCGGCAGTTGGCTCCCTCCTACAGCAGATAGCAGGATCAGCCTGGACCCGAAAAGCGAATCGCGAATCGTGCCCCCTGACGCGGAAAACCCCGAGAAAGCTCTGACCGAAGTCATCACCCTCTCGGGGCTACCGGTCCTGGGAACTCCTAACCCGAAGGCTCGGTCTTCCCGAAGACTCCCTTCACCGGCGTTGCCACCGATGTCGGTCCAAAGAGTCCTCTCGGTCTCTTCAGTCCGCCTCGCAGTTTCCTGCGCTGCGGTACTTATGAACATAACGCCTCCGGCAGAAGGGCGTCAAGGCACAGGGGTGGGTTCTTTTCGCGACCTAACCGGAGTTTTCGCGACACCGAATCTCAATTGTGTCATTCCGGTGTCGTATAGTCGTGACATGCCATTAGAAACCCTGTCGCCGAGCAGAGCGAGCGACTTCAAGCAGTGCCCGCAGCTCTTCAAGTTCCGCTCGATTGATCGCATACCAGAGCCCGTGACCATCTACCAGGCTCGCGGGACGACAGCCCACCTGGCCCTTCAGGACCTATACGACTTCTCTCCCGAACAGCGCACTCCGGAGGCCCTCTTCGACCTCTTCCGCAAGGCTTGGACGGATCTGCGAGCCACCGACGAATACGCCGATCTGTTCGCCACTGATGAAGAAGAACGCTCGTGGGGAATCGAAAGCCTCGAACTACTTGCAAACTATTTTGCTATCGAGAACCCGGTCGAGGTAGCCCCGCTGGAACGTGAGATGGACATGCTCGAGGATCTCGGCGGAATCACAATCCGTGGGATACTCGACCGAATAGATGAACTGCCCGATGGCGACCTGGTCATCACCGATTACAAGACGGGAAAGGCGCCACCAGAACGGTTCGCTCTGTCGGCTTTCTTCGCCCTCAAGATCTATGCGCTTCTGATTCGACACAAGACGGGTCGGTCACCAGTCGAGGTCCGGTTGTTGTATCTCAATGGACCCACCCTTTATCGACTCCCGATCAGTGAGGGACACCTGAACGGCATGGAGCAGCAGCTGCGGGCACTCTGGGCAGCGATCGACAGAGCAATCGACACTGGAAGCTTCCCTCCCCGCCCTGGGCCACTATGCGACTGGTGTTCTTTCCAGGATCGGTGTCCGGCTTTTGCCGTTGAGGCAGACCAACCCCTGGCGAGTTCGGCGTGAACCCCTGCACGGACCTACCCGTGATCCTTCGTTCGGCGGCGTGACAAGCTTAGATTTCGCCCCCTCCCCTCATGGGGCGGTTTTCTGTCACACCCGCCCGATAACTTGGTGTCATGAACGAGATACAGGCCATCCAGCGAATGTTGTCAGAGGTCGGAATCGAATCCGAAGAGCTGTTCACCGGGGAGAGCCGGGCCTGCCCGGTGTGTCGGTGCGAACGGCCACTGGCCGCGTAGCCGAGCACTTGGGATCGAGTCGAGATGCCTGAGTGGCGGATTGGCCCTGAAGACTGGCCGGAAGCGATAGCACAGGTCGCCGGGTCGCAGATCGTCGTGGCGGGACCGGGGACGGGCAAAACCGAGTTCCTCGTGCGGCGCTTTGTGGAGCTCACGGAGCTGCACGCGGTGCCGGCAGAGCGAATCGCCATGCTGACGTTCTCCCGTCGAGCTGCCTCAGATCTAAAGGACCGGGTACTCAAGCGATCCAACCGCTCGACCACCGAAGTCCCTGCCTCGACATTCCATTCTCTCGCCTTCCGACTCCTCGAGCGACACGGTCGGAACTGCTTTGGCTGGGACGAGATGCCATCGCTGCTCACGGGACCGGAACAGGTTGCCCTAGTCTCAGAACTACTCGCCTCGGAAGAACCCGGTCGATGGCCGGTTTTGTTCCGCCCGCTCCTTGGTTCGATGACCTTCGCGGAGGAGGTGGCCGACTTCATCATGCGAAGTCGTGAATACCTGCTCGGCGATGCCGAGCTCCGCTCGCTCGCCCGTCAAAGGGATGATTGGCGGGCGCTTCCCGACTTCCTGGAACGATATGCAACGGAGCTGACCAGACGCGGGCGGCTCGACTACGGGTCACTCCAGATGCTCGCCGTTGATCTCCTTCAGGATCCTGAAGTCCGGGAGCAGGTAGCGCAGCAATTCCACTACCTGATCGTCGACGAGTACCAGGACACCACCGCCGCCCAGTCCGAAATGCTGGCCAGGTTGACGGAGCACCACCGCAATATCACCGTTGCGGCCGACCCCTATCAATCGGTCTACTCCTTTCGGGGCGCCGAGTTACACAACGTGGCAGATTTCCCGGGCCGGTTCACCAACCTGGATGGATCGCCGGCGGACAGGCTGGTCCTAACAACCTCCTTCCGCGTCCCTCCCGAGATCCTCTCCGCAGCCGTCCGACTGACTGCCGGCGGCGATCTCCCCGGTGGGACCGGTCCGGTAGTCCCAGCTTCGCATTCCGGCCGGGTCGAGATTCGCAGATTCCGGCAACAATCAGAGGAGGCCGAGTGGATCGCCGGTGAAATCGAACGCCTCCATATCGAGGAAGAGCTTCCTATCAAGACCATCGCCGTGTTGGTGAGATCGAAGCGCAGATTCCTTCCCGAGCTGTCAAGGGCACTGGAGCGTCGATCGATCCCACATGATCTTCCGGATGCTCGGCTCGTCGATCATCCAGGCGTAAGACTCATCTTCGATATAGTCCTCGCGGCTCAGGCCGACGACACCACCGGAGGTAGCCTCGACGCCGACCGTGTCATTCGACGTCTGCTTCTCGGCCCACTCTTCGGCGTTCCGCTGAGCATCGAGCGAGACGCATATAGGCATCGCCTCCGTTCCGGCCGGCCGTGGCCGGCAATCCTCGAGGATTACGTTCCGGGAGCCAATGCACTAGCCGGATTGCTGGCCAATCCTACCTGGGCAACATCAGGATCGGCCGCCGCCGGGTTCTGGGTTCTCTGGAATTCGCTCCCCCAATTCGATGCACTCGTTCATGACCCAGGACGAGCTGACTATCGCTCGGCATGGTCGGCGTTTGCCCAGGTCCTGAGCCGCCAGGAGGCTCGCGATCCGAACCTCACACTCGCCGGCTACGTCAGCCTGGCCGAGCGGGAAGACTTCGAAGCCACTCCCCTACTCCGCTACTCCGGTGACACGAGCGATCGGTTGACGCTAACAACGCTCCACCAATCGAAGGGCCTCAGTTTCGAAATCGTCTTCATCGCCGACGCGGTTGAAGGTGTGATGCCCGACCTGCGAAGACAGCGCTCGATCCTCCAGACACGGCTGCTTTCTCCTCACCATGATCCAGACCCGCTCGCGGCTCGGCAATTCAGATTGCAGGAGGAGATGCGGCTCGCATACACGGCCATGACCAGGGCAGCCCGCCTGGTCGTCTGGACGGCGACGGATGCGGGAAGTGACGACCCGCGGCGGCGGCCCAGCCGATTCCTTTCGGCAATGGGTATCGAAGGGATGGACGCGGCTACCGAGAGAGAACCACCGATGGACTCAGACGATCGGGTCCCGGTTACCCCGGCCGAGGCCGAAGCCCACCTCAGGCGCATGGTGGTCGATCCCGCAACCACACCTTCCCGCCGGTTGGCGGCCGCAGCAACCCTCCATCGTCGACCCAATCCGGCGATTCGACCGGTGGACCAGCTGGCGGGAATGAGGCCGCGCGGAGTCGATTCGGGAATCATCGACCCCGACCTGAAGCTCTCCCCCAGCCAGGCAGAGAGTTACGCGACTTGTCCAAGGCAGTATGCGCTCGGACGGCGTCTCGATGCTGCCGGAGATGCGGGCCCCTACGCTTCGTTCGGGCGGCTCATCCATGATGTTCTGGAAGAAACCGAACGCGCGGCCGTCGAAGCCGGTGCAACCCACGGTTTAGTCGAGGGTGCCCTCGAGCACCTCGACGAGCGCATCTCGTCGGTCGATTTCGGACCGGCCGCCCGCCGGGAGGCCTGGCGTAAACGAGCCGAGCGCCTTCTGCGCGGAATGTATGAAGCGTGGATTCGGCCGGGTGCAGTACCAGTTCTGCTCGAGCACCCGCTCGAAGCAACCATCGAGGGCGTCCGATGGAGAGGTAGGGCAGACCGAATCGAAAGAACACCCTCGGGCGGCGTACGTATCGTCGACTACAAGACAACAGCTTCACCGAAGCCTGCTGCCGAGGCTGCCGTCTCCATCCAGCTGGCGTTCTACTTGTTAGCTGCAATGGAGGACGCTGCGGTCACAGAATTTGGTGAGCCGGCTGAAGCCGAGTTCTGGTACCCGCTGGCCAAGCGGAAACAACGGTGGTCGGCACTGGATCCGGCCCAGCTGAACGATGTCGTGGAGCAGATGGCCGAAATTGGCCGATCGGTCGCCGCCGAAGTTTGGACGCCCACTGTGAGCGCCGCATGCTCGCGATGCCCGGTACGGACCGTTTGCCCTGAATGGCCGGAAGGGCGGGAGTCGTTCACGCGATGAAGCTGATCCCAACACCCGAACAGACCGAGGTAGTCGAATACCCGCCAATGCCGCTCCGCATCGCCGCCGGAGCCGGGACCGGAAAGACGACGACCCTCGCTATGCGGATCGCCCATCTCGTCGCGACGTCGGCCGCGCAGCCCGAACAGGTTCTCGGCATCACGTTCACCAACAAGGCTGCCCAGGAGTTGGGTGAACGCATCGCCGAGATGCTGGAAGGAACCGTTCTACCGGGTCGCGATGTGGAGATCCACACATACCACGGGTTTGCGGCACTCATCCTGAGTGAGTTCGGCGTCCTCGCCGGGGTGGAACACGACGCGAAGATCATCACACCGACGTTCGCACGCCAACTGTTGTTCGACTCAATCGACTCAGGGTCATATGAACATCTGGACATTACGTGGCGCGGCATGATCGACCGACCAGAGAGGCTTGCATCCGAACTCGGAGACAACCTCCGGACCGCAGCCGACCTCGTGGAGCACTCTGCCGGCTGCTCCGGGGAACCCTGGGACGAGAGAGGTGAGCTGGCCGCAATCGTCGCCCGATTCGAGGCAGAGAAACGGCGCCTCGGCACCGTTGACTACTCCGACCTCGTGCGGTTGGCTTACAGGGTCGTCGCAGATCACCCGGATGTCGGAGCTCGCATTCGCTCTCGATATCGGATCGTGCTGCTCGACGAATACCAGGATACGAATCCAGCCCAGCGCGAGCTGTTGTTGAAGATATTCGGCGAGGGATTCCCGGTTACGGCCGTGGGAGATCCGGACCAGACGATCTATGAATGGCGCGGGGCGTCGTTGGAGAATTTCGCGGCGTTTCCGGAACACTTTCCACAAACCGATGGCGCCCCTGCCAGGACACTATCTCTGACGGTCAACAGGCGATCAAGCCAACGAGTGATCGACCTCGCCAATGCAGTTCGTGGGGGAACGGGTGAGAACACGGGAAGGGACCTGGTCGCGGTAGACGGGACGGGCCCCGGCCTTGTCGCTACCCGTTGGACTCGCACGGCCATCGACGAAGCCGAATTCATCGCCGATACGTTGCTCGACCTGCGAGCAGAAGGCTACGAATGGCGACAGATGGCGGCTTTGTTTCGCAAGAACAAAGACATCACGCTCGTGCAGCAGGCTCTTGAAGAACGTCAGATTCCCGCTGAAGTAGCGAGCATCGGGGGCCTGCTGGCGATCCCTGAGATAGTGGAGTTGCACGCCTGGCTGAAGATACTGAACAACCCGGCCGACGGTCCCGCCCTCATGCGCATCCTCCTGGGCAGCCGTTACCGGCTCGGTTTTGCAGACATCCTGCCACTCACGCATTGGGTTCGCTCCCACCTCACCGACCAAGACGTTCTCAGACCCACGTTGCTGGAAGCCATCGACAGCCTCGACTCCATCGTCGGGCTCGAGTTGGCGGCCGGCGACGCTTTGGAAGTATTCCGATCCCTGTATCGAGGCCTCCTGCAGGACGCCCAGGGGGCCAGTCTGGTTGAGTTGGCCAGGCAGATCCTTCAGGCCACCGGCTCCTGGCAAGAAATCGAGGCGATGCCCGACCAATCCAGATTGTCGGTTCGCTTGAACCTGCACCGCTTCCTCGATCTCGCCGAGGAGTGGAGCCCGTTGGAAGGCCGCCCGTCGCTTCCTGCCTTCCTCGAATACCTGGATGTCATGGCAGATGGCAACAGTGAAGAACTGACCCCGGCCAGGCTGAGTGGCCAGGATGCCGTCGCACTACTCACCGTTCATCGGGCCAAGGGGCTCGAGTGGCCGGTCGTCTTCATTCCCGGCATCTACCGCAACAACTTCCCGTCGGGAGTGCGGTCGTACGAGGATCCGTTCGAGAAGGCTCACGTTCTCCCATATTCCCTCCGCCTGGACGTCGACAGGCTGCCACCGCTTTCGGAATCTATGGATGTCGCCGATCGACAGGCGGCCCTCAAGGAGCAGCATTCCCGTCAGGAGTGGCGAACCGCCTATGTGGCGGTTACCCGGGCAAAAGAGAGGCTTTACCTGTCGGGTGCTCACTGGTACGGAACGCCGGAACCTCGCAAACAACCTGTCAGGCCAAGCGAGCTTTTCGAGTTGGCGACCCGGTACTCCGATGATCTCGGGACGGACGAGGCCGGCGAACGTCCGCAGACGCTGAAATACGAAGCGATCGGCGAAGGTGCCCCGGATCCGGTTTTTCCTGAGGGTTGGGATGTCGCCATGCGGGCGATGGCCGAGGATTCGGACTGGGCCGAGAGGCGATCAACCGAGTTGGGTGTCTCCGAGGCATACCATGATCGGGTGCAGCATTATCAGGACAAGCTGTTCAGGATTCCAGAGACTCCGAAGCCAAGCGAACCCGACCCGCTTTCCACCTCTGTTACGGGACTGGTCACCTATGCCATCTGCCCTCAGCGGTTCTACTGGTCTGAGGTGGACCGCCTGCCGAGACGGCCGTCCGGTGCCGCACGAAGAGGGGTCGAAGTCCACCGACGTATCGAATTGCACCATCGTGGCGAGGTCCCGCTCGACGACTTTGTGGAGGATTCATACGACGTTGGTCCTCCGGAAACCGAACGAGCCGGCACCAAACCGTTCGATGCTTTCCTGAACTCACGATTCGCCACGTCTAAGCCGATGCTCATCGAAGCACCGTTCGACTTGAAGATCGGTTCTTCAACCGTACGCGGGCGAATCGACGCTGTGTACGCACCGGCGCCCGGTCATTGGGAGATCGTCGACTTCAAATCCGGGAGGCCCTCCAAGCTCCCGGAGACGGCCGTCCAACTCGAGGCGTACGCGCTGGCTGCGACTGAGGTCCCGTTCACGGCGCATCGACCGGAGGTTATCGACGTGACGTTTGCCTACCTCGGCGATGGGCTCGAGACGGTCAGCGAGCGAGCGGACGTCCAATGGATCGAAAGAGCGAAGATTCACCTCTCGCAACTCATCGGGCGCATTGAGGCTGCGGAATGGAACGCGGAACCCTCCTCGGCGTGCCGGCATTGCGATTTCGCCCGATTCTGCGAACCCGGGAGCAGGTGGCTGGCAGGACAGGATTGATGACCGTCGAATCTCTTCAGTCCGACCAGTTCCCCGGGGACTAGGTTCAAGGGCAAGGAGGTAGGAACATGGCCGTCCTGAGGATCTGGAGCGACTTGCGTTGTCCGTGGGCATACGTTGCCACCGTACGACTGCACCGCATGCGTGACCATCTGTCTGCCGACGAAGTGATCTTCGAGCACCGCGCCTATCCCTTGGAGTTGACCGAAGCAGGCCTGCACAGCGAGCACGCCACACGAGCCGAGATGGTCGCAGCAGCTCAGCTCGAATCGAGCGTTTTCTCGGCGTACGACAACCCGACTTGGCCGTCGTCCTACCTTGCTGCATTCGAAGCTCAGAAGTGGGGCTACTCGCTCAGCCAAGATATCGGCGAGGAGTTCGATTTCGCCTTGCGTAAGGCCTTCTTCCTCCACGGACACAATCTGAGCATGCGTGATGAGCTTCTGGAGGTTGCCCGCATCGAGCAGTTGCCCGTCGACCAACTGACAGGTGCGCTGGATGATGGTCGATTTCGCAAGGATGTGATGACGGACTTCTACGAAGCGATCGACCTGGGCATTGAGGGATCTCCCCAGGTGTTCCTACCGGATGGCGCCACACACCACAATCCCGGCACAACGGTTCGTTGGGAGCGAGGACTCCCGATTATCGAAGCCGATCATCCATCTGTGTACGAAGAGCTGATCCAGCTGAGTGCCGTTGACTGGTAGTTCGCGGAGCCGCTTACTAGGTCACCCGGCCGTCGACAACGTCGATGATGATCGTCACGGGCCCATCGTTGACGAGTTCAACGGACATCAACGCTCCGAAACGACCAGAGGCGACGGGCACTGACCGCCCGACACGCTCTATCAGTGCGTCGACCAAGGGTTCGGCCACCTCAGGAGCCGCGGCCGCGAGAAAAGACGGCCGGCGACCTCGACGAAGGTCACCATGCAAAGTGAACTGACTGACGACCAACACAGAGCCCCCGGCCTCTGCAACGGAACGATTCATCTTCCCGACATCGTCCCGGAAAATCCGGAGGCCGATCAGTTTCTCCGCCAGAATCTGAGTGTCGGCTTGTGAGTCACCATCCGCCACTCCGACCAACACCAGCAACCCGGGCCCGATCGACCCGATGACTTCCTCGGCGACTCTTACCTCTGCTCTCGCCACTCGCTGAATCACCGCTCGCATGATGGGAATCTAACGAGAGTCGGCAACCCGGAGAGGAACCGCGTCAGGTTGCAGCGCTCCTCAGGACTTCCAGGAGTTGAAACCTTGTGGCCTGGAGTCTCGATCCAAGTGCAACGACAAACAACCCGAGCAACTCGAATCCGAGCGTGTGATCCTCGTCACAGGCAGCGCGGACGGCGTCTCCATCGAATCGGAATGCGCGTGTCGGCGCGATCGCCGTGGAATCGAACTGCCACCGGTGAGGTGGATAGAGCCAGGAAACTCCAAGGAGATTCCCGGGTTTGAGAGTCTGGATGGCAATCGGGCCACGCGGGGAGTCAATCTCGACGGCCACCTTCCCCTCGTAAATCAGGAAGAAGTCGACGGCCGGTTCGCCTTGCCTGAACATGACCTCGCCTTCGGCGTAGCTCACCTCATCGACAAAATTGGAGAGGAACCTCAGATGCTCGTCACTGAGACCTTCGAGGAAAGGCTGTCGCTCGAGCTCATCGATCAAACTGGTCATCCTGTGGTTCTCGATTCGTTCGGCACCCGCCGCATCCCGGCGCGTTGGGTGATCAAGAACGGCTGCATCCTGCTCTCAACTTACGACCACAGCGCGCGGACAACTAGAGGCGACAAGCAGTATTCGACACAGACACTTGGCCCGTCGCGCCACCGAATGGAAAAGGCACATACAATCTGTGAGGTGAACGCAATAAAGGACACGCTCGATCACGAACCGGATTGGCCGATAGACGGCCGCCCGGTCGTGTTCTTGGGCGATGCATCATCTGCGCTGGAACGCCGCCTGATCGAGGAGTGGGCCGAAAGACGGGCCGGGGGGGCTGCCTACGATCTGATCTGGCTGCCTCCTTCTCGCCGCGCACGCCGTTCCCGTTACGCCGATCCAATACTCGAACGCAGGCTGCGGGTGGGCGATGACGCCCTCTTCGTCCCGTTGCGGGTGGCATGGCTCCCTCCGGAACGACAAGGCAAACGATCCGTGACACTCGTCGATCTTCTCAAGTTCGGCGATCCGCGCGATCCAGATCCGATCCGGCAATACCTGACACTCTCGAGGAGTCCGGACAAGTGCCGGATCGTGGTCGGGCTTTCCGCATCGACCGAAGAACTCCTCGCCGCCCACAAGCAATCCGTGGAGATCCGGACACCGGGCGAATTCGTCGTGCACCGGGCATGGCTTGCGTTGGAGCGTGCCGAACGGAAACTGCGCGGCAACCGCTACAAGGTGCCCAAGTTTGTTGCTGAGGACCTAACCGGGTCGCAGGAGTTCCTGGACACCATGGCGAAGGTGGCCGAGAACGAAGGGCGGTCGATCGAGTCGGCCCGGCGGCGAGCACGGCGCTACATCGCCGAGATCGCCGCCTCCCACTCGCCGCTGGTCATCGATCTCATCGCCAACGCGATCCATTGGCTCTATCGACAAGGGTATGGAGCTATCCACTACAACGAGCAGGAGATCCGCCCCTTGTATGAACTCGGGCAGGACCACCCTCTCGTCTTCCTCCCGTCCCACAAATCACAGCTGGATCGATTGGTCCTCCAGTACCTGCTCTGGGAGAACGATCTGCCTCCAAACCACACCGCGGGAGGAATCAATCTCAACTTCTTCCCTGTGGGTCAGTTGATTCGTCGTACCGGCGTCTTTTTCATCAGGCGCTCCTTCAAGGACAACGACTTGTACAAGCACGTGCTCACGAGCTACATCGACTACCTGGTGGAGAAGAGGTTCCCGCTCGAGTGGTACCTGGAAGGTGGCAGGTCGCGCTCGGGCAAGCTTCTTCCACCTCGATTCGGCATGCTCGCCTATGTCGTCGACGCCCACGCCAGGGGGAAGTCGGA
This sequence comes from bacterium, assembly GCA_024641325.1. Classification (GTDB taxonomy): domain Bacteria; phylum Actinomycetota; class Acidimicrobiia; order Spongiisociales; family JAHEDJ01; genus JAHEDJ01. Next base: position 150,374 of record JAHEDJ010000001.1, on the reverse strand, counting down.
CGACGTATATCTGATTCCAACGTCGATCGCTTACGACCAGATCTTCGATGTGGGGTCCTATGCCGCCGAGCAGCGCGGTACCGACAAGCAATCCGAGAGCTTCGGGTGGCTGATTGATTCGATCCGCACGCTTCGCCGTCGATACGGCGACATCTACATCCGATTCGGCGAGCCGATTTCGATGAAAGCCGAATGCGTACCCGATGCATCGCCGGACACCCGTTCACTCAACGTCCAGAAGCTGGCTTTCAAGGTACTCCGGGGCGTCAACAAGGTCACACCGATAACCCCGACGTCGGTCGTGACAATTGCACTTCTCGCCAACGAGGAAAGAGCTATGACGGTCGAGGAGATCCGCGAGGAGTTGCGGGGCCTGGTCGGCTACATACTGCGCCGGCGCCTCCCAACTACCGAACGCGTCCGCTTCGGCGGCACCGCCCAGGTCAAGGAAGTCCTGGATCGACTTCGAGAACACAACATCGTCACACGCTTCAATGAAGGACCGGTACCGGTCTACCGGATACAGGATGAGCAGTACCTCGCCGCCGCGTACTACCGCAACACGATCGTTCACTACTTCATCATCGGCGCGATCGCGGAACTGGCTCTGCTCCACGCGGCCGAGTCCGATCAGGCCGATGTCACGGACGCCTTCTGGCAGGAAGCGATGCGATTGCGAGACTTGCTGAAGTTCGAGTTCTTCTTCTCCGACAAGGAGTCTTTCGTAGCCGAAGTGCGCGCCGAGGTCAGCCGTTTCCGAGAGAACTGGGAATCCTCGCTTCGTGAGGGCCCCGGAGGTGCGCGTGACCTCCTTGGGCGCTTACGTCCGTTACGCGCTCACTGGGCGCTGGGACCGTTCCTGGAAGCCTATCTCGTCGTGGGTGATGCCCTCGAGAGCCGTCCGCACGACGAGCCGTTCGAGGCGAAGGAGTTCCTGGCCGCGTGTCTCGGTCTGGGCGAGCAATACCGGCTGCAGCAGAGGATCACAAAGGCTGAGGCCGTATCACAAGTGTTGTTCAAATCGGCTCTGGGACTGGCGGGCAACAGGCGGTTGCTGGACAATCGGGAAGGGATTGCCGCCGAACGCAGCATGTTCGCAGCCGAAATCCGCGATGTCGTCCGGCGAATCGACGTGATAGAAACACTTGCTGCCGGACAGAGGGTAGGCCTCCACTGAGGCAGCCGATGGGGCTGCTCCCATCCGCGAGCCCTGCCTAGTCGGTCAGTATCCGCCGGAACCGGTACACGGCCACGCCTAGAAACACAACAGCGAACCCGACCAGAACGGTGAGTTCCAGAGAAATCGAACCGAAGCCGCCTTCGCGGTAGATCAGATCCTTGAATCCACGCAGCGCCCAGTAATGGGGAGTTCCCTTGGAGACCGTCTGCATGGTTGCCGGGAAGATCTCGAAGGGCACCATCGCTCCGCCGATAGCGGCGAGCATCAGCCCGGCCAGGACCCCAAAAGAGCCCGCCTGCTCGGCGTTACGGAACACAGACCCGGCAAGCATCGCGATGCCGGTCCCGACCAGCGCGAAAACCGTCACCACGAGAATCGCCAGCCAGATATTGCCCCAATCGATGCTGAACCCGAATGCCGTGCCCAACATAATCAAGAGACCCTGGAAGAAAGCGATCGCGAAACGACCGAGTCCTTCCCCAAGCAGAACCGTACCGGCACCCGTCGGCGTCGACAGCATGCGCCGGGAAACTCCGAGCGTTCGCGAGAGAATGAGTTTGTCTGCCGCGGTGAGCGAAGTCAGGAACATGAACAGCACCAGCATGCCCTGCGCAGAGTGATCGATCGGATCGAATCCTTCTGGAAACACAGACTCCCCCGCCGTCACGGTCTCTACCCGGACACCCGGCACCATTTCTCGCATAGATTCGACCATCACCAAATTCGAGCTGAGTTCCCCGATACCCTCTGAGACGGCGAATCGAGCTGCTCTGACCGTTGCACTCTGCACGGCGATAGCGGCGTCAACGGACTCCTTCAGCGTCCCCCCAAAAGTATTGGGAGGTGCGTAGTAACGCAGCAACACCGACGCGCCGCTTTCAACGGCATCGCTGTAATCGGCGGGGACCACGAGCCCGGCATCAACCCGGTTGCGCGCAACCCCGTCGATCAACGCTGCTTCATCGGCGAAGGCCACGAGGTCAACCGAGCCGCTCTCGAGGGTATCGAGAAGATCCATTCCCAACGATCCCCCGTTGCCCTCGATGACGCCGAGCTGAGGATTGAAGGAACCTCCGAAGGCCGCCCCCATGACGAGCACGATGATGAACGGCAACAGGATGATGAAAAACAACCCGAGGCGATCACGCATCACCCGTGTCATGTTCACCCGGGCAATGGCGAGGGCTTTCATCGTCCCACCACCAATCTCCTGGCACGCATCAGCCCGACGGCCCCAGTAGCTGCACCGATCACCAACAGCACCCCCACTGCCGGAAGAGCGTCGGCAACCGTTCCCGAGGCGGAGCCCAGTTCGTCGAGCCCACGTAGAAACCAGGCGTGCGGTGTGATCAAGCTCAGACTCGACACGAACTCGGGAGCACGATCAAGGCTGAAGAACGTTCCTCCGAGGACCGCAAGTGACATAGCCAGAATCGCGTTCCACCCAGAGGCCTGCTCCTCGGTTTTCGCCATCGTGGCCGCCATGGCAGACACGCCGGTGGCGGAGACAACTCCACCGAGAGCCAACAAGGCAACCCCGAGCGGATTCCCCCAGTCGGCGCCCAACAACAGCGTCGAGGCGACGATCAGTACCGTCATTGCCACTGCTCCGAGCACAAAGCCGGCCAGCGCCTTGCCTATGACGATCGTCCAGGGACCGACCGGTGCGGCAACGAGGCGCGGAAGAGTTCCCTGCCGCCGCTCCGACAGCAGGCTGAGAATTCCGAACTGGGCGGTGAAGAACAGGAACATGATCGCCATAGACGCCGAGTAGAACGTTTTGTCCGACATCTGCTTGGAGTCGGCCTCAGCCTCTTCCACGAGGATCGAGGGCTCGAATACGGCGGCGCGCGACGACAGGTCGGCGATCGCCCCCGGCTGCACGGTCGTGAATCCACCCAACGCGGCTGCCACCGATAGGGAAACTGCGTTCACCTCCTCCGCGTATCCCGTGGCGATGGCCTCGGCGATTTGTGTCGCCAGTGCAGCATCGACGTTGCCGATGATCGTGAGGGTGGCGTCCCGCCCGCTCGCGATCGCATCCGAGAAACCTTCCGGAATGACGAAGGCTGCCCCCATCTCACCGCCCTCGACCATGGCTGCCGCGCTGGCCCGGTCGTCGATTTCGGTGAGGTCGGCAAAACCGGCTTCTACTACACCCGGCAGCACCTGCGAAGTCAGGAGCGCGGACACCGGGCCCCTATCGAGATCAACCACCCCATATTCGGTATGGAAGCTCTGACTGGTCGGCAGCAACAGCGAGAAGATCGCCGCAAGTGCAAACGGCGCGATGATCCCCATGATGATGGCGGAACGATCCCTGATTCTCTGCCGCAGGTCTTTGCCGGCGATGATGAATGCAGCCCGCACGTCAATCCCTCAGAGCCTTTCCGGTGAGGTGCAGGAACACCGCTTCGAGATCGGGCTCGACCACGTCCACACCTTTGACTGAGGCTCCGGCATCTGCGATGGAGCGAAGCAACGACGGAAGTATCACACGCGCGTCGTTGGTGAGAATGTCGATGCCGCCATCGGAACGATTCGCCTCCTCGACACCGTCGACCAAACGGGCCGCCGCTGCGGCGGCATCGACGTCGCCCTCCGCGACTACCCGAACCCGATCTCGTTGCCCGACCAGCTCAACCAGTTCCCGGCGTGTGCCTTCGGCCTTGATCTGGCCCTGATCGATGATGCCGACCCGATCGCAGAGACGCTCGGCCTCCTCCATGTAGTGAGTTGTGTAGAGGACGGCCATACCTTCGCCGGACAGTTGTTCGACACTATCGAGGATCGCATTCCTGCTCTGCGGATCGACGCCGACGGTCGGCTCATCGAGGATCAGCAGACGCGGTTCGTGGAGGAGACCGATGCCGATGTTGAGCCTTCGCTTCATTCCCCCTGAGTACTCCTCCGTCTTGTCATCCCGACGGTCGGCCAACCCGGTGACCTCCAGGACTGCATTGGTTCGGGCCTTCAACTTCTTGCCTGTCAGCCCGTACAACCTGCCGAAGAAGGCGAGGTTCTCCTCCGCAGTGAGGTCGGGGTAGATCGCCAGATCCTGAGGCACATATCCGATCCACCGCTTGGCATGAATCTGACCTACGTCGATTGGCTCGCCGATCACCGTGACTTCACCCGCGTCCCTGGTCAAAAGGCCACAAACCATCGAGATGGTCGTCGTCTTGCCTGCTCCATTCGGTCCCAGCAGGCCATATGTCTCGCCGAGATCGATATGGAAGCCGACGCCGTCGACCGCCTTGCGGTCGCCGTAAGACTTGTGGAGGCCGCGACAATCGAGCACTCTCGTCGTACCACCCATCGTGTTATCCCCTTGCTTGCTCGGCTACAACGTGCAGGACATAGCGAACAGACCCATAGGAGCCGCGGGCGCGGTCCGCCGTGCACGTCCCGACACTACCTTGCCCTGCCCGGCCAACTTCATCGGGCCACTCGCCCCCGGTCGTACACATCTTGTTCGGAAAGTGCGGGAGAGGGATACTGGCTAGACGGTGTTTCACGATCGCCACGACGCAGGGGCGAAGCTCGCCCATGAACTCCGCTCCTACCGGAGCGAGAAGCCGGTGATTCTCGGTCTTCCGAGAGGGGGCGTAGTTGTTGGAGCCCCGATCGCAGCCGAGTTGTCGTGCCCACTCGACATCATTGTGGTTCGCAAGCTGGGAGCTCCCGGCCGGTCAGAACTCGGAATCGGAGCCATCGCGGAGCACGGAGTGCGGGTACTGAACGATGACCTCATCGGCTACCTGAGGGTTTCCGAGAAATACGTGGCGGAGGTTACGGAGCGCGAACGAATCGAGTTGGAGCGACGGGTCCAACGGTACCGGCGCGGCAAACCAGAGATCGATCTCCGAGGGCGGATCGCCATCGTCGTCGATGATGGACTAGCTACCGGATTCACCGCGCGTGCCGCCGTCCTGGCCGCCCGGGAACGCGGCGCCCGAGAAGTCGTTCTCGCGGTCCCCGTCGGAGCACAGGACACCGTGATGGCACTCGGCGACCTGGCCGATCGCGTCGTGGCCTTATCAGTTCCGAAAGACTTCCAGGCGGTCGGATTCTGGTATCGAAACTTCACTCAAACCAGTGACAAGGACGTCCTCAACGCACTGTCCGCCGGCGGTGATCCTTCCCCGCTCAACGACTAGACCGCGCCGCCGGACCGGCGGCTAGAAGGCTCAGCTCAGCAAAACCACGGTTCGGTCAGCCGTGGCCTCCCTTCGCCACTTACCAGCCGAACGGCGTTCTCATTCATCCCGGCCGCGATGAGGATCTCTCCGGTCATGGCCTCGAGAATGTCGTCCTGGGCTCGACCTTCGAGGCGCTCGATCAAATCAACGAGGCGTCTGTGTAAATCATCCAAGCGCGGGTCGGGCGCCTCCCAGCCAAAGCCGAGGGCGTCGGGATCGTAGACATCGACACTCAGCTCCTCGGGTGGAAGATTCAGCAACAGCGAGCCCCGCGGAATGAGGAGCCGGATGGTCAGCTGTATTGGGTCGACATCGACATCGTGTTGTTCCATGAACTGCAGCATGGCGACCAGATCTTGCATGGTCGTCCACGGGGTAAAGGGAAGCCAGGTCGGGCGGATGTCGATTGCGTTGGCTCGCAGGAGATGCACAGATTCGGCCATGTCGGACGCCGTGTGGCCTTTGTCGAGCCTCTTCAGCGTTTCGTCGTTGGTTGACTCGAAGGCAGACACCACGAAGACAAGACCCAGCTCGGCCATACGCGGGAGGAGATCACGATGGCGCAGGACATGCTCCACTTTGATCGTGGCATCAAAGGTGAGCTCCGGATGCCGGCTGCCGGTTTCCTCGAGAACCCGCATCGCGTGCGAGGGTCCGTTGAGGAAATCCGGGTCTGCGAAGCTGATATGCCTCGCCCCTGCTGATACTTGCGCGTCGATGTCTTGAGCTACCAGCCGACGGTCGACCACTCTGAAAGCACCGTCGTAGACCGTCGGGACCGGACAATGCTTGCAGCGGTACCGGCAGCCGCGCGACGCAGTGGTCGAACCGGCCACTCGACGCTCCCCCGCCAGCTCGACACCTACATAGTCCTTCAACCCGGCGAGGCCCGTACGATCGGGCGCGACGGAAATCGCCGACCTTTCTAGATCCACGTGTGACCCGCCGCGCAAGCCGGCCGCCCACCGAAGGAGCCCCGGCTCGTACTCGCCCGCGATCGCGGTTGATCCGCCGGGGAGATCGGCCGCGGCGGCATACAAGCCGTAGAAGCACAACGGCAGCCCGGGACGGGATGCGTTCAGTTGTTCGCTCGCCTGCAATGCGATCTTCATTGCGGTGTGCATCGGGACCGCGAAGGCAACTGCCTCAGGCCATTCGACATCGAGCGGTGTCAAAGATCCCAGGCCGAGATCCAAGGTGCGAATGTCGTGGCCGGCTCCGCGCAGCGCCGATGCAGCCGAGGCAATATGAAACGGCTGGTGACCGAGTTCGTACGACGAGACGAGGAGAATCTTCACAGGCGCCGCATCCTACGGTCGAAGCGACACAACCGTGTCTAAGCCGGCTCCGATCTGGGTTGCGCGCCGACGTGGGAAAAGCCGAACCGGCCTTTGATACAGAGGTTCCCAGACGTCACATCGTGATCCAACGGCGAATCCACTCTCACAATCGCCCCATCTTGAACGGTGAGCTCGAGGTTGCATCCAACCCCACAGTAGGGGCACACCGTGCGCGTAACCGACTGCCGATCTGCGGCCCATCCACCAGATGCGCGCAAATCGAACTCCGTTCTCGGGATCAGCGCTCCGGTAGGACAGACGGCGATACAGTTACCGCAATAGACGCAAGCAGAATCCGGCAGGCCAATCTCGAACTCCGTGGATATGCGCGCCTCGAATCCGCGACCGGCGACGCTTATCGCAAAGGTGTTCTGGGCCTCCGGTCCACATGCGTTTACACACTGGTAGCAGAGGATGCATTTCGCGTAGTCCCGCACATAGAGGTCGTCCTGGATCAGCGGCGGTTGGGCGACGCTCGCAAAAGAGAGCCCATCGGGTCGCTCGTGGTGACCCGGCCTCATCGAAGCAGCCGGCCCGTCGGTGCGGAGGGTTGGTCCGAAGCGACCGGGGTCGACGTCGTACTCCCGCATCCAGGCTCCGGTCTCTTCTGAGACAAGTGACAGATCAACCGACGAGGCCAGCATCTCGAACACCAGCTTGCGAGCATGCCGCACTCGCGAGCTGTCCGAGGATACGACCATCCCCTCTTCTAGCAACCGCGAACACGCAGGAACCAGCGGGCGGCTCCCTTCGACCTCGACCACGCACACACGGCAGACATTTGGAGCGCTCGTATGCTCCAGGTAGCAGAGGGTCGGCGTTTCGACGCCATTCGCAGACAGGGCTCTAATGAGCGTGCTCCCGGCGGGCGCGACGGCGCGCTCTCCATCGAGAATGAACTCGAGGCCGCTCATGCGTCACCCCCGATCAGGCCGAGGTCGAGAGCGGATACGACCGCGTTCGAAGCCGTTTGACCTAGCCCACAAATCGAGGCGTCCGTCATCGCCCGGCCGACCTCCCTTATCAAACCTCCTGAGTCGAATCCGGATCCAACTCGCACCATGAGCTCCTCCTGGCGCACGGTGCCGATACGGCAGGGCGCACACTGACCACAGGATTCATCCCGGAAGAAGGCCGCTATGCGCGAAACCATCTCGAACATGTCTGTTTCGGTGTCGAACACCACGACTGCCCCGGATCCGAGAGAGGCGTTGCGCTCGATTGCCGCTTCGTTGGCCAGCGGCAAGTCAAGTGCCTCGGGCCCGAGGAACGTGCCTGCTGCTCCACCGAGCAGCACCGATCCAAATGAAGTTATGTTCCGCATGCCGCCCGTTTCTTTGCGCATGCCGCCCGCCAGAGCCAGGAGATCCTGCAACGGTGTCCCGAAGGGGACCTCATATACGCCCGGTTTCGCCACGTGTCCGGAAACTGAGAACACCTTGGTGCCCGGCGACGTCGGTGTCCCCAGCCGGCGATACTCATCGGCCCCTTCCATGATGATGAACAGCACATTGAGCAACGTTTCTACGTTGTTGACCACGGTCGGCCGGCCGAACAAGCCGACCTGGGTCGGGTAGGGAGGCTTGTTGCGGGGCTCGCCCCGGTATCCCTCGATCGAGTTGAACAACGCGGTCTCCTCACCGCAGATGTAGGCGCCTGCGCCGATTCGCAACTCGATGTCAAAGGAGATTCCGCGGCCGAACAAGTCCCGGCCGAGCAGGCCGGCATCACGGGCGGCGGCGAGTGCTGCTTCGAGCCTCCGCCCGGCCACCGGATATTCGCCCCGCAGATAAATGAATCCCTTCTCGGCACCTACCGACACGCCGGCGATCGTCAGGGCTTCGATGAGCGCGAACGGGTCCTGCTCGATCAGCACACGATCCTTGAATGTCCCGGGCTCGGACTCGTCGGCATTAGCGATCACGAAACGAGGCGCCGCCTCAGCGGCCGCCATCTTCCACTTGAGTCCGGTTGGGAAGCCGGCTCCGCCGCGCCCGGTCAAACCCGATTCTGATATGAGGTCTCGAATGCTTTCCGCGCCCATCTCCACCGCGCGGTGGAGGGCGGCATAGCCGCCGTTGGCCCGGTAACCCTCGAGGGAAGAAGGATCGATTCTTTCGACGATTCGCCGGAGCAACCGCACCTCTGCTTGCCCCTGCGGAGTTGCAGATCGCTCGATGCCCAGGTCGATATTCATCCCCTCCAGTTCGGCCAGGCCGTCGATCGCCCGACCCGACAGGTCGGCGTGAACCGGTCCATGGTCGAAATCGTCTTCGCCGGCTCGTTGGACGAACAGGGCAGGGGCCCGATCGCACCTACCTAGGCAGGGGCTGCGATGCCAAGTAACCGAATCGCCGGAACCCTCAGGACCAAAAACCCGCTCGCACTCGTCGACGACTTCCAAGGCACCGTTGGCACGGCAGGCGATGTCATCGCACACGTGCAGAACGTTGGGCGCCTGCGGCGTCAGCGAGAACATGCTGTAGAAAGAAGCCACGCCGTACGCGTCTGCCGGCGGCACTGCGATCGCCGCTCCAAGATAGTTCAGGGCACCGTGGCTGATCCAGCCGATCGCAGCCTGCAAGGCATGCAGTCCCGGCAGGAGCAGGTCTCGCCGCTCGCGACTGCGGGGGCGTTCCAATCTGGCCGCTTTTGTCGGTCCCGTTTCGGAGGCGTGAGCCGACATAAACCGATCGACTGCGGCCCGCTCAGCCTCGGTCGCTTCCGCGTCTGCGAAGTGGAGATCCAAATCAGGCCCCTATCTTCTCTACCCGGATCGCTGAAGCTTTGAACTCTGCGGTCCCGGACCGTGGATCCCAGGCGTCGATCGTCAACACGTTGACGTCTACCTCTTCCGGGAAATGGAAAGCCATGAACGCCAATCCCGGCCTGAGATTCCGATCCACTCTGACCGGCGCCTCGACAGCACCTCGCCGCGAGATCACTCTCACTACTTCGCCGGCTTCGACTCCGAGGTTTCGGACATCGTGCGGATCGAGGTCGATCGTGCCTCCCAACCGCTTCGGCGACGACATCTGCCCGGTCTGGACGCCTGTGTTGTAAGACTCGAGGTGGCGGCCCGTTGTCAGGCGGATCGGATACTCCTCGGTTAGCTCATCGACCGGAGCAACATGTTCGACGGGCACGAACGGGGCAAGCGGACCCTCCGGTGGATTTGCCCACAAACGTCCATGGAGGAACAGGTCACCGGGATCATCCTCCGATCGACATGGCCACTGCAGGCCACCCTCTGCCTCCAGCCGGGCATAACTCATTCCGGCGTGCATTGGAGAAAGCTTCCTCAATTCGTTCCAAATCTCCTCGGCCGACGGCTCGCCCAGGTCGGTGCCCAGTCTTGAAGCGACAGCGGAGAGGATGTCGGTGTCGGCTCGCGCCCCCTCGGGAGCCTCGACGGCCTTGCGCACTCGTTGTACACGGCGTTCCGATGAGGTGACCGTGCCATCGGCCTCGGCCCAAGATGCCGCGGCCGGCAGGACAACGTCCGCCAGTTCGGCGGTCTTCGTCAGATAGAGGTCCTGAACGATGAGGGAATCGAGACCCCTCAGCAGATCCCGAACGCGCTCGGCCTGTGCCTCGCTCTGGGCGGGGTTCTCGCCGATCACGTAGAGACTGCGCAGGTCACCCTGCTCCATCGCATCGAACATCTGGCTGATGTTCCACCCATTCTTGGCAGGGAGTGGGCTCCCCCAGGCGAGCTCGAACTTCGATCTGAGTTCGTCGTTCTCGACGTCCTGAAATCCGGGGAGCTTGTTCGGAAGGGCCCCCATATCGCCCCCTCCCTGGACGTTGTTCTGTCCCCGAATGGGCACGAGCCCGGACCCGTATCGGCCGACGTGCCCGGTGAGGAGGGCCAGGTTGATGAGTGCGAAGACATTGTCGGACCCGTTGTGGTGTTCGGTGATGCCGAGCGTCCAGCAGAGTTGGGCAGTGCCGGCTTTGGCATAGGCGTGGGCAAGTTCCCGGATTCCTTCGGCCGGGACGCCGGTGACGGCTTCCCCTCGCTCGAGTGTCCACGGCTCAACCGATTCCTGGTACTGGTCGAAACCGGTGGTCGCGGATCGAATGAACTCGTCGTTGGTCAACCCGGCCGCGATGATCTCGCGCCCGACCGCATTGGCAAGCGCTATGTCTGAGCCAACGTCTATTCCCAGCCACAAATCGGACCACTGCGCCGACGACGACCGCCTCGGGTCGATCGTGTAGAGCGGGGCGCCGTTTCGCAGCCCCTTGAGAAGGTGGTGAAAGAAGATCGGGTGGGTCTCGCGGGCGTTCGAACCCCACAGGATGATGAGATCTGTTCGCTCGATCTCCTCGTAGGAGCTGGTTCCGCCTCCTGCCCCGAAAACCGTCGCCAGACCGACGACGCTGGGAGCGTGTCAGGTGCGGTTACATGAGTCTATGTTGTTGCTGCCGACCGCCAGACGGATGAATTTCTGTGCAAAGAAGTTCATCTCGTTGGTGGCTTTCGAACAGCTGAACATCCCGAACGATTCCGGACCGTGGCCGTCCACGGCGCTCCGGATGCCTTGGGCGGCCCGGTTTAGCGCGTGGTCCCACGTGGTTGGACGGAGTTCGCCGTCCTCCCGGACCAGCGGCTGGGTCAGCCGCTCGTGTCGTCGGTTCACACTGCACCTCCTTCAATCAGAAGCTAGCGCGTCTTCCCAGTTTCTCGGCAATGTTGTTAATCCACAGCGACGACAGCATTGCCGAGAAAGTTGGCGCGGGTTTCTCAGCAATACTGTTGGTCTCCGACAACGACTGTATTGCTGAGAAAGTCGATCAGCGGTCCAGCCAGCGGAAATCGGTGTTGCCCCCACTGATGATCACGCCCGCCCGGCGCCCTTGGATGTTCAGTTTGCGAACGGCAGCCAAGCCGACTGCGCCGGAGGGTTCTACAACGATCTTCATCCGTTCAAGGTGGAATCGGGCCGAGTCGACAATCTCAGCTTCGGAAACTGTCACGATTTCAACGCCATGGTCCTGCAGAATGGCGAAGTTCCGTCGGCCCAGGCCGGTGAGCAGTCCGTCGCCGAAAGTCTCCGGATTCGACACGGCCGGATACAGCACGCCATCTCGTAATGATCGGAAAGCATCGTCGACGGCTTCCGGCTCGCCCCCGAATACCCGGATCCGGTCGTCGGCGGCATGCGCCGCAATGGCTGCTCCGCTCAGCAGGCCGCCTCCTCCGACGGGAGCAATAACGAAGTCCAGGTCCGGCACGTCTTCGAGCAGCTCCAAAGTGGCCGTCCCCTGGCCGGCTATCACCATGGCATTGTCGTAAGGATGGATGAGCGTGGCGCCGGTCTCGGCGACAAGCCGGCGCGTGGTTTCTTCCCTCTCGGCTTGCCGGCAGAAAACGACTTCTGCGCCGTAGCCGCGCACTGCGTTGACCTTCACGTCCGGAGCGTGATCCGGCATCACGACCCAGGAGCGAATTCCCCGAACCGAGGCGGCGTAGGCAAGCGCCTGACCATGGTTTCCCGATGAGTGGGTTGCAACGCCCCTGCTTGCTTCGTCGTCAGACAGCGCAAGTACCGCGTTCGTTGCTCCCCGTGCCTTGAAAGCTCCGACCTTTTGTAGGTTCTCGCACTTGAAGAACACCTCTGCATTGAGTTCCCGATTCAGGGTTGAGGAGCTCAATACAGGCGGCCGATGCACAAACGGCTCTATCCGTGCAGCGGCAGCTATTAGATCGTCAAAAGTGGGGATATCCATGCCGGAGAGTGTAAGCGGCGCCCTCAAAACCGATGTGCAGGTAATCTTGTAGTTCACCGTTTCTAGGGGCCCAATGATCATCGACGAGTTCATCCAGCAGTTTCCGGATGCCGATCCCGACGAAACTCGCGAGTGGCTCGACTCACTCGACGCGGCCGTCGGCCATGCCGGGCCGGTGCGCGGGCAGTACCTCATCAGCCGGTTGATCAAACGCGCCCGCGAGATCGGCGTCGATGTGCCTGCGCTGGTATCGACCCCGTACATCAACAGCATCCCGCCCGCAGAAGAACCCTGGTTCCCCGGCGATGAACAAATGGAACGGCGGATTCGCAGAGCGATTCGGTGGAACGCCGCAGTCATGGTCATCAAGGCCAACTACGAAGCCGAGGGAATCGGCGGACACCTTTCAACCTTCGCGTCGTCGGCTGCGCTTTATGACGTGGGATTCAATCATTTTTTCCGGGGAAAAGAAGACGGCCTGCCTGGCGATTCCGTCTACTTCCAGGGCCATGCCGCGCCCGGCATCTACGCCCGCGCCTTCCTGGAGGGACGGATCACCGAGGAACAACTGGATCACTTCCGACGCGAGATCGCAGGCAATGGGCTTTCTTCGTATCCCCATCCCCGATTGATGCCCGACTTCTGGGAGTTCCCGACGGTGTCGATGGGACTCGGTCCAATCAACTCGATCTATCACGCCCGCTTCCTGAAGTACCTGCACAACCGCCGCATCGACGATGCCAGTCAATCCCGGGTTTGGTCATTCCTGGGAGACGGCGAAACCGACGAACCTGAGACGCTCGGATCAATCACGCTTGCCGCTCGGGAGAAGCTCGACAATCTGACCTGGGTTATCAACTGCAACCTCCAGAGACTCGATGGACCGGTACGCGGCAACGGCAAGATCATTCAGGAACTCGAAGCGATATTTCGCGGTGCCGGTTGGAACGTCATCAAGGTCATCTGGGGCTCGAACTGGGATCCGCTGCTCGCGGCCGACGCCGGCTCGGTGCTGGTCGACAACATGAACCGCCGGGTCGATGGCGATTACCAGCGCTACAAGGCTCACGACGGCGCCTATGTGCGGGAGCATTTCTTCGGCCCCGATCCCCGCCTCCGTCACATGGTCGAGCACCTGACCGACGACGAGATCTGGGCACTCCGTCGCGGCGGACACGACTACAAGAAGCTTTATGCCGCCTACAAGCGAGCCACGGAACTCACCGGAGCCCCGACCGTGATTCTCGCCAAAACGATCAAGGGTTGGACACTTGGGCCGGATGTTGAGGGCCGCAACGCGACTCATCAGATCAAAAAGCTGAACAACGCCCAACTGATGAAGCTGCGCACACGGCTCTCACTCGAAGACGTCATCCCACCGCTCGGGGACGAGGACGAACCTCCGTACCTGCGATTCGAAGAGAACTCCCCCGAGCACAACTACCTGATGGAACGTCGCAGGGCGCTTGATGGACCACTCCCCTCCCGTCGCACGGACGTCAGGCGGCCACTGACCCTGCCGGATCCTGCCGTGTTTGCGGAGTTCGACGGTGGCTCCGGGAAGAACGAAGTGTCGACGACTATGGCGTTCACACGACTCCTTCGCAACATGGCACGCGATGAGCAATTCGGACCGCGAGTCGTCCCGATCATTCCAGACGAGGGACGAACATTCGGGATGGACGCACTTTTCAAAGAGCTGGCCATCTACGCCTCTGAAGGGCAGAAATATGAACCGGTCGACGCCCAGCTGTTGCTCTCTTACACGGAGCGCCAGGACGGACAAATCCTCGAGGAAGGAATCACCGAGGCCGGCTCCATGGCAAGCTTCACCGCCGCCGCCACGTCATATGCGACCCGGGGCGTGCCCATGGTTCCCTTCTTCGCCTTCTATTCGATGTTCGGATTCCAGCGGGTAGGCGATCTCATTTGGGCTGCCGCCGATAGCCGGGCGAAGGGTTTCCTGCTCGGTGCTACGGCCGGGAGAACCACGCTCGCCGGCGAGGGACTCCAACATCAGGATGGCCATAGCCTTCTGCTCGCCTCGGCCGTGCCTGCCTGCGAGGCCTACGACCCGGCCTTCGCCTACGAGATGGCGACAATCATCCGTAGAGGCCTCGATCGGATGTACCGCGACAACGACGACGTCTTTTATTACCTCACGATCTACAACGAGAACTACGTCCAACCTCCAAAGCCGGACAACGTCGACGACGGCATCATGGCCGGCCTGTATCAGTGGGATGTCGCACCCGACGGTGCTCGCCACAAAGCAGCGATTATCTTCTCCGGTTCAACGCATACGGCAGCTCGCCTGGCTCGCCGGGAACTAGCTGAGAACTTCGACGTGGGTGCCGAGTTGTGGTCGGCAACTTCATACAAGAAGCTGCGAGAAGATGCGCTGGCAACCGATCGATGGAACAAACTCCACCCCGGCGAGCAACAACGCTCTCCATACGTCGACCGGTTATCGGTTGTGGGTGGTCCGATCGTTGCAGTCACCGATTTCGTGCAGGCCGTCCCCGATTCAATCGCTCGATGGGTTCCCGGAACCTACCTCACGCTCGGGACGGACGGCTACGGGCGCTCGGATACCCGGGAGGCTCTGCGACGCTTCTTCGAGATCGACGCCGGGCACATCGTCGTTGCTGTTCTCTCAGGTCTCGCTCGCGACGGCGAGATACCGAACGAGCGGGTCGTCGAGGCAATCAAGCGTTACAACATCGATCCGGATCAACCGGATCCGTTCGCTATCTGAGCAGGCCAAACGCCCCCTCTAGGCGGTGTTGTAGCGCGGCCAACTCCTTGGCACCCCAGGTTTCTGGCTCCGCGCGGAGGAACGAAGTCAAGTCACCTCGATTGTCGAAGATAGCGGCGGGTACCTGATAGGTATTCAAACCGGTGCCGACGTCGATCGTGCCGGGTCGAGTCGCAGAGTTCATCAACCAGACGGCATCGTCCCCTCCGTAGTCGCTGATCATCACCTCTTCGGGAACGCCGTGGTGCAAGATCGAACCCTCTTCACCGATTACCGTGCGCTCCCGATTCTTTCGCCTGCTCTCTTCAGGAGAAACCCTCACGTAGAGGATCCGGGCGCGTTCCAGGATCTCTGGAGCCAGCAGAGATAGCGAGTGCCGGTAGCCCATGGGTGGTGACGGCGGCAGAGAAGAACCGGCCGGCACACCACGCGCAAATTCAATCACGATCGTGTTCCCCGGCTCCCATCGCCGCGCCGTTGCTTCCTCGAATAGAGCCTGCGCCTCGGCTTCGATCCCGAGCTCGATTCGACTTCTCGAATCCGGCGACACCGACGGGAAGTACGGGTCCGCGCCGGTTTTGGTCCTGGCCGCCACCAGCCGATTTGTTATCCAACGACCCGCCGATGCTTCACGATCCGGACGGTGCATCAGGAACCCGAAGTCTTCGTTTATGAGGTGAATCAGCGTCCCCCAATCGCGCCGGTCGACGAACGTGCCGTCATCAGTCGCAAAGAACGGTGGCTCCAACCCAAGTCCAACTGCCTCGCGAGAGATACAACGCATCAGGTGTACATAGGGGAAATCGTCTATCTGAACGGTCGGCCCGATTCCGAGGGTACGGAGGCCGACATCCGGATCGAGCCAATCCAGGTAGCGGCGAAGCTCGGATTTGCCGGAAGCGGGAAGTGCCAGAAGCAAGAGAATCTCGATCATTCGGGGTGAATCTACCGCCGAAACCGTATCGGCCGAACACGCGGGAGCTTCAACTCCGCTAATCCCTCAATCATCCGAATATGGGTGCCGATGTATCCGTGTGCATTCAGTGAGCCCTCTTCCACCGCGACCGCCGGTCACCGGGATGGCGGCGCAGGTTGCCGCCGACCTCTTCGCCAACGTCACCCGGGCCTTACGGGGGAAACCGGATGAAGCGCGCCTGGCGATCGCAGCCCTACTGTCGGGCGGCCATCTTCTCATCGAGGATGTGCCGGGCGTCGGCAAAACACTTCTGGCCAAAGCGATCGCTCAGTCGGTCGGTGGCACGTTCCGCCGCATTCAGGGCACGCCCGATCTTCTTCCGGCAGACCTGACCGGTATCACGATGTATCGGCGCGAGGCTGAGTCGTGGGAGTTTCAACCAGGACCGCTTTTCGCCAACGTCGTCCTGGTCGATGAGATCAATCGAGCAACACCTCGCACGCAGGCAGCCACTCTCGAAGCCATGGAGGAGAGACAGGTCACGGTCGACGGCCGGACCCATCCGTTGCCGAAACCATTCCTGGTCATCGCCACGCAGAATCCGTTCGAACACGCCGGCACGTTTCCGCTCGTCGAAGGTCAGCGAGATCGGTTCTCTCTGGTGCTCGAACTCGGTCTTCCCGGACGTCAATCCGAAAGGGAACTTCTCCTCGGACAGGGCGGAACCGATGTGCTCAGACACCTCAAACCAACCACCGACCCTACGACCCTCGCCAACGCCATCTCTGAAGTCCACCGCGTGCCGGTTCACGAGGCGATCACCGAATACGTTCTCGACATCAGCGCGGCCACTCGCTCCCATCCGGCGGTGTCGCTGGGTGCCTCACCGCGTGCCAGCCTCTCGCTCCTACGCGTCGCCCAAGCCCACGCAACGATTGTCGGCCGCAGTTTCGTCGCACCCGACGACGTCAAGAGAGTTGCCCCGGCGGTGCTAAGTCACAGGATCATCTTGTCGAGCGGTGATCTCCGTGCGGCGACGGCGGTGATCGAGGAGATACTCGCCAAAGTCGCCGTGCCAACAGGTTGACGTGTCCTGGAGACAACGCGCCCGCTTCCTTCCCACCCGGGGTGGTGTAGCCCTTTCCTCCCTCACCGTAGGCATCTTCGCGATATCGCAGACGACAGGAGCAGGGTGGCTGACCGTCCTGGCATCGGTCTCTGCGGGAACAGTGGCGGTTGGGATCGTCTGGCCGCTAATCCTCGTCCGCTCCACCAGATTCGAGATCTCCGGTCCTGCCGACGCAGTCGCCGGCCGACCGTTCAAGCTGAATGTGCGTGTCGACCGACCCACTTCCGGCCTCCAGTTCGAAATCGTCGGGCTGACATCTGATCCCGTATGGGCCGAACCGCCGGCGGCCGGCACGGTTGAGGTGACCGCTCAACGCCGAGGTGTAATGCAACAGGTTGAAGTGGACGTCACATGTTCGGCACCTTTCGACCTCTTTACCGGGAGATTTCGGGTCGGGTTGAATTTGCCCGATCCGATCTACGTCGCTCCGCAGCCGCACCCAATGCAACTTCCAGATCGTCTCTTGGGCGGGTCTGGAGGCGACGGTGGCGGAGCCGGCGGGTCTGGACCCGGGGAGATGGTGCGGGGTCTTCGCGAATACGCCACCGGTGACGCTATGCGAATGGTGCATTGGCGTGCCAGCGCACGTCGAGATCATCTTCTGGTGAAGGAACTGGAGCCGCCCGAGCGCCCCCGCCTGGTCTTGATAGTTGATGTGAGCCACACAGATGCGGAGAAGGCCGCCGGCGAAGCAGCCGGGTTGATCCAGACGGCCAGGCGCCAGGGGCATCCGGTCACCCTCGCAACCTACGAACCGACCGGGCGGCTGATAAGCGACGTCGGGTCGACCAGAGAAGCCGGCAGACGCCTGGCGGCGGCCATTCCGGGCGAGCCGCCTTCAGGGCCGTTCCCAGAAGGATCCCAAATCATCCGCCTGGGACAGACAACCGGGACGACATTCTCATGAGCACGCCGTTCTGGCGTTCGGCGCCTGTAGCCGAACCCGAATCCTCGGTGCCCCTGAGGAGTGCGGTGCTGGCCAGCGTATTGATCGCGGCCACCGCCATTGTCAACGAGGGACTCGTCGGCCCGGCCGCCACAACGGCATCGCTCATCGGGATCCCGCTTGCATTCTGGTGGTCCCACCACCACCGACATCGCGAGTCCGCCCTGCTCAAGCTTGCCATCGCGGTCGGGTTGATCGCGGCACTCATCGGATTCATCGGCCAGGTTCGAACCGCTCAGATAGTGTCGGCGCTGGACGTTCAGATTCCTCTGGCGGAACTGTTCTTGTGGGTGCAGTTCCTCCACTCGCTACACCTGCCTGCCCGGCGGGACTTGATGTTCTCCCTCGTCTCGAGTCTCGTAATGCTGGCGGTGGCTTCTGTCCTGTCGGTCGGCATGGGGCTGGGAATCTTCGTGCTCCTCTGGCTGGGCGGCGGTTTGACGAGTATGCACCTGGCCCACGCGTCACGGCTTCGGACGAAATTGCCCCTCACCGACCACACCCCACCCGTTCCGCGCCGGTCACTTGTCGGTCCTGCCGGTGCCGTTCTGGGTTTCTCCGTTCTCGCATTCCTTGTCTTTCCGACGGCTCGAACGATCTCGCCGATCGTGTTTCCCTCCAAACTGTCGGTCATCTCGCGTCTGTTGCACGAAGGTGGCTTATCGAACCCCTCGCTTGGAGGAAACGGCGAAGACGTCGATGGTGGGTTCGCCGACCGTTCCTCGTTCGGATATTTCGGATTCGCCGAGTCACTCGACACCTCGCTGCGCGGCCGACCGGACGACACGCTGGTCATGCGTGTCAGAGCCCAGGCACCTGCGTTCTGGCGCGGACAGACATTCGATCGATGGGATGGGCGAACATGGTCGTCTTCCTTTGATGCCGTTGTGCCGATCTCCGGAGAAGAGGCGATCCAGACACTCTCAACCCTCGGTGACGATCGAGTCGATTCACCAGACGCCGAACGCTTCCTCCAGACGTTCTACATCGAGAGGCCGGGTCCCAACCTCATCTTCGGCGCCTATCGCATCGATGAGGTCTTCTTCGGCGAGCGATACCTCTTGGAACTCGAAGATGGAACCCTTCGCACCGGCGTGAACCTGGGGAAGGGCTCGATCTACACGGTCATGAGTGAGATGACACCGGTCGACGGGAATCTCCTCCGAGCTGCCGACCCACTTGCTGTGCCGTATCCGAATGTGATCGCAACCCGCTATCTGCAGTTGCCGGATGTCCCGGACCGCGTGGTCGATCTCGCCAGAGAGATCACTTCCGGAGAGTCGACGACGTTCGACAAGATTCACGCCCTGGAGGCGTGGATGGCCGACAACACCAGCTACAGCCTCGACATCCCTCCGCTTCAACCAGGGGCCGACGCAGTTGACCAGTTCTTGTTCGTTGACCGCAAGGGATTCTGCGAGCAGATCGGCTCCAGCCTCGTGGTCATGTTGCGATCCCTGGGGATTCCGTCGCGCCTGGTCATCGGCTACACACCGGGCGAACGCAACCCGTTCACGGGTCTCTATGAAGTGAAGGCGTCCGATGCACACAGTTGGGCCGAGGTGTACTTCCCCGGTGTGGGCTGGCAAGGTTTCGATCCGACCGCACAAGTCCCTCTATTCGGCGGAAGCGAAGTGGCGAATACCGGCAGCAGTCTCCTCTCCTACTTAGCCGGACGTTTCGACGCCCTCCCGCAGATCGTCGGGCGATCCGTGCGAGTTGCCGGGATGGCCATTCTCGTCGGCGTCATCGGCCTCCTCTCCTGGAACTGGCGAGCTGAGTCGCGGCGACGGCGTATGCGATCGTGGGCTCACCGCACTCTCGAAGCCTTTGAGGAAATCGGCGGACGCCGCGGGATCGCCCGCTCGCCCGCCGACACCCCTCTCGAATACCTCGATTCTCTCGAATTGGCGGGTATCGAAGGGGCGCGTCGTGCTGGAGAACTGATAACCGCCTCCGCATACGGATCGGTCGATCTCGATGTGTCGGATGTCGGAATCGTCGAGGACCTGGTCGACGCACACAGATCCAAGGGGCGTCGCTAGTAGATTCGACGCGGTGGTCACCAAGCGCGACATTCTCTCGCTTCTCGACGAGCTGACCGAACTGACGATCCTCGACGAGGGCGATCCGCAGTCGTTTCGCGTCCGTGCCTACGACAACGCCAGACGTGCCATCGAAGGCCAAACCGACCGCGTGGTGAACATGTCGGAAAAGGAGTTGGTTGCCCTCAAAGGAATCGGCAAGAGCACCGCCGCCAAAATCACACAGTTCGTTTTGACGGGTCGGTCGGAGAAGCTCGAGAGTCTCAGAGCTGATTACCCAGCCGAGTTCGTGCGGCTGACCAAGATTCCCGGCATCGGGCCCAAAACAGCGCGACGCCTTCGAGATGAGCTGAACATTCATGATCTCGCCGGCCTCGAAGCGGCACTTGATCAGCAGCTTCTCCGGAATCTGCCGGGATTCGGCCCTGGCAAAGAAGAGAAGATCGGGCGCGGGATCGACCAGCTCGGACTCCGCGGGAAAGAGCAGCGGTTCCCCATATCCGAAGCATGGCCGGTAGCGACGGCACTGGTAGACACCCTCGAGAGCCTCCCCGAGGTAACCCGTGTCCAGCTGTGCGGGAGTCTCCGGCGTCTCCGCGAAACGGTGGCCGACCTGGACGTCGTCGTAGCTACCTATGACCCGGACGCCGTCGGCGAGCACGTAATCAGCTTGCCGATTGTCGGCGAGATCCTTGGGCACGGGTCTACCAAGACCTCTTTCGTTACGGCGGCCGGGCTGCAGGTTGACGTGCGTGTGGTGACGCCGGATCAATTCGGTGCAGCGGCGCAGTATTTCACCGGGTCGAAAGCCCACAACGTCTCGGTTCGCCAAGTTGCCCTCTCGCAGGGCATGACACTCAATGAGTACGGGCTGACGAACGTTGAGACAGGCGATGTCGTCGCGTCGGCAACCGAGAAGGACATCTACCGCGCTCTGGGTCTCGAGTGGATACCACCTCCGATGCGGGAGGGCACCGGCGAGGTAGAGGCGGCCGCGGCGGGCAGACTGCCGAACGTGGTCACACTCACCGACATCAAGGGCGACCTGCACGATCATACGGATCGGTCCGGTGATGGACGAGCGTCTCTCGAGCAGATGATCGTCGCGGTGCAAGAGCATGGTTTCGAGTACGTGGCGATCACCGACCACGGGATCAACCTGACCATCAACGGAGTCGGCCGCGCCGAGATGCTGAAACAAAGGCAGGAAATCCATGAGATACAGGATCGATTCCCCGATCTTCGGATCCTGCACGGCTGTGAGTTGAACATCGGCGTCGAAGGCACGGTCGACTACGACGATGCGTTCCTGGCCGGATTCGACTGGTGCGTAGCGAGCGTTCACGACGGTTTCGACCGGCCGGCCGCCGAGCAGACCATCCGGCTCATCACCGCGATGCAGAATCCGGCTGTGAACGCCATCGGCCATCTCAGCGGCCGAATGATCGGGCGGCGACCGGGGATCGCGTTTGACACCGAGGCTGTCCTAGAGGCGGCGGCGCTAACCGGAACTGCCATTGAAATAAACGGCGCATTGGAGCGCCTCGACGCGACGCCGGATGTGATCCGGGCGGGGATCGATCTCGGAGTCCACTTCGTCATTTCGACCGACTCTCATCATCCGTCCGAACTGTGCCGGATGGAGTGGGGAGTCGCCAACGCGCAACGCGGCTGGTTGACACCCGAGCGGGTCCTCAACACGTGGCCGTTGGACCGACTCCTCGACTGGATCGGATCCGCCTAGGCGGTTCGGACACTTTTCTCAGCAATACTGTTGTGCCTCGAGATCGACAGCATTGCCGAGAAAACCGCATGAAGTTCTCAGCAATACTGTCATTCTGGGGGATCAACAGTATTGCTGAGAAAACCGGTCAGTAGATGAGGCGTTCGAGAGTGGCCCGAAGCAACCCCGGCGGTCCTGGTTCGCGGGTGGAGACAACCAGCACCGGTGCGTCTAACGCTTCGGCAATGGTGTCGGTCAACTCGGTTCCGAGGCCCGTAGTCCGTCGCGATGCGCCGAGGATCACCAGGTCGGCGCCCCGACCCCGTTCTGCAATCGCTTCGATGAAATCCGGAGCACGCTCCACGATGCTCGACGTGCCGGCGCTGCACAACTCCTCCAGCTGACTGTGATAGACCCTGATCGCTTCGACCTGCGGATCGGTCGCGTCTTCAGGCAGCACATGCACGAACGAGAGCGAGGCGTCTGGTGAAGAGGCGAAGCGATTGCCAACGTCGATCTTCATCATGTCGTACGGCGAGCCGGCGCCCATGACCGTGATGTTACGAAGCCCGTCGAGCTGACGCCGATGCAGTACGGCCATATCGCACGAAGCGTTCTCCTGGAGCCACCGGATGTCGGCTGAGAACCCTCGCCTTATTCTGCTCACCTCCGACTGATAGCTCAGCACGAGATCCACTGCGTGTCTGGCGATGTAGTCGTTGATCCCCTCTCGCACGTCGGAGCCGCGCGGGCGAACAACACCGACGTCGATTCCGAGTTCATCGGCGATTCGCCGGACACCCACCCGGAAAGGATCGCTTGCCTCCGGATATACCGTTCGCCGCCACCACAACGTCCCCGCCACGTCGCGATCGACTCGGGCCAGGGTGATTCGACCATCTTCGGCGGCGAGGCTCGAAGCCAGCCGGAGGAGGTTGCGAAGACGGGTGGAGACGATCGTGTCCGACACCGGGATGAGAATGTGATCTCGGCCGGGGAGGGCTAGTGCATCACGAGTCAGATCGATGAGACGAGCCGTAGCGCGAAGGCGCAACGCGTCTAGCAGCGCACTCTCGTGGGACACCCTGGATTGCCCGAACATCCGATACCAGAACACCCCGATCACGACTATGCCAAACGCCCCGAAAATCGGAAACAGCCCGAGCTGTGTAAAGAGAACCAGAACCCCGAGAATCCCGGCGATCTGCACCCAGGGGTAGAACGGTGATTTGAACCCCGGCTGATACCACGGAACCTTGGCTTCACGAAACGCGATTACCGATAGATTCACGATCGAGAACACGAGCACCTGGAATGCAGAAGCCAGCTTGGCCAGCTCCAGTAGGGGGACCGTGGCGATCAAGACGATGAGCATCGCCCCGGTGACCAGCACAGAGGCCGTCGGCGTTCCGCTGCGGGGGCCGACCCGCTCGAAGAACCGGGGGGCCAGCGCGTTACGAGCCATCGCGAACGGGTAACGAGAAGAACTCAGCAATCCCGCGTTGGCCATGCTGATCAGGGCAAGGATGGCGGTGACCGCCACCACATCCTGACCGATCGTGCCCGAGAATTTGGCTGTCGCGGTAACCATGGGAGCGGTATCGGTCGTCAGCCGGGCCAAATCGACGTTGCCGACGACCACCGCTATCAGCGCCGGATAGAGAATCAGCATCAGACCGATGGATCCGAGCATTCCTATCGGGAGCGAGCGAGACGGGTTCTTCACCTCCTCCGCAATCGAGGCGACCTTCGTCACTCCCGCGTACGACACGAAGACGAGCCCGGTCGCGGCGAGGATGCCGCCGATACCTTCGGGAGCGAACGGTGTGAACGCCGACGTGTCTGTGGAACCAGCGCCTCCGACGACGATGAACCCCAACACCCCGAGAACGGCCGCCACGATTACGGTTTGGAATCGGCCGGACACCCGTACTCCGGTTGTATTCATCGATGTGAGTAGTACCGCAAGCCCGATTCCGACCAACTCAACCGGAACATCAATGAGGAAGCCGAGGTAGCCCTCGAAACCGACCAGTGCGAACGCCGACTTGAACACGAGGGCAAACCAGACGCCGAATCCGGCGATCGTTCCCATCAGGGGGCCCATGGCACGGTCGATGAAGAGGTACGTACCACCCGCCATCGGCATCGCCGAGGCCATCTCCGCCATGCTGAGGGCCGCAGGAACCACGATCAGACCGGCGAGGAAGTAGGCGACGATGGCGGCCGGTCCCGCCAACTCAGTAGCCAGCCCGGGCAGCACGAAGATCCCGCTCCCGATCATTGCTCCGAGGCTGACGGTAAAGACGGCAGAAATGCTCAGGTGGCGTCGGAGGCTAGTGCTCAGCTCTTATTCCTCGCTGCGAACTTGACTAGCAGGCTAAACGATGCCCGGCACCCCCGCCGGGGTTGATTCAGCCGACGGACCTGGAGCCCACCTTTTCGAGGCTCTCAACGAGGCGGCTGAAGAACCGTTCCAAACACTCGTCGGCTATTCGGTGCATATACACGGTGTCGACGATCGCCCCAAAGGTCTTGAGGGGCGGCCGATAGTGACAGGTGAAAGTCACCTGCGTTCTCGCTGGTCCGACCGGGAAGACTTCGAGTTCCCCCATCAGGATGGGGAAGATGCCGGTGTGCTCGGCCGCGTGCCACCCGATCCTGCGCCTGGATAGCGGAAGAGGTTCGATGACTTCTTCGAAATCTCCGATCTCGAGAGTGACATCCGCCCCGAGGACGATTCCTTCAACGTCGACGTCCAGTATTCCGGAGATGTCGTCTTTGTCCTGTGAAGCCCCGTCGAGGCTCGCGACGAACAACCCGACCGGATCATCTCGTATGAACCGCCTGGCGGCTTCATAGGGGATTTCCACCGTCGTGAAGTGGAACACATCGCGCTGCATGCGGCCCTTTCCGCTCTCTGCTCTAACCCAATCACAAAAGATTTGGTAGCAACAGGGTCGAAGGTAATTTCCCAAACCAACCGGAGGTCGCGCCTAGCCTCCCGGACGATGAGTTCAATCGAACACGCCCACGCCCTCGTGGCCGAAGCTGGACGAGTTGCGACCTTCACCGGCGCAGGCCTGAGTGCCGAGTCGGGTATTGACACATTCCGGGATCCTGCCACGGGCTACTGGGCCCGCTACGACCCGGCGGAACTGGCCAGTCCGGCAGGATTTGCCGCCGACCCCGGACTGGTCATCGATTGGTACAACCACCGACGGCGGACCCTCGCCGCGGCCGAGCCGAACGCCGCTCACCGCGCATTGGCCGAGCAAGCCGATTTGACCCATGTGACCCAGAACGTCGACCATTTGCTCGAGAGGGCCGGAGCACAACGAGTTCTCCACCTGCACGGATCGATCGGTTTAGACCGCTGCCATCGAGCCTGCGGCTACGAGGAACGGATCGACATCTCTGCTCCCCCGGGCCTCAGGCCGTGCCCATCTTGCGGGGCGCCTCTTCGTCCTGCCGTGGTCTGGTTCGGTGAAACTCTGCCGGAAGCAACTTGGATCGCCTCCGTCGAAGCAATCAGCGCGGCGGATTTGCTCCTCGTCATCGGGACGAGTGGTGTCGTATACCCGGCGGCCGGCCTCATCGATCATGCGCGCAGCACCGGCGCGGCCGTGGTAGTTGTCAACGCCGAACCGATCAGAGCTCCTGCTGATGTCGCCGTCATCGGATCAGCTGCCGATCTCGTGCCGATGATTCTCGCCGGCCGACGTGTCGGTCAAGCAGACGCAGGACCTGGATCAGATGTCTGGTAGATCGATCGTGTGGTCGAGAACCAGTTCGGTCGACCCGCCGCTCACCGGCTCAACGGACACAATGAAACGGAGCTGTTCGATGAGGCAGATCGATTCCTGTTCCGTCTCGCAATAGACCACCGATACGTCGCCGATTATCTGGGTCGTGTCCGATGCAACGTCGGCAAGAATCGTCAGGGGAAATGACGGATTCACTACGACACCGGGACTCTGTGCCGATGCTCCGACGCCGTTGATCTCGAAATCGAATCTCGAGGGCGCGTCCGGGTTCACCTTGTACCCCTCCGGCAATCCGACTCGCACGACTACATCGATCGCTCCGAGAGCCACCGACGTCTGCTCGATCTCAACGACCGTCCCGGCGAATAGATCATCGCCCGGCGCCGGCAGGAATTCCTCTGCACCTTTCAAAACGAGCGTTGATGTCCGGCCGGTCATCATGTCGACCACCCGGATCGAGTGGTTGTTCGTGTCGGCGACGTAGAGAACCTCTGCGCCGGCTGAGATGCCGCCCGGCTCATAGAAACGCGGATCGGTGCCATCCGACCATCCCGAACCGGCGCCGGCGAGCGTCTCCGTCGCTCCCGAGTCCGGGTCGATCCGTTTGATCTTCGAGTTGTACGTATCGGCTACCCACAGGTATCCATCTCCGAAGGCCACTCCGAGAGGATGCTGGAATCTCGCATCGCCACCCGATCCATCCACATCGCCGAACTCGAACAGGGAGGCCTGCCCGCCGGCGACCAGACCGACGGAATCCAAGCTCGGATCTGCCACCCGGATCGAACTGCTCTCCGAGTCGGCGAAGTACAAACGAGCCCCTTCACCGACGGCCAGGCCGCTTGGCTGAGCCAGCTCCGATGCCGCCAGCGTGGTGTTGAGCGTCCCTTCGCGGGCACTCCCCACGAAGGGCCGGATCGCTCCCAGGCCCGGTTGGAGAAGCCAGATCTGATGAGTTCCTGCCATCGCTACATAGAACCCACCTTCATCTGCAGCAACGATGTCCCACGGCGAACTGAGCGCAGTGGAGCCGGAGGGGCCGCCCTCCGGCGGATACGCGGCCTGCCGCCCGGTTCCTGCAATGGTCGTCACCTCTCCAGTGCTCAGATCGATCGATCGAATCGCGTGATTGTCTGTGTCCGCTACCAGCAGTGACGCACCGTCCGCAGCCAGCTCCAGCCCCTGCGGTGCCTGGAACTCAGCCTCGATGCCAACCCCATCGGATAACCCCGGTCTACCGGACCCGAACGCGGCCAGCACCTGGCCGTCGGAAATCCGCACCACCAGCACACGATGATGATTCGTATCTGAGATGAACAGGCGGTCTCCCCGCTCGTCGGCCAGGACCTTGCCCGGGTACGCCAGCACGGTGGCCGGGATGCCGGTGGATTCGAGCGTTAGGTCGATCGGCGATCTATCTATGACCTCGTCGAATTCCTCCACCAGCCCTGCAATCACCGGCTGGACTACGTCGTAGACGCCTTCTCCGGCGTGCAAGCCCACTACCCCACCGGCAGGGTCGACAACGAACACCGTCGGCCAGGCCCGCGCTCCCCAGCTGTTCCATACCTGGAAGTCCGGGTCGTTCACAACCGGATGCCCAATCTCGTAGCGGAGGATGATCTGGCGGATGTTGTCGGTGTTCGATTCGGCGTCGAACTTCGCCGAGTGGACGCCGATCACAACGAGTTCCTCCGCGAACTCGGCTTCGAGACGTTCGAGGTCGGGGATTATGTGGATGCAGTTGATACACCCGTAGGTCCAGAAGTCGAGCAACACGATCTTTCCCTTGAGTTCGTCAAACGACAAGGGCCGATCGGTGTTGAGCCAATCGACGCCGATCGGGAACTCGGGAGCAGTCAGGAAGTCCGGCTCGGTTGCTCCGGCTCCCGCGGCCAAGGTTGTTTCTGGGGCGGTAGCACGGTCCGACGTGCACGCCACCATCAGCAACAGCAGAGCAACCAGCAACGACGTCTTTCGAATCATTCCGGTAAGCATTGCAGGGCTACAACGTTACGCAGCAGTACGAAGGGGCCACCGGTCGCCGCCCATACCCGTGAAGCTGCCCTACTTTTTGGCCTGCTGGTAGTAGGGGTTGTTTCCCGAGTCGTGATCGGTCACATCGACCACTCTGGCTATCTCGGGGATGGCCTCGGTGATGATGCGCTCGATTCCGTGCTTCAAGGTCACGGTTGCCATGCCACACCCCTGGCAACCACCCATGAGTTCGAGGTAGACGGTGTCCTCCTCGATCGAAATCAACCGGGCGCCGCCGCCATGAGACGCAATCGCCGGATTGACTTCGTGTTCGAGCACATGCTGGACCTGCTCGGCCAGCGGACCGGTCAGCTCCGCACGATCCGCGCTCGGAATCGTCGGGCTGACGGGGTTGTTGGGGTTGTCGATGGCGAGTCCGGGATTCATCGGATCCGCACCCAGATTGATGTTGGCACCACGCAGCTTGTCGACGTCTGCCGAACGAATCAGCACTGCCAGGTCGCCGATTCGCTCGATTACATCGGCCGGCTGAGCATCACCAACCGGCACGAAGCTGAGTTCGTAGTTGTACTGCGGCCCGCGCGCACCGGTCACCTCGATGAAGAGAGCGAACTCATCATCACCCGGTTCGGCATCGCGGATTTCACTGATCATCTTCAGCGCGTCATCGGTTATCGAAAGAATCGTGTCGGTCATCCCGCTTCCACTCAATAGGGCAGGAGGGCATGGTAACGGTTCGCATGCTTTGCGCACCTCGGTAGGGTGCAAGCCTTCATGCCACACATCGTCCTTATTCTGCCAACCTCCACATACCGGGCCACCGATTTCGTCGAGGCCGCCGAGCGATTGGGGGTAGAAATCACGGTGGCGTCGGAAGATCGACCACCGCTGGCCGGAGCAGCCGGGACGCCCCATGTGCTCATCGACTGCAAATCCCCGGAGACATCCGCCGCGACAATCGTCGAGCATGCCGACCGCCATTCGATCGATGCGATCGTGGCCGCCGACGATCAAGGTGTCGAAATCGCCGCCCTCGCCGCCGCCCGGCTCGGGTTGCCTCACAACCCGCCCATCGGAGTGGCGGCCACCAGGAACAAGGCCATGCTGCGAAGGGCGCTTGCCAGAGCAGAGGTTCCACAGCCGGCGTTCGGGGTCGTCAATACGGCCGAAGATGCGGTGGCGACCGTCGCCGATCTCGGCGCTCCCGCAGTCCTGAAGCCTCTCGGCCTCAGCGCCTCCCAAGGAGTCATTCGGGTCGACGATGCAGAGGAAGCATTCGCCGCCGCGGAGCGTATCCGGCGAATCCTCATAATGGAGGGCCACTCTCCAGGTGAACCGATCCTCGTCGAGCGGTTCATGCCAGGAATCGAAGTGGCCGTCGAGGGTCTGCTATTCGACGGGAAGCTCGAGGTTCTGGCCGTCTTCGACAAGCCGGATCCGCTCGACGGCCCGTTCTTCGAGGAAACCATTCTCATCACCCCGTCCCGGCTCCATCCGGAGATGATCGACGAGGTTGTGCGAGTCACCGAGCGCGGTGTCGGTGCCCTTGAGTTGCGCGAGGGCCCGATTCATGCCGAGCTACGTGTGGACGGCTCACGGGTCATTCTGCTCGAGGTGGCCGCCCGCTCTATCGGCGGCCTATGTGGGAGGTCACTCCGTTTCGGACTGCTCGGCTCCTCACTCGAAACACTGATCCTTCGCCGGGCTCTGGGCATGCCGGTGGCGGGTCTCCGCAGGGAGGGCCCGGCATCAGGAGCGATGATGCTCCCCATTCCGAGATCTGGAATCTTCCGCTCCGTCCAGGGACGCGAGGCGGCACTAGCGGTTCCAGGGGTAACAGAACTCGAGATCTCGATGCACCCCGGAGACGTGATTCGTACGCTGCCCGAAGGAAACCGCTATCTGGGCTTCCTCTTCGCGAAGGGACCGACTCCGCAGGACGCGGAAGCTTCGCTACGGGCAGCGCATGCCAAGCTGGAGTTCGTCATCGATTGAGTCAGCCGCGGCCCCACCTGCGCACCTTTGGTGGCCGGTGGGATGGCGTCGACCGATCTGACGTCCATGGCGCATACGGGGCAATCGTCAACTCAGCCAGCGCCAGCAGAACGCTGTCGTAGTTCACCCGCAACCCGGACCAGTCCTTCCAGGCCTGATCGCGGTCGGCCAGCACCGGCACGCCGGCCTCAGATAACCGCTGGCAAGCGGAGTCAAACTCCTCCCTGGTTACTGAGATTGGATCGTCCGGTGAGGGATCCGGATCGAACCTGATACCAAAGAACGTTGCGATCCGGCGCAGGGCGATAAACCCGCTGCGAATACAGAGCTGAGCTTGCGGTTGCGGGGCGACGTCGAGGGTGGAGAGGGTGAGGGCGGCAGCATCGAGAACGGTTCCCGCCGCCACGACCCACGACCTGTCAGGTTGAGGCGAACGAAAGAACGTCAAGGCCGGATAACTGGTGTGGCTTTCCTCCACGTCGGTGAACCAGTTCTCCCACCTCTCCCATACGGTAGGAAGCTGATCCAGCCAGCCGATCGCAGTGACGCGCTCCAGCATTTCAACTGCAGATGGAGGGGATCCCGCCCGCACTTCCAGGAGGGCGACGGCCGATTCCCGACGTGAGAACGCCGAGTACATCGACGGCAGAAACGTAATCAGCAGCGCTAGGAGGCCGAGGCCGAGCACCGCCTCACTGAACGCCAACAGGCGCTCACCCAGCGATTCGACCGGGACGAACCCCAAGGTGAGGAGTGATGATCCGCTGACTGCGAATGCTTCGCTCAGGCTGAATCCGCCGGTCGCCCAGAACATCGCCATGTATCCGAGCGAGACCAGCGTCAGCCAGGCTGCCGGCAACAAAACCAGGCTGACCGGCGCGTACATCGCCATGACCCGATCTCGATCCTCGTAGTCGCGTCGGTCATGTGCCAGCAGATCGAAGATCTTCCGACTCGATGCAAATACGACCCGTGTCAACAGGCTGACGGCGCTACGCGACAAGACAACTGTGCGAATCGCGGAAGTGAGCGTCCAGAGCACGGCCCATAGTCCGACGATGAATACCAGAACCCGGACGAAGAACATGGCGAGAGGATAACCAGGCTCTGTTTGTCGGCACGGTGCCGGACCGGCCAGAATCGGGATATGCAACTCACCAGGTCGTCCGGCATCCTTCTACATCCGACGAGCCTTCCGGGCCCGTACGGCGTGGGTGACCTCGGCCCGGCCGCCCATCACTGGATCGAGATACTGGCCGCAAGCGGGTCCGGAGTCTGGCAACTGCTGCCGCTCGGCCCCACCGGATACGGAGATTCGCCGTATCAATGTTTCTCGGCGTTCGCCGGCAACCCATTGCTGGTGAGCCCGGAGTTCCTCGCCGAAGACGGCCTGCTCTCGAGAGATGACCTCATCCGCTTCCCCAGCTTCAACGAGCGGGAAGTGGACTACGGCGCCGTCATCCCCGCCAAGCTCGCTTTGCTCGACATGGCTTACCGGCGCAGCGCCCGCTCGGGGTTGTCCGAGGAAGTTGCAGTTTTCCGAACTGAGCAGGCCACATGGATCGAGGATTACTCGCTCTTCATGGCGCTCAAAGACATCCACCGGGGGCGGCCGTGGTGGACGTGGGAGCCCGAGCTCAGAGATCGGGAGGAAACAACGATCGAGCGCGTCCGCGGCAGGCTCGAAGACCTGGTCGATTCACACGTGTTCAGGCAATTCCTGTTTGCGCGCCAGTGGAAGAAGATCCGGGACAGCGCAGCCGGCCACGGGATTCGCATCGTCGGCGATGCCCCCATCTTCGTTGCGGAGGACTCGGCCGACGTGTGGTCGAATCGGGACCTGTTCCACCTGGACGAAAAAGGTCGTCCAACCGTTGTCGCGGGTGTCCCTCCCGACTATTTCTCAGCGACCGGTCAATTGTGGGGAAATCCGCTCTATCGATGGGATCTGCACGCCGCAACGGGCTATCGCTGGTGGCTCGACCGGATGCAGGCGGTCCTTGATCTGGTAGATGTGGTCCGTCTGGACCACTTCAGAGGGTTCGCCGGGTACTGGGAGGTGCCGGCAGGTGAGGAAACTGCGATCAACGGGCGGTGGGTCGAAGGGCCGGGGGTCGAGTTTCTCGAAGCGTTGGCCGGCGAGTTCAGCGAGCTCCCGATCATCGCTGAAGATCTCGGCGACATCACGCCCGACGTCATCGAACTGCGCGATCGCTTCGAGCTTCCAGGAATGAAGATTCTCCAGTTCGCCTTCGACTCGGGCGAAGAGAACGACTTCCTTCCTCACCGCTTTCCGGAGCATTGCGTTGTCTATACGGGCACTCACGACAACGACACGACTCGCGGCTGGTTTGATTCGGCGGATGAATCCGACAGGAAGTATGCCCTCGAGTACCTGGGCGTCGATGGTTCCGACTACGCATGGGATCTGATTGAGGCAGCCTGGAAGTCACGTGCCGCCTGGGCAATAACCACGATGCAGGACATCCTGAGCCTGGGCAGCGAGGCACGGATGAACTTCCCGAGTGTTCCGGCCGGCAACTGGCGGTGGAGGATGCAACCTGGCGCGTTCACAGATGAGCTACAAACCCGATTGCGTTCCCTCAACCAGAACACGGGTCGACTCTCTAGCGCTTGAGCACACAGTGCTACCTTCGTCCGCATGAGCCGACCAACTCTGGTCATGCACCGTGAGCAGGTCTACAGAGTCCCGATCACCCAGGGCCTCGAGCTATACGGTGTGCTCAATGCAGGGGGTGTCCCCACCCGCCTGGTGTACTTCCCCGATGAGAACCATTGGAATATCAAACCTCAGAACTTACCGGTCTGGTACGGGGAAGCCCATGATTGGTTGGCTCGTTGGCTCGCTGAGTGACGTCTTACGCGCAGAAGTGCGCGTAAGACGATTTTGTCATTTGCCGACGTTGAGCACTCCGACGGGCGCAACCCACAACGCCTCGATGGGGCGTAGGCTGAGCGGGCGATGGATGACCCCACAACAGCAGTAGTTCTGGCCGGTGGCGACATCGTTGATCCAGATGTCATCGAAGACCTGCCCCACGACGGATTCAACGTGGCCGCGGACTCCGGACTCGATCAAGCTCTTGCACTGGGATTGGAAGTCGATTTGATCGTCGGCGACATGGACTCGGTTTCGGCAGAGGCGCTTTCCGCCTATCGCGACACACCACTGGAATTGCACCCAACCGACAAGGACCACACTGATCTCGAACTCGCGCTTCGCGCCGCGATCCGGATGGGAGTTGATCGGATCATCATCGTTGGCGGATCTGGTGGACGGCTCGACCACTTCCTGGCCAACGCCCTGCTCGTTTCGTCGGTCGACTTCGCAGAAGTCGATGTCGAATGGCTGACGGGCGACGCAAGGCTGCACGTCATTCACGGCACGTCCCGGCTGCATTGCGCCCCCGGTCGTACCATTTCTCTTCTCGCAGTGCATGGACCCGCACGCGGGATTCGGACCGAGGGACTCAAATGGGAACTCGAGAACGAAGACCTGTTGCCGGGCGCCACGCGTGGTGTGAGCAACATCTTCGAACAGCCTGTGGCAACTGTGAGCGTTCGCCAGGGAACCTTGCTGGCCATCATGACTGGAGACATGTCCGTTTAGGGCCACTGCCATGATGCCGCCTCTGCTTGGAGGATTCGGCACCTCCCCCGACCAGAACGTCGGAGAGAAACGGATACGCCCTACTCGTAGACCTCCGGGTTGGCGCATGCAGTCATCCGTCGTCCCTCGAGCCCTTTGATCAGGTTCTCGGCGGCTAGTTCTGCCATGGCTTTCCGGGTGGCAACGCTTGCAGATCCCAGGTGGGGAATGATCAGGCAGTTCTCCAACATCAGCAGTGAATGGTCTGCCGGGATGGGCTCCGGCTCGGTGACGTCCAGTGCGGCACGGGCGATCCACCCTTCACGTAGAGCTCGCTCGAGAGCGACCAAATCGACCAGGCCTCCCCTGCTGCCGTTGACCAAGGTCGCAGTCGGCTTCATCAATCGCAGCGCTGCCTCGTCGATGAGGTGGTAGGTCCCGGCGTTCAATGGCGCCATAACCACAACATGATCCGACTCCTGCAAGAGATCCTCGAGAGTTCTATGGTGCGCACCGAGTTCACGCTCTGCCTCCGGGTCGGAGCGCCGATTCGAGTAGAGGACCCTCACATCGAAGCCTCTTGCCCGTCTGGCGATTGCCGAACCGATTCGACCCATACCGACGATACCCAGCGTTGTGTGATGCAGATCGCCGCCGAGCAGCAGATCAGGCTGCCAGGGTCCCCACCGCCCGGCCTTGACATAAGCGGCTCCTTCGCCGATACGCCGGACCGAGGCCAGCAGAAGCCCGAAGATCGTGTCGGCGGTGGTCTCGTTGAGGACATCCGGGGTATGGCCGACCGGAATCCCCAGTCTGGTGGCAGCCGCGAGGTCGACGTTGTCGACACCGACGGCCATCTGGCTCACGACCCGCAGCGACGGCCCGGCTTCGAAGAGTTCAGTATCGATTACGTCCGTCAGCATCGAATACAGCCCGTCGACCTTCCGGACCTGATCGAGCAACCTATCCCTGGGCATCGCGCGGTTCTCGTCCCACAGGTCAACCTCGAATAGCTGCTCAAGAATGTCAATCGCGCGGCCGGGTGCTCGGCGAGTAACGAGGACTTTCGGGCGAATCTGCATCTGGGCGATCGTAGCCTCGTAGACTCGCCGGCCATGGCCTACACCTACCCCAACACCAAAAGAGACTCCATAGCCGACGATTTCTGGGGTACCCGGGTAGCCGACCCCTACCGCTGGCTCGAAGACCCGGATTCATCCGAAACGAAAACGTGGGTAGATGCGCAAAACGAGGTCACGTTTGCCCACCTCGATCAGATCGAGATTCGCCGTAGTTTGCGCGACCGCATGGAGCAGTTGTGGGACTTCCCGCGCTGGACCGCACCGATACGCCGGGGTGATCGGCTCTTCTACACCAGGAACGATGGACTCCAGAACCAGCCGGTTCTCTTTCGACAGGACGGCCGCGACGGCCAACCGGTGGTACTGCTGGATCCGAACACCCTCACGCAAGATGGCACGGCGGCGCTGATCGCATCGTCCGCCAGCGACGACGGCTCGCTACTCGCAATCAGCATCGCGGAGTCCGGGAGCGACTGGCAGACCATCACCGTCCTCGACGCCGAAACGGGCGACGCACTTCCGGATCATCTGGGCAATGTGAAGTTCACCTCTATCGCCTGGCGCCCCGATGGCGGCGGGTTCTACTACTCCCGGTTCCCAACGGAGGACGAAGTGCCGGGCGCTCCGCCCAGCACCAACCAGCGCGTCTACCTGCATCGAATTGGCACCGGCCAGGAAGACGATGAACTGGTCTACAGCCGCCCCGACGCCCCGGGTCTGGGGTTCATGCCGTTCGTAACCCACGATGGCCGTTTTCTCGTCCTGCACGTGTGGGACGGAACGGATACCCGCAATCGGCTCTATTACCGACCGCTCGAAGAAGATGGGGATTTCGTCCGACTCCTCGATGACTTCGACGCCAGGTACGAGTTCATCGAGCACGTCGACGGCCGGTTCATGATCCTGACCGACCTCGACGCTCCGTTGGGACGGATAGTCACCATCGACCTCTCCGCTCCCGGCCGCCATGGCTGGGAAGAGATCATTCCTGAAGGCGATGATGCACTGGTGCACGGAGCTGTGGCGAGCGACCGGTTGATAACGATGCGCCTCCGTCACGCCAACCACGTGATCCGGGTGCACGATCTGTCCGGCAAGGTGATCGAAGAACCCGATCTGCCGGGAATCGGCAGCGTCGTAGAACTCACCGGACGACCCGGCGATCCGGACGTGTTCATCGGGTACCAATCGTTCACGCAGCCGCCCACCGTGCTGCGCTACGAACCGGGGAAACGAGGGTTCGATACGTTTTGGGCGTCAGCCGCCGGTGAAGACGAACGATTCACAACCCGTCAGGTGTTCGCGACCTCTCCGGATGGGACGAGAGTGCCGATGTTCCTAATCAGCCGTTCCGACTTGGAGGCCAATGGATCAACGCCGACGATTCTCTACGGATACGGCGGATTCGACATCAGCCTGACACCAACGTACGCACCGGCTCGCCTGGCCTTTCTCGAGGCCGGAGGTCTCTTCGTAGTCGCCAACCTGCGCGGAGGAGCCGAATATGGTCAGGACTGGCACCACGCAGGCATGTTCGGAAAGAAGCAAAATGTGTTCGACGACTTCATCGCCTGTGCCGAGTATCTGATACATGAGGGCATCACTTCGGCCGATCACCTCGGAATCCTGGGCGGCTCAAACGGAGGGTTGCTGGTAGCCGCAGTCGAACTGCAGCGCCCCGATCTATTCGGTGCGGCCGTTCCGATGGTGCCCGTTACCGACATGCTGCGGTACCACCTGTTCACGGCAGGGCGCTACTGGACTTCCGAATACGGGAATGCCCAAGAGAACCGGGACCACTTCGAGTTCCTCATCGAGTACTCGCCGGTTCACAACGTATCAGAGGGAGTGGTGTATCCGCCGACGTTGATCACGACTGCTGATACAGACGATCGAGTTGTTCCGATGCATGCCTACAAGTTCGCAGCCGTCATGCAGGAAAAGGCCGACCCGTCAGCTCCGGTATTCCTGCGAGTTGAAACCCGCGCCGGTCACGGCCTCGGCAAACCAACCTCGAAAGTTATCGACGAGGCCGCGGACGTGTACGGGTTCTTCCTGCATCACCTGGGCGATATGCCGTAGGTGATGAGCGATCACCCATCACCGCCCCGTCGGACTTCTCAGCAATCGAAACCGGCCGCCGCGCACGCGTCGGCAACGGCAATCCCGGCCGCCGCTACGGCCTGGCGGGTCTCCTGGTCCATTTGTATTGGTCGGGAGCCGGAAAGGCCCAGGTCGAACTTGAGACCGAAGATCCTGACGAGGGCGGCATCAATCAACTCCTCCGATATACGCCCGTCGGACACCGCCGCAACAATCGAGGACACAGCTGCTTCGACATCGCCCGGATTGAGGAGGAGATCGGATCCGGCTTCCAATGCTCTGACGGCCCGCTCCCCCGGCGCCCAAGCTGCAACGGCGAGCATGTTGGCCAGATCGTCGGTCACGATCACACCCGTGAAATCGAGGGCCGTCCGAAGTTGGCCTCTGGTAATCGCCGGGGACATTGAGCCCGGAAGTCCATCGGCATCGAGTGCCGGGAAGGCTACGTGGGCGACCATCACCATGCGGGCACCGGCC
The DNA here is from genome assembly GCA_024641325.1 of bacterium. GTDB lineage: Bacteria > Actinomycetota > Acidimicrobiia > Spongiisociales > JAHEDJ01 > JAHEDJ01. Next base: position 113,367 of record JAHEDJ010000001.1, on the reverse strand, counting down.
CGGATCGTCGCCTCGAACGGCACCCGATCGGTTGTTGTCCACTCCTCGACGTCGGTGAGAACCACCGGGAGGCCCAGGTGGCTGTCTACAGCAGTGTTCCCGTGTCCTGGGAAGTGTTTGACCGCCGCGGCGATTCCTGCCCTTTCGAAACCCTGAACTGCTGCCACGGCCATGGCCGCTACCAACTCCGGATCGCTCCCATAGGAACGATCGCCGATGGCCGGGTTGCCATTTCCCAGAACGTTCACATCGGCGACCGGCGCGAAAACCAGATTGATGCCGAGCTCCCCCAGTTGAACGCCCGTTGCCCATGCCGCCTGCTCGGTGAGGGCCGCATCACCTAGCTCTCCGAATACCTGCGCTGAGGGGAATCGCTGCACGTCATCGAATCTGACCCGATCGATCCTCCCGCCCTCTTGATCGATGGCGATGAAGAGTGGAATAGCACTCGCCTCCTGGAGGCGTGACGTCATGTCTGCCAGCTGAGTCGACGAGGAGAGGTTTCCGTTGGCGGACTTCAACAAGAAACCACCCAGCGCGTATGTGTCGAGGAGATCGAGCCCGACCGAACCATCGCTCCCGGCGAACTCAACGACCAGCAGCTGCGCGGCCTTGCCGGCTACGTCCAGCGAAGCGATGGACTCTTCGATGAACGCCGCCTTCGGATCTCTGATCGTTGTAGAACTCGAGGTCGAGGTCGAAGTCGGAATGGTCGTATCGAGGGGTGCAGCGCTGGTCGAGGTGAGAGGCACCGACGTCGTCGTCGGAGCCGTCGTCGACACGGCCGGGGATGTGCAGGCGACCACGACCGACATCAACAGCACCCCTAGCGCACCGCGCGACGAGACACTCCGTCTAGCTTCCATCGAACCGCCTATCGCCGGCCGGCCGCGCCTACTTCGTGTAGATCGCTTGGATCACGTCCGCGTACTTGTCGGAGACCACTCCCCGCTTGACCTTGAGTGTCGGCGTCAACTCGCCTCCCTCGATGGTGAAATCGTGGGGGAGGATCCGGAAGGTCCGCACCGACTCCGCCTTTGAAACGGCCCTGTTGGCATCATCAACGGCGTTCTGGATCTCGCCCCGAAGATCCTCATCGTCGAGGGCGTCCATCACATCTGCAGGTTTGCCGTGCTCGGCCGCCCAAGCCGGGTAAACATCCGGGTCTATCGTTACGAGCGCCGAGATGAACGGCTGCCCATCGCCGACCACCATGCACTGGCTGATCAAGGCGTGAGCCCGCATCCGGTCTTCGAGAACCGCCGGCGCGACATTCTTGCCGCCCGCCGTCACGATTAGCTCTTTCTTGCGGCCCGTGATGCTCAAGTATCCGTCTTTGTCGATCTCGCCGATGTCTCCAGAATGGAACCATCCGTCCTCGTCGAACACTTCCGCCGTGGCACGCTCGTTCTTCCAATATCCCCGGAACACGCAACCGCCCTTGATCAGAACCTCGCCGTCCTCGGCAATGGCGACGCTGCCGCCTGAAGCGGGCCGGCCCACAGTTCCGATACGGATGTCATCCGGCCTGTTGAAGAACGTTGCCGCCGTAGTTTCGGTCAGTCCGTAACCCTCGAGAACGGTTATGCCGAGGCCCTTGTAAAAGAAGCCGAGGCGGTCGCCGAGGGCCGCACCACCAGAGATTGCATACTCGAGCCGGCCTCCGAAAATATCGCGCAACTTCCCATACACGAGCCTGTTGAAGAGCCCGTGGGCAAGCCTCGTGGTGAGTTTGACGGAACCCTGCTGATCCTGCCGGGCGTACGAGATCGCCGTTTTGGCAGCCAGGTCGAAGATCGATCCCTTGCCGTCGGCATCTGCTCTGGCTTTGGCAGTGTTGTAGACCTTCTCGAAGACCCGGGGTACTGAGAACACCCAGCGCGGCTTGAAGATCGCCAACTCTTCAACGAGTTGCGGCACACCGGTCGAATACCCGAGCGTGACACCCATAGTGACACATCCAACCTGGACAACCTGGGCAAAGCTATGGGCCAGCGGGAGGAACATCAAGGTCGAATTGCCCTCGGTGAAGAGATCGTGCATCTCTTGCATCACCTGGCGGCCGTCCCAGATGAAGTTGTAATGAGTGAGCATGCAGCCCTTGGGCTTCCCGGTGGTTCCGGATGTGTAGATGAGAAGCGCCAAATCGTCATGCGATACCGAAGCGACACGGGAGACGAGCTCGCGAGAAGCATCATCAGTGGCGGAGTCCGCGAGATCGACAAGGCCACCGGAGTCGATCACGAACACCGCTTCCAACCCGTCTACGGCACCGTCGACTATCGCTCTGAGCTCATCGTTCTCGCAGAAGACCATCCTGGATCCACTGTCACTCAAGATCCACTCGACCTGTTCCGGTGATGAAGTTTCATACACGGTCACGGGGACTCCACCGGCCAACCACACGGAGTACTGAGCCAGGGTGAACTCCATCCGGGTACCCGAGTAAATGGCAACCCGATCGCCCTTGTCGAGGCCTCTGGCGATCAAGCCGGCGGCCATCGCCTCGACCTTCTCGAGCATCTCCTTGGTCGAAACATTCACGAAGCGGTTCCCGTCCCGGTAGGCGAGAGCAGGAGCATCGGGATGAGACTCAGCGCGGCTGATGAAAGCTGAAACCGCGTTGTCGTCGGATGCAATCGGCGTCTCACCGGGGCTCGTGTACTTATTCATGACCGTCCTCCTGGGACCGTGATCGGCGGAGCGGCACACGCCGCGCCCTCGATGCTAGCCAGCGGGAATAAGCCCGAATCAGGCCACAATGGAGGCGGCGTGTAGCGCTGCTATGTCGGCCGCGGATAGCCCGAGCTCGGCGAGTATCTCGTCCGTTTGCGCACCTGATGCGGCTCCCTCGCCGGCGAGTACTCCCGGCGTACGGGAGAATCGTGGAGCCGGCCCGGGCATTAGCCTGTCGCCGGCTTCCACGAATAACCCTCGCGCGACGTTGTGCACGTGGTGGGGAGCCTCCGCCCAGGACAACACCGGGCTCACACAGGCGTCGGTACCTCGAAACACTTCATCCCACTCAGCACGGGTTTTCGTGGCAAACACCAGCGAGAAGCGTTCACGCAGAGCAGGCCATCCCGACCTATCCATCTGCGCCGGCAAGTCGACGTCACCCATACCGAGCCGGTCGAGCAGTTCAGCGTAGAACTGGGGCTCGAGCGCTCCGACCGCCATGAACCCACCGTCGGCCGTCGCATAGGTCGTATAGAAAGGTGCGCCTCCGTCGAGGAGATTGGCTCCTCGTTCGTCCTCCCAGAGTCCGGAAGCTCGCATCTCGTGGAACATCGTCGTCAACAGCGCAGAGCCGTCGACCATTGCCGCGTCGACAACCTGCCCGATCCCGGAAATCCGCGACTCGTACAATGCTGCCAACAAACCGACCAACAGGAACATCGCTCCGCCACCGAAATCACCGATCAGGTTGAGTGGAGGTGGAGGTGGGCGATCCTCCGAGCCGATCGGCCACAGAGCGCCCGAAATCGCCAGGTAGTCAATGTCATGCCCGGCCGTGTGGGCGAGTGGGCCCTCCCGACCCCAGCCCGTCATCCTTCCGTAGACCAGCCGGGCATTCCGGGCCAAGCACTCCTCCGGCCCAATCCCCAGCCTTTCGGCGACTCCGGGCCGAAACCCTTCGATCAGAACATCGGCCCTTTCCACCAACCTCATAACCAGGTCGAGTCCGTCGGGACTCTTGAGGTCGACGGAGATGCGACGACGACCTCTCGTCATGAAACCGGGAATCCAGCTAGAGCCGGCCGTGGTTCGATCAACCTGTATGACTTCAGCGCCCATATCGGCGAGCAGCATCGCCGCAAAAGGACCCGGACCGATCCCGGCGAACTCAACGACGGTGAGACCGGCCAAAGGTCCCATGGTCACGAAGCCGCTCCCGGCTCATCGACGAAGGGATGAAGCTCCAGGTAGCCGGAAACCACCGCCTGGATGATCGCGGCCGTCGGGAGGGCGATTACGGCTCCGAGCGCACCAAGCACGCCGATACCGGCAATGGCCGATCCGAACGCCACAGCAGGGTGCAGCGACATGGTTCGAGCGGTGATTCTCGGCGCCAGGAGATAATTCTCTATCTGCTGATAAGCGATCAACACCACCAGAACCCAGAGCGCCTGGACGGGAGACTCGAAGAAGGCCGCCAGAACCGGAAGCACCGCGGCTATGTACGCGCCCACTGCCGGAACGAACTGGGAGACTACACCCACCCAGATGGCCAGAGCCAGGGCGTTTGGGATGCCGATGATACGTAACGCGATCCAGGTGACAAGGGCCGACGCAGCTGCGAGGAGGAGCCGTGAATAGACGTAACCGCCGGTCTTCTCGACGGCGATTTCCCATATGCGGAGCATTTCCCGTTGACGATCGGGGCGAAACACTCGCAGAACCACCCGCCTGAACTTCGGGCCTTCGGCCACCATGTAGAAAGCGAACAGGGCGACGGTCAGGCCTGTGATGACGGCTCCCAGCAGGGCGGATCCGAAGCCGAGAAGGCCGGATGCTACGTCAGATCCGTAGTCGGACAGAAGCTTTTCGAAATCCGGCGAACCTCCCTCGAACATCGACTCAGCGATGTTGATGTCAAGCCAGTCGTCGAGCGCCGAAGTCACCTCGTCGACATAACTCGGAAGGTCCTCAGCGATAGCGGTGCCCTGATCGACGATGGCGGGAACCATGATGGCGACAAAAGCAACGACGAGCACACCCGTAACGATGAACACGAAGCCCGTTGCCGCTCCGCGACTCCAGCCGCGCGCCGCGAGGTATTTGACTGCCGGTTCGAGAGCAAAAGAAACGAAGACCGCCATCAGCAAGGCCAGGAATAGCCCGGTCACTCTCGAGAGAAGCCACAGAACCCCTGCCGTCACGAGCAGCGCGGAAATGGTGTACCAGACGCCCCGGCGGAACCAGCGCGGAACGTTCATGAGTTCGGTATCCGTCATGCATCGCGCAGGATAAGGCGCAGATTGCACTGAAACGTGGATTCACATGCCTGGAGCGCTACGACGGAGACTCTGCCGATGGTGAACCAGACATCAACGCGTAGACACCGGTCGGCAGATCCGGCAACAGCATCCGGCGCCGGGAGTACCTCATGAGCGCCAGTGTGCAACCGACACATCCTTCCAGAACCAGAGCAATGACCACAAACACGACCGGTATGAACCATCGCGCCAGCGTTTTTGCCGGGGGCAGTATGGCGTCCCATATGATCTCAGACTCGGCGGCGATCGCCGACCAAGAACGCTCGTATAACCCGACCTGGGTCAATCGCTCGGCAGGAATACAGGGAAACGCCGGCGACAGAACACCGATAAATGGGCCACGACCCGGGACCCAAGCGACCACATAACAATCCCCGGCGTGGGAACCAACGAGGACTTCGTAGTTCCTTGCGGACGGGCCTCCTCCGAGGTCGAGAGGCGAGGTGACCGTGAGGCTGGCTCCGGTGAAAGCGGCATCACTCCCAGCGACCTCCAAGCTGGAAATCTGTCCAGAATCGACCGACTCGTACAGAGTTTCCAGACGTTCGACAAATGCGCGGGCAGGCGGGTAGGCATCGTTGGTAACCATCCTCAATGGAAGGAGAACTAGAAAGACGGCCGGTGCTGCCACCGCGACCGACAGGTTGGCCAGGATCGATCGGTTGCGGCGCCGTGTTCGCTCCAGCCGGCGGGCACGAGCGAGGGCTTCCGATGCACGCGCGTGTTCGGAGCGTACGCGTCCGGCCATCCGAAGCTGCCAACGGGCGGAACCAAGCCTCTCTATTCGGTAGCGATCGAGCGAATAAACGTCGGTCCCAACCGTCCAGGCTATCTCACGCTTACGGCGGCGCTTCATGTCGCAATCATCGCGCCTCTCAACACCCACCGGGCAGCTTCTCCAACAGGCGGGTTTGACGCCACAGGTAACAAGGAATGGGTCTGTCACCGAGCTGCATCCGGCAGCATCCTGGACCGGGAGCTGAGATAGGAGTAACTTCCACAACGCCGCCAGGAGGAGCTGATTTGGGTAGCAAACCCAGCAAACCGAGCAAGGAGTATCGCGCCCGCATCTGGGTCAAACTCAGCGATGACTTTCTTCCGCATCCACTGCTGTCGAAGGCCGAGCTCGAGGACCGTCTCACCGAGGCTTTAGGAGCCGGAACCGACGAATCCCCCATCGCGTCCATTCGGGTCGACGACCCGAGATGATGAGGACGCCTCTAACCACAGCTAGCGCGGACCCATGCGCGCTCCCGCATCGAGCCTGATCACTTCACCGTTGATCATCGAGTTCTCGAATACGGCGATCACCAGATGCGCGAAATCGGCTGGTGTGCCCAGTCGTCGGGGGAAGACGTGCACCTGGGCCAGCGAATCCTTCAGTTCCTGAGGAGCGCCGGCCAACATGGGAGTATCCATGATCCCGGGCGCGATCGTGTTCACCCTGATACCTGCGCCCGCCAGATCACGAGCCAGCGGCAATGTGAGCCCGACGATTCCACCTTTCGAAGCGGAGTAGGCCGCCTGACCGACCTGACCTTCGTAGGCTGCAATCGAGGCCACGTTGACGATCGCACCGCGTTCTCCTCCTTCGTTCGGTTCATTGCGGCTCATCGCGGCAGCAACTCGGCGAACCACGTCGAACATCCCGATCAGGTTGACGTCGATCGTGAATTTGAACAGGTCGAGTGGAAACAGCTCGCCGCCCCTTGTCACGACCCGGTGAGCAGTCACGACTCCGGCCGCGTTGACGAGAAGGTCGATCTTGTCGTGGGCCTCCTCGGCGCCGGCCACCGCCCCGGCCACCTGTTCGGTGTTCCGCACATCAGCCGGCACGAACACGGCCGCCGAGCCCATGCTCTCGGCAACAGCAGCTCCGTCCGAAGTCGGCAAATCGAGTATCGCGACCTTGCCGCCCCGCGCTACGAGCGCTTCGGCCGCACCACGACCCAGCCCCGATGCTCCACCTGTGACCAATGCGACTGAACCCTCGATACGCACGATGCGGCCTCCATGTCTTCGTGGATGTGACGCTACCAGCCGCAGGATCTGCTGAGATAGTGGTCGTATGACAGCCATCGGGATGTTCGATTCCGGGGTGGGCGGGCTCTCGGTACTCCGGGAGACACGCCGTCTACTCCCCGACAGCCGCATAATCTATGTGGCCGATCAAGCCTATGGACCCTACGGCGACAGAACCCTGGATGACGTCCGACGGCGCGCCGATCGCATCACCCAAACGCTCACGGACGAGGGGGCGGCGATGATCGTGATCGCGTGCCACACAGCCTCGGCAGCTGCACTTCACTACCTCCGCGCGCGTCGTTCACCGCTGCCGATTGTGGGAATCGAACCGGCCGTCAAACCTGCAGCCGAACGGACCGCTACCCGCACGGTCGGCGTGCTGGCCACTACTGCTACTTTTCAGGGCGAACTCTTTTCCAGTGTCGTGTCTCGGTTTGCGGCCGGAACGAAAGTCATCGCGAGACCCTGCCCGGGACTCGCGGACCTCGTCGAAACGGGAGCCGATCGATCGATGATCGAAGCTGCGTTGCGCGAGCACCTGGAACCGTTCCGGGGACGCGCCGTAGATCAAATCGTTCTCGGCTGCACTCACTACTCATTCCTGGGCGGTCTCATCGCCGAACTGTCGGGGGTTCAGGTGGTGGATCCCGCTCCGGCGGTGGCCGCCCAGGTAGAACGGGTAGCCAGACAAAACGGTCTCGACCGGGGCGGATCACCTGAGCTGCGATTATTGACCACCGGGAACCCGCACTCGTTCCAAGAGCGCGTCACCGCTCTCATCGGCCTCACCGGTGAAGTCGCGAGGATCGATATCTAGCCGGACTCTTGCTGGGAGCGCAGGTAGTCGGCGACCCGCTCAATCTGGGCTTCAGTCAGGTTGAACCGGAAGGCGGGCATCCGCCCTAGGCCGGCCGAGATGGTTTGCAGAAGGTAGGTATCCGGCTGATCGACGAGATCACTTCCTGCCCCCAGAGCCGGACCGATTCCGCCGGATAAATCACTGGAATGACAACGACTACAGAGCGCCGAGTAGATCTCAGCTCCGGAGGCGTCCTCTTCCAGGTTCGAGGAACAACCGGCAGTGATCGTCGCCACCAGGAGAATCGCTGTGATCGTTTTTCTCACGCCATCAACCTTCCGCCAGCATAACGCCGGCCTCGACGAGCAATGACACGACAACACCTGCGACCAGCACCCCGACGGCGATCAGAGCCAACGCCCGTCGCCGCTCGACTCCGAATACGAACGCAGCTAAAGAACCCGACCAGGCACCCGTTACCGGGAGTGGGATGGCCACGAACGCGATGAGAGCTAGATCGCGCAGGCGATCGAATTTAGCTGTGTGGCGTTTGCGCGTGTGCAAGAACAACCTCTCGAGAAACCGGTGCAACCACGACCAGTGCTCTTCTGCCCATGAAGTGACCGGCCCGAGTAGCCAGAGGATGAACGGCACCGGCAGCAGATTGCCGAGCACCGACCAAAAGAGGGCCGGCAGCAAGCTCCATTCGAGCACTCCCCTGGCAAAGGGAAGGGCCAGGCGCAGTTCGGTGATCGGCAACGCAGCGAGGAGCATAACCGCGACTGGTTCCGGTATCGGAAGGCTCTCGACCCACTGTTGAACTGCTTCGCGCACGGCGCATGAGTATGGCACGTCTTCGGGATCGGGTTGATCGCGACGGATACTGATTGACGGGTTTTGGGCCGGGGCGTAGGATCACCATGAGACCGGCTTGGCCGGTTTCCACCACACAACTACCCCGCCACACGGGGTCGTGAGGACGGGTTCACCCTGGCGCCGTGCTCAACATTACGACCCCAAAGGAGGCTCCGGTCAACCCCCCTTGCCGGAGCCTCCGCTTTTACGACGCTATTCGCACTCGCAGTTCCCTGAACGCCTCAGCCGAAGCTGGCAGTTGCTCTCTCGGCGGACCATTCGGTCGACTTCGCAACAAGCTCGGGATTGTCTCCCCACTTCGGGCGTCCAAAGAGAATTGCAGCAGCGATCTCTTCTGCAGGCACGAAGTAACTGCCGGCTTTGATCTCCTGAGCGAGTTCATCGAGCCGGCGCTGCCACCAACTGAGGCGTACATCTTCCGTCATTACAGAAAAGCATCGGCACGGGGAGTGCCCTTATTGACAGAAATCTCACTGAGAGCGGTGAAATGCCGCGATTTGTGCCAGAACGGCCCGGGCAATGTCATCCGGAGAGACGAAATACTCGCCCGCCTCGACCAGCGCCTTGAGTTCGCGGACGAACTCCGCACGGGCTTCGGGCGGGGTCATCGGACTGAGCCGCGGCGTCTCCGCTTCAGTTGGATCAGCCATCGCAGGAAGATGGTAGCCGCCGCACCCCGCCTCAGACGGAGAACCGAACCAGAACCACGTCGCCTTCGGACATCGTGTACGCCTTGCCTTCTACCTTCACGATCCCGGATGCTTTCGCGGGATCCCAGCCTCCCGCCTCAATCACGTCGTCGATAGGCGCTATCTCGGCCCGGATGAAGCCGCGCTCGAGGTCCGAATGGATCTTCCCGGCGGCCTCTGGAGCCTTTGCGCCCACCCGTACGGTCCAGGCATGAGCTTCCTTCGGCCCGAGTGTGTAGAACGACTGAACTCCGAGGGCCGAGTATGAGGCACGGACCATGCGGCTCAACGCCCCTTCCCCCAGTCCCAATCCTTCGAATAGTTCGGCTCGATCGTCGGGGTCGAGTTGGGCGGCTTCTTCTTCCAGGAGGGCGGACACCACGACAACGATGTCGCTTTCCGGCACGACCTCCTCAACCGCACTTGCCAATGCGACCGCATCTGCGTCCTCCGCTGCGTTTATCACCCAAACAGCCGGTTTCATAGTGAGCGGAGCGAGGTCACGGAAGGCTCTGATCGCCTCCGGCTCCCAGTTGTGCTGCCGGAGGGCCTCTCCGGCTTCCAGCACCGAGGTGCCCGCAGCAACAGCGTCGGCCGCCCCGCGTTTGGACGGATCTGCGGTTGCCTCCTTGGCGATCTTGGCCTTGCGGCGGTCAAACACATCGAAGTCGGCAAGTGCCAACTCGAGGAGCAGTTCCTGCGCCTGCGCAACGGGGTCGACGCCGGATTCATCGTCCGGTACCCCGGGATCCTCGAAGGCTCGCAGCACGACCGCCAGCGCCTCGACATCGCGGAGGCGGCCTAGGAACTGGCCGGCCAGTCCGCCCCCGTGACCGGGTTTGGCCAGAGCAGGAACGTCCAGAAGCTCCAACTGCGCGTGCACGATCTTGGCAGAGTTCTCGACGGCAGCCGCGCGATCCAACTTCTCGTCCGGAACCGACGCCACTCCCACATTCGGTTCGGTTGTTGAGAACGGATGCGAAGCGGTCGGTGCCGTCAAGCCGGTTAACGCGTTGAACAGGGTGGTTTTGCCAACGTTTGGGAACCCGAGAATGCCGATCTTTGCCACGGCGGGCGAGTGTAGCCGTGACGGGCATGACTCAAGCCGACGGCGTATCGTGGGGAGCTCGAAAGGATGCTCAATGAAGATGGCCGTGATAGGGGCGGGTTCGTGGGGGACGACGGTGGCGGCGCTCGCCGCTCGCCGACAACCGGTCACATTGTGGGCACGACGAACAGAACTCGCCGATGCAATCAACGGTGGAGAGAACCCGGACTACCTCGCCGGTTTCCGCCTTCCCTACGGTTTGCGCGCTTCGACCGATCTCGAGCACGCCGTGTCGGGAGTTGAGGCCATCGTGATGGCGGTACCTTCGCACGGCTACCGGGGAGTCATGGCCGATCTGGCATCGTTCATCGAAGATGGCACGCCGATACTTAGCCTCACCAAGGGAATCGAGCAAGAGTCACTGAAACGAATGAGCGAGGTGACGTTGGAGGTCCTCCCTACACATGATCCGACCAAAGTCGGTGTGCTGACGGGGCCCAATCTCGCTAAGGAGATCATGCAGGGCCAGCCGGCCGCCACCGTCATCGCCATGGAGGATCTCGACGTCGCCGGCGTACTACAGCAAGCGTTCATGGATCCAACTTTTCGGGTCTATACCAATAGAGACGTGGTCGGATGCGAGACGGCGGGCGCCCTCAAGAATGTGATGGCTATCGCGGCAGGCATGGCTCGTGGACTCGGACTCGGTGACAACACCCTGGCCGCCCTCATCACTCGTGCCATCGCCGAACTCACCCGCCTCGGCGAGACACTCGGCGGTGAGCCGGCCACTTTTGCCGGCCTGGCCGGAGTAGGCGACCTGATCGCCACCTGCATGAGTTCGCAAAGCAGGAATCATCGAGTGGGTGTTGAACTTGCCAGAGGCCGCTCGCTGGATCAGATCATCGAAGATATGCGGATGGTCGCCGAAGGCGTCAAGACGACCAGAGCCGTGCTCGATCTCGGCGCGAAGGTTGGAGTCGAGACGCCCATCGCCGAGCAGGTCGGCCGGGTCCTATACGACGGGGCACATCCACGCGAAGCGGTGCTGGCGCTCATGACCCGGGAGGCAAAACGCGAGGCGTGACCGTTAGCCCGTCGCGGCTGCCGCACGCAAGTCACGATAGAGAAGTCGAGGATCCCCCAATCGCCTTCGTAGCTCCCGTTCGAGGCCGGCAATGGGATAGAGATTCTGGGGCGCTCTGGGGTCCTTGTGACCATGGGAGGCAAAGCGGGGTAGAGACGAGCTGACGAGATCGGCCAGAGCCACTGCCGATGCCGGCGACTGGTCCGCCGAAGCCTCGAGTCGCACAACGGACGCCAGAGGGTGCCCCACGGGTCCCGGTAGACGGACATACCACATGAAGCGCGACCACGACGTAGTCGACAAGAATATCGGGGTCCGCTGCCCGGCGCCGAGCGATCCCAGAATCGGACGTACGGCCGGGGGCAGGTAGTGGACATGATGGGTCTTGATGTATCCCACAGATGACGGAACATGTCTTCCCGTTCTCAGCGGACCGTCCGCTACGACCAGGTCGGCGCCCTCGTGTTTCGTGACTACAGCGTTTTCGAGTTCTCCCATCCGTTGCTGCAATGCCAGCCAGAGGGCCTCAGGAGTCTCCCCGGCCGCAGCCCGGATCGCATAGGTCGTGCGCCCCGTCGAGATGTCCTCTGCATGCCCGGCCGAGCTGAAGAGACCTCGCTCGACGACCGCTTCCACGACCTCGGCACTGCCATCCGCTCTGACGGCTCCGGCCGCATAGGAGGCACAAATCCCGAGCGTCGATATCCCTTCGGGTTCTGTGATCCAGACGTTCGCATCGATCCGCCTCACGCCATCGACAAAAAGTACCGATTCGGCGGCTCTGCCGGATGGTTGGATCGGGGCCCAGTCGGCCGGCGGGACTTCGACGTCGAGCGACGGAGGCGCGGTTGTCTCGTCCATGTCCGCGCTCGACGCAACTCCGTATTCGGGCGCCCACGGCTCGATCGAGAAGTTCATGCGTCCGTCCTTTCGACCGTAGCTCCGGCGGGGCCTTTGCGAACCTCGAATCGGACCGGCACCTGTTCGGCGAGATCCTTCACGTGAGTTATCAATCCGATTGTGCGACCGTCCGACCCGAGTTCATGAATCACTGCCGCGACGACGTCGAGGGACTCCGAATCGAGGGATCCGAAGCCTTCGTCTAGGAACATCGACTCGAGCCGGGCTACTCCATGCACCGACATCGAGGCCAGTTGCTCTGCGAGTGCCAGTGCCAGAGCCAGCGAGACGAGGAACGTCTCCCCCCCAGATAGAGTCTTGACCGAACGTCGTTCATCGGCGTTGCGATGGTCGATGATGCGAAAGTCGCGTTTCTCGAGTTCGAGCGAGAAGGCGCCACTCGACAAGTCGTCGAGGCGCTGATTAGCGCCCTCGACGAGGGCTTCGAGCGCTTCGGCCATCAGCCACCCCTCGAATCCGTTGGCAGCCAGGTGTTGGGCCAGCGTTTTTGCAACGACAGACTGCTCCCGGTGACGATCACGTTCCCCGGCGAGTTTGCTCGCCTTGGATCGAGCTGTCGCGATCCGCTCGACTTCTTGTGTGGTGACTGCCAACGCCTCGACGCAGATGTCGCGAAGTCTCTGAACCTTTCGATTGTCGAAGTCCACGCCCAGCCCACGCAGCTTCTCGATGACCAGCCGTTCCTGCCGATCGATCGTGTCTCTGGTCTCGCCTGCAACGCGCTCGAGATCATTTGCCGATTTCGTGCGAGATCTCGCCGTCTCAGCCGCCCACTCGACCAGGCTGGTCCAATCCTCTTCGAGACGCTTTCGTTCGGCGACCGGTGGCGAAAGTGCCGCCAGGCTGTCGCGCGTCGTGTCAAAGTCCCGCCGTGCTCTATCAATTGTCTGAGCAACTCCACGCTCCTGAGCCCGAGCCGTTTCGACACGCCGACGAGCCTCCTGCTCCACTTCGATGGCTCCTTGCAGGCGAACATTCAGGTCCTTGCGGGCGGCCATCAGGCGTTCGCTTTCGGATGCCACTGGTTGGTCGGCCAGCGATTCCCGGAGCGAGGCGACCCGGCGAGCCGCTTCGGCATGCCGGGATGCGGCCGCAGCCAGCTGCTCCCCGCTCTGCACGGTGACGGCTGCCGCGGTTGCAACCTGCTCGCGGAGTTGGCGCACGAGGGCTGCAGCCGCCGCTAATTCATCTGGAATTGACTCGTCATCGGGAAGCTCGCCCACGGTCTGGCGACACACCGGGCACGGCTCGCCCACTTCGAGGTGCTCCGCCAAATCATGAGCCGCATGCAGCCGGCGGACTTCGTCGAGCCGACCAAGTGCGGCGACGAGTGCTATTTCGGAAGCGCTCGAAGCAGCCTTCGCTCTCTCGGCTTCAACGCCGGCCGCATTCTCTTGCTCTGAAGCGGCGGCCTCAGCCTCGATCTCCGCGGCGAGCCGGTGGTGAAGATCGAGGACTCGGGCGAGCGCGGCGAGGTCCGGGATCTCCCCCGACTGCTTCTCCAACCCGATACGCTGTTTCTCGGCGTCCACCGCGCCGGCTTCCGCTGCCTTCAGCTGGGCGGCCGTTTGCTCCACCACTTTCGTGAGGTCGGCGAGATCGGACGGCATTTCGATCGCCTGGAGCAGCGCCGCCTCACGCCGGGCACGCTCGGTGTCTTCGGTTGCAGCAACCGCCGACGCACGAGCCGCCTCGAGTTCCGGCTCGGCGGCATCGATCTCCTCACGGATCGCGGCCAGTTTGTCCCGTTTCGTTTCCGCCGCATTGAGGGCTTCCTCGGAAGCGAACACGAGATCCTCCAACTGGATGGACAACAGATCCAGCGTCGTATCGGCGACTTTCTGACGGTCGAGAGCGAGCTTCCTGACTATCTGGATCCGACCCAGGTCGAGCAGTTCACGCAAGAGTTCCTGCTTCTTCGCCGGGGTGTCTTGCAGAAACGCAGCGAACTCGCCTTGAGGGAGCACAACGCATTTCGTGAAGTGATCGAAGCCGAGTCCGACCAGCGCCTCGACTGCTTCCGTGACCTCGTCGGCTCCCATGATCGATTCGGGCCCGCCCTCTAGACGGGCTTCAGCGGTGGTCGCTCCGGTCTTGGTGCGCCGCACAACGCGCGCAGCCACGTACTCGGTTTCGCCGACTGAGAAGTCGAAGCGCACCCTTGCTTCACTCTTACCGAGAGAGATGATGGGCTCCACCGCCGCTTTACCGAGGCGCGGCACCACCCCATAGAGAGCGAAGAGCAGAGCATCGACCAGGCTCGACTTGCCGCTTCCCGTCGGGCCGACAAACGCAAAGAGATCTGCGCCGTCGAAATCGACGACGGTCTTGGCCCTGAAGGCGGTGAATCCCTCGACCTCGAGACGTCTAGGCCTCATAGGTCTGCTCCAGCAAAGCGTCGAACAACGCGGCGAGTCGGCCGTCGTCCACGTTCCTGTGCTCGAGATACTCCCGGAAGAGTTCGGGAGCAGCCCTGCCCAGACGGGCCGCAGCCCTCGGACGAGAACGACCGTCGGCCTGCGCCGCCAGAACCACGTCGACCGCGTAGGGGAATAGATCTCGGACTTCATCGGCGAGTCCCGCTCTGGCCGGTTCATCGAGTTCTATCTTGAGATATGCATCATCGGTAGTGCCGGCGAACGTCTCGATCTGCTCGAGGGTCCCGCGCAGCCGGATGAGCCGGCGCGCTGCACCAAGCGAAACTTCCCGTACGGTGGCGGGTAGTCCCGGCTCGGCTTCAACGATCAGTACGCCTTTGGTGTCATCGACCTCGCCGAAGTCGAGCTGCATCGGCGATCCCGAATACCAAACGGGAGCTGGAGCCGGCACTTTCTGAAGCCTATGAAGGTGTCCGAGAGCCACATACGACAGCGATCCGGGAAACATCTGGGCGGCGATTGCGTAGGGGAAGACGTGGGCCGTACGCTCACCTCCGCCCATCACTCCGCCGTGCACGGTGAGGTGGGAGCAGAAGATGTTGACTTGATCTGTGCCCATGGCATTCGTGAGCTTGCCGATGATGGCGCCGAGGCGCCCGGCGTACTTGCCGTCGTGCTGGTCGGGATCCAGCGCCATGAGGTCGTCGGCGTTGACGATGGCTCGCTGGCTGAGGAAAGGGAGAAGTGCCACCCGTGTGTCGAGATCCGGGAAACGGACGACCCCACCTTCGTCTGCTCGTTTCGGAAGCGCGACGACGGTCACCCTTCCCAGTTCGAGAAGCGGGGCGACGGCTTCGAGTCGTTTCGGATGATCGTGGTTGCCGGCGACAACCAGCACCGGGGCCACGCGGGCCAGCCCCAGTAACGCTTCGTAGACAATTCGCTCCGACTCGGCGCTGGGAGCCGATACGTCGAACAAATCCCCTGCAACCAGGACCAGGTCCACCGCCTCATCGGCCGCCACGCCGGCAATACCCGACAGCACCGCTCTGTGCTCTTCGGCGCGGCTTCGCCCTCTGATAGTTCGCCCGACGTGCCAGTCGGAAGTGTGCAACAGCTTCACGCCGGCGATGGTACCGGGAGCGGGTGACTTTTCTTCCCGCCGTACGCGGAGCGACCGTTGGAGGGAGCAGCCGGGCCGCAAAGGAACCGGGCCACAAGAGGCGTCACCACCCAAGGCGGTCGAGACGGTCCTCGACCATCCGAACGTATCCTCCGCCGAAGAGCCGGACGTGCACCAGCAAGTGATGCAGTTGGAGCGCAAGTCGCCGCCGTTCCCAGCCGTCTTCGAGGGGCCAGGCCTCGAGATACCCCGTCCACATGGCCTGCGGGATGCCGCCAAATACGGCCATGAATGCCAGCTCTACCTCTCTATCCGAGAATGACACCGCCGGATCGATCAGGAACGCGCCATCGACGATGTTGCCGGACCAGATGTCGCCGTGCACAAGACTCGGAGCAGGGCCGTGCTCCTCCAGAAAGACAGGCAGCGCGCCGTCGCACGCCGCTTCGAGCCGGCGCCGCAACTGAACAGGTACGGATGGATCGTCCAGATGCACTCGAACCCGGCTCTCAGCGAAGAACTCTCCCCAAGACCCCGTCCACGGATTCGGCTGCGGAAGCGAACCGATCACATTGTCGATTTCATATCCGAAGGCGGGCGCCGACGTCCGGTGCACCAGGGCCAGGGTCGCGCCCAGTGCCTCCCAATCGGGGAGTCCTGACACCCAGGCCATAACGAGTTCGTCCGAATCCGCTCCCAAAACCTCTGGAACAGGAGCTCCCGCCTTCGCCAATCTTCGCAGACCATCGGCCTCGACCCTGGCGTCGTATGCCGTATGTTTGATCGCCACCGGGCGGCCGGCGACGCTAGATCGGGTGATGGTCGCCCAGCTCAGATGTCCCACCCCTTGAGCTTGTCAACCAGACCACGAGCCGCGGGAAGGATGACGGTGACCATCGCGCGGTAGTCCTCTTCGGTTCCGTAATACGGATCCGGAACCTCCTGGCCGGGTGACGCCGGATCGAAATCGCGGAAGAGGTGGATTTTGTCCCGGGCATGTTTCGAAGGTGCCAATCGCCGCAGATCTTCATAGTTGGCATGATCCATCGCGACGATCACATCGAACTCGTCGAAGTCCTCGAGGCGAACCTGCCTTGCCCTCCCCCGCACGTCAAGGCCCACTTCAGCGCCGGCCGCGATGGACCGGGGGTTCGGTCCATCGCCTATGTGATAGCGACCCGTGCCGGCAGAATCCACTTCGACCTTCAGACCCTCTTCAGCGGCAGCAGCCCGGATTGCAGCTTCCGCAGCGGGAGAGCGACAAATGTTCCCAAGGCAGACGGTCAAGATTCGCATGCGACAGAGATTAGGGCACGCCTACACACCGTTCCTGCGAGGTGCGTGTCCGGAACTGGTGGAGGTTCCAAAGAGAAACTACCTGGGTATCCCACTAGCCGACCAGCTCCTGCTCGAGCGGGGTTCGAAACCGCGGCTTGACTCGGTCGTCGCCAAGCCATTCAGACAAAACGGCCGCCTCGGCCGCAATCGCGCCTCGTGCTTCACGACCGACATCCCGGAGAACCCGGACTGCAATCTCGCCGTCGGTACGCTGCGCCCAGCCTCCCACGATGCGCCCGTCAACCCACACTGTTGGTCCGGCGTTGCCGTTGGAATCGAAGAGCAAACCCTGCAGGTCGCCCAGGAACCACTCGCGTTCCTTCCACCCCATCACCGACGGATCCAGTGCGGGAAGCAACACAATTGACGGACCGACCGACGAGCCGGTCTCCAAATCGTTGGCCAGCGCAACGCCCGGCCCATTGTCCAGCTCGACCTCCGCGATATCCAGTCGGGTCAGCGCCGCCCGCGTCTTGGACAGGGTCCATCCCGTCCACCAGCGCAGGTCGGTAATCGTTCCGGGGCCATACGACACCAGCCACCGACGCAGCAGCTCGGCCTCCGCCCACTCCGGGTCCACAGCGGCAAGTCCCCCGTCGAGCCATACGTCGGTCTCAGCCCACCGGTATTGGCTCGACTTCCACGAACCACGCGGACGACCGCGCAGAATGCGGCCCGTCGTCGCCAGCAGAAACAGCACCCGAGTGGAGACACCCACCATTCCACCCCAGGTTTTGCCCTCACCGAACATGAGCTTCTGACTGAGCTCCGGCACGATGGCCGTCAACTCGACGGCCGTTGCCTCGCCTAGTTTCCCGACGGCGGCGAGTGTGGCAGTTTCCACCCCTTCCAACCACCGATCGCCGTCGACCGCCACACCCTGCTCCTCGAGCATGGCAATAAGACGGTGCCGCTGGCCAGTTACCAGGTGACGAGTACACGCGACCTGCATTATCGAGGCCAGGTCGGTTGGCACCGCGAACAACGTACGACGCATACCCAGCATGCGCACCAGCGAACGGCGGGCGTACAGAGCCTCTTCCAAATCCGTGATCCGAAACCCGGCGACGCGGGCGCGAGCCGAGAGAAAGACCGTTACCGGGTCGCTCGAATGGAACCCGACCAGATCCGCGGCAACCGTCTCAACGTCGGCGGCCGGTCCGGCCAGGTGATGGCGCTCCACGAGCCGCGCCCTACGCTCAGGGGCAGCGAACCGTCTCATCGCTCCGGCGTCCCGGCATTTCTCAGCAATGCAATGCCCCTTGAGTGATGCATAGCATTGCCGAGAAACCTAGGAGAGACCTTCGAACGGATCGTCCGGCTGGTCCCCGGAAGGAGCCGGGCCCGCCTCACTGGAGCGAGTTGCCCAGGCCGGGAACGGGAACTCCAGCACGAGCGGAACCGGAATCTCCGGCTGAGTGACGAGCATGGTTCCCGGTTTGAGGATGGTGGCACGCTGACGCTGGACTGAAGGCAGGAACCCGTACTCATCGCGCGACGCTTCTGCGGAATCCAGTCTTCCGACCACCCGAATCGACGAGTTGGCGATAATTCGCCGCTCGACTTCCGACGCCGTTTGCTGGGCCCCGATGAGAATCACCCCGAGTGAGCGACCTCGCTCTGCGACGTCGAGCAGGATCTCTTTGATCGGACTCGAACCCTCGCGCGGGGCGTACTTGTTCAACTCATCGAGAACGATCAACAGCAATTCTTCCGACTGCCCGGCCTTCTCCTTCTCATCGAAGGCACCACGCACCGTCACACCAACGACGAATCGCTTCGCCCGGTCATGAAGATTGTGCAGATCAACCACTGTCACCTGGTTCTGCAACGCCACGCGGTGCCGGCCGGGATTCGGGAGGTCGGCGCGGATCAGGTGCTCGATGTGGCGAACTGCTCCCTGCAGGCGTCGTACGAAAGCGTTGATCGTTCCCGTGCCGATTGCAGGACCCGCCCATTGGTAGCGATCCTCCTCGTCTTGTACACGCAAAGTGATGAAGTCGACGAGATCCCGGAAAGAGCGAAGGGTCGAGCCTTCAATGACGACTGCTCCGTCCTCGAGCCGGGAGGCGTGACGCAACTGCGCCATGACGTTGTAGACAACCATGGTGTATTGCGAGCGATCATCTTCCGCGTCGGCAAAGAGGAACGGCAGCAAATCATCATGACAAAACTCGGCCAGGCTCCAGTAGAAGGACGTGACGCCTTCGGTGCGGGCGTAAACGTCTGGCGCCCCGGTGGTCGAGCCGCGCCGCGGGGGAGCAAATATGCCCACAGACCGGAACGGTTGGGCCGGCAATCCCAGCGCCTGGTACCTATCGGCCTGCGTTTCGTCAAGGGCCAGATTGGGTCGATCGAGGAATAGCAGATCCTCGCCTTTCACGTTGAATATCAAAGCTTTCGTGTTGACCGATCTGGACCCGAGGACACCGGATTCGAAGAGCGAGTGCAGCAAGAACGTCGCATAGGTGGTCTTGGTGGCTACGCCGGATATCCCCGAAATATTGACGTGCGCTCCACGGCGACCGTCGACGAACTCGAGGTTGGCGTAGAGCGGCTCGTTGCTGCGCGACAACCCGATGGGAAGTCGCTCATTCATCTTGTCGAAGAACAGCGCTTCATCGCGTTCGATGCCGCGCGCCCTGCGGACTGCTTGCCCGGGCCGGGGAGGGACAAAGATCTCCGGCTCGAAGCGGGTTGCCGTCACTTGTGCCGATTCCGAGACCTCTGCCGGGAGAACGCCGTCTTCGATCAGAAACACATCTGAATCGAAGCGGGCACCCTCGTGGCGGGCTCTCACCTGACCGACCATGCCGTAAATCTTCACCTCTTCGTCGTTGGGCAGAGTGCGTTCCAGCGCGACCACATCGTCGAGTTGCATGTACTGACCCTCTGCGACGCTTACCCAGAACTCCAAGGGGGTGGCATCGTCGGTTCCAATGACTCGACCAACGAACTCGCTTTCGGTCTCGCTCACCACGATCCTTTCGGAAGAATTACAACGTACAACGTACAAGGTACAAGGTACGGAATCTCAATCGAGGGGCTCAGCTCACCGTCCACGGCTCACTACCCTCCCTCACTCATGCAGATCACCACGACAACGACCGCACGCCGCCTATGGGAAACCTATCTGACGGCCACCCGCACGGAAACCGACGCAGCATCGGACGTTTACCGTTCAACGACTCCCCCGGAATCCGCCGATCGGCGCGCCACCATTGTGCTGATCACCTCCGTCGTTGTATTGCTCATCACCAACTTCGGCACAGACTGGAAGTGGATCGTCGGAGTCGGAGGATTCCTCGGCGCAGAAACGGCGGAATCTCTCTTCACAACTGCGGATGCAGCACAGTTCAACCGATTGGCCTGGTGGGCCGTCGTCCAGATCTCTGCCTACGTGGCACTCCCGCTGCTGGCCATTCGATACGGTCTGGGCGGGAAGCCGGTCGACTTCGGAGCTCGCGGATCACTCAAGCATGCCAGGGTCTATATCGGGCTTCTGGCAGTCAGTATCCCGGTGATAATTGCCGTCTCTTTCACCGATGGGTTCCAGGCCAAGTACCCGTTCTTTGATCTGACGCCGGGACAACCTTTCTGGCCGTACCTCTGGATCTGGTGGGTGCTCTACGGTCTCCAATTCGTTGCCCTAGAATTCTTCTTTCGAGGTTTCATGGTCCACGGGCTGAAGCACCGTTTCGGATACATGGCGGTCATCATCATGGTGGTGCCCTACACGATGATCCATTTCCGCAAACCGCTCCTGGAGGCGATAGGTGCGATCTTCGGCGGAACGATCCTGGGAACGATGAGCCTGAAGACCAGATCGGTGTGGTGGGGTGCCGCATTGCATGTGACCATCGCCGGAGCCATGGACGTTCTCTCACTCGCTCACAAGGGGCTCCTCTAGTGAGCAGCATCGAAGCTGCCGTCTCAGGGGCCGGCGCTGCGATTCTCGGATGGATGGTCGGGCTACCTTTCGGGCTGGCAATGCCGGCCGCGGTGGTCGCGGGAGTAAACGGATTCATCTCTGGATTGCGAGGCATCTACGCCTGGCAGACACCGAGCGGGTGGATCGGATTCGTCCTCGATTCGACCTGGGGTCTCGTCGGGACTGCGGCGTCTGCCCTCATCCACGCCCTGCAGGCCGCAATGCCATCCGGGAAATTTCGGAGCGATCTCAGTCGGAGGCGTGGCCGCCACGTGTACGAAGGCGGGTACCGGATCAAGTCCGGATTCGCGTCCGCGGTCGGAAACGTGATCACCAATGCAGACGGCGTCTCGGGACTGGATGGTGCCGGTGGTCGGCGGAGACGCCTGCTAATAGATCGTCACGAGATGCTGCACGTATGGCAACAGCGATGGTTCGGCCCGCTGTTCCCGCTCCTATATACGGCCTGGGCCATCGTCGCCGGCCTGATCGGACTGATCATCGGCCTCGCTACCCGGCGGTCCGTAGTCAAATCGATCTTCACGCTTGCCTACTACGACAACCCATTCGAGTACTGGGCCTACCGCCGGGATCGCTACTGGCCACCTGCCGGGGCAGACGCCGTGCTCGCCTGGAGAGGCATTGTGGAAGAAACCCGCACGGACACCATCATCTGATATTTCTCAGCAATGCTGTCGTTCTCCAGCAATGACAGTATTGCCGAGAACTTCCGACCAACTTTCTCGGCAATGCTGTACGTCACCAGCGGTACACAGCATTGCTGAGAATCCGAGTCAGCCGAAGTTCTCGATCTTCACCGGCGCGATCTCGCCCGCGGGTTCGAATCCGAAGAGCTGCCCGTAGAACGACAGCTCGGCTTCCCGGGTGGCGACAATCGTCTCACTTTTGCCCAGGAAGTGGTCCTCCCCCTCGATCAGGAGATATGAATGAGGGAGGTTGCTCGAACGCATGGCGTCGACAAACACCTCTGCCTGGTCGGGCGTCACAATCGGGTCCTGTGCTCCCTGAATGATCAACACCGGGCACGAAACCTGGTCTGCGAAATGGATCGGCGAACGATCGTAGGCAAGCCGGCGGGCTCCAGGCATCGGGCCGATCAGCGATTCGTCGTAGCGCGACTCGAACTTGTGCGTAGTCTCCATGAGTGCGGAGATGTCGGCGACACCGCAGTAAGACGCTCCTGCGGTGAACACGTCGTGGAAGGTGAGCGCGCAGAGGGTCACATATCCTCCGGCGCTACCCCCGCGAATCGCCAAACGCGCCGGATCCACCGTGCCTTCGGCCGCCAGGAACCTGGCGGCGTTGACGCAGTCGACGACGTCGGCATCACCCCAACGGCCCTGGAGAGCGTTTCGATATTCCCGTCCGTATCCCGTCGAACCGCGGTAGTTCACATCCATCACGGCGAAACCGCGGGTCGTCCAGAACTGCACGTGCAAGTTGAACACCGCCTGGGTCTGCGATGTCGGCCCACCGTGTGACGACACAATCAAAGGGGGAAGCTCCCCATCGGGTGCCTCATATTTGGGGTTGGTCGGCGGGTAATAGAACCCATGCGCCACCGTGTCGTCGCTGGTCGGAAAAACAATCGGACTCGGCCGACTGATGAACGCTTCGTCGACACCGGTGGAAGAAGCCCGCTTCACGACGTCAAACGATCCATCCGGATCCACCGACAGCAGCGCCAGCGGCTCGGTCGCACCCCCCATCGTCGTCCAGATCCTTCCCCCGGCCACAGCCAGGAACGGGCTCGACGCGGTTCGATCACCAAGGTCGATCGACCGGGCCTCACCCGCCTCGAGGACGACGAGCGACCACAGCCCGTTGTCTGCCACCTTGGCGGCGATACGGCCGTCGGGTAGGAAACCGTAGGTCCGGAACCCGAACAGCCATGCCGGCTCGCCGAACTCGCGGTCGGCCGGATGGAGGGCCTCGAGTGAGTCGCTTTCGACCCGGTAGAGATTCCACCAGCCCGAACGATCCGACACGATATGCAGAACCCCATCCGGCGACCACTCCGGTTGGAAAAACGACTCGCCGACTGATGAAATGGGCCGAGCGTTCGAGAGCTCGTCGCCACGCAAGTCGGCGGTCCACAGCTGAGTGTGATCCCAAGGCATGTTCGGGTGATCCCATGCCAGCCAGGCGAGACGTGTTCCGTCCGGGCTGACCCGAGGTGCCGCATAGAAGTCGTGACCCGTGACGAGTACAACGGGTTGCCCCGCCCCTTCGGAATCGACAAGCACCAGTTCGTTGCGGGCCTCCCCCTCCGCGGTGTGATCTTCCCGCACCGAGACCAAACGGTCACCAGCAAAGATCGTGTCCGCAAACCGCCAGGCGCGAGGCCCGGGAGGTTCCGGCGTGATCGGGCGGGGCGCGTGACCGTCGAGCCGGTATATCCGTTGATCCTCAAATGAGGATGCGACAATCCTGCCCCGGTCGACCGCCACAGAGCTCCCGCCGTATTCGTGGGCAAGGGTCCTGGCATTGAACCCCGGTGCCACCTCCTCGGCCCTGCCGTCCTGCCACCGCATCAGCGCAACGCGTCCGGATTCCGAAGCTCGGAACTCTCCCCAATAGACATCAACACCATCGGAAGTCAGACCCCAGAACGAGATCTGACCACCGGCCAGCATTACGGGAGTGATCGGAGAGTTCCAGGCACCGTAAGGAGTTGTCGTAGACATAGAACGACCCTACCCGGTCAACAAACGGGAGGAGGATCGACAATCACCGGACCGGCACAATGAGGTAAACGGAATCGCCGGCCGTTACGTAGAGCTCGCCGAATCCGTCGGTGCCGAAAGATGTGATTCCGCCGACTAAACCGACGTCGGCCGTCCAATCGGTCGGCTCGGTCACCTCAGATCCATTCCAGGCGAAGCTGCGGAGCCAGCCGCCGCAATAGTCCGAGTAGAAGTAGTGACCTTCCAACTCTGGGATCGCCTCACCCCGATAAACGTATCCGCCTGTGATCGAACAGGCCCCTCCGTCGCCGTGCGCAACCTCGATGACCGGCAGCGTGATGCCATTCGTGTCACACCCGGTCGACGGTGAGAAGCAATGGAGGCCCTCACTGATCGGCCACCCATAGTTCAACCCCGGTGCCGCGGCAGGAGCCACGTTGATCTCCTCGAAGGAGTTCTGGCCGACATCTCCGATGTAGATCAGGTCACCATCGAACGAGAATCGCCATGGATTGCGAAGACCGTACGACCACACCTCCCCGAATGGATTCCCAGGCGCAGGTCCGAATGGATCCGTGACGAACCGGAGGATCGCTCCGAACACGGTATCGCTGCGCTGTCCATGGCCAAAGGCGTCGTTGCCCCGCCCACCGTCGCCGAGGGCCATGTAGAGGTATCCGTCCGGGCCGAAGGCGAGCATCCCGCCGTTGTGGTTGGAAGCCGGTTGATCGGCTGTGAACAGAATCTGACCTGAGGACGGGTCGGCGCGGTTTGGGTCGGCGGAGGAGAGATACGAGGCGAGCACCGTATCTCCGCGACCGTCCGAGTAGTGAACGAAGAAGCGGCCTTCTACCGCCGGATCGAAAGCAAGGCCCAGCAAACCTTGCTCACCTTCGTTGCGAACCAGATCGGTGATGTCCAGGAACGGCTCGTCGAGCACCGGGCCTCCCTCCGATACCCAGATACGGCCCTCTTTAGAAACGACGAAGAGGCGGGAGTCACCGGGGGGCGCATCAACGAACACGGGGAATTCGAGATCGCCGGCAATTTGCCGGTAGGCCAGACCCAGGAGCGGATCGAGGGGGACGGCCGTCGTCGTGGTCGTGCTGGAAACGGTGGTGGTGGAAGACTGATCGGCCGCGAGCGCGGTCGTCGACGGCGAGCCGGAGAGAGTGCTGGATGTCGTCGCGACGGTGCTCGGAACGGAAATAGCCTCCTGGACCGTCCCGGAACAGGCCGCAAGCAGAATGATCGGAGCTATCCATCGGCGCATCTTGTAAGGCTAACGAGCCTGGCGAGCAACGGTCATTTCAGAGGCACACTGACGGCAACAGGGCCGGTTGAGCCGGTAGGCTGGTGGCCGAGCCATCGATCAGGAGCGTCGATCAATGTGTGCGAAATGGGACGATTCGATCGAGGGGCGACGGCTCCACCCCGAGAGCCTCATGATGAGCTACGGATACAATCCGGCGTGGTCTGAGGGATCGCTCAAGAGCCCGATTTTCCAAACGTCCACCTTCGTTTTTGAGACTGCCGAGGAAGGCAAGGCATTCTTCGAGGTCGCCTACGGACTACGCGAAGCCAACGAAGGCGAAGGTATCGGGCTCATATACAGCCGGCTCAACAATCCCGATCTGGAGATCCTCGAAGACAGGCTGTCGTTGTGGGATGGCGCCGAGATGGCCGCGGCCTTCAAGTCGGGCATGGCAGCGATCAGCACAACGCTCTGGGCCTACCTCCGCCCTGGTGACGTGCTCTTATACAGCCGGCCGATCTACGGCGGTACGGATCACCTTGCCAATTATGTACTCCCCGAGTTCGACATCACTCCCATCGCCTTTGACTGTCGAGACACTGTTGAGTCGATCGAGGCGCGGCTATCGAGCGAAGCCCCGGGAAAGCGCCTCGGCCTGATCCTCATCGAAACCCCCGCCAACCCGACCAACGATCTGATCGACATAGCAATGGGGGCTGAAATCGCCTCCCGGCATTCGTCGGATGATCACCGTGTGCCCGTTGCCGTTGATAACACCTTCCTCGGACCCGTGTTTCAGCGGCCACTCGATCACGGAGCCGATATCGTCCTCTACTCGGCGACCAAGTTCATCGGTGGGCACTCGGATCTGATCGCCGGCGCTGCCCTCGGGTCGGAGAAGATGATGGCCCCGGTCAGAGCAATGCGCACTTTCCTCGGAACCATGGTCGGCCCCTGGACAGGGTGGCTCTTGCTCCGCAGTCTCGAGACCCTCCATCTGCGCATGAACCGCCAGGCTGAAAACGCGACACGGATAGCTGCGTTCCTCCGAGAGCACCCGAAAGTGATCAATCTCCGCTACCTCGGTCATCTCGACGCAGATCACCCACAGTTCGACCTCTACAAGCGCCAGTGCCTCGGATCCGGCTCGATGATCTCCTTCGAGGTCCCCGGCGGCGAAGCCGGGGCGTTCCGTTTTCTCAATGCTCTGAAGATGGTCCATCTGGCCGTGTCGCTCGGCGGCACAGAGTCGCTGGCGGAGCACCCGGCCAGTATGACCCATGCAGACGTCGGGCGCGAGGAGAAGGACCGCTTGGGCGTCACCGAAGGCCTGGTGCGGGTCTCGATCGGGGTCGAACACCCAGATGATCTGATCCTGGATCTCGGTCAGGCGCTTAATGCCGTATGAAGCAAGTCACTGGTTCTACGTTCTAGGTTCTAGGAGGACCGACGCCTGTAGACACCCAGAACCAAAGACCCGGAACGCTGAGGAATGATGAGCGCACAACCGATCGATGAGACCACCTACAAGAAGCGCATCCGTGCATGGACGATGTACGACTGGGCGAACTCCGCGTTCGCTACGACGATCCTCGCAGCCGTGCTTCCTGCCTACTACAGCGAGGTTGCGGGAGCCAGTCTCCCGAGCGCGGCCGTCGCCACCGCCTACTGGACCACCACTCTCAGCGTCTCACTGATCATTGTCGCCCTCATCTCCCCGATACTCGGCACGATCGCAGATGTGATGCGCGGGAAGAAGAAACTCCTATCGATCTTCGTGGGAGTCGGTGTTGTTGGTACGGGATTGCTCGTGCTGGTCGGAACAGGTGACTGGCTCCTCGCCTCCGCGTTCTTCATCGTCGGCCGGGTCGGATTCGCGGCAGGCAACGTCTTCTACGACTCGCTGCTGCCACACGTTGCTCGCGATGAGGATCAGGATGCGGTTTCGGCGCGCGGCTATGCCGTCGGGTATCTCGGTGGCGGCCTCTTGCTCGCAGCCAATGTGGTGATGATCTTCGTCATCGGATCCGAGACCGGTGCTCGCCTCTCGTTCCTGTCGGTGGCGATCTGGTGGGCGGTTTTCTCCATTCCGATCCTTCGCCGCGTCCCGGAACCGCCCGCGGCCGGCGGCGACCTGCGTCCGGGCGAGACAATCGTTCGTGTCAGCTTCTCGAGACTGGGCGAGACCCTCCAGAACCTCAGGCAATACAAGGAACTCTTCAAATATCTGATCGCCTTCCTCATCTACAACGACGGCATCGGAACGATCATTGGAGTGGCGGTCATCTACGGCGCCGAGCTCGGTTTCGGCAC
This sequence comes from bacterium, assembly GCA_024641325.1. Taxonomy (GTDB): domain Bacteria; phylum Actinomycetota; class Acidimicrobiia; order Spongiisociales; family JAHEDJ01; genus JAHEDJ01. Next base: position 85,876 of record JAHEDJ010000001.1, on the reverse strand, counting down.
TACCGAGTTGATCCTCGCCATTCTCCTCGTCCAGTTCGTTGGGATCCCGTTCAGTCTCATCTTCGGTCGGATACCGAAAGCCGACGATGCCAATCGCGCCACCTATCTCGCCTTCATCGTCTTCAACATCATTGCTTTACCGCTGGTGGGGATCGTCGGCGCACGAGTCTTGCCCTCCGACTCGGTCGGAGCAGCACCCGACGCTTTCTTTGCCTCCGGCTCGTCGGTCGGTGAAGGCACGTACGGCATCACCGACGAGGCAGTCGAGTTGTCCGGCAGTTGGGACGTGATCAGCAGAGAAGCGGTCGCCGAGCAAACAACCGGGCTCAGCGATACCGCAGGCACTGTTACTCCGTACTTCCTGGTGATAGCCGTGGTAGGACTGGCCCTGGCTTGGGAGGTCGCGCGGCGCCGGCGGGCTACCGGAGCGACGACACCGCCCTGGTCGGTGATCGGCGTCGCCACCGTTGGTCTCGTGGCATTGCTCATAGCCGCGCTCGGACAGTTGATCGTGCTCACCGCCGCGGACCCTGTTCCGTATGTCACTACAGCCGATAACTCGGCCGTAGCCGAATTCGGTTTCAACGGCCAGCAGGTCAAACTCACGCATCGCACCGGACCCGACCACGGCATCTGGTCTGTCGAGATCGACGGGCAGCCGCTCTTCGAAGACGACGAGTTGGTCAAAATCGATGCCGTCAACGAGACCATCCGATACGGTGTTCGAACCACCATCGATGCCGGCTCCCCCGGCCTCCATACCCTGACTATCCGGTCGACCGACGGTATGGTCACCATCGGGGAGTTCGAGGTCCTACCGCCCGTTCGATCCAGCAATCTCGGCTTCATTCTCGGCAGCCTGCTGGTCGTGGAAATCGTGGGGCTGGCGCTTGCCAGCCTCTTCGGCAAGCAACTATTCGGCGGCGCGGCAGACGCCATGACCACCAAGCGGGCGATCATCCTGGCGCTCATTGCCTACGCTTTCATCGCTATCTGGGGATTCTTCCTCGATGCGGTGATCGAGTTCTGGTATCTCGCCTGGATGGTGGCAGTGGTACAGGGTGGAAGTCAGGCGCTCAGCCGCAGCCTTTATTCATCGATGTCCCCGACCTCGATCAGCGGCGAGTTCTTTGGATTCTTCTCGGTGATGTCGAAATTCTCGTCGATCGTCGGACCGGTGATCTTCGCCGGCGCGGTCGCCCTCTTCGGTAACAGTCGGCCGGCGGTACTCAGCCTCATTGTTTTCTTCATCGTGGGTATCGCCCTTCTTCAGCGAGTCGATGTCGACGAGGGCCGCAGGGTCGCAATCGAAGCTGATAGGCGCCTTTTGGGCGAAGACCGGGAGGACGGGCAGTGAGCAAGAACTCCGAGAATTGGGACGATTTCACAGTCGCCGACGTGGGTCCGGTCTCTGAACCACCTTTGGAGCAACCTCGCAAGGTTGGCGAAGACGGAACCGGAGTCCGTTGGAGCCTCGTAGCGAGCCTTGTACTCGTTGCCGCGCTCGCCGTGCTGGCGGCGCAGAACACGCAGCGGGTTACCCTGAATTTCCTGGGTTGGGACGGCAGAGCGCCTCTGATCGCCATCATCCTCGGCACTGCTGTGGTGGCAGTACTCTTCGATGAGGCAGTCGGTTACATCTGGCGACGCCGGCGCCGCAAGACTCTGGCCGAGCGGAGGGAACTCGAGCGTCTCCGCGCTGAGCGTCTTTCCGATTGAAGGGAACAACATGCCTGAACGCCTCGTAGTCGTCGGGGGGGACGCCGCCGGAATGTCCGCAGCCAGTCAGGCTCGACGTCGCCGCAAACCCGATGAACTCGAGATAATCGTGCTGGAGAGAGGCAACTACGTCAGCTACTCAGCCTGTGGTGAGCCGTACTACGTATCAGGTGATGTCGAGGACTTCGAAGACCTCAAGGTCCGAACGCCCGAACAGTTCTGGAAGGTTTCGATCGACGCTCGCCTTCATCACGAAGCCACCGGAATCGACACGGACAAAGGAAAAGTGACGTTCCGCAGCCCGGCTGGTGAAGAGACGATCGGATACGACCACCTTCTATACGCCACGGGCTCCGAGTCGTTGCGCCCCCCGATCGAGGGAGTCGGCCTCGAAGGTGTATACGAGTTGCGAACCCTCGATGACGCAAAGACACTTCGAACGGTGGCAACGGGCGGTGCTCGCAAGGCAGTAGTCGTGGGTGGTGGATATATAGGACTCGAGGTGGCAGAAGCTTTTCACACTCTCGGTCTCGAGACCACGATCGTCACGATGATGCCGACCGTGTTGGAGCGAACCTTCGACCCGGATATGGGGGCAAGGGTCGGCGACCGCCTTCGAGAGATGGGCATCGAGCTGATCACCGAGCACAAGGTCGAGTGCCTCGAAGGTCGCCACGGCAAGGTTGTCGGGGCGGGTTGTTTCGACCAGAGCATCCAGGCAGACATCGTCGTTCTGGCACTCGGCAGCCGACCTGCCACCCGGCTCGCCGCCGACGCAGGTATTCCGCTCGGAGCATCAGGCGGTGTCACCGTAGACGACCATCAGCGCACGCCCATCGACCGCGTGTGGTCGGCGGGAGATTGTGCTGACGCCTTGCACCGGATAAGCGGACTGCCGATCAACGTCCATCTCGGTACGGTCGCCAACAAGGCCGGTCGGGTGGCAGGGATCAACCTCGGTGGTGGCGACGCCACCTTCCCGGGCATTCTCGGAACTGCGATAACCAAAGTGCACGATTTCGAAATCGCCCGCACCGGCCTGACCGAGTTCGAAGCCGAGTCGGCAGGATTTGAATACGTGGCGGCCGAGGTCGGAAGCAGCACCGCCGCTCACTACTGGCCCGGTTCTTCTCCGATGCGAGTCAAGATGGTTGCAGAGCGCGGGACGACGAAGCTCCTGGGAGCCCAGATCATCGGTGGGCCGGGTGCAGGAAAACGCATCGATACGGTCGCGAGCGCCTTGTGGAGCGGCATGACGGCGTCGGATTTGGCAATGGTCGACCTGGCCTACTCGCCACCGTTCTCAGGCGTATGGGATCCGGTGAACATCGCAGCGCGGAAGGTGGCCGCGGCGGCTACAGCCGTGTCGGGTTAGCCGATTTCAGGCGATTGGCAATTGGCAAGTGGCCGCCGAGCTCCCGTTGCAGGAACCCAAAACCCAAAATCTCGAACCTGCTACCTACTTCCAGAACTCTCGCAGTGCGTCTACCACTGCAGATGGACGCTCCAGGGGCGGCACGTGTCCGGCGCCGGGAACCTCAACGAAGCTCGCCTCAGGAATCGCCTCGGCCATCCCCCGTGCCCCTTCGGGCGGGGTCAGCTTGTCGTCGCTCCCCACCAGTACGAGTGTCGGCACGGCGATCGAGCCGAGAAGAGCCGTTCGGTCGGGCCGGGATGCCATAGCTTGCAGGGCAGCCGCCACACCGGAGCGTGAAGAGTCCAATGCCATGGCGCGAATGCGTCTCCTAACCCAGGGGGCCGCACCGGCAGAAGGCAGTGCTTCGGCCATCGTGTCCGCCAGCTCACCGACCCCGGAGGCTTCAACCTTCTGGATGAGCGCCATCCTCCCGGCACGGCCCTCCTCTGTGTCGGCCTCAGACCGCGTGTCCATCAGAGCAAGTGATCGAACCGTCTGCGGGTAGCGCTCGTAGAGAGACAGCTGCACGTAGCCGCCCATCGACAAACCAATTACATCTGCTCCATCCCCAAGTTCCGAAATGAGCGAAGCCACCCGATCTGCCGTCTCGTCTATGGAAGCGGCACCGTCGATCGATGAGGCTCCACAACCGGGTAGGTCGACCGCGACACACCGTCTCAGGCCGCCCAGATGGGCAACTACCTGATCCCACAGCCGATGGTCCATCGGGAAGCCGTGCAGGAATACGGCGAGAGGCCCATTACCAGTCGAGCGATACGCAAGTGAATCTGTTGTCATGGGTCGAGCGTAGCCTCGAGGAACCGGACAGGGGCGACGCGAGTGATGGCCACTTCTACAATGCCCCGGTGTTCCGCACTCTCTTCGTGGCCCTGGTGCTCCTCGTTACCGCGTGCACAGAATCCGTCGACACCGAATCAGGCACAGCAGCGGTTCCTCACTCTCCGGACGGCATATCGGCGCTGGTGGTACGAGTCGCCGACGGGGACAGCCTGGTCGCGGAAATCGATGGTATCCGGCAAAGAGTCCGCTTGATCGGTATCAACGCACCGGAAACCGATGAATGCTTCGGGCCGGAGGCCCGGGAGCAACTCGAGTTGCTGACCCTGAATCAGACGGTAACGCTCGTCGAGGACGTCGCGCCGCTGGATCAGTACGGGAGGTTGCTGCGGTACATCTACCGGGGAGACAGCCTGATCAACCTGGAACTCGTCGCAGACGGATTCGCAATGTCCCGCTCCTATGAGCCGAACACGTCACTCCTGTCCGACCTCAACGAAGCCCAGGATCTTGCCATTGCGGGCGGGAGGGGAATGTGGGCAGCAGAGGCGTGCACGGTGACCGGCCAACTCAGCATCGATTCGATCCGAGCAGATGCAGAAGGACGCGATGACGAGAACCTCAACGACGAGTGGATTGAGATTGCGAATACAGGAACCCGATCTGTCTCGCTGACCGGTTGGTCGCTACGCGACGCGGAGTCTGTGCACCGGTACTCATTTCCGTCCGGCTTCATTCTCGACGGCTCAACCACCATCCGGATCTCAACGGGCTGCGGAGCGAACGAGAGGGACCACCTCTACTGGTGCGCATCGGGGCCCGTTTGGAACAACTCCGGCGATGTGGGTTATCTCCTCGACCCGGAGGGCAGAATCGCCGGCCGCTTCGAATATTGATCCGGCGCCGCAGCCGGGTACCGGGTGTGGTTCAATAGGGCTGTTCAGGCAATCAAAGAGGAAGGCCCCGGAAAATGAGCTTCATGGACACTCTCAAAGGCTGGTTCGGCAAGGCGAAGGAAACCGCCGGCGAGGCAAAGGACAAGGTCGAGGATCTTGGCGAGAAGGCAGCACCCATGGTCGGCAAGGCCAAGGAAGCAGCGGGCGAGGCCTTCGAAAAGGCGAAGGATCTCGCCGGTGACCTCAAGGACAAGGTCGAAGACAAGATCGATGACATGCGCGGCGAGGGTGACGAAGCCGCCGGAGATGCCGCAGGAGCTGTGGAAGAGGCAGCCGAAGGCGCCACCGACTCAGCTGAAGCAAAGGTCGACGAGGTCAAAGACCAACTCGACGGCTGACCTGCGGCCGACACGTGACGTTTATGAGGGTGCACCGCCGGGTGCACCCTCATGCAATTTCACCAGCGTTCGGCGACCGTCTTCATCTCCATGAACAGTCGGAGATAATCGGGGCCACCTGCCTTGGCATTCGAACCGGACATATTGAAACCGCCGAATGGCTGAACCGCCACCAACGCTCCCGTGATCTTCCGGTTGATATAGAGGTTCCCGACGTGGAACTTGCGACGGGCGTACTCGATCCGATCGCGCCGCTTGGTGAACACGCCGCCGGTCAGGCCGTATTCAGTTCCGTTGGCGATTTCAATGGCGTGTTCGAAGTCGCGGGAACGGATGACCGACAAGACCGGCCCGAAGATTTCGAACTGGGCAAGCCGATGCCCCGGTTCCACATCGGCGAAAACCGTCGGCTCGATGTAGTAGCCACCATCCAACTCGACGGCCGAGCCTCCCAGGACGAGTCTCGCTTCTTGCTTGCCCTTCTCGATCTCTTCGAGAACCGTCCGATGCTGGCCTCCGCTGATGACGGCGGTGACCTGATTGTTCTCCGTCGCAGGACCCATGGACAGTTCAGAGGCGTATCGGACGACTTTGTCCAGAACCTCGTCGTGCACTTCGTCGACGACTATCAGGCGGGAGCAGGCAGAGCACTTCTGGCCTTGAAAACCGAAAGCGCCTGCTACCGCGGCGCGGGCCGCCGCGTCGAGGTCTGCCGTCTCATCGACGACCTGCGCATCCTTCCCACCCATCTCCATGTAGGCGCGTTTGAGCCACATCTGGCCGGGATTCACCTTCGAGGACCGCTCGGCGATACGCAGCCCCACTTCCTTGGACCCGGTGAAGTTGATGAAGCGGGTGCGCGGGTGGTCGACCAGCGTGTCACCGACCAAACTGCCGGCGCCCGGCAGGAAGTTGATTACACCAGCCGGAAACCCTGCTTCCTCGACGGCCATCATGAACTGTGCCGCAATAACCGGAGTCGTCGAGGCGGGCTTGACTACCACTGCATTGCCGGCTGCAACGGGACCCATGGTCATGCCGGCCAGGATCGCCAGCGGAAAGTTCCAGGGCGGGATGATTACGCCCACACCCAGCGGAATGAGATGTGATTCGTTCTCCTCATTCGGAAACGAGGTGACCGCCACCGGCTGGGCGAGCGTTAGGGCTTGCCGGGCGTAGTAGTCGACGAAGTCGATAGCCTCAGCCACGTCGGCCTCGGCTTCCAGGTAGTTCTTCGATGCCTCGAGAGTCTGCCAGGCGGATAGCTCCAGCTTGCGCCTGCGCAGGATGGCCGCCAGCTTCATCACTGTTCTGGCACGGGCTTCTGCAGTCATTGCCGACCACTCCGCGAACCCGTTCCAAGCAGCCTCGATCGCCCGTCCGGCAAGCTCCGGCGTCGCGGACGCCACCGTGCCGACAACCTCCGAGGGTTTGGCGGGGTTGACGCTCTCGATGCGACCGTCGGTATCGATGGCCTCTCCTCCGATGATCAGCGGGTAATGGCGACCGAGTTCCGAGCGCACACCTTCAATCGCAGTGCGGTAGGCGGCGGAATTCTCGTCGATGGAGAAATCGCTATATGGCTCATTGGCGAACGGTTCGAACACTTTGGCAACCTCCGGGATGTGCTTCGCTGTGAGCCTATTCGATGTCGACCGGCGCGTCACCATCGTGAGGACTAGGTTGACGCGCGGAGGTGCCATGCGTATCAAGAGCTTGGAAGCAACTAGATGAATGGGCCTCTCGAGCTCCTCAGGGATGCCGCTCACGACGAGTGGTCCGACCCCGTCGAAACGACGCTCCGCGCCGCTGAAGGCCTGCTCGAGCTCGTCGAAAGAGATTGGATTGAAACCGGCCTCGAAGCCGCCAGGATGCTCCGAACCCGGAGGCCCGATCAACCGCTTCTGCTGGCCATCACCGAACGCGCCCTCGACCCAGATCCGAACAGGGTCCGAAGAGCGCTTCAACTGGCCGTCGCGGAACTCGAGGATGAGACATGGAGCTCAGATCTCGGCTTGCGTGTCGCCCACTATGAGTCGATGGGAGTTACCTCGCTCGGGAAATCGACTCTCTCCGTACTGGAGGCCGCCTCGCAGCTCGGCAACTCGCGAGCTCAGTTGTTCACCGACCGGCGGGCAATATCAAAAGGTCTCGGGTATCTCAATTTTCCGATTTCCGTTGCACCTCCCGAGGAAGCGACGGCATTGCTCGCCCCGGGAGTGGCCAGTACGACGTCGCGGTTCTGGACGACGTCCCGGATCGCCGATGCTGCCCTCAAGGCAAAGGCCGCCGGGCGTCACATCATCGTGATAGTCCATCCGCTCGCCCGGTTGTCACCGCTCAACCGTTCAGTGTTTCGCCCACACCGACTACTGATCGATGTGGGGATCTAGTCGCGAGTCGCGAGTAGTGGTTAGCGGAGTGCGGCTGCTGTGATCGCCCAGATCAGTATTGCGGTGAATATCGACCCCATCATGATGCCGAAAACGGCCTGCCCCATTCCACCCAAACGCCGGCCAACTCGAGCCTCAGATCCGAGTATCTCGCGCAACGCGGTCACGCCCGCCGCCAGCGCCAGCGGGGCCGGGAGCACCAGGACGCTGAGCCAACCCAGATTCGCGGCAACGCCCGCCCATCGGGAACGTCCGGTGGGCAGAGACAGGCCGGGGAATCGATCCAGCGACGGCGGCATTTGTCCTTGCGGAGCCGGAAGTGCCACCCCTTCGAATCCATGCACCTTGCCCAGTGGGGTCCATGCCCCCAGACCATCGGTCCAAACGAATGACTCTGCGAAAAGGTGTCCTGCGACAGCCATATGGCGAATGACCGGTTCTGCGACCGGCCCCACGTGGTCACTCCCGACGAGATAGAACCAGGTTCGCTCCGCCATACTGATCAGGAATCGAGGGCTGAAACGACGTAGTCGATCGAACCGATCAACGCCTCGATGTCATCGATCGGAATGGACGGCCACATGCCGATCCGGAGCTGATTCCGACCGAGTTTGCGATACGGCTCCACATCGACAATGCCGTTCGACCTCAGGACTGCGGCCAACTCCAGCGCTTCGACCCCCACGAAATCAATCGTTGCCGTCACCGGTGACCTCTCTGCCTGCTCACTGACAAACGGAGAGGCGTAGGGCACCGATTCAGCCCAGCCGTACACGGCGGCCGCGTTCTCCCCGGCTCGACCGACCGACCATGCCAGCCCTCCTCGCTCAATCATCCAATCAACCTGCTCGGCCATGAGGAACAGGGTGGCGAGAGCCGGGGTGTTCACGGTCTGATCCTTGCGAGAGTTCTCAATTGCCGCCGTCATGTCGAGAAACGGGGGCACATAACGGCCGGAAACGGCGATCATCTCGACCCGTCGGAGCGCGGCAGGAGACATCAGCGCCACCCACAGACCCCCCTCCGAACCAAAGGCCTTCTGCAGTGAGAAGTAATAGACGTCGAACTCCCCTGTATCGACCGGCATCGCTCCGGCGGCGGAAGTGGCATCGACCACGACGATGCCCGGCGCGCCCGGCCGCACGATCGGCATCATCACACCCGTGGTGGTCTCGTTGTGAGTGAAGGCGTATGTGTCAACTGATGGGTCTGTCACAACCTGCGGATGGGTGCCAGGCTGCGACTCAACGATGAGAGGGGACAGCAGATGTGGTGCCTTCGCTACCGAGGACGCGAACTTCCCCGAGAACTCACCGAACACGAGATGTTCGCTGCGCTCCTCAATCAGGCCGAACACCGCCACGTCCCAGAAAGCAGTGGCACCGCCGACACCGAGCACGACTTCATAGTCATCCGGGAGCGAATAGAGCGAACGCAAGCCGGACCGGATTCGACCGACCACATCCTTGACTGCCGGGCGCCTGTGGCTCGTGCCGAGATACCTGGACCCAACGCTGAGAAGGGACTCGAGAGCCTCGCTCCGGACTTTCGTGGGCCCGGATCCGAACCGTCCGTCGCCCGGCAAGAGGTGTTGAGGTATCTCGATTTGCCCGGACATCGTCACCACTATTCTTCGACTCAGCGACATCACAGTCGATTGAAGCAACGAAAGCGAATTCGCCATGCACCGCATCTCAGATCGCATCGGGTCTATTGCCGAATCGGCAACCATGGCCGTTACCGCCAAGGCGAAGGTGCTCAAAGCACAAGGTGTCGACGTGATCGGATTCGGCGCAGGAGAACCGGATTTCCCGACTCCGGAGCACATCGTGGAGGCCGCCGTCATTGCCTGCCGCGATCCCAAGATGCACAAATATGGCCCCGCCGCCGGCATGCCGGAACTCCGGGAAGCCGTGGCAGCCAAGACGCTCCGGTATTCCGGTTATGAAGCCTCTCCGGGCAACGTCCTGATCACCAACGGCGGCAAGCATGCCGTCTTCGCGGCCCTGGCCACAATTGTCGACCCGGGCGACGAAGTACTGCTCCCCGCCCCCTACTGGGTTACCTATCCGGAGGCGATCGGGCTCGCCGGTGGTGTACCGATCATCCTGGCCACCGACGATTCAACCGGCTTCCAGGTCACGGTCGACCAACTCGAGGCTGCCAGGACGGAGCACACCAAAGCTTTGATCTTCGTGTCTCCCTCCAACCCGACCGGGGCCGTTTATCCCCCAGAGGAGATTGCAGCCATCGGGCGGTGGGCGGCAGAGCATGACGTGTGGGTGATCACGGACGAAATCTACGAACACCTGGTCTACGGCGAGACCGCCTTTTCATCGATGGCAGGGCTGGTCCCGGAGCTACAGGATCGCTGCATCATTGTCAACGGTGTGGCAAAGACGTATGCCATGACTGGATGGCGGGTCGGTTGGATGGTGGGGCCCCTGGATGTGATCAAGGCCGCAGCCAACCTTCAGTCCCACTCAACCTCAAACGTCGCCAACGTTTCACAGGCCGCGGCCCTGGCGGCGGTGACCGGACCAATGGAGCCCGTCGAGGAGATGCGCAAGGCATTCGACCGCCGGCGCCGGAACATGTACTCGATGCTGAGCGGGATCAACGGCGTGAAGGTGATCGAGCCCCAGGGAGCTTTCTACGCTTTCCCATCATTCGAGGCACTGCTCGGCACCGACATCCGAGGGCATCGGCCGGCCTCGACCCTGGAGCTCGCCGGGTTGGTACTCGAGGAAGCCCATGTGGCGGTTGTTCCGGGCGAGGCTTTCGGTGCCGCCGGATTCGCTCGCCTTTCGTACGCGCTCGGCGATGCGGACCTCGAGGAAGGCGTGAGCCGGCTCGCCGACTTCCTGACAATCTGACGCCGGTACACTTCCCGACCATGCTGACGGGCTCAACTGCGAGAGCGATGCTGTTGGTTGGCCCCGGCCGGCTCACCCCAACTCGACTTCCGATGGGACAAATCGAAACCGGCGGATGGCTGGCCATCGAGTCGACCGGTATCTCCGGAGTCGAGGTTCACGCATGGAACGGAACCAACCGCAGGCTGGATTACCCCCTGATACCCGGACATGAGATCGTCGGACGTGTCGCGGAGGTGGTTGATGACTCTATTTCATTTCCGGTAGGCACCAGGGTCGTTCTCGAAACTTCCATTCGATGCGGCGCCTGTCGTAGGTGCACCAACGGCGTTTCGAGCTGCACTTTCCGACGGCCGATCAACGCCTACGGCCACCTTTCGTCGAAGGAGCCGCCCGCGTTGTGGGGAGGGCTCGCCGAGTACGTCTACCTCGATCCCGGCGCCAGGCTCCATGCCCTCTCAGACGACATTCCGGCGGAGGTCGGAACGTTCGCTCATGCGCTCGCAGCCGGATTCACCTGGGCAGTCGAGCTACCGCGGCTACAAACCGGCGAGAACGTGCTCATCCTCGGCCCGGGGCCACGGGGCCTTTCCGCACTGATCGCAGCGAAGGCCGCCGGCGCTGGATGGGTGGGTGTCGCCGGACTCCCTCACGACACCGACCGTCTGAAGATGGCCGCCGATCTCGGCGCAGACATGGTGGTAAACATCGAAGCAGGAGACGTCGGCAGTGCTGTCGCGAACTCGCTCGGTGCTCGCCCCGACATCGTTCTCGACGTCACCAGCGACGATCCGGAAGCGATCTTCATGGGCCTCGACCTGGTGCGAGCGGGAGGCCGGGTGGTACTGGCATCGACGAAGGGCACCAACGCAATCCATCAGCTCTTCTCAGATATCGTGGTAGTCAAGGAGCTGACCGTACGTGGTGCATTCGGAGCAAGCTCTGCCGGCTACCACTGGGCTACCCGCCACCTAGCGACCGACGACAGGATTGACCAGATCGTGTCGCATGAGTTCCCGCTGGCCGAAGCCGGGCGAGCAATGCAGGCCGCCGGAGGTGTTTTGGGTCGAGATGAACTCCTGGCGGTGGCGGTGACCTTCTGACGTCTCCCACCACCGATTGGATTCCGCGCCGCTCGAGTATTGCTGCCTGGGCCACCTACGACCTGGCCAATACCATTTTTGCGCTCGGAGTCCAGGGTTTGTACTTCGCGACCTGGGTGACCGACGTTCAGGACCAACCGGACGAAGTGCTCTCATATACGATCGCGGCCGCAATGCTGGTCGTGATTCTCGCCAACCCCTGGATTGGCGCCAGAACCGACCACGCTCCGCGCCGGATCCCCTACCTGGCAGTGACAACTGCCGTGGCGGTGGGTGCTACGGCTCTGCTGGGTTCGGTGTCGGTCGGCTGGTCGCTGGCTCTGTACGGCCTTGCCCTCATCGGGTTCAACCTCGGGTCGGTCGTATACGACTCCATACTCCCGGACGTTTCCACACCGGAGAATCGGGGCCGGATCTCAGGGATTGGCATCGGAGTCGGTTACTTCGGATCCTTCGTCGGAGTGATCATCGGCAGAACAGTGCTGGACGCGCTCGGCCTCGGATATCCGGCCCTGTTCCGAACTCTGGCAGCGGCCTTCCTATTCTTCGCTATTCCGACCTTTCTGTTCGTTCTAGAACGCCCGCGACCTGCTCCAGCCGGTCCTCCTCCGTCGTGGCGAAGCGCCTTCAGACAACTAGCGATTTCCTGGCGACGAGCATCACAGCATCCCGGTTTGACGCGGTTCCTGGTCGGCCGCTTCCTTTATTCGGACGCGATCAACACAATGATCGGCGGGTTTCTGGCCGTGTTCGTCATCGATGAGATCGGATTCGAACGAGAGGAGATGGAGATACTGCTCGGTGGGGCGATCGTCGGGGCGATGATCGGCGGCTTCGGAGGCGGCCGACTCGTGGACCGCCTTGGGCCCCGGCGTGTGCTACACGGCGCGTTGTACATGTGGATGATCGGCATGGGTCTGGGCATCGTTGCAGCTGAAGCTGATCTGCCGGAACTCGGTTGGTCGTTGGGCATCCTTGGAGGCATTGCGCTCGGCGCCACATGGGCAAGCGACCGCGTGTATATGGTTCGCCTGTCGCCGGCCGAGTCGATCGGCGAGTTCTACGGCCTGTACGGGATGGTCGGGCGGTTCGCCACCGTCCTCGGGCCCTTGACCTGGGGTCTCATCGTCGACAGGCTGCACCTGGGCCGCAGCGTCGCCGTGGGAACGTTGATCGCATTCCTCGTCGCCTCGAGATTCGTGCTGGACAAAGTCAGAGTGCCCGCGGAGAGTGAGAGGTAGCGAGCCCTACCCGCCATACTGCCGCGAGACCGGATTTCGCCGGAGGGCGGAAGGCTCTTATCTGTATCCGCCGGGCGGACCGTGTGACAACCGGTCCTCAACTTCAAATAGATCAGGGAGGTCGTCGACTCGCTTTTTGCGATCTGCCAGGCGCCTTCCTGTCTCGGCAAACCAGGTGTCATTGGCGACCGACGACGGCCACTGTACGAGCCCGACTCTTGCCCCAACCATCGCCGAGATGACGATGTCGATATCTCTCCTACGAAGCAGAGCAACTTCGGGAATCGCCGCGAACGGATCCTGGTGAAGAGGTGCCCCGATCGCGATAGCGGATATCACCGATAGCAGGGACTCGCGTTCCGGTTGGATTCGTTCGATGATCACACTCGGATCCTCGCCCACCATGGACGACAAATACTTCAGCGAGTCGAGAAGAAGTGTTGCATCACCGTCGAAGGCGGGATCACCGTCAACCCGATCCTTCGCCATCTGCCCGACCTCCCAAGCTCCGGCGACCAGATCACGACCGTACTGGCCGTGAGAGATTCCTGCGATGGTGCCGGCAAGAACGGCGGCGGCTACCGCCGAAGGGCGATCGGTGTGGGTCGAATTGGCCGCTCGCACCGAGTCTGCAACCAAATCCAACGGATGGTTCCGGTGCCAGACGCCGATCGAAACGGCCCGCGTTGCCACATCCATGCCACCGTGAGGTCCGCTTCCGAGTCCTTTGAGCCCTTCTTGCTCGAGGTAGCTGTGCAGCCAGGGTGGAGCCCCCCGAACTCGTGAACGGCCAGATCTGCCACCGGTTAGACGACTGAGAGCCTCCCGAATACGGACCTGTTCGACGCCGCCGTGCCGGAGCATCTCATACGCGACGACCATCGCCAGTTGCCCGTGATGTCCGTAGGCGGCTCCGGAACCCTGATCGCCCGCCGCCAGACCCAGAAGAACTCCTGCTCCTGAATCGCGGCTGATGTTGGTGCTCAATGCGTTCATTCCGCCGGACATCCTAACGACGGACATCGGTTGTCCCGCCCACCGAGCGGACGAGTACTCTCGGAGCGTGAAAAGACTTCTCCTCGTGGCAAATCCGGCAGCTTCAGGTTTCACCGGCGGGCTCTTCAGGACCATTACGTCGATGCTGGCGGATTCCTATGAGATCGAGCCGTCCTGGCCTGTGAGCCCCGACGAAGTGCGTCTCGTATCGGCAAGAGCGGCCGCCGATGGGTTCGACGTGGTCGTCGGATTCGGCGGTGACGGCGTCGTCCACCATGTAGCGAACGGGGTAACCGGTACGGACACGTCCCTGGGGATCATTCCGGCGGGAACCACCAACGTTCTCGCCCGGATTCTCGGCATCCCGAACCGGCCCCGGAAAGCGGCCGAATTGTTGATCGGGGACGTCCACACGATCTCCGCACCCACGGCGCGTGTCGAACTTGGCGACCCGCCGGTTACCTCCCATGTCACCTTCGGAACCGGTGTCGGTTATGACGCCGAGGTCGTGGAACGGTCGGAAGGACAGCCGTACAGGAAGTACTGGTTCGGTTCCGTCCACTATGCCAGGAGTGCGGTGTCCGCGCTGCTCAGCGACTACAGAACGAGGAAACCGCAGCTACGCGTCACCGACGGTGTGCGCAGCCTCGATGCGGTTACGGTTCTTGCACAAGTGCATGCCCCCTACACGTACTTCGGCAAGATGCCGCTCGGAGTGCCTGCAGGTGATGGCCTGACGTTAATCATCTTTGAAGGGCTGCCTTTGCGCCGCGCGCCGGCCATCTTGATCCGGGCGCTGAGAAGTGGCCGGTTGGATAAGGTCCGAGGTGTGCACGTGTGGCGAGATGTTCAACAGATCACCATCGACGCCGACCCCGAAGAAGCGGCTCAGGCCGATGGAGAGATGCTTGGTCGATCGGGACACATTGTGATCAGCGCCGAACCGGCGGCTCTAAATGTCGTAGTCCCGCGACCCGAATCCACCGGTCCGGAAATCTCTGCGCCTGTCTGAGGTCGCCCGGCCCTAGGCCGTCAACTCCTCCGCCACCGCCAGCGCCCCTGCGTAACCGGCAACGGCTCCCGCGTCCAAGACTCCGATCTCGGTGACCACACCGGAGAAGACGTCGAGGGCAATGGCTTCGCTCAGATCCTCACGACCCCGCCGTTGAAGAGAGGCGTTGAATAGCACCTCGGGAAGGATCTTGTTCGTCGCGGCCAGCAGATAGAACGGCACGCCGATTGCTTTGGCTGCTCCGGCCAGCACTGCCGTTCCGACCTTGTTGATCACCTGGCTTGGCCCGATTGCATCCGCGCCTGCCAGCACGACGTCCATACCGGGCAACACTTCGATAGCGACCTCATCATCTATGAGCTCTACCTCGAATCCGCCGGCGCGCAGCTCTGCCGCCATCTCCATGCCCTCGCCGACCGGCATAGCCCGAGTGCAAACCACGTCGAAGTCCACGTGGTCTCTCGCCATCTCGAGCACGGTGCGGACTGTGCTCGAGGCAGAGTGGATGAGAACGGTTCCGTTCGGCGGAATCACCGATAGCCCTGCCTCCGCGATACCACGCCAGCTTTCACGTATGCGGCGTTCGAGATCGGAAACGGCGTCGGCCACTGCGGCAGGGCCACCGTCCACATTGAGATAGACCGCATTGCGGAGGTTGGTTATGGGAGCCATAGCCTGCTGATTGGCGGACAACAGATCGACGGCGTCGAGCACGGCAGCCGGGAAATCCCCCGGGGTGACATCGGACACGATCTTCAACAAATCCCCGACTGCACGGGCGGCATCGGCGCCCACTGTTGCGGCACTCCCAACCTGGTCATGCGCGGCCGCAACAACATGACGCCACGTGGGCCAGTCGCGCCATTCCGTCACAATGCCTCCTCCGCACTCACTCCGCCGGCAAGCTTAGCCAGTGGGCCTCTCCACGAATCGTGAGAACGCCTGCAATCCCTTACAGACTCTCTTCCAATGCCGCAGTGACAATCCCTAGTTCCGTCAACGCTCCGGCGACTTCCGCCCGGGTCCTCATTCGCGTCCTGATGGAGCTTCCCACCCCGCGATCGAGCCTCGACCGGACGGCGGCTCGGAGGGCGTCAACATGCCGAAGAAGGGCACGACGCCCGGCGCGCTGACCGGCGACGACAATCGCCGCACGAAGGAGCAATCCCAGCACCAGTGAACCTGCGGCCAGCAACAGAGGACGTACGTCGCCCCCCGGCTCGAGCGAATCCGGATCGGCCCACAGCCAGATGATCCCTGCCAGGATCGCGCCCGCCAGAAACCACTGAGCCACCCCGATCAAGCGCCACCACCAACTCGGCGCGCCGACTCGGAACTCCCCGACCTCTCGCGACGCCGCCTCCACGACTCGACCGATCTCCTGCTCAATCCCCTCGGGCACCACTTCCCCACGGAGAACCCGCCCGAATGATCCGCCAATCTCAAAAGACAGATCGGCCACCAATTCGGTAACGGACGAAGCCGCCCGCGTGAGCTGCGCAGAGGCATCCAGCCGGACCTTGTCCGCCGGGTGAGTGCGGCCGGCCACCCGGGCGAACCGGGTGGATCGGTACCATCCGGTGAGAGCGGCAATAGGTCCTCCACCTCTTCTGAGGGCCGCCTGCCGGCCCGCTTCCAGGGCCGCCGCATCGTCTCCGACCATGGGGTCAACCAGTATCCCCGTGACATGGTTCGCGGTCGCGTCCCAGCGATCGTCGTACGATGTTCCCGCCCCCACGCCGACTCCAGTCGTACGGGCGATACCGTCTCGTGCTTCACGGAGGTCGGCGATGATCTTCTTCATGACCACTTGCTTTGCCTCGAGCTTGCCGTGCAGGTCACGGCTCAAGCGGGCGATCCCAATTCGTGGCCCGCTGTCGGGAGCGGCGGCAATAGTAAGGAGTTGAGCGTTATCGATTCCGTCCTCCTCGAGTGTTCGCCGGAGATCATCCACCACCTGGTTTTCCTCCGCCGGGCTCAATCGGTCGATCTGGTTGAGGACAAAGATGAACTGCGACGAATAGCGACTGAGTGGTTGCAGCAGATCGCGGTGCAGCAGACGGTCGTTGTATTTCTCGGGATCGAGGACCCAGATCACCGCGTCCACCCTGGGGAGAAGGTACTCAACCACCTCCCGATGTGACCGGATCACGCTATCGGTATCGGGCAGGTCGAGAATGGCGATCTCTCCGAAGGAGTCGTGCCCGACCCTGTCACCGATGGAGAGATCATCCAGCAGCCGGGTCAGGCCAGGTTCCGGGTTGGCCGGGATCCAGGCGAGGGGCCGCTCGGTGGTCGGGCGCACTACGCCCGTGGCCGCGACCTCCTCTCCGGCCAGTGCATTCAGGAGGCTGGATTTGCCCGATCCGGTGCCGCCCACCAGGGCGACGACAACCGACCGACCGAGGAAGCCGATCCTGGCGCGAACGTCCTTTGCAGTCTGCGCGTGCGGCATCAGAACCTCAGGCTCGACGATCTCCGTTGCTCTGCCTATGGCGAGATCGAGGAGATCGAGGGCGGCGGCTATGTCATACGCCATCCCATGCCTCCACCAAGTCGAGCACCCGGTCGCACGCGGAAATCAACGAGCCTGCCTCTGGCAACTCATCGGTATGGTCGTCGAGGAGCTTGCCGAACCTCGCTCCATCTTCTGTGAGCACCACGCCGACCGTGTGGCTCAGTCGGAGCCTGGCTGTTTCGATCAGCGAGCGAGCAGCTGCCGAGCCGAACAGGTGCTCGAGCAGTTTCTGTTGTGCGGCAGCCGCTCCGGCTGCCACCCCGACCTCGGCACCCGTTAGGCCTCCGGTCTGAAGGAACACACCGAGAATCAACGCCACTGCAACGCTGTTTACGCCGTAGGACGCCACCTGCGCAGTCCGCTTCTTGGATGCGCCTGCTTCGGATATCAGCTCGGAGAGGTCTGTCAGCCAGTCTTCCACGGCCTCGGCTGCGCGCGCCGCAGTCGTGTCGGCGTGTCTCCAGAGTGGCCGGCCACCGAGCAACGCAGCGCCGGCCGGGTCCAGTTCCCACGCTGATGCCGCAGCCGTGGCGGCCAGGTCGGCGCGGCGGATTAGGACCTCGCTCAACTCCATGCCGGTATCTGCCCGGACCCGCGTGACGGACTGGTTGCCGCCGAACACCCGCCTGGCCCACGAGGAGAGGCGAGAAACGCCGTCGGTGATTGCCTTCGTCAACTCGCCGGTACCCAGGAACTCCTGCCATCTCTCGATCACCTCGGCTCGGATCAGCTCGCCGGAATCCAGGGATCCGGAGACCTCTCCGACCTGACGTTCATATGCAGCAGACGCAACACGACGCAAGGCTCCGGCCTCAGCGACCTCTTGGGAGACGGCCTGTTCGAGAGCGGCCGTTCGAACGGCAAGCTCGCCAACGGCGCCGCGTATCGAGGCCTCGAGTACCGCGGCGCGGCCCGATTCGCTCGCCATCTCCTGCAGACGAGCAAGGATATCGACCACCGCCTTCTCAGGCAGAGCACCGATCGTCCGCTCGACAGGCTGTTCGGTAATCTCGAAAAAGCGCTGCTCCAGGGGGAACCCTCTCTCCTCCAGGAGGCGCCGGTAGTCGGCGATCAGATCGTCGGATCGGGGTGGAATTCGATTGGCGATGAACAGAACCGGAACCGAACGCGAGTGAGCCTTCTCCAGAAACTCCCACGGGACGGCGTCGGCGTAGCGCTGGGCCGAGGTCACGAACAAGATGACATCACCTACCGCCAACAAATCGTCCGCCATCCGGCGGTGGTGCTCCACAACCGAGTCGAAATCCGGTGCGTCGATGACCGTGAGCCCGCGGAGCAGCGAATCTCTGCCGTCTACCACTCGGATAGGCTGCTGCTCGGATCCATATCCGGAGAGAAACTCCTCCCGGTAGCGATCGACGTGGAGTCCGTGAGCCCAGACGACGGGCATGGTCGTGGTGGGGCGGAGCGCGCCGGCATCGCTGATAGGGAGTTGAGCAAGGCTGTTGAGAATGGTGGACTTGCCGCTTCCGGTTGAGCCAATCAATACCGCGACGAGAGGGGCATCGAGGTCACCGAGTCTGGGTAGAAGGTACTCGTTGATACCCCAGGCGGTCTCTCGCCGCAGAGTGTTTCGAGCCGTGCGAGCGTTGCCGGGGAGCTTGAACGTCACATCGTCGATCAACTCCGCCAGCGCATGTAGCGCGGCACGAAGATCGGCGACTGGGGCGATCGGTGCGGGCATCCGGAGATTGTCCCACACCCAAATGCGCGTTTCTGTCACTCGTGCCGGATACATTGAACACATGGCGCTGATACGAGTGGACGGAGACACAGTCACGATCGAGGATCTCGAGGTGACCGACCCCGGATTGGCACAGTTGCTGACGACTCAGCCGGAGGAGTTGCGAGCTGAGGTTCTCACGAGGGCCATAGCCGTCGGGGTGAGAGGACTCTTGTCGATGGGTCTCGGCATCGACCTCTCGGAGATCGATGACCGAGTTAGACGTTCCATCCTCGAAGCCACCGCCGAGGCCCGCCGGGAGGTCGAGACGGTCCTCACGACTGCCGGCCACGCATTTGAAGCACAACTCTCTCCCGAGCATCGGAGTTCGACGGTTGCGAGGACACTCAACGAATTCACGGCCTGGCGAGACGACTTCCTGGCGCGCATGGATCCGGCCGATGCCGACAGCAACACGGCCGTCTTTTTGTCCCAACTCGCGTCGCTGGTAGGCCCGGCAGGTGAACTCCAGAGACGTCTCGAGGAGGCGCTGGACCCGACCGTCGACACATCGGCTTTCGCCCAACTCGGCCGGTCGATCGAGGATCGGCTCACGGAGTTGCGCGACGCAGTCATGCATCAGCGAGGGCGGGCAGAAGAGGCCGAAGCCGGCACTCAGAAGGGATTCGACTTCGAAGAATCTGTCGAGAATTGGCTTCGAGAAGCCGTCGCCGGACTCGGCGGTTGCGTAGTCGAGCGGACGGGTAGAACGCCCGGCGAGTTCAGCGCCGACGCAATGGTCGGCGACTTCGTCGTCACACTTGCCGACGGGGCCCGGATCGTCGTCGAAGCCAAGAACACCGCGCGAATCAACCTGGCGGGAAAAGACGGCATCCTCGACGAATTGGACAGAGCAATCGTCAACCGGTCTGCCGATTTCTCCGTTTGTGTTTCCGCCCGCGAAGCTTTCCCGAGGGAGGTCGGTCAGTTCGGCGTTTACGGGCACCGTCTCCTGGTGGTGGATCAAGGAGACGGTGCCATGACGTCCGTCGCAATTCGTTGGGCGATTTCTGCGATGGCTGCCGAGCGTCAGACTCGTGGAGAGCTCGACCACGGACTCTTCGAAGACAGGCTCCAGCGCATACGCCAGCTGGCCCAGCTGATGTCGGGCAGCCGACGCTCACTAACCGACATAACGACATCGGTGGAGAACGTGCGCGGGACACTCGAGCAGTTACGGACAGAGCTTCTGGCGGTCGTCACCGACCTCGATCGAGAAGTGACGAGAATCACCCGGCCGGCCGAGGTAGTGAACCTCCGTCCGGCCGTCGGTTCTGAGGGTTGATTTAATCTGCCAGCGGCAGCTCCACGATCACAACACTGCCAGCATCCGATCGGATGGATAGATCCCCCCCGGCGTCTGCCACAGTGCGTCGCACGATGTCCAACCCGAGGCCGGTCGAATCACTCCCCGACCAGCCACGTTCGAGTGCCTCCTCACCGAATCCCTCACCCTGATCTGAGATTGTGAGTCGTACCAGCCCGGACTCGTCGGACACGGCCACATCAAAGCCGACCCCTGCGGGCGTGTGTGCCAGCACGTTGGCCAACAACGCATCCACAGCCGCTCCAAAGTCCACAGCAGCTCCCGCCACCATCCTTGGACCGTCCGGCACAGTTAGCGACCACCTTCGTTGCTGTTCGTCGGCCAGCGCACCCCAGAACTGTGTGCGATCGGTCACCACCGCCACGAGGTCGGAGATCACGCCTCCTCCCTGTCGCATCGGGCGCCGGGCCTCCCGGATCACGTAGTCCACCGTCCGTTCGAGTTCGTCAACATCCTCCCGGAGCCGCTCTGCAACCGCCCCATCCTCGACGGCGTCGATATCGAGCCTGACGGCCGTCAGTGGAGTCCTGAGCCGGTGCGACAGGTCGGCGACCGCTTCCCGCTCCACTACGAGCAGGCCACCAATTCGCCCGGAGAGCCGGTTGAACGCCCTACCGACTTCCTGCACCTCCCGCGGCCCCGAAACCTCGACCTGAGCGTTGAGATCGCCTTCCGCCATCCGATGTGCCCCGTCGGCGAGCTCTCTCACCGGAGCTGTTATCGATCGTGCGAGCCGATCCGAAACGAGAACCGCTATCCCGACGAGGGTGACACCGAGTAACCCGAGAATGAGGCGAGCTGATGCCACGTTTTCGGTGAGCAACGCTTCGGGAACGAAAATCCGGACGAGAGTTGTTCGTCCTCCACCCTCGCTGATCGGGACGAATAGCGCCTCTCCACCATCCATCTCGAACCGGGTGGTCGCCTGCTTTGCCCGTGCGGATTCAACTATTGAGTCGATCTGCACCGGTGCTCCGGCTACCGAATCGTCAAAGAAGACCACAGAGGTGAGCCGGCCATCGAATGAGGGCTCGCTGGACAAGAGTCGGGAAACCTGGCCCCGCTCATCCGGCACCAGGAGAGCGACCGCGCTGGCGAAGAACTGCGCATCACGCTCGGCATTGTTCATAGCACGGTCGTGCGCCAGCTGGCCGACAAGGCCTGTCAACGGGATCAGGAAGGCGAGTGCCACCATTGACGTGATCGCCGCGGATACGAGGACGAGCCGTCGGCGCATCAGTCCGGAATGACGAGCTTTACGCCGACACCCCGCACCGTGTGCAGGTAGCGGGCCTCCGCGGCGGTCTCCCCCAGCTTTTTGCGCAGCCAGGACAAGTGAACGTCGACCGTCTTGTCACCGCCGCCGTAAGGTTGCCGCCAGACCTCCGCCAGCAACTCCCTCTTCGACACCACATCGCCAACATGGTCTGCGAGATAGGCGAGAAGGTCGAATTCCTTTCGCGTCAACTCGAGGGACTGACCGGCAAGAGTCACCTCCCGCGCTCGTCCATCGATTACTAGATCACCCACCGCGACGCTGGCACCGGCTCCACCCTGGTCGGTGCGGCGCAGGACGGCGCGCAATCTGGCATCGATTTGTTCTCCGGAAAAGGGCTTGACGACATAATCGTCTGCTCCGGCGTCGAGCACCTTGACGATTTCGGCTTCCTCATCGCGCGCGGTCGCAACGATGACGGGCACCTGGGAGACCGCGCGAATCAACTTCAGGATCTCGACACCATCCAGGTCGGGGAGCCCGAGATCGAGGATCACCGCATCGGGAGCGTTGGCGATGACGTACTCGAGTCCTTCCATACCTGTTGCCAGACTGTCGACATCGTGCCCGCGGGAAGCCAGAGCACGTGCGAGCGATTGGCGGATCCGAACATCGTCTTCGATCAAGAGCACAGAAGGCATGCGAACACCCTACCTAGAAGGTCGGCCTCAGCACTACGGCAAGGGGGCGTTTTGCCATCCTTTAACCAGCCGTTAGGACTGGTAATACGGCCGAGATGCGAGGATACAGGCATGAAATCGCGATTGATAGCTGCATGGGTTCTCGCTACGGCCGTTGCCGTGACTCTCGCCTATCAGGCCGTTGGTCTGGTCCAGACTCAGGTCACCGAACAGGCTCCGGTGCTCGCCGCCGCCGAAGGGACCCCGACAACCATCAGTGCAGATGATCTGCCCTCGGTGCCCTCGAGTGTCACCGTGCCCGAGGATGTCGAAGATCGCATCGACGCTCCGCCCACCAGCCAAACTGGAGATACGGCGGACAGCACCGCCGACAACTCAGCCTCCATCCCGGAGACGACCGTGCCGGCGTTATCTACCCCATCGACCGTGCCCACCAGCAGCCCGACTACCAGCACTCCATCGACAACGCCCGGTCAGCCGGCCGACTTCATCATCCTCTCGGATGGAGGCACGGTGACGGTCACATGCTCGGGAGATCTCATCGGTTTCCAATCGGCCCTTGCCAGCCCCGGTTTCAAAACAGATATCAGGTCCGAAGGTCCGCAACAGGTCGAGGTTCGTTTCAAGGACGTCAACAAGGACCACACCTTCGAGATCAAGGCAACCTGCCGGGACGGGGAAGTTCGTCCTCAGGTGCACGAAGACGATTGACGTCGCTACCTGCGGCCACGCGGGCGGCCGACTGCCGGCGACATCAGCCTGCGACGTCAACTGCGGCTGTGCCCTCCTGACATCCGTCCAGCACCGGGCAATAGCTGCACCAAGGCCCTCCGCGCCTCTCCATCTCGGAGCCCCTCTGCCAAGATCGGCGGAGCGAGTTGATCATGGTCGAAACGCGCCGGGCTGTTTCTTGCACTCCGGTTCTAGTGGGAACCTCGCAGTAGCGCTCCCCCGTCGCGACCGAGATTGCCTCAACCGCTCCGGGCAGTTCGCCCTTCTCGAAGGCCCACAACATCGCGTAGAAACCAAGCTGCAGCTCAACCTCTCCAAGTGCTCCGGTCTTCCAGTCGACCAATTTGGCGCCGGAGTCCTCATCGAAAACCGCATCGATTCGCCCGACGAGAGTCACGCCGGCGGCGGGTTCAAACTCAAACGAGACTTCGGAAGCCTCGTAACCCTCGTCCGGCAGTCGTTTGAATCGCTCATAGAGCAGTCCAACCTCTTCGATCACGCGACCGAGGGCGCTGGGTTTGAGGCCCAGGGTTGCAACCTTGTAGTTGAGGTTCGAGGAACCGATTTCCTCCCTACAGGCCTGCTCGAACTGAGCAGGGGAGATTTCGCCCCGGTCGAGGTGTCGGGCGAACACGCGGTGGGCGAGACCACCACTGAAGGAAGCCCTGGTATCCGGGCTGTAGACGCCCCGAAAATGGGCGGCGGCGCGCTCGGGACATTCACAGAACGACACGAACGATGAAGCGCTCACCCGGATATCCTCGCCGGGTTCCACAGCCGGGAATTCGATCACGGTGATGATGGTATCGACGGCCGGAGACGAATTCGGTGCAACTACACTTGCTGGCCTCCGGGGGTTTTCGTGACATCCTCATTTCGCCGCTTGCTGATCATCGCCGCCCTGTCTATGGCAGGGCTAATCCTCGTCGTTGTGGTTGCCTTCGGCCTCGACAGATTCGCGCACTCCGGAGAGGCACTTCGAAACGTTGCGGTGGCGGGCGTTGACCTATCGGGTCTCGATGAAGACGGGGCAGTCCAGGCCCTGTCGGCCTATGAGGATTTCCTGCTGGACCAGACGGCGCCGTTCACCGTCGCCGGGATTACCGTAGATCTCGATCCCGCCTCGGTCGGGTTCGACCTGGACGAGGCCGAAGCCGTGCGGACTGCTATGGAGACCGGACGCACAGGGAGTGTGTTCAGTCAGTTTGGGTGGTGGCTGCAACACCTCTCCTCGACGGCCGACCTACCGATCGATGGGCAGATAGATCATGCGGCGCTCGATCAGGTTCTCACCGATTGGGACACGAGGCTCATCGCCGAACTCCCGTACTCCGGTGACGTCATCCTCATCGATGGCCTTCCGGTGGCCGCCTATCCGACTGCCGGAACGATTGTCGATCGAGAGGTGTCGGTCGGAGTGATCGTCGCGTCGCTTCTCTCGACTCCAAGAGAAGCGCAGTCACTGCCAACCGTCAACGTTGCCGCTCCACTCACGGGCACAGAAATCGACGCCGCCGTGGCACTTGCCACGCGCATGCTGTCCGATGGGGTCACTCTGACCAGAGACAACCCGGCCGTCGAGGTCACCTTCACCACCTCCGACCTCGCCGAAGCATTCGAGACGGAGTTCGTGTTGGAGCCGCGCCCCACGCTGCTGGTCCGATTCTCGGCCGAGAAGGTCGCATCAATACTCGAGCCGCTGCGCGCCCAGCTCGAGGTTCCTCCCGTCGACGCGACATTCAAATTCGGAGAAGAAGACGACAGCATCACAGTCGTGCCGGGTCGATCGGGAACGATCATCG
Organism: bacterium; assembly: GCA_024641325.1. Lineage (GTDB taxonomy): Bacteria > Actinomycetota > Acidimicrobiia > Spongiisociales > JAHEDJ01 > JAHEDJ01. Next base: position 60,987 of record JAHEDJ010000001.1, on the reverse strand, counting down.
ATCCGGCACTCGCAGCAGTGGCCCTGGAAGAGGCTGCGATGACTGTTAGCCGCATCGGGGTCATGCCTTTCGAGGACGGCGCCGAACCGGAAATCACAACGGAATACCTTGAATCGTTGGGCATCACAGGCCTCGTCTCGGAGGCGAGCACCAACCATCCCTGCTGTCAGCTGCGGGTCGAGAATATCCATCTCTTCGCCGACATCGTGGACGGCGCGCTTGTGCTGCCCGGCGAATCCTTCTCCCTCAATGAACACGTCGGGCAGCGCACGACCGATCGTGGATTCAAGCCTGCTCCGACCATCATCGGCGGGAAGATCGTGGATACCGTCGGCGGCGGTGTCAGCCAGTTCGCAACCACGTTCTACAACGCCGTTTTTTGGGGCGGGTACGAAGACGTGACCCATACCCCGCACAGCTATTACTTCTCCCGGTATCCGGAAGGCATAGAGGCGACAATCTCGTGGCCGCTGCCGAATCTCGTATTCCGGAACGACACCGCCGCGGCTGTGCTCATCAAGACCGAATACGACGACACAACGATCACAGTGAAATTTTTCGGCGACAACGGCGGTCTCACAGTTGAGGGAAGTACATCGGGACGATTCAACTTCACCGATCCCACCACCGACTACATAGCCAATGATGAACTCACTCCGGAGGAGGAGCTCGTCACCGTCGAGGGCCGGAACGGCTGGTCCGTAACCGTCACCCGGGTGATCACCGAGTCGGATGGAACGGTGCGGGAGGAATCCTGGTTGGTCCGCTACAAGGCACAGCCCCGTGAAATCGAGGTGCATTCATGCATGATCCCGGAAGGAGCTGAGGGCTACACCGGCGAAGAGTGCCCCATACCGGAGACGACCACCACCTCAGAGCCGCCGCCCACAACGTCGACGACGGCTGTGACCACTACCACCACAGTCCCGTAGCGTTTGCAATTCGAATCGCGAATTGCGAATCGCTAGTAGAACAAGAAGAAGTCGCTGATCAGCCTTCCGGCTTCGTTGAGTGACTCCTCGTCCCAACCGCCCCGTCGTTCGATCGTTACGACATTCGAGGTGATGTAGACGCTTTGTACGGCTTCGTCTCCCGACATGAGAGCCCTGGCGACACCGGCCGGATAGGTTGTCCGTCCTTCCGTCTCATCCAGGGACCGATACCGCTCGCCGTCCTGACCACTCAGCGTGCGGTCTGTATCGAACACGGCGACGTCGCCGATCGTGATGGAACTCGCTATCTCGATCTTCTGGCCCAAACGAACTGCTCCTCAAAACGGTCGGGGCAGTCTAACGCTATCGCTGCCCGCGCCTTCGTCGATCGCCGATTACGTGCAGCTTCATGAGATTGGTCGACGCCTGCTGGTTCGGTGGAGTTCCCGCCACGACGACAACACCCTCACCCTCTTCACAGAAACCGGCTCGTTCGAGGTGTTTCTCTGCCCAGGCGATCATCAGGTCGGTGGAATCCCGACGATCGGACGCCATCGGAGTCACGCCCCACATCAGCGCCATCCGCAACAGGGTTGCCGGCTCAGGCGAGAACGCGATGATCCGCGCGTGGGGCCTGTACTTGCTGAGCAACAAGGCGGTGTTGCCGGATTCGGTGAAGGCGGCGATCGTCTTGATCTTGAGGTTGGCGGCCGTATCGACGGCCGCCTTGGCCGTCGCGCTGGGGAAAGTCGGGTTGCTTTCGAGGAAAGCTATGTCGACTACACCTTCCGACTCCCGCAAGCCGGCTTCGACCTCGCGACATATTGCATCCATCATCTGAACTGCACGTACCGGATAGCGTCCGATGGCAGTCTCAGCCGACAGCATCACCGCGTCGGTACCGCCGATGATCGCCGATGCCACATCTGTTACCTCCGCCCGCGTCGGTCGGGGTGAGTCGGTCATCGACTCCAGCATCTCAGTGGCCGTGATCGAGATGATTCCGGCTCTGTTGGCGCGCCGCAGGATGTCCTGCTGAATCAGTGGAATTCGCTGCAGCGGGAGTTGCACTCCGAGGTCACCCCTCGCGACCAGCGCTCCCTGGGCCGACAACAGGATCTCGTCGAGATTGGACAGAGCAGCTGCCAGTTCGATCTTGGCGATGATCGGAGTCCCCGGTTCCACCAGAGAGGCCACTTCGGCGATATCCGCTGCGGAGCGGACGAACGAAGCCGCAACGTAGTCGACGCCCAGTTCGCGCCCGAATAGAAGATCGGCGCGATCTTTTTCGGTGACGGCCGGGACTTGAAGCTGTGTGTCTGGAAACGCCACGCCTTTGTGATCGAACAGAACACCGCCCTCGATCACCCGGGACCGCAGTCCATCGGGCATTCGCTTCACGACCTCCAAGCGAATCAGTCCGTCGGCTAGTAGTACCGGTTCGCCGACCTCCACGTCGTCGAGCAGGTACGGGTAGTCGATCGGAATAGTCCCCGGGATCGCCTCATCATCGCCTGCGACCAAAACGACTTCGGATCCGGCCGCGAGGTCGCACGATCCACCCGGAAAGCTGCCGACACGCATTTTGGGTCCCTGGATGTCCTGCAGGATGGCGACCGGACGATTGTGCTCTGCGGCTGCGGCCCTGACCCACTCCAAGAAGCTGCGGTGGTTCTCGTGACTACCGTGCGAGAAGTTGAGCCGGGCCACATTCATTCCAGCCTCGACCAGTGCCGAGATCGCTTCGCCCGAGGCCACGGCAGGCCCGAGCGTTGCAATGATCTTTGTCTGGCGTGCGGAAATGTTCTCTTCCCGGCCCGCGCTAATGGTCATGGCTGTCCTCCGTGAGAATCAAGCGTAGGGCAGCGCCGGTCAAAGATGGCATTCGAGCACAACGAAATCCCGGCCTTCTGCTGGAGCTCATGCTTGAACGGAAACGCCCCTCCAGAAGGCCACGTAGTCGCGGATCTGGCGAGCTGCAGGCTTCGGCTCCGGGTAGAACCATGCAGCTCCAGGGTTCACCCGACCGTCCACAACCAGGTCGTAGTAGCTCGCCGTACCCTTCCACGGGCATGAAGTGTGGCTATCCGATTGCCGGAAGTACTCCATTTTGATCGACCCGGGAGGGAAGTAATGGTTGCCTTCCACAATGACCGTGTCATCGCTCTCCGCCAGTACTACGCCGTTCCACAAAGCGCTGGCCATCGACAATCCTCTCGTTTGGTTCGGATCTAGCCAACACCGGTGGCGGCACGAATAGTCCCGAGCTGCATGAACGGCGATGGCCCATAATGGCTCTAGCCTCTGGGTCATGGACATTGCGGCAGTTCCCCTCAAACAGTTCGACCTCGCCAAGGCAAGGATGGCTGTGGGGTTTGATGCGGAGCAGCGAGAGAAGCTCGGACGGGCCGTCGCGGCTCACACACTGGAGGTGGTCGCTCGGACCGTCGGTGCCGTGTGGGTCGTCACGAGCGACGAGGCTGTGGCCGAGTGGGCTGATGATCGGGGTGCCGGGATCATTCTCGAGCGACTCGAGGGCCTCAATGCGGCTGCGAGTCGGGTCATCGAGCTGGCCGCAAATGGAAGATGGATGATCCTCCACGCCGATCTCCCGCTGCTCACACCCGAGGACGTGCGAGCCGCCTGGGATCGGATACCCCGGGATGGGTTTCTGCTGGCTCCATCGCGCGACGGAGGCACCAGCGTCTTCGCCGGCAAGGCGCCTGTGCCTTCGTTTGCCTACGGCCCTGGTTCCTTTCATCGTCATCTGGCCGGCGTCCGCCGGCACCCCGTCCGCGTCATTGCGAGGACCGGCTTTCTTCTGGACGTAGATGCTCCCTCCGACTACGCGGCGGCAGCTCGCCACCCGCGCGGGACCTGGCTCGATCAGGCTATCGGCCGGTAGGCTCCCGGCATGAAAAGCGGTATCCATCCCGATGCCCGTGCTGAAGATCGACCTGACGGCATCCCGGCACGAGCCCTGACCATCGGCGCCCACCCCGACGACGCGGAGTTCGGAGCGGGAGGAACGCTGGCCGGCTGGGCCGCGGCCGGGTGCGAGATCACCATGCTGATTGTCACCGACGGCTCGAAAGGTTCCTGGAATCCGAAAGTCGACCACCAGACCCTGGTCGATCAGCGCCGCAACGAGCAGCACACCGCGGCTGCCGCAATAGGCGCCACCACCTCGATAATGCTCGGCCACACCGACGGCGAACTCGAATACTCGATGGCACTGCGCAGAGAGATGTGCCTGTGGATCAGGAGAATCCGGCCCGACGTTGTGCTGACACACGATCCCTGGCAGAGATATCAGCTTCACCCGGATCATCGCGTCACCGGACTCGCCGCCATCGACGGGATCGTAGCGGCGCGCGATCACTTGTTCTTTACCGATCAACTCGTCGGCGGCGTCGAGAAACATCGACCTGATTGGATATATCTATGGGGCGCGGACGAAGCGGACCATTGGGTCGACATCACCGACACATTCGACATAAAGCTCGAGGCACTGCTTGCTCACTCGTCACAGGGAACAACCACGATGGGGGATGCACACAAGGGCCGGGCGGAACGCGAAGCATTTCGGTCTCGCATGGAGGCCTGGGCTCGCCGACAAGCACAACCGGCCGGACTCGACCTCGCCGAGTCGTTCAAAGTGTTGAGCCCGTAGGCACTACCAGATGGCGGAGCCGGTCTCCTTGTCGAAGAAGTGGAGTTTCGTCGTGTCGACAATCAACTCTGCCCGATCGCCCGTCTTCGGGGCGAAGTCGGGGTTAATCCGGGCCGTGAAGGCGGTGGTGTTGCCGAGGGTCGAAGCATCCGCGCCCTGGTCTGCAAGCAGTTCCTGGATGTCAGGTGTGATCACCGGCGGGAGGGGCTGCTCGAAATGGATGAAGGCTTCGGAGCCCAACTGCTCCACCAGGTCGACGTTGATCGTCATCACGCGTTGATCGTCGAACTCACCCGTCACCGCTGCCTTCGCCTCGAACCCCTCAGGACGCAAGCCGACCACGATCTCTTTGCCGGCATAGTTGGCCAAATCTGGACGGGCATCGAGTGTCGAACGGTCGACGCGCAGTTTCGTGTCGGCCCAGGTCACATAGGTCGAATCGCCCTCCGCTACCACGGTCCCAAGGACGAAGTTCATCGAAGGAGACCCAATGAACCCTGCGACGAACAGGTTGTCGGGGCGATCGTACAGATTGCGGGGAGTGTCGACCTGCATCAAGTTCGGGATCTCTTTGCCGGAGATGGCCTTGAGCACTGCGACACGGTCGCCCATCGTCATCGCTTCGACCTGATCATGGGTCACATACAGAGTGGTCGTCTTCAAACGGCTGTGGAGTATCCCCAACTCGGAACGCATCTGCACCCGCAACTTGGCATCGAGGTTAGAAAGCGGCTCATCCATCAAGAAGGCGGCCGGCTCACGAACAATCGCCCGGCCCATCGCCACCCGCTGCCGCTGACCACCGGACAGAGCTTTCGGTTTGCGGTCCAGAAACTCGGTGATCTCAAGAATCGCAGCAGCTTCTCCAACCCGCCGGTTGATTTCCTCTTTGGGCATCTTGCGCAACTTGAGACCGAAAGCCATGTTGTCGAACACACTCATATGCGGATATAGCGCGTAGTTCTGAAACACCATCGCAATATTGCGATCTTTGGGCGGCACATCGTTGACCACCGTATCGCCAATGGTGATCTCACCTTCGGTGATCTCTTCGAGGCCGGCCACCATTCTCAACAAAGTCGATTTTCCGCAGCCGGAGGGGCCGACCAGAACAACAAACTCACCGTCGCCGATCTCGAGGTCGACGTCGTGGATCGCACGCATTCCACCCGGATAGACCTTGCCCACCGACTTCATAGTGATGGCAGCCACTGTGCCTCCTGATTGCTCGTGGTGACCCGCTCGAATGTAGCACAGAGCGCCTATGCTTGCCGCCAAGGAGGTTCGATGACCGATCAGCGTGTTGCAGTGCTCACGGGGGGAACCGGCGGTTTGGGAACCGCACTCTCCAAACGCCTCGCTGCCAAGGGGCACCGTCTGGCCGTCACCTATGTGCGCCCCGAGGAGTCTGCGGCTTTTGAGACGGCCCTGGACCTCGATGAGGAGCAGCTGCTCTTGAGGCGCGTTGACGCCTCAAACCCACAAGAGATGGAAGCTTTCCTCAACGAGACCAAAGAGCGTTTCGGGTCGGTTGACATCGTTTGCTCCCTCGTCGGCGGCTGGGCCGGCGGTCGCGACATCGAAGAAACGTCGGACGTGCGCTGGGAACGAATGCTCGACCTCAATCTGGTTTCGGCTTTCAACACCCTTCGCACATCGATACCTCATTTGCGTTCTTCCGAGGCCGGCCGCGTTGTCCTCGTGGGAAGCCGCGCCGCTCTCGACACTCCGGCCGGCCAGGCAGCCTTCAACGTGGCAAAAGCCGGCGTGGTGGCATTGGCGAAGTCGGCGTCTGTGGAACTCGACGACACGAACATCACCGTCAACGTCGTCATGCCTTCCGTCATCGACACGCCTGCCACACGCGAGGCGCTGCCATTTGCCGACTACGTCCACTGGCCGACTCCCGACGAAATCGCCAAGGTCATTGAGTTTCTCGTATCGCCCGAGTCAGAGGTCGTCTCCGGCGGCGTGATCCCGGTCTACGGGAAAACCTGACAATCCACGGCTGAGAGTCGGCTCATCCTTCCCCGGACGTAACCCAGACTGCGAACTCAGTTCCGTGCCGTGATCACAGCTTCTGCGACATGGCCGGTTTCACCGCCGGTCGACTTACAGACGCGGCGACACCCCCGCTGAGCAGGGGTGTCGGTGCGGCAGCCCCGACCAGATTCGAACTGGCGTTACCGGCTTGAGAGGCCGGCGTCCTAGGCCGCTAGACGACGGGGCCGTTTGTGCCCGTTACCGGGCTCGCTCGGGGGGAAGGACTCGAACCCTCAATGACAGGACCAGAACCTGCTGTGTTGCCAATTACACCACCCCCGAATGGGCGCGCCTGGCAGACGGGCGGACGGCATCATACCGCACCGCATGTTGAATCCTGCAAGTGAGATCAGGCGCCGGCCGCCAGTGCCACGAGTTCCTCGAACTGCTCCGTGGTGATGCCGCTGGCTACTCGCTGAATGACCACGTTATCGCTACCCACGACAACCCACGCCGGGACATTTGGCATTCCCAGCGCTGAATGAACCGAGTCGGTCCGATCATCCACGATCACCGGTGGCGTCCACCCTTCACGCTCCAGCCAGGCGCCGGGCGGGTAGTTGACTCTGGAAGGCTCGACGAGAATCGAGGTCGAGTAGAGATCAACTGCCGAAGGCAAACCGTTTTCATCGAAGTAGCGCTGCAAGTCCGAGACCTCGGACTGGCAGACAGGTCACCAGTGCGCCAGGTTGAGAATCAGCTTGGGTCTACCGTCGTCGGAGATCGTGACGGGGTTGCCGTCGAAATCGGCACCCTCGATGGTGGGAAGTGCGAGGCCTATCGCAGCATCGGGAGCGCCGGCAACGAACGCAGGCAACCCTTCCCCCCGCACCGTGATATCTCCGTAAACCGAGGCCTCGTCCGTGCTGAGCATGGTGGCAACAACCGCCAGCACGGCAAACGCTCCAACGACACCCAGGGCCAGCGGCAGCATGCTCTGCTTCCGCTTGCGCGACTTGTACTTCGCCATCAGTTCCTCGTTTCCCGCAATCACACGTACAATCTGTCCGCACACATTAGGGGAACATGACAGACCAGAACACCTCCAAAACTCGATCGTTGCTCATCTTCGGAGTTGCTGCCGCCTTCGTGCTGCTCGCCGGGGTCGCGGCCGTGCTGCTGACAGGCTCCGATGATCCGGGGACTGCATCCGACGGCGGACCCGGAGACGGTGCCGCCGCTGCGGCATCCATCAGTGAAACGCGCCCCGTGACCGTGATCGGCAGTGTCCTAGTGCCCATGCCGGAGCAGGGTGCAGACCCTGCACTCGGCTTGCCGATGCCGGAGTTGAGCGGTCAGTCTTTTGACGGATCGCCGGTCGAAATCAAGAACGACGGTCGACCGAAGATCATCATGTTCCTGACCCACTGGTGACCGCACTGCCAGTCCGAGGTCTCGGACTTGCTGAGCTACTGGTCCACCAACGACCTGCCGACCGATATCGATATCGTCAGCGTTTCAGGCAGTAATAGGCCCACCGAAAAAGGCTATCCGCCGAGCGAGTGGCTGGCCGAATGGCCGATCCCGGTGCTCGTCGACGATGAGAACGGAACCGCCATGAAGAGCTACGGTCTCGTCTACTTCCCGTATTCCGTAATCGTGGATGGATCCGGCACCGTCGTCACCCGCCATGTTGGACCGTTGACCGGAGCAGACCTCGAAAACGCTATCGGCTTCATGCGCGGCGAGGGGTAGATCGTCCTGGGTTCTGAATTTTGGGTTCCGGGACCACGCCCCGGAACCTATGACCTAGGTCCTTCTGCTTGCTCCTGCTCCGCCCTGGCTGCGATGTAGAGCAGTGTGAATATCATCGCGAACCCGACCAGAGACATGAACGGGAACGATATGAACCCGAACTGCCAGATGTAACGCTCAGTGCACGATGCATCAACCCCGCAGAAACCCGACTCGAGGCTGGGTCTGAGCTGCAGCACGTACTGATATGTGGCGATCACAGCACCGATCACCGCCACAGGGTATGTGTATCGTCGTATCCCAACGTCCTTGCGATACGCGGCGATTGCCAGGATGATCGCCAGCGGATACATGGCGATTCGCTGGTACCAGCACAGATCGCACGGGGCGAAGTCGGCCACTTCTGAGTAGTAGAGGCTCCCCGCCATAGAAACCGCTGCGATGAACGACCCGAGCCACAGAGCAGCAGGTGACACCAACTCGATGGCAGAATCTCTGAAGCGGGCGATGGATGGCGACCACCGCGCCGTCAACATGACCACCAGCACGCCGCTCACACCGGCCATGGCGGCCAGCGTGAGCAGGGCGAAGAATTTGGATACTGTTTCAACACTCATTCCCGTCATTCTTCCACAGCCTCGGGGTTGCGATGTCATCGGACCTCTGCCGGTCAGTTAGCCTGAGATTGATGCGAGCGGTCGTCAAAACTTCATCCGAACCCGGTCTCGAAATGATTGATGTGCCGATGCCGGAACTCGGACCGGATGAAGTTCTTCTTCAGGTGAAAGCCACGTCGATTTGTGGCACCGACCTGCACATTCGCAACTGGGACCCTTGGGCTCAAACGCACGTCACTCCCCCCATCGTCGTCGGACACGAAATGTGCGGAGTCGTCGTCGACAAAGGCCCAAAAGCAGATGGCCCGGAGATCGGGCAACTTGTTTCAGTTGAGTCGCACGTCGTGTGCAATCGGTGCGCGTTCTGCCGCACAGGTAAGGGCCATCTCTGTGAGAACACGAAGATCCTCGGCGTCGGCAGGGACGGCGTCTATGCGGAGTTCGTTGCGGTCCCCGCAGCGAACGCCTGGCCGGATCCGCCCGACATGCCCTACTCGATCGCCTCCCTTCAGGAGAACTTCGGCAACGCGGTGCACACCGCCTCGGTTCCACTGGTATCGGGCAGGAAAGTGCTCGTCACCGGTTGTGGACCAGTGGGTGTCATGGCGGTTGCCGTTGCACGTGCACTCGGAGCCCGGCTCATCATCGCCAGCGACGTGAGCGACTACCGGCTTGCAATGGCGAAACAGATGGGTGCCGACATCACGGTCAACCCGGCCACGGGCGATGTGGTAGACACGATCATGGACGTCAGCGAGGGTGAAGGCATCGATGTCCTGCTCGAAATGTCCGGAGCGCCTTCGGCAATCAACGAGGGATTCACTTCTCTCAAATCGGGCGGTGAGGCTGCGCTGCTCGGCCTGACCTCTGCCCCACTCGAGTTCAACCTGGACGACCACGTCATCTTCAAAGGCGCCAGCGTCTACGGCATAGTGGGACGCCGACTCTGGATCGATTGGTATCAAATGAGGGGATTGCTGCGATCGGGCGCGGTCGATCTATCACCCATTGTCACTCACCGGTATGCCCTCGATGACTTCGATCGAGCATTCGAGACTATGGCGTCCGGCGAGTGCGGCAAGGTCATCATGTTCCCGGACCCCCAAGACGCCGACGGACCCCTGGAGTGACGGTGGACAAGGTCGAATACCTGCGTGAGCAACTGACGGGCCTGGAAAAGGCGGGGCTCAGGAATCAGATCCGTCACATCGACGGGCCGCAGGGAGCTTGGATCAACGTCGACGGCCGCAGGGTCCTCAACTTCTGCTCAAACAACTACCTCGGCCTGGCCGACGATGAAAGACTGATCGCGGCCGCCAAGGCGGCTCTCGACCGGTACGGAATCGGTCCGGGCGCTGTTCGCACCATCGCGGGCACCATGACCATCCACGACGAACTCGAACGACGGCTCGCCGCCTTCAAAGGCGTTGAAGCCGCCATCTCCTTCCAGGCCGGGTTCGTGGCCAATGCGGGCGCCATACCGGCGCTCGTAGACGCCGGCGATGTAATCGTGACCGACGAGTTGAACCATGCTTCGATAATCGATGGGGTGCGACTAGCCAGGGCGGCCAGGAAAATATACAAACACGCGGATATGAGCGATCTCGACGCCCAACTCGCGACGGCCAGGGCGGAGGGAGCGAGGAGAATCCTCGTCATCACCGACGGCGTATTCTCGATGGACGGCGACGTAGCCCCTCTCGATGCAATCGTGGATACCGCCGATCGCTATGCGGCGATGGTGATGGTCGACGACGCCCACGGCGAAGGCGTTCTCGGCCGCGGAGGTAGAGGTATTGTCGATCACTTTGGACTCAGTGGGCGAGTCGAAGTCGAGGTTGGAACAATGTCGAAGGCGTTCGGCGTTGTCGGCGGCTATGTCGCCGGACCACAGCCGGTCGTCGACTGGCTCCGCCAGCGCGCCCGCCCGTTTCTCTTCTCATCTGCGGCGACTCCGCCCGACGTTGCCGCCTGTATCGCCTCGGTGGACATTCTCTCCGAATCGACGGAACTCGTCGATCGTCTCTGGATGAATGCCCGGCGCTTTCGTGAGGGAATGCAGAGCCTGGGATTCGATACGGGGTTCACCCAGACGCCGATCACACCGGTGATGCTGGGTGATGAGAAGGTTGCTCGAGAGTTGTCCCAGCGCCTCTTTGACATCCACCAAGTGTTCGCACAGGCAATTGCCTATCCGACCGTACCGATGGGCAAGGCCCGGATCCGGGTGATGATTTCCGCGGCACATGAGCGCGGTGACCTGGACCACGGGCTCGAAGCGTTCGCCGCGGCCGGTAGGGAGATGGGAATAGTCGAATGACGGGTAACGCGATTCGCAGGCGGGGGATCGAAAGGCTACTGAAACAAGGAAGTGCAGAATGAGCGACGGTAAAGGATTCAGCGAAGCCCTCGACTACCACTCACGGGGCAGGCCGGGCAAGATCGAAGTCCGGCCGACGAAACCTACGGCTACTCAAGCCGACCTGAGCCTCGCCTATACACCAGGCGTGGCAGAGCCCTGCCTGGCAATCCATGAGGATCCGGCCAAGGCGTTCGAGTACACGAACAAAGGCAACCTGGTGGCCGTCGTCAGCAACGGAACCGCCGTGTTGGGTCTCGGGAACATCGGCCCGTTGGCAGGCAAGCCGGTGATGGAAGGCAAGGGCGTTCTATTCAAGCGATTCGCGGACATCGACGTGTTCGACCTGGAAATCGCCGCCGACGATCCAGACGACATCGTGCGATTCTGCGAGATGCTCGAACCGACGGTCGGAGGCATCAACCTCGAAGACATCAAAGCACCTGAGTGCTTCTACATCGAAGAAACGCTACGTGAGCGCCTCGATATCCCGGTGTTTCATGATGATCAGCACGGCACTGCGATCATCGCCGGAGCCGGGTTCCTCAATGCGCTGGATATCACCGGACGCTCGATCGAAGACACCACAGTCGTGTTCAACGGAGCCGGCGCGGCCGGAATTGCCTGTGCTCGATTCTTCCAGGAACTCGGTGTTAAGCACGAAAACATCCTTCTGTGCGACTCGCGGGGCGTCATATACGAGGGCCGCGACGAGAAGATGACGAAAGAGAAGGCCGAGTTCGCGCAGACCACCGACAAGCGGACCTTGGCGGACGCTCTCGCAGGAGCAGATACCTTCGTCGGCGTTTCGGTTGCCGATGCCGTGACGCAAGACATGGTCCGATCGATGGCCGACCAACCGATCATCTTTGCTCTGGCCAACCCGGACCCGGAAATAACCTACGACGCGGCCAGGGAAGCAAGGCCGGACGCCATTGTTGCTACCGGACGAAGCGACTTCCCGAATCAGGTCAACAACGTGCTCGGATTCCCGTTCATCTTCCGCGGGGCGCTCGACGTCCGCGCCTCAGGGGTTTCGGAGAAAATGAAGGTCGCCGCCGCGCATGCCCTCGCCGACCTAGCCAGGGAACCGGTCAGCGAGGTTGTCCTCAAGGCGTACAGCCTCGATCATCTCACGTTCGGCCCGGACTACATCATTCCTAAACCGTTCGACCCGCGGGTGCTCTGGTACGTGGCACCGGCCGTGGCGGCAACTGCGTGCGAGGAAGGACTCGCCAAGGCGCCGTGCGATGACATGGAGAAATACGCCGAGGAATTGCGCGCGAAGTTCCAATCCACCTACGGCCTCATGCACACGATCACGGTCAAGGCCAAGGAACGGGCGATGCGAGTCGTCTACCCCCAAGGGGCCGATCCTCGTATCATTCGCGCTGCCCGTCGGGTCGCCGACGAGGGCATCGCCGCACCCACAATCCTGGGGAACCTGGTCGCCATCGAGAAAACGGCGTTCGAGTTGGAGATCCCGCTCGAAGGCATCGACTTGCTCGACCCGCGCAGCGCTGATGAGCACCGTGCGCGTTACGCTCAGCAGCTATTCGAAACACGGCAGCGGAAGGGCATGGCCCTCGACGACGCTACCAAAGCGATCTTCGAGCCGAATCTGTTCGCGGCGATGATGCTCAAGATGAATGACTCCGACGCAATGCTCGGCGGTCTGACTACCTACTACGCGGATACGCTCCGCCCGGCGCTTCAGGTTCTACCGCTGGAGCACGGCCGCAGCATCGTTAGCGCGTTGTACATCGTCATGATCAAAGGCAGGCCGTACTTCTTTGCCGACTGCGCCGTGAACATCCACCCGACGGCCGAGCAACTCGCCGAGATCGCCCTGTCGGCGGCCGCGACCGCCCTTCACGATTTCGATGTGTCCCCCCGGGTCGCAATGGTCAGCTATTCGAACTTCGGTAGCGCGGGCGGAGAGGAACCAGAGCGAGTGCGGGAAGCAGTGCGCATCTGCAACGAGAAAGCACCGGACCTGCCGCTGGACGGCGAGATGCACGCGGATACCGCGGTCAGGGCAGACCTCCTGGAGCGCAGGCACCCGTTCAACAAGCTCGGAGGCCCGGCCAACGTGCTCATCTTCCCGGACCTGGCCGCCGCCAACGCTGCCTACCAGCTCCTTCATCACCTGGCCGACGCCCAGGTCATCGGGCCGATCCTCACCGGCGTCTCGAAATCGGTGCACGTAGTGCAACGTGACGCCGAAGTGGGCGACATCGTGAACCTCACCGCCATCGCGGTGCTCGATGCTCAGCGCAAGAGCCGCAACTCTGCGTTGGCCGCGGAAATCGAACGGAGCTTCTGATAGAAAACCGGCCGCGGCTCGTCAGATCGACAACCTGAGTGAAAGGATGAGGCCCCCACCTTGGTGGGGGCCTCATCTTGCAGCCCCGACGGGATTCGAACCCGCGTTACCGGCTTGAAAGGCCAGCGTCCTAGGCCGCTGGACGACGGGGCCGGGTGTGCGGCTAGATCTTAGGCGAAGAAGCGCCGCTTGAAATCTGGGTCGACGGCTCCGCCCCGGGAAGGGGAAGAGTCAGCTCGAACACGCTGCGATCGTCTTCGTAACGGTAGGTCAGATCACCGCCCATGAGGCGGGCAAGTTTGCGGCTCACTGTGAGCCCGAGACCTACGGACGCCGGCAACCCGCGCCCATCGTGGGCACGTCCATACGGTTCGAAGATACGATCCACTTGATCATCCGGGATACCGGCGCCGTCGTCGGCTACCCCGATGACGCCGACCCTATGCGTGGCCACCGTGTGGAACCGAAGGCTCTCCCCACCGTACCTCTCCGCATTCGTCACCAGATTGCGAATGATCTGTCGAAAACGCGTGGGGTCGGCCATCACGGACAACTCCTCGCCGTCCCAGCTGAGACGCTCCTCGAAACCGGACCCAATCGACTCGAGCACCCGGTCAATCTCTCCACGGACGTCGATTGCTTCAGGCAGAACCGAGAGAGAACCAGCGTCGCTCCTGGCGGAAACGAGAAGATCTTCGACGAGATAGGCAATCTCACTCGATTGGTCTACTACCAGCCCAACGAGATCATCGACTTCTTCCGGCGAGAAACCCGACCAGAAATCCTTGAGCTCGGTCGCCAGCCCGTGAACGACTGTGAGAGGCGTGCGCAACTCGTGGCTCACCGATGCAATGAACTCGTCCTTAGACCGAACCAACTCCTGTAACGCCTTCTCGGCGCGAATCCGATCCGATAGATCAACTATTTGTCCGATCAGATACGCCGCGTCGCCCGCAGAGTCACGGACGGCGGTTGCATTCATCAAGGCCCAGACGGTGTGGCCATCTTTGTGGATGTAGCGTTTCTCCACCCTCTGCACGTCCCTGAGACCCTGCACGATCGCTCGCATACTTTCTCTGTTGTCGGCAACATCGTCGGGGTGAGTGATCGCGGCCCAGTTGAGCCCTGTCACTTCGTCGATCTCAAATCCGAGAAGATCCGCAAGCGCCTGATTGACTTCGAGCAGCGTTCCGTCGGTCTGGATGATCGCCATGCCGATCGGGGCCTTCGAGAATGCGTCGCGAAAGCGCTGCTCGCTCAGCCGGTAGGCCTGCTGAGTCCGGCGCTCGGCCGTTATGTCTTCCAGCACCCCTTCGTAGTAGAGCGTGCTCCCGTCTTCGCCCTCAACAGCATGAGCGTGATCCCTCGCCCAGATGGGTTCACCGTCCAAGCGACGAAGTTGCACTTCGACGCCCTCTGCCACACGGACGGTTTCGAGCGAGTCGATGAGCCGCCCTCGTTCCTCCGGGTCAGCGTAGAACTCGACTGCTTTGTACCCGATGATGTCGGCAGTGTCAGCGAATCCGAGCATGGTGGCGAGCGCACTATTGCAATCCAGAATCAGGCCTTCTGTTGAGGTTCGATAGAGTCCGACCGGGACGCCGTTGTAGACACTCTCGAACCTGGTTCGGGCAGTCGCTAGTTCGTCGCGGGTCTGCCGGATCTCGTGGCGCGAGTGTTGGACTACTCCAACCACTACCCCGACAACGAGCACGGCGAAAGCACCGACCAGGGACTCTCCGCTGAGTGCCTCTTCGAAGGACTCTCCCGCCAGGACATGTAGCAATCCGTTGATCGGAATGAAGCCGAGTCCGGCCGCCAGTCCTCCCGGCCAACCGAACAGGAGCGCGGTGACCCCGACGGGAACAACCGCCAGCGCACCCCCCTCGCCGCTGAGTTGGTCCCTGAGGACAACGTACACGAACGCATACGCGATCCAGGTGAGGCCCACCACAAGCACACGCCAGCGCCGGGCTCGCTCTGAGCAGCATCTAAGCCTCTCTCCAATTCGCAATCGGTTCGCGTTCACCTCAATACCTGTGTTTCGAACGACTCACTTAACCCTCTGGTTCATCCGCAAGGCGATTCAACGCGACCGACAGGCGGTGCAGCGTGCCCGGCCTGCCCAGCGCCGCCATAGATTCAAACAGCGGGGGTGACACTTGCGAACCGGTAACGGCCACCCGAAGAGGCTGCCAGCCTTTGCGGGGATTGAGGTCGGTCTCCTCCAGAACCGCGCGCAAGGCCGCTTCAATCGCCGCGACCGTCCAATCTCCGAGTTCCGTCAAATGCCGGATCGCTACCGAGAGAGCGAGAACCGGCGTCTCGCCTATCATCACCTTTGACCACGACTGTTCATCGAAGTCAACATCGTCGACGAACAAGAACCGGCTCATCTCCCCCACCTCGGTGATGAGCTTCACCCGTTCCTGGAGCAGCGGCGACATCTCGACAAAGATGGACCACTCGCTCTCGGTTGGCGGGTGTCCGAGTTCAACCTCGATAAGCGGCCTGGCTCGCTGCGCGAAATCATCGGGAGGAATGGCACGGATGTACTCGCCGTTCATCCACTGCAGCTTGTCGACATCGAAAACAGCAGGATTCTTCGACACCCCTTCGAGATCGAACCGCTCGACAGCTTGATCTACCGAGAAGATCGTGGTTTCAGAGTCGTACGACCACCCGAGCAGGCTCAGATAATTGAACATCGCCTCGGGCAGGTAGCCGCCGGCACGATAGGCCTTGAGAGACGTGTCACCATGACGTTTCGACAGCTTCTTCCCGTCCGGGCCGAAGAGCAACGGCAGATGTGCATAGGTGGCCGGATCGGCACCCATGGCTCGAGTCAGGAGAATGTGTTTCGGAGTCGAGGAGAGGAGGTCTTCTCCTCTGATCACATGGCTGATCTCGTAGTCAACATCATCAACGGTGGAAGCCAGGTGGTACGTCGGAGTGCCGTTCGATCGAAGGATCACGAAGTCATCGACGACCCCCGCCTCGAAACGCATTTCGTCGCGCACCAGGTCGAAGAACTCGATTGGTGCGTCTTGTGGAACCGAGAAGCGAACAACACCGGAGGTCGCTTCGGTATCGGGGCGCCGGATGTAGACGTTGGGGTGTTTGCCCTCTTTCTGCGCCTTGTTGCGGAGTTCATCGAGGAGTTCGGGCGAACGGTCGTCGTAGTAGGCGTGGCCGGCACCGATCAACTCATCAACTACGTCCCGGTACCGATCGAACCTATCCGACTGCCGATACGACCCGTGTGGCCCGCCAACATCGACACCTTCATCCCAATCGAGGCCCAACCAGGTCATTCCAGATTTGATGTCGTCTTCATACTGTTGCTCGCTACGTTCGACATCCGTGTCGTCTATACGCAGCACGAAGGTCCCGTTGTGATGGCGGGCGAACAGCCAGTTGAACAAGGCTGAGCGAACATTGCCGACATGCAAAAGGCCGGTCGGTGAAGGGGCAATCCGAACTCGAACGGTCATGCTTTCACCACCGGATTGGTGAGCACCCCGATGGATTCGACTTCGACCTCGACTACATCACCATCGACGATCGGCCCGACTCCCGACGGCGTCCCGGTGAGGATCACATCACCGGGCAGTAGCGTCATGACCCTCGATACGTACTCGATCAACTCTGCTACCCCGAAGACCATGTCTGTCGTCGGCCCCGATTGTTTGATCTCGCCGTTTACGCGACAGATGACTTCGGCACCCTCTAGCGGATCGAACTCGGTCTCGATGGCCGGCCCGAGCGGGCAGAACGTGTCGTAACCCTTTCCCCGGGTCCATTGCCCATCCGCCCGCTGAATATCGCGCGCCGTCACGTCGTTGGCCGCCGTATATCCGAGTATGACGGAGGCAGCATCCTCGGCGCGTACGTTCCGGGCCACGCTGCCGATGACCACAGCCACTTCGGCCTCGTGATGGACATTCTTCGAGTCTGGTGGAAGGACGATCGGCGCTCCGGGGCCGATGACCGATGTCGCGGGTTTCAGAAAGAGAATCGGTGCATCGGGGATCCCGGATCCCATTTCCGCGGCGTGGTCGGCGTAGTTCCTGCCAACGGCAACAACCTTCGTCGGAAAAACCGGGGCGAGGAGTTGGACAGAATCGAACGGTGCTACGACCTCCGTCGACTCCCACTCGAATAGCGGAGAACCCTTGTACAGCCGGATGCCTTCGGGCTCGACGGCGCCGTAGACGATGCCCTCATCGTTTCGTACACGTACGATTTTCATGGGTAATACTCGTCTCTCTCGTACCTGGAGAGCTTGGCAGCTTGCCCCGGGTCCATGTACTTCATCGTATCTGCGAAGTGCTCTGCCATCACCGGCAGGAAAAGCGCCTTCGCTTCGATATACCGTTTGCCGTGGTCATCCTCACCGACCGCCTCTGCCCACATCTTGCGGCCGTCCTGATCTGACAACCAGGCCTGCCCGTGCAATGTGATGCCAAGAGGAATCGGCCTGAGGTAATTCGTCTCCAGCCTGGCCGTAACTGCCGGACGCTGGTGCGCCATCATGACAAAACCCATCAAATCGTCAAAGAAGGCGGAGATTGCGCCGCCGTGAACCAGGCCCGGGCCTCCCTGAAATCGGGGAGCAAACTGGATTTCGGCCTCTACTCGATCATCGACGAAGTGGGGCCGCAAGCCGAGCCCTTCGCCGTTCTCAGGGCCGCAGCCGAAGCACCACGGAAGATGCATGGTCGGGACTCGCACGAGCGCCTCGCGATCCGGCACGGGGAGCACGGTCCCCGTGATGTAACGATACGGTTCCATCAGGCGGTTTGTTCGACTATCCCACGGCGTATCTCGTCGAGGGGCCGATGCAAGAACTTCCGGTCGATATCGTCGAGGACCGACCGGCCCCGCACGACTTCGTGAGGAACCTTGCTCAGCCAGATCGATCGCTGCTGAGCCAGACGCTCCTGTGTTTCGGCCGGCATTCCGTCGGTCCGCAAGCCGAGAACGATCAGGGCGGCCTCGACGTCGTCCGGAACAGGGCCGCGGCCGAACACTGACGCGCGGACGGACGCGATCGTGGCGACCACGCTCTCCAGGGCGGTCGATGACCGATCGAACTCCGCCTGCGCAACGAGCTTGACTACCCATCCTGTGTCTGGGCTTGGATTGCCAAACACACCTCCGGTTGGCATGTCGTTCGGCGAGTTGATTTCTCCCGGCCGATTTGGTTTCCAGCCACGCGCAGCACCGGGTTCGGGAGTGGACCGGGGGATGCGGTCGGCGTCGAATTCGATATTGGGCTGTTGACCCATTTGTGATCTCCTAGACGAAATCAAGCCAGTTCTGATATGCCTCGAGTTTGCCGGTAACCGCTTGCCTGAACAAGTCCTGGGCACGAAGCGTGATCGGCCCCGGGTGCCCGTTGCCGACCCGTCGATGGTCGATCGACCGGATGGGAGTCACTTCGGCAGCGGTCCCGGTGAAGAACATTTCGTCGGCGTAGTAGAGATCGCTACGTGACAGCGAAACCTCGCTGACTTCGATGCCGTCATCACGCAGGAGTTGCATTACTGAACGCCTGGTGATCCCGTCCAGAATTCCGGCCGTCACAGGCGGAGTCAGGACACCGCCGTCGCGGACCAGGAACAGGTTCTCGCCGCTGCCCTCGGCAACGAGTCCGTCGGTATTCAACATGATCGCCTCATCGAAACCAGCGCGCAGGGCTTCGAGCTTCGCTTGCACCGAGTTCAAGTATCCGCCTGTTCCCTTGGCGTTTGCGATGAGCGTGGATTCAGAGAACCGCCTCCAGGAGGAGACACCTACCGAAATCCCGTTCTTGACCCCCTCGTCGCCGAGGTAGGCGCCCCACTGCCAGGCGGCGATGACCGTGACCGTCGAACAGGCCCTCGGATCCAGGCTCAGCGATCCGGTTCCGAGCGTTACCAGCGGCCGTATGTAGGCCGATGGAAGCGAGTTGACCTTCACCACCTCCCGCGTCGCATTGACCAGTTGTCCGACCGACCATTCGAGGGGAATGCCGTAAGCGGCGGCCGACCGATGCAGCCGTTCCATGTGCTCGGTCAGGCGGAATACACCGGGGCCGTTGGCCGTCTCGTAGGCGCGTATCCCCTCGAAAACCCCGGTGCCGTAGTGAAGTCCGTGACTGAGCGCATGCACTTGCGCGTCTTCCCACGCCACCAACTCCCCGTCCATCCATATGAACTGCGAATTCTCCATTGGCATATCTTCGCAGGTCTACCCGGCGGAGGTCAGCTTGCGCCCGTGCCAATCGAGGATTGCATCAAATCTCTCTTGCCGGTGTTTCGGCTTGCCGGAGCGAGACAACTCGTGGCCTTCACCGGGGAAACGAAGGAACTCGGTATCGACTTCCTGCCGTTTCAAGATCACGAATAGCTGCTCGGCCTGCTCGATCGGGCAGCGGAAGTCGTTCTCAGAGTGGAGGATGAGTGTTGGAGTTTGGATTTGGTCTGCGATCGCCAACGGGCTCTTCTGCCAGAGGATGTCGGGATCTTCAACCAGATCGACTCCCGCATAGGCCTTCGGGAACGTGGCGCCGATATCGGATGTACCGGCGAACGATGTGAACGAGAGCAGCGCTCGCTCCACCACTGCAGATGCGTAGCGATGGTCCTTGGCAATCAACCAGGCGGTGAGGAACCCGCCGTAGGAACCCCCCATCACACCGATTCGTTCCGGGTCGAGGCGCGGATATCTGCGGAGCGCTTCCTCGATCGTGTTCGTGACGTCCTCGACGTCGACAACCCCCCATCCATCTCCGACAACGGCCCTGACATGCTCCAATCCCCGACCAGTCGAGCCTCGTGGGTTACACGCAACAACCGCGTAGCCGGCGCCTGCAAACACCTGGAATTCGTCGAAGAAACCCCATCCGTACTGGCTGGCTGGACCGCCGTGGATGTTGAGCAGCACCGGGACGCTCTCCTCACCGGGTGGTAAGTAGGCCCATGCATCCACTTCGATACCGCCGGAGACAACGTGGAAGTGCTCCGGTTCGACCATCGGTACCCGCTCACGGAACTCGGCGTTCAGGTCGGTGAGGCAACGCTCCTCGCCGTCCTCCCAGAGATAGACCTCCCCCGGATCGGTTGGACTGCTGATGATCATGGCGAGGCGTCGACCGGCACCGTCGACGGTCAGGCCTTTCACCGCTCGGTCGCCGTCGACGAGATGGTCTACCACCCCGTTTTCATGCACTCTGACAACGCCGACACGACCCGCATCCTCGATGACCGAAAAGAAGGAGCCGCCGTGCCACTGGGGGCCACGCGGTGTCACACCGAGAGTCATCGAGTAGACATTGCGGTCGAGGTGACCGGTCAAATCCACGGGTTCTGGATCGAATCTCCAGACGGAGATCAAGTTCGGCCAGCTGCCGGGGACCGGATCACCGACTGCGTGGAGCCGCCCGTCCGGCCTGAAAGTCGGAAAGGCCCAAGAGCCGCGGTCGGCGATTCGTCTCAGCTCCCCGGTCTCGATATCGACTTCGAACAGGTCGGCGCCGTCCTCGAACGCCCGCCGCGGAGATCGATCTGTGTAAAACGCGACCGCAGAGCCATCCGGCCGCCAGGCAATGAACCGTTCATCATGCTCGCCTTCGGTCAAACAGCGGGGTTCGGTGTCTCCATCGGCACCGACGAGCCACACGTGCCGCTTGCGGTCGTGCGTCCAACCCATGTTGTCGAATCGAAACGGCACATCCGTCACGCGACGAGGCTTGCGGGCGCGCTCTTCATCGTTGAGATCCGACCACTCATCTACATACGAGACCCCGACGACCGCAAGTGCCGAACCATCGGGGGACCACTCCAACTCCTCACATCCCAGAGGAATCTCCGTGAGTTTTCTGCCCTCGCCACCGCCGGCCGGCATCACCGCCGCCTGTGGCCGCTGTTCTGGCGTTTCTCCTCCGCGCAGAAACGCCAGGGACTCTCCGTCGGGAGACCAGCGCGGATTGAAGTCGGAAGGACCATGGGTGAAGGGTCGGGCGGATTCTCCGTCCCAAACCCAGATCGATCGGTTGTAGCGATCTTGCTCGACGGATGGGTGGGACACCACGAACGCAATCCGGGAGCCGTCCGGACTGATTTGCGGGTCCGAAGGAACGGCGAGACGGGCGAGATCGGAAGACTGCATGATGTCCTTTCGAGGTTCTGCATTTGAGAATCTAGTGGCAAGTGGAGGGGTCACCGATTGGGGCAATCCGGCGTTGACCGCCTGCAGAGGCGTCCGGCTGTTGGAAGAGGCCCATAGCCCACCGTGTGGCTGCCGGCCACGTTTTGGTTACCGTGCACTCGACCGAACAACAGCTGGTTATGTGAGTGAACCCATGATCAATGCACAATCGAGCCGAGCCGCGGGAGTAGCCGGCGCAGCAGGGGCGGCGCTCATTCTCGTGGTCGCGGGCTTCCAGAGCGATCTGGTCGCATTCGCAGCATCAGCCTTCTTCGCTCCTCTCCTCGGATGGGGCGTCCATGGATTACTGGCCATTCACTCCGAGGGTCGGACCTCGATCATGACGGCCGGCTTCTGGATCGCTGAGGTGGCAGTGCTTCTGGTGACCATGGGCTACGTCGTGGCAGCCTACGGAGAGGCGCGGGGGGACGACTCGCTCGTTGATTATGCGTCACTTGCTGCAATTGCCCCCGGCTTCCTGATCTTGCTCCCCGTCGGCCTCGGTCTGCTTGGCTTCGCCGCCTGGAGAATGGGGACACTGGGGCCGTGGAAACGCCTGCTCCCATCACTGACCGCCACGGGGGGCGTTCTAGCCCCCCAGTTGATGCTGTTCGGATTCATTGCACTCGGCTATGCGACGTGGGCACACGGTCACAAGCCGGCGGCCGATGGCGATTAGCCTCCCGCCAATGCCACGACTTATCGCCTCATGGTTCGGATCCGGCCTGCTCTTGCGAGCAATGCGTGGTTCCGATACCGGAGCCGGCACCATCGGCGCTGCATTGGCGCTACTGATGTCTATTGGATTCGGAGTAATGGGCTGGTGGGTTCAAGCGCTGGCCGCGGTCACCGTTTCGGCCGTGTCGGTCTGGGCTTCCGGTCACTTCGCAGATGAGGGTGATCCGGCCTGGGTTGTGGTAGACGAAGCGGCCGGTATGTTCCTGGCCACTATCGGGTTGTTGGGTTGGTCCGCAGCCGTCGCCTTCGTCGTCTTTCGTATCGCCGATATCTTCAAACAGACCCCGGGAGTCGGAGTAGCAGAACGGCTCCGTGGCGGCTGGGGAATCACGGCGGACGACCTTGTGGCGGGCCTGTACGGGCTGGCTGCGGGATGGGCGTTCCGGGTACTCACGTAAAACGTACAACGACCGTCTGCTACCTCCCACCCGCGCATACGCTCGCTAGATGGGAAGCTCCACCTGCTGCGCTTCTTCGACACCTTCCAGCGCTCTGAGCCCGGCCATCTGCTGCTCATCGAGTGCCTTGTCAAGACTGAGGCCCATCATCGCGGCGCTACCCGTCTCGGGTGATTGGCCAACTGCCATGTTGGCGATGTTTACGTGGATGTCTCCCAGATAGGTGCCGACCCGTCCGATCACGCCCGGCACGTCCGAGTTGCGGATCAGCAACATGTGGCGAGACATCAACAGCTCCACGTCGTGTCCGAAAATCGAAACCAGGTGCGGACCCTTGCGCCCGATGGTCCCTGCGATCGACACAACCCGGCCGCCTACGACACCTGAGAGGCGCAGCAGCGAAACGAACTCGTCGGACTCCGTCGACGCCTCCTCCTCCACTGCCAGGCCACTCTGGGCAGCCAGAGCCTCGACATTGACGAACGAGACGGGTGCGGAGCTTATGACGTTGAAAGCTCCTTTCAGCGCCGACAACCGCAACGGCCTGATCGGGAAACCGGCGATCCGGCCCTCGGTTCTCACCACGAGGCGGTCGGGAAGACCCTGGGCGACGCGACAGAAGATGGCCCCCAGGTACTCGGCGACGCCGAGAAACTCGCGGGTTTCGTCCGCCACGTCCCGACCGAGATCCACGTTGACGGCAGAGAGGACCAGTTCGCCGCGCAATGCGGCGCCAACCGCATTAGCGACATCGACCCCTGCTTTGTCCTGCGCTTCGACAGTCGATGCGCCCAGATGAGGAGTCAGGACGATCTCAGGGACGTCTCGCAAAGGGCTGTCTGCCAGAGGCTCCCGGTCGAACACGTCCAGGGCTGCGCCTGCCACCTTGCCGGACAGTACGGCTTCGACCAGAGCTTGCTCGTCGACGATGCCACCGCGCGAGGCATTGATAATTCGCACGCCGTCCTTCATTTTGGCGATGTTCTCGTTCCCGATCAGACCGAGGGTCTGCTTGTTGCGGGGAAGATGAACGGTGATGAAATCCGCCTCGGCCAGCAAGTCGTCGAGACGGTCGGCGACTTCAACGCCGAGCCGACGTCCGCGTTCAGACGAGACATAGGGATCGAAAGCGATGAGACGCATCCCGAACGACAGCGCCCGTTGAGCAACAAGCGATCCGATCCGGCCGAGACCGATAACACCGAGTGTCTTACCGTGCAGTTCGATGCCCTGGTACTTCTTCCGATCCCAGCGACCCGCCCGCATGCTTGCATCTGCGGAGGCGACGTTGCGAGCTTGCGCGAGCAGCAGAGCCATCGTGTGTTCTGCAGCGCTGATGATGTTGGCTTGCGGAGCGTTCACCACCAGGATTCCGGCGGCTGTCGCAGCTCGAAGGTCGATGTTGTCGACTCCCACCCCGGCTCGACCCACCACACGGAGGCCGGGAGCAGCCTGAATCAATTCGGCATCGACCTGTGTCTCCGACCTAACGATCAATCCATCGGCGTCGGCCACCCGGTCCAACAAGTCGGCCCGGTCGACGCCGGCAGCCACATCCACAGCACAGTGCTCACCGAGGGCATCGATCCCGGTTTGCGAGATAGTCTCGGCAATCACAACTTTGGGCCGCATGGGCTCTACCTCCTCAACGATCAATCTTGCCCCACAGTGCGACGCATACCAAACCCGCCGTTCGAAGCCGGCACGACGTAGAGTGAGATAGAGGTAGATAGGAGGTCGAAGATGGTCTGGGCACCGAATGTGATCGTGGCCGCGGTCGATGGTTCGGACCGCAGCATCGAAGCCACTCGTTTGGCAGCCGAGATGGCGAGGCGCAACGGATCCAAGCTGCACATCCTCACGGTGGTGCGCCCGCCTGAGGGTTGGTGGGGCATCGGTGGAGCGCCACCGCCTGCCAGAGCATTGTCCGAATCGTTGGTCGAAGCACAGAAGGAGGTTCTGGACCGCACCATCCGCGAGGTCGACCTCGAGGGTATCGACTATCAGGTGAACGAGGAACTGGGCGACCCTGCCGGAGCAATCGTGCACTACTGCGACGACGTCGACGCCGACCTGCTGGTCATCGGCCGGCGCGGCGCCGGGCTGATAGAGCGCTTTGTCATGGGATCCGTTGCCGACCGACTCGTCCACTACTCCAACTGCCCTGTGGTAGTGGTCCCCTAGGTGCCGTTCGAGTTCGATCGCGACACGGCGGTTACGCCGCTGGGTGACGGCGCATGGTCGGCCGAGATCTCGACGGGGTGGAACATCGGCACCATTCCCAACGGCGGCTATCTCACTGCCGTTGCTCTGTCGGCCGTCGGTCGTGAGTTGCCTCATCCCGATCCGCTGACGGTCACGAGCCATTACCTCGGGCGTGTCAACTCGGGGGCGCCGGCCACCATCGAGGTCGAAGTCCTGAGGCGGGGCCGGACCCTGTCGACGGCCTGCGCACGATTGCTTCAGGACGGTCGTGAGAGACTCAGAATGCTGGCCACCTACGGAGACCTCGACGCTTCGGAGGGACCCACCTTCGTCACCGCTGCACCTCCACCCATGCCGCCTCCGGACGGGTGCGTTCGAAACGAAGGCGGCCTCGCAGCACTCGAGCTTCACCACCGGGTGGACGCTCGGCTCGAGCCGAGCGTTGCCGGAGGAGCAGTCGGAGAACCTGTCGGGCGTCCCGAGACCGGAGGATGGATTCGTTTCGCAGATGGACGCCCGCCCGACCTGCTTTCACTTGCCTTTTTCGCAGATGCCTTTCCCCCGACGGTTCTCAACCTCGATCGGTTCGGCTGGGTGCCGACAATCGAACTCACAATCCACTTCCGTGCCAAACCGGCACCAGGTTGGCTGCGTGCATGGTTCATCTCCCGCTTCCTGGTCGAGAGTCATGTCGAGGAAGACGGCGAAATCTGGGACTCAGAAGGGAATCTGGTCGCGTTGAGTCGCCAGCTGGCGCGCATCCTCCCGCGGAGTTGAGCTATTCGCTGCTGGTCACTAGACGTAGGCCGGCTACTAGGGTGCCGGCGTGCCCCAGGAAATCATCATTGCCGGCATAGTCGGCAGCCTCCGGGAAGATAGCAAGACTCGACTTGCAGTCCTGGCCGCCCTAGAAGGAGCGGCGGAATCAGGAGCCGCAACCCGGCTTGTCGACCTGCGCGAATATGATCTCCCGTTCTGCAACGAGGACGATACGAGCTCTTCACCCGATGTTGTCCGCCTCCGTGAGGATGTGAGGACGGCACACGGGTTGATCATCGGCACCCCCGAGTATCACGGCGGATACAGCGGACTCTTGAAGAACGCCATCGACCTGATGGGATTCGACGAATTCGAGGGGAAGATCGTCGGACTCGTCGGTGTGTCGGGTGGCGCGATGGGAGCCTCCCACGCCCTCCAGGGATTGCGGGCGATCGGCCGGGCACTTCATGCGTGGGTGATCCCCCAGCAGGCCGCCGTTCCAGATGCTTCGGCTGCCCTGGCTCCCGAATCTCCGACCCGCACTCGCCACCTCGAACGCCTTCGTGACGTCGGTGTTCAGGTCGCCCGCTTCGCGGCCCTGCACAATTCACCAGAAGCAGCCGAGTTCCTTCGTGCCTGGGAAGAAGCACCCAGCAACCCCGGCGCCGAGCTCTGACCCTGTTTGTCCTCGCCCTGGAATACGCCCATATAGCGTGGGATCACCGCGGGATAACGTTGTGGGAGGTTGAAATCAACCGGCGGGCTCGTAGACCACCTGATCGAAGAGCTCGAGGTTCACTCGTCTGATCGCTTCCCGGCCGTCCGGCCCGATGAGCCAGTCGAGGAACAGCTCACCCGCCGCCCGTGCCGGCGAGGTCGCTACGACAATGAGGTGATATGGATTCTGCGGGAGGTCACTGATCTCGACCGGTTCGAGGGAGAGGGACCCTGAGGCAGCCAGGAATGTCCCCAGCTCGCTCAACGTGTAGGCCTTCCGCTGGTCGGCGACTTGCAGAGTCAAACCCATGCCCTGCCCGGTCTCGAGATACCATGCGTGTCCATCCGGGTTGATGCCGGCAGCCGCCCACAGCCGTCGCTCTACCTCGTAGGTTCCGCTTCCATCTGCACGACTCACGAACGGAGTCCCACTTCCGGCCAGCGCACTCAACACCTCCGAGGTGGCTCCGGAAGGAGCCCCGCCCGGAGGGCCGACGATCACAAACGTACTGGACAGAACCAGCTCATAGCGTGCTGCCAGGCCGTCTTCGATGAACTTCGCTTCCAGCTCCGGGGCATGGGCGATCACCACATCAGCGCCGCCACGCCTCCCCAGTTCGAGCACCTGAGCCGTAGCCTCCCCAACAACGCTCAGGTCGATGCCGGGATGCTGGGTTTCGAAGATACGCGCGACTGCGTCGAGAAGGCCACTGTCGACCAGGGTGGTCCCGGCGGCGACTATCACCCGCTCCTGCCCACCACCGGAACAGGCCGCCAACACCACGAACAACGCCGCGAGAAGCCGTTTCACCTCA
Source organism: bacterium (assembly GCA_024641325.1). Taxonomy (GTDB): domain Bacteria; phylum Actinomycetota; class Acidimicrobiia; order Spongiisociales; family JAHEDJ01; genus JAHEDJ01. The sequence goes on along the minus strand of JAHEDJ010000001.1, from coordinate 33,517 downwards.
GGTTGACTCTCACTGCAGTCGCTTTCACCGTCAGAGTGACTTTGGCACCGGGCCCGAGTTGGAGCACCTCCTGCGAACCTGGTGTGACCAAAGCAACGACCCGGCTGCCGACATCGATAACAACCTCCACCAATCTGCCGAGATCACGAAACTCAGTCACCGTACCGACCCACCGGTTGCGTGCACTGCCTGCCGCTCCCTCACGGCCCCGGAACAGCGTCACCGCCTCTGCCCCGAATACGGCCCGGGCGGGTTGCCCACGATTCACGTCGCCCACTCCCCAGATGGTCATCTCCCCTGCTCGAAGCGCAGTCAGAGGGCCCTCGCCGTCGACGGCCTCACCGTCGATGACATTGCCGATACCGACGGCCGCGGCCACCTCATCACTTGCCGGAAGCGAGAACACCTCGCCCACCGGTCCTTCCTGGAGTACTCGCCCGCCGACCAGTACCGCCATCCGATTGCCGAGGAAGGCTGCCTCCTGTCGATCGTGGGTGATGATCACCGCCCCCCGATCGCCGATCTCGCTGTTTATCAGAGCTGCAATTTCGAATCGATCACGCTCGTCCTGCGCCGACAGCGGTTCGTCGAGCAACACCCATGGCCGACGTTTCGCCAGGGCCCTGGCAAGGGTCAGTCGTTGCGCTTCACCGCCGCTCAACGAGGAAGCCTCGTATTCGAGAAGGTCGCCCACTCCGATCCGATCGGCCAAATACCGAGCTCTTACCGCCTCTTCGGTCGTCAGGCCAAGGCCCATATTGAATCCGGCACTTCCCCGAAACAGATACGGATGCTGCGGTAGGTAGGTCGAGTCGAGTGCGGGCCCTCCCGACAGTGTCCCGGCCATGAGCCGGAGCAGCGTCGACTTCCCCGAACCATTGGGTCCAAAGACGACCAGCCGATCGCCCGGCCGGATTTCGAGGCCCTGGATGGAAAGAACGGAACCGTCGGCTGGAAAGCGCAGATCGAGCTTCTCACGCACGGCGAGTATCCCTGAGTTGCATCCAGGTGAGGAATCCGTTGATGATGGCCGCCAGCACGATCAATACGATGGCGAGTGCCAGCGCATCTCCGAAGTTGGCCTGGCGAGTCTCCTGCACAATCGCAGTCGTGAGCACACGGGTCTCTCCTACGATGTTGCCACCCACCACCAGCACTGCCCCAACCTCAGAAGAGACACGGCCGAAGGCGGCAGCTACGGCCGCCAGCACGCCGGGCCAGACCTCGACCAGAACCACCCGGCCGCGCTGCCATCCGGACAGGGACAATGCCGCCAATTGCTCTGAAGCCGACGACGGAAGGCCCTTTATCGCACCAGCGGTCACGCCCGCCGCGATGGGGATTGCCAGAAGCGTCTGCGCGGCCACCATTGCGCTCGGAGTGAAAAGCAGACCGAGTCCGCCAAGCGGCCCGGTGTCCCAGATCAACAAGAGCAATGCCAGGCCGGCCACGACCGGCGGCATACCCATACCGATGTTGACGGCCACCAACCACGCCGTTCGAACCCGGGTCCGACCCAAACCAATCCAAGCGCCGAGCGGGACACCGATGGTCACTCCCATTGCGGTCGCCAGCAACGACACGACCAGGGTCAGTCCGATTACCCGCCGGAGCTCGCCTCCGAAACCGGCAAGCGAACTCAGCGCATCGCCGACGACCTCAAAGAGGAAGTCCATACGATCAAGATTGGAAGTAGAAGAACCAGGCAGCGACGCCGATGATCCCGGCATAAAGCGCCAGCTTGAACAGCTTCCTGAAGATCCACCACCCGACGAGAGCAGCCGCCGCGATGCCGATGTACAGCGAGAGGTTTTCCATGGGGGGAGGTTAGCGTGAGCGGTAAGCAGTAGGCAGTAAGCAGTAAGCAGTAAGCAGTAAGCAGTAAGCAGTAAGCAGTAAGCAGTAAGCAGTAAGCAGTAAGCAGTAAGCAGTAAGCAGTGACTGAGCCTATGGCCTATGGCCTAAAGCCTATGGCCTAAAGCCTATGGCCAGGGCTCACGACCAACGGCTTCAACCGGGAGCCAATCGCCAATCCCCAATCGCCAAATGCCCGCTGCTTACGGCCTAAGGCTTGTGGCCCACTGCTTACGGCCTATCGCCAACGCGCGCTACACAAGCGCCGCGGGGGTGAGTCGGGGCACGATCAGGTCTGCTTCACTCAACTGGTCGGGGGCGTACCCGCCCCGCAACACCGCTACCACCCGCATACCGGCAGCCTTCCCAGCGGCTATCCCGGCCGGAGCATCCTCGACCGCAACACAATCTCGCGGGTCAACACCCAGGCCGGCTGCAGCCGCGAGATAGATGTCGGGGGCCGGTTTGCCGGTGGTCACCTCATCACCGGCAACGACAACGTCGAAGAAGCGGTCCAAGCCGGTCGACCGCAACGATAGGTTGAGGCGTTCTCTCGGACTGCTCGAGGCCACCGCGATCGAGCGACCTTGCGCATGGAGTACCTCCAGCGTGTCTGCCGCATCTTCGAATGCTTCGAGATACTGCTCGAACAGCGCATGCACACGATCTGCGAGGAGCGGCCAGAACTCCTCATAGGGAGGTATATCGCCTCGCTCGGCAAAGTGGCGGAAAGCATCTACTTCCGTCCGGCCCGAAAGCGCGGCAATCTCTTCATCGAGTATCTCCAGGCCGTGGGGGGCGAGAGCCTCCCGCCAGGCCGACCAGGCGAGCTCCTCCGAATCCACCAGCACGCCATCACAGTCGAAGATGATCGGGCGGCTCATCGGGCCGCCCGATCCCGCAGAATTTCGTTGACGACTTTCGGGTCGGCTTTGCCTCCGGTGGCACGCATCACTTGTCCCACCAGGAACCCGAATGGTTTCATGTCGCCTCCACGGAGCTTCTCCAACGCATCCGGATTCGACGCCAGCACGCTATCGACCGCAGATTCGATGGCCCCGGTATCCGACATCTGGATGAGGTCTCTGGCGGCTGCCACATCCTCGGGCGACCCCTCGCCCTCGAGAACACCGGCCAGTACGTCTTTGGCAGCTGATGAAGACAGCCTTCCCTCGGTCAACATTCCCGTCATCTGCACAAGATGAGCAGCGGTCAGCGCGGTGCGCTCGATCGTTGTTTCCCGTTTGCGCAGGTAGGCGGTTGTTTCGCCGGTCAACCAGTTGGCAACCTGTTTCGGATCGGCGCCGTTTTGGACGGCTTCTTCAAAGAGGGCTCCCAAACCCATCTCACCCGACACCAACACGGAAGCAGCGTGCGGGTCCAACCCGGACTCGACATACCTGGCGATACGCTCGTGGGGTAACTCCGGCAGTGTCGCGCGGATCTCCTCGCGCCTCTCCTCCGAAATGACGATTGGAACAAGGTCGGGCTCGGCGAAGTAGCGATAGTCCGAGGAGCCTTCCTTCGAACGCATGCTTTGGGTAATGCCGGCCGCTTCATCCCAGTGGCGTGTCTCCTGTGGAATTCGCCGACCGGACTCCCGGACTTCGGTCTGGCGATCAATCTCATAGGCCAGCGCTCGTTCGAGCGACCGGAAAGAGTTCATGTTCTTGACCTCGACCTTCGCTCCGAGCTCCTCGTCGCCCGTTGGCCTGATCGAAACGTTGGCGTCGAACCGCATAGAGCCTTCCTCGAGTTTCGCGTCAGAAACGCCGAGGCTCTCCACAAGGGAACGCAGCTGCTGGGCATATGCGCGGGCTTGTGCAGGACTGTGGATGTCGGGTTCACTCACGATCTCGACCAACGGCACCCCGGCTCGATTGAAGTCGAGCAGGGTCGCCTCGGCGGAATGAATGCGGCCCCCTCCACCCACGTGGATGCTCTTGCCGGTGTCCTCTTCCTGATGCACACGGTTGATTGCCACCCGGGTCGTCTCGCCGTCCAGATCGACGTCGAGATGCCCGGTCGTGCACACCGGCTGGTCGTACTGCGAGATCTGGTAGTTCTTCGGCAGATCCGCGTAGAAGTAGTTCTTCCGATGGAAGATGCTCTCGGGAGCAATCGTGCAATTCAGGGCGAGGCCGATCCGCACGATCCACTCGATTGCCTGTTCGTTGGGAACCGGAAGCGCTCCCGGCAAAGCCAGGCACACCGGACATATGTTCGTGTTGGGGGCTGCGCCGAAGTCGGCCCGACACCCGCAGAACATCTTCGAGTTGGTCTTCAATTCAACATGGACCTCGATCCCGATCACAGGTTCCCAACTCATGCCCAAACCTCCAGCATCGGAGGACGTTGTTCGAAGCCCACCAACTGCTCAACAGTGTGAGCAACACGGAACATGACGGCTTCACCAAGCGCCGGGGCCATGATCTGGAATCCGATCGGCAATCCGTCGCCGTCGCAACCGACCGGCACGGAGATCGCAGGATCGCCGGCCAAGTTGGATGGGATCGTGCAGACATCGGACAGGTACATCGAGAGCGGGTCCTGAGTCTTGGAGCCGATCTCAAAGGCCGTGGTTGGGGCGGTCGGAGATACCAGAGCATCAACCCGGCGGTAGGCGGATTCGAAATCGCGGATGACGAGGGTTCGCACCTTCTGCGCCTGGCCGTAGAAGGCGTCGTAGTAACCGGCCGATAACGCATACGTGCCGAGCAGAATCCGGCGTATGACCTCCTGGCCGAATCCGTCGGCCCTCGTTGCGGTCATCATCTCCTCGACCGTCGCCCCGTCGTGGCGCGATCCATAACGAACACCGTCGAACCGGGCGAGGTTGGCCGAGCACTCGGCGGGCGCGATGAGGTAGTAGGCACTCAGCGACGTTTCCATCGATGGCAGCGAAACCTCGACTATCTCGGCACCTGCCTCACTCAACAGATCGACGGTACGCCGGAACGCGGTCTCCACATCCGCGTCGAAACCCTCTCCGCTCAACTCGCGCACAACGCCGATTCTGAGCCCCGCCACGCCGCCATCGAGTCCCGTTCGGAAGTCCGGCCGATCACCCCGATAGGAAGTCGCATCGAGTGGATCGTGGCCGGCCAGCGCTTCGAGAGCGGTCACGGAATCCTCGACGGTCCTGGTGAGAGGACCGATCTGATCGAGCGACGAGGCAAAGGCGATCAGCCCGTACCGGCTCACCAGACCGTAGGTCGGCTTCATCCCGACCACTCCGCACAGGGCCGCCGGCTGCCGGATCGAGCCGCCTGTGTCGGATCCCAGTCCAACTATCGCCGAACCGGCCGCTACGGCGATAGCCGAACCCCCCGACGATCCACCTGGCACTCGATCGGTGTGCCATGGGTTGCGGCTCGATCCGAATGCGGAGTTCTCAGTCGATGAGCCCATAGCGAACTCGTCCATGTTGGTCTTGCCGACAATCACCGCGTTCTGTTCTTTGAGTCTCGCCACGGCGGTGGCGTCGTAGGGCGGGACGTAGCCGGCGAGGATCTGTGAAGCGGCGGTCGTCTCGATGCCTCTGGTCACCATGTTGTCCTTGACGGCTACCGGAATGCCCTGCAAAGGGCCGGCATCTCGACCGGCTGCGAACTCTGCGTCGGCGGCGTCGGCCGCCAGGCGAGCACCGTCGTGATCGAGCGTGAGAAAGGCATGGAGCTCGGCCTCGGTTTTCGCTGCTCTGTCCAATGCAGCGTCGATCAACTCCCGAGCAGAGACTGAACCATCGCGGAGGGCCGTCCGGGCTCCGGAGAGGGTGTATTCGCTCATTGCGTCTCCAGGTGCGGCGGAACCCGAAAGTAGCCGTCTTCGTGCTCTGGAGCCTGCTCGAGCACCTCGGTCCGGTCGAGGGACGGCCGCACCTCGTCGCGCCGAAACGCGTTCACCATCGATAGAGGATGGGCGGTTGGCTTGACGTCTTCTGTATCGATTTCCTGCACGCGAGCGGCATGATCGAGGATCACAGCAAGCTGGGCCTGGTAGTGGGACAACTCTGCGTCGCTCAACCCGAGCCGGGCGAGCCGCGCAACATGAGCGATATCAATATCGATGGGCATCCGCAGAGTGTAGGGGGGTTGCGGGCGCGGTCGTAGGCTCCCGATGACCCGGCTAGCTTTGGCTACGAAAGAGGAGCCAGACCGTGCAGCTCATATTCGCAGTTCACTGCCACCAGCCGTTTGGACAACTAGAAACCGTTCTCGATCAGGCAATCGATCGCGCCTACCTGCCGTTCCTCGATGTCCTTCAACGCCACCCGGGAATCTCGGTCAACGTGCACTATTCGGGAACGCTTCTCGAACAACTGGAGACCCACAGACCCGAGTTGCTCGATGTCCTCTCCGGATCGGATGAACAAATCGAGTGGATGGGCGGAGCGATGTACGAGCCGATCCTTCCGGCGATTCCTCCGCGCGATCGGATCGAGCACTTGAAGCGGATGCGGGGTGCGATCAACGAGCGCTTCTCTCAAGATCCAATCACAGCCTGGGTTCCCGAGCGGGTTTGGGAGCCGTCCCTGGTCGAAACCTTCGCTGAAGCAGGCTACGACGCAATACCGCTCGATGATGTGCACTTCGAACGAGCAGGACTCGAGCACCTCGATCGCAACTACCTGGTCCACTACCTCGACAGGCTCATAACTGCGTATCCGATTTCCGTCGATCTACGCTACGCCGCTCCCCGAGAAGACCCCGAGACACTGATTGAAAGCCTGCGTCACCTTCATGAGGCAAACCCGGATGCGGTGGCCGTGCTGGCCGACGACGGGGAGAAGTACGGGCTGTGGCCGGGCAGCAGCCGGCGGGTTTACGGTCCCGACGGCTGGCTCGATCGATTCTTCACCGCCGCGGAAGCCGTCGAGTGGGTCGATTTGACCACCTTCGAACGGCACCTGGCCGACCACCCGGCGACCGAGCGGACTTCGCTGCCTCCTGGTTCCTACCAAGAGATGACCGACTGGTCCGACGGGCGCTGGGAGCACTTTCTGGATCGGTACCCCGAAGCCGACGTCCTGTACCGCAAGATGTTGAACGCTTCTAAACGGGCAAGTCGCGACAAGGCACCTGCCGAAGCGCTCACCGAGGTACTACGCGGACAGGGCAACGACTCCTACTGGCACGGAGCGTTCGGGGGGTTATATCTGCCGCACCTGCGTGCGGAGACACATCGACGGTTGCTTGCCTCCAGGATGGTCGTCGACAAGGCGAAACGATCAGGTCGGTCGTGGGCGAAACTAGATAGTTTCGACTGGGACGCCGACGGACGCGACGAGATCTACGTCGAACTCCCCGACCAGTCGTGGGTGCTCGATCTCGACGACGGAGCACTCGCCTACTACGACGACAAGCCCTCAATGTGGATGGTCGCGGATGTCGTCGCCGCCCATATCGAGGATTACCACACCGATCAAAGCCCATCTCGAACCCATCGGTGGCTGACGACAAGAACCCTCCCCCTCGATGCGTCGCCTGGCGCCCTGGAGTCGATGGAACCCGATATGGTCTTGGGGCACCCCTTCGAAACAGGAGACGTGGAAAAGGGCAAAGGCTCGGTGACCATCGTTTCGACTTCCCACGACGGACGGGTTCGCCGGTTGATGCGAGCAGAGAACCGCTCCTTCGACATCACCTATGAGATCGACGACCTCCCGGAGTGTCGCTTCGGAACGGAGTTCCCGGTTGCGGTGCGGCGAGACGCAGGATCCTTACGAGTCGACGGCGGTGCATGGCAAACTATCGATATGCCTATGGCCGTTTCCGGCCATCGCTTCAGATTCCGCCACGAAGATCGGATGAACGAAATCTTGATCGCGCTCCGTCACCCCGGTGAGCTGTTCGTCCTCCCCCTCACGACCGCTATTCGCAACGAAACAGGAGACGAAGAGTTGCAGCAAGGAATATTGTTGTGGCCCCATTGGATACGTCCGACGTCGGGGCTCTATCGAATGACGGTCGAGATTCTCGATGTGGCTGAAGAGCCGCCGGTCGATACACAAACTGTCCTCGAGGCCGGTTCGGAATGAAAATCCTGCTCGCCGCGTCCGAATTCTCGCCGCTTGTCAGGACCGGTGGTCTTGGTGAAGCAGTTGCCGGCATCGCCGGAGCTCTGGTGAAAGCCGGGCACGATGTGTCTGTGGCTCTCCCCCGTTATCGCCACCTGATGGCCCTGGGAGTCGAAAGCGAACCGGCCGGTCCGGCCCGGACAACTTACCGCCACGAGACCGGTGGTGTCGAGGTGATCCTGGTGGATGATCCTCCTGCCTTCGACCGAGATGGTATCTATGGAGATTCTCACGGAGAAGGGTACGACGACCAGTGGCTGCGCTTCGGTGGATTCTCGGCGGCGGTGCGAGCCATCTCTCACGATTACGAGGTGGTCCATCTGCACGATGCTCATGCCGGCCCGGCAGCCCTCGATAACCCGACTCCAACAGTATTCACCATCCACAATTCGGCCTACGGCATCTTCGGCCCTCTGGCAGAAACCGCAGCCGTGGTCGGAGTCGATTCCCGCCACACGGCCCCCGGAGCCAATCTGGAATGGTGGGGTCAGGCCAACTTCTTGAAGGCCGGGATTGCCGCCTCCGATCGGGTAACGACGGTGAGCCCTTCCTTCGCCAGGCAGTTGACCGAAGACGCCTCGATCTCGGGAGGCCTCGACGGTGTTATCCGCGCTCTTCCTCATCCGGTCGCCGGAATAGTCAACGGGCTCAACCCAGACGAATGGAACCCCAGAACCGACACCGCCGTGACCGCCCCTTTCACACCAAATCGGCCGTACCCGCGCAAGGCCACTCGCCAGGCCCTTCTGGCCGAAGCAGGGTTGGCCGATGGAATCTTGTTCGGCAATGTGGGCCGCATGGCCGAGCAGAAGGGCCTTCACCTACTCGCCCCGGCCATCGACCTGCTGGTTGGTGAGGGCCTGCGCCTCGTTCTGGTGGGAGACGGCGACTTGAATCCGATGGTCGATAGTTGGGTAGAACGTCATCCTCATGCCATCTGGCACGCCCCGTATGAGGAACGACTTTCCAGGGTTGTCTCTGCCGGAGCAGATTTTTATTTGATGCCTTCACGTTTCGAACCGTGCGGAATCGGACAGATCTACGCGATGCGCTACGGAGCGCCGCCGGTCGTACGCCTCACAGGAGGCTTGAACGACACGGTCATCGATCTCGACGAGAGCCCCGCCGACGCCACCGGATTCGGCTTCCGGGATTTCAGGCACGAAGAGCTGATCAAGACGGTTCGCAGAGCGATGCGGATATTCCGGCAGTCGAGAGGCGAATACCGGAGATTGCAGCGCAACGGCATGCTGACCGACTTCTCGTGGGGGGCGGCGGCTCAGCACTACCTCGTCGCCTACGAACAGGCGATGCTCTACCGTCGGGAACGATCGATCGGCAGATGACGTATTTCAGGTCATGAGGAAGCTCTCGTTCTACATAACCGTGGTCGTCGCCGCAAGCGCATGTTCAACGGGTGCAACGACGAGCACGGTTGGGTCCACCACGACCGATACTCGAGTGTCCCCACAGACAACGAGCACAACCACACAGCCCACATCGACGACGCCCGCTGTTCAAGGGAATGTCTCTTTGATCGTTGCGCGCCTCGGAGGAGTAACTCTGTTCGAAAGCGGACAGACACGCGACCTTCCCGGAGATGCCGACTATCCCGTGGCGGTGGCGTTCGATGATCTCTCCGGCGGCCTCGTCTACCAATACCAGACCACTCCTGAACAATTCCCACCGCATAGTGTGCTCCACATCGCCGCAGGCACTTCTTCACCCGAGGTGGTTCTCTTCGCGGAGTGGGAGCGAGAGATCCGTCTGCTGGACGTCGAAGAGGTGGACGGCCGAACCACTCTGTTGTTTCTCGAAGGCGCAGAGGGAGTAGATCCCGACACACTGCTCATGGCCGATATCGCAGGTGGCGCCCCGAAGCTGATCGTGAGAGCGGATGCGAGCGCCCCACCGACTGCCGCCGGCGTGAGCCCAACGGTGATACTGGGAGGCTCGCTATCCGACACCTCCGTAGCGGTCGTGTGGGGATACGGAGATCTCGAAGCTGATTGCAGCTACGTAGAGGTCTTGGACTTCGATGGCGCAACGGTCTTCGGACCGATACCCGACCTGTGCGGAGAACAGGACCTGACTCATGCGACGCTCTCAGCGGATGGATCGCAGCTGGCTTATGCCGGCGAAGGTGTGGTCGGGATCGTCGATGTCATATCTGGGGAGATCCTTGGTGAGTGGGCGACGGCAGACATAGCCGGACTCGACTTCGACGGGACGACCGCGTTGGTGACCGGCGTCGACGAGTACTCGGCCTTCTCGGCATCGGAGCCCTCGGCGGTGACTCAGCAGCTTCCGCCGGCCACTACCCACGTGATTGCCGGCCGAGGGCCAGTCGATATCGTGGACGGAACCTTCCTAGGCGGCGTGCGGACTCTGTCCGTCAACTGCTCTGCGGCAGGAATGTCGAGGACGCCCGAAGAGCAAGGAGGTCTCCCGGAAGCTGTAGCCGTGCTGCGGGATAGCATCGTGGCAGCCGCCACTTCTTGCGATATCGACTCCCTCGCCGCGCTCGGCGGAGACACGGTGGCGTTCAGTTTCGGTGGAGATCCGGACGCGGGGCGGTTCTGGAGGTGGAGCGAGCAGGAGGGGTACAGCCCGCTCGCACGCATGGTCGATGTGCTTGCACTTCCGTTCGTGATCCAAGACTCGCCTGGGGGCCGGATATACACGTGGCCGTCTGCGTTTCAGGAGTTCCCGACCGACGAGGACTGGCAAGCCCTCGCCGGCGTCTTCAATGAGGAGGATATCGATCTCTTCAAGGAGTACGGCGCCTACATCGGGATGCGGGTCGGCATCACGGAAGACGGAACGTGGCTGTTCGCGATAGAAGGCGACTAGCTCGCTGGTCATAGGTAACAGGTTGCAGACTTGCTGCGATTCGGCCGCTGCAAACGTCTTCCTAAGTCAGAAACCTCTTCAGATTCTGGAACGCGATGTCGAGGTTCTTCACCGGAACGTGCTCGTTCACCTGGTGGGCTTGCGCGACGATTCCCGGACCGTAGTTGACGGCCGGCACCCCGTACTCGGCAAGGCGCGCAACGTCCGTCCAGCCCTGTTTGGCAGCACGTTCGGCTCCGGTGACCTCAATGAGCCGGTCCAGGTGTCGGTTGCCTTCCGGTACCGGCGCGGCCGGAGCACGATCAACGATCTCTACTTCGTCTCCGGCCAGGGCGAGCAGCCGCAGACGACCCACCGCCTCCTCAACACTGAACACCGGAGGAAAGCGATAGTTGAGGTTGAGAGAGAAAGAGGGGGGGAGAATGTTGTTGGCGATTCCGCCCGAGGCCTTCGTCACAGAGAAGACCTCCCGGTATTCGAGACCGTCGATATCGAACAACTCCGGTTCACGGCTGTGAAGCTCCGCCAGCCAGCCTCCTGCCTTGGTGATGGCATTCTCACCCAGCCAGGGGCGCGCGCTGTGGGCAGACTTGCCGATGAACTTCACCGTGGCGTTGATCGCTCCATTGCAGCCAATTTCGATTCGCAGATCGGTTGGTTCCATCACAACAGCAAACTCGGCGCCTCTCAGCCACGGAATCGTCTGGAGTACCTGCTCGAGATAATTGCCCGCGGCCGGGCCTTCCTCGCCGTCGTAGAACACCCCTACAACGTCGAAAGGCCCTTCCCTGACTTCCGGGTCCTCCAACAGGTGCACCATTACCGCGAGGCCCGACTTCATGTCGGAAGTCCCGAGACCATGGAGCATCTCGTACTGCACGAAGGCGGGCGGCTGACCCTGCGAAGGGACGGTGTCGATGTGACCGACGAGGAGCAACAAGGGCCTGCCGGTTGAACGTCCGACGACGACGCTGTTGCCGATCCGAACGACCGCGTCCCCCTCGTAGTGCGCCGAGAGACGGTCGATGAGGGAAGAACAGATGGCTGCTTCATCGCCGAGTTCTGATGGTGTGTCCACCAGCCACACCAGCGTTTCGAGGATGCTCATACCGTCAACCCGAAGGTACGGAGCGCTTCGTTGAGCGAGGTCCGATCGTCGGTTGCCTCGGACCGATGACCGATGATGTAGGCGCACTGAAGATCGACGATCCCGGCCGGGAACTCCTTCGGTCGCGTTCCGGGCACCACTACCGATCGAGCGGGCACTCGCCCTTTGTAGGTCACCGACTCACTGCCGGTCACATCGATGATCGGTATCGTGGCCGTGATCGTCGTGTTGGCGCCGAGAACGGCCCCCTCTTCGATGATGGCTCCCTCGGTGACTATGCAGCGACTGCCTATGAACGCCCCATCTTCGACGATCACCGGTCGCGCGTTGGGCGGTTCCAGAACTCCACCGATGCCGACTCCGCCGGAGAGATGTACATCTCTACCGATCTGTGCACACGAGCCAACCGTTGCCCATGTGTCGACCATGGTACCGGCTCCTACCCGGGCACCGATATTCACATACCCGGGCATCACGACGACGCCCGGCTCACAGAATGCGCCATAGCGGACGGTACCGGGCGGGACCACCCGCACGCCGAAGGCCGCCAGGTTCGTTTTGGTGGGGATCTTGTCGTGATATTCGAAAGGCCCCGCCTCCATGGTCGTCAGTTCCCGGATCCGGAAGTACAACAGGATGGCTTCCTTGACCCACTCGTGAACGATCCATTCACCGTCGACCTTTTCAGCTACGCGCAACTCGCCACGATCGAGTGCGGCGATCGTCCGCTCAATTGCTCCGCGCGCCTCCGCGAGGCGATCGAGATCGGCGTATACGGCTTCTATCAGTTCCCGGTCAGACACGTTGTCAGCACCTCCACCGCGTGTTCGGACTCCTCGAGCGTAGGGACCAGCGCGAGCCGGATGAAACCTTCACCTCCAGCGCCGAATGCACGGCCTGGCGATACGAGCACCCCTCCCCGGAGCAGTTGTTCCGCGACGGCCGTGTCATCACCGACACTCACCCATAGGTACAAACCGGCGCGCGATGCCACCACCTCATAACCAAGCTGTTCGAAAGCGGCCCGCAGGACGGCTCTTTTGCTGGCGAAGATACCTCGCCGTTCGGCCACATGATCGTCATCGGCCCAGGCCGCGATCGCCGCACCTTGTACGAATTCGGGAGAAGCGGTTCCGGTGGAGGTACGTAGAGCCCGCAGAGCTGCGATCGCACTTGCATCACCCACTATGGCAGCCGATCGGTAGCCGGTCATTCCCGATCGTTTGGACAAGCTCAGATAGGACAGCGCACCTTCGACGCCATCCTCTGCAACCTGCAGAACCGATGGTGGCAACACATCCTCGTAGACATCTACGTAACACTCGTCTGCCATTAGCCAGGTGTTCGTGCTGCGCGCTTTCTGATACATCGCCTCGACATCGGATCGGGACGCCAGTGCGCCGGTGGGGTTGTGGGGGTAGTTGGTCCAAACGATGGCGGCGCTATCCCACACGGGGTCGGGAATCTGATCGGGTCGCAGGACGAAATCACCCGAGAGGGTCACAGCGTGGCCTCTGGCTCCGGCGAGGAGGGCCCCGCGCTCGTAGATCGGGTAGCCCGGCGTTGCCCAGATGACGGCATCATCGGCCGACCGGTCGACGAATGCGAGCGGCGTCGAGAAGATCGCTTCCTTGGAACCGGCCGTCGGTAGAACGTTGCGATCCGGATCGACGCGGACTCCAAACCTGCGCTGCACATAGTCCGCGACGGCCCGGCGCAGTTCGGGGAGTCCGCTCGTGGTCGGATACTGCGAGACAACCGGTACAGAGTCTTTGAGAGCCTCGGGGATGAATCCGGGTGTCGGTTCACGGGGGTCTCCGACCGAAAAGTCGATTAGAGGGCGGCCCTCTGCGCGCATGGAGCGGGCTTTCTCCTGAAGCTCCGCAATGGGGTAGGAGCCGAGACGATCGAGCACAGGATTCGTATGCATGCGAGCAACGGTAGTCGCCGCCGCCGCCTGCGTAGGTAGGCTCAGACTCGTGCAGAAGGACGGCGAATACCCGGCAGATGGAGCGGTCGTGCAGAGGAGGGGACGGCGATGCCGGCGAATCTGACCCCCGCCTACAAATCGGCGGAATCCGCATACAAGAAGGCGCGGGACCCCAAGGAGCGCTTGGAGTTGCTTCGGGAGATGCTGCGCCTCATACCGAAGCACAAAGGGACCGACCATCTGCAAGCGGACATCAAATCCAAGATCAAAGAGGTCACCGAGTCTCTCACCGGACCGAAGAAGGGCGGCTCGAAAGGCGGACCGCCGACCTCATTCCGACCGGAGGGGGCCGGGCAGATAGCGTTGGTGGGACCGCCGAACACGGGCAAATCCACTCTCCACGCTCGTCTGACCGGATCCCATACGGAGACCGGCCCGTATCCGTTCACCACGCAGTTCCCCCAGCCGGGAATGATGCCGCACCTCGATATCGCATTCCAGTTGATTGATCTGCCGCCGATTTCCGACCAGCACCCCATCCCCTGGATCGGCAATACGCTCCAGTCGGCAAACGGCTGCTTGCTCGTGGTGGATCTGGGTCACCCCGAATGTGTGGAAGAGGTTCTCACGGTCCTTGAAGTCCTCGCCGCCAAGAAGGTCGTGTTGAGCGAGCGATGGCCGTCCGACGGGGGAACCGTCGGAGATCCGGACGACCCTTTCACTTTTCATTTGCCGACGCTGCTCATCGGCACCAAGGCGGATCGGAGCAGCGATCCAGATGCCGACCTCGAGGTCTTCGAGGAACTCACCGGCTGCCGGTTCCCTTACCTGGCCATCTCAATCGAACATGAGCTCGGACTCGACGCAATCGGATCGACCCTATTTGACCGGCTCGAGGTAGTGCGGGTGTATTCGAAAGCACCGGGCAAGCCGCCGGATTTGGACAAGCCTTTTACGCTCCGCAAGGGGCAGACCGTTGAGCAACTCGCCGAGTTGGTGCACCGGGACTTCGCGGCGGGCCTCCAGTTTGCCCGTGTTTGGGGCGCCACCAGCTTCGACGGCCAGCACGTTGGACGCGATCACGTCCTCGTTGATGGTGACGTGATCGAACTCCACATGTAGCCGGTTGGCCGGCGAGGCCCGTACAATCGCCCGCCGTGGGAACTAATCGCCGGATTCTGGGTTTGCTGATTGCAGCCGCGCTGGTCGTTGCGGCACTGGCCATCTCATACGGCAAAGTCGATCCGGACTCGGTCGAGACGGCGGCGGATGGTGTAATTGAGAGCGTTGAACCGGCACCCGGCGACCTCGTGCCTCGTCAGTCGATGATCGAGGTCGACCTTCGATCCGGCTATCGCGCCGAACTGTGGCTGCTGGTCAATCCATCGGCCGGCACATGGCAACGGATCCCGGACTCTGAGTTGACGTTCATCGAGGGAACCGGTGTATACACCTGGGCTCCCGGAGCCGGGCGGATCGTGGAGGAATGGACGTCGGGTGAACACACTTTCCGGATCGTCTGGGACACGACCGCCGGACTGCCCGACGTCGGCGAGTACGAATGGACGTTCCGCACCTACTGACGGAGTTTTCTCAGCAATACTGTTGTTCCCCGGGCGTGACAGTATTGCCGAGAAACTCCACCTTCTTTTCTCAGCAATACTGTTGTTGTCCAGGCACGACAACATTGCTGAGAAAACAGATAGCCTCCAGGGCATGCGTGCTCCCGACTACTCCGGAGGCGGTCTGGTCAATTTGGCCGCCGAACTCGAGTTCCGGCTACGCGGCGAGAATCTAGCGCCGCGCCTGTATCCAGATCTCGCGGCCACTATTCCCGACGCGGCCACCTACGTGGTGACGCTATTCGACGGCCTCGGCGACCTCCAACTGGCTCACCCCAACGCCGCGGAAATCCGTCGATACAGAAAAGCTGCGCTGGACGCGGCCTTCTCCACACAGACGACCGTCAACCTGGCGACCCTGGCCACCGCTACTCCCCCGTCGGTTCACGGACTGGTGTCCTATCTGCTGCGTCTAGACGACCGAGTCGTCAACACCATCTGGTGGTTCGACCTCGACGGCTTGCCCGTAGACACCGATTTCACCGCCTTTCTGCCGGGCCCCAACCTGCCCGAACGGCTGGCCGGTGATGGCATCGAGACTTTCGTCATCCAACCAGACGGCTACCAAGGATCTCCGCTTTCCGAAGTTCTCTTTCGAACGGGAACGGCCCTCTCCTATCAGAACGATACGGAGGTTATTCCCCTTGCCCTGGAGGCGGCCTCCGAACCCGGACGCTTCGTGTTTCTCTACCTCCCCCATGTCGACGCGGCAGGACACGCGGAAGGTCAGGACTCCGACTCGTACGCGGCGATGATGAACCTGGTCGCCACACGCTGGGCCGAACTCGCCGCTGCGCTTCCCGATCACGCAGTCGCGGTCGGGACTGCCGATCACGGTCACGTCGACGTACCGCCTGAAGGCAAATTGCATCTCACTCCACCCGACGGGGTCATTCTCCACGGCGACTCACGTTGTGTGTGGGTAGCCGGCGACCTGGAGGCGGCCCGGCGCATGGCAGCCGACCTGCCGGTGAGGTGGGTTGATCGGACCGAGATGACCGGTTGGTGGGGTCCGGAGCCCGTCACCGGCGTGGCCGCCGCGCGGTTGCCGGGAGCGGCCATGCTGGCCGACAACGAGATCGCGCTCCACTATCCCGGCAACGATGTGGAACTGGTCGGTTACCACGGCGGCATCACGCCGCAGGAACTCCACGTCCCGCTGCTGGTCGCTCAACCCTGAGCGCGGGCCGCCGAGAACTCCTGAAATGCGAACAGCAGAAAGATGATGGGAGCGAATCGATAGCCGCGGTCGTAGAACCACCAGGCGGCCGCGATCGCAACGATCAGCCCGATGAGTGCGGCATGGAACCGTCCACGGCCCGGCAAGACTTTTTCCAGGACCGAAGCCAGCATGTGGGACCCATCCAGTCCACCGATTGGCAGCCAGTTCAGCAACCCCCAGACAACGCTGATCCAGATGAACGTCCCCAGGAAAAACGACAACCAATGCTCCAGAAAGAGCGAGTCGCCCAGATACACGGTGAACGGAGACTCAACGATGAGCGCCGTTATCTCTCCGAACACCCCGGCCTTGACCAGACCGAACACGCCCAGCGCGAAGGCAACCTCCAACCCTGATCCGGCGGCCGCCACCAGGAAACGCCTGGCGAACGACCGATTCATCCATGGGGCACTCCAGAAGGTCGTCCCGCCGATGCCGTGAATCATCACCTTGTCCACGGTTCCTCCGAGCAACCTCGCCGTGAACGCATGCCCGAGCTCGTGGATCAGCACCGAGAGAAACGCAGCTGCCATCCACAAAGCGACTCCGATGCCACCGAACCCGGCGTCGAGCACAAAGAGGGCAAGGATCAGAAATGTTGCGTGGATGTGAAGCGGGAAACCGAACAGACGAATTTTCAACATGCGACCGGCAGCCTAGAGCCTCACGTGTTGAAGGCCGCCGGGCCCTCTGCGAGGAGACGCTCGAACGATTCCTCGTCGATCACCGGGATGGCCAGCTCGGCTGCTTTCGTCATCTTCGAACCCCCCGGAGAATCACCCGCAACCACCGCAGTCGTCTTCTTCGATACCGAACCGGTCACCTTGCCACCTCGTTCCTCGACGGCAGCCTTCGAATCGTCCCTTGAATATGCGGCGAGGGTTCCGGTGATGACGAGCGTGACACCGGCGAGAAGATCACCGACCGTCTCGTCTGGTTCGTCATCGGCAAGCCGGACACGCCCATCACGGAACTTCTCAATCAGCGGAGCAGTGTCCGGCGCAAGCGCCCAAGCACGAACCGAAGCTGCAATCGTCGGTCCCACACCGTCGATGCCGGCGATGTCCTCTTCCGATGCGCGCAGAATCGCGTCAACACTCCGGAACTCTCGCGCCAGTGCCCGGGCGACGGTCCCCCCGACATGCCGGATTCCGAGCCCGATGAGCAGGCGGTAAACGGGTCGATTGCGCGCCTGGTCGATTCCGTCCATCAGTTTCGAAACCGAGAGATCGCCCCAACCCTCGCGACCCAGCAACGCGTCCGGTTCGAGAAAGAAGATATCGGCGGGGTCCGTAATCAATCCTTCCGATATCAGAAGGTCGATGGTCTTGTAACCCATGCCTTCGATGTCCATTCCGCTGCGGCCGACAAAGTGCGCCAGCCACTCACGCAGGCGGCTCGGGCATTCCAGGCCGCCCGTGCAGCGGGCCACCTTTTCACCATCCGGAAGCACTATCGGGTTGCCACAGAAAGGACAGTTCTCCGGCATGCGCCAGACGGTCTCATCTCCGGTGCGGCTCGAAACCACCGGTCCAACCACCTCTGGAATAACCTCACCGGCGCGCCGGACGATCACCTTGTCACCGATCCGGACGTCCTTGCGGTGGACCTCATCCTCGTTGTGGAGAGTTGCATTGGTGACGGTCACCCCTCCGACGAACACGGGGTCGAGCACTGCATAGGGAGTCACACGACCGGTCCGCCCGACGCCGATCTCGATGCCGAGCAGCGTTGTGATCTGCTCCTCAGGCGGGAACTTGTAGGCGATCGCCCAGCGAGGCGCCTTTGCCGTGAACCCGAGCGACTGTTGCTCGGTCAACCGATCCACCTTGATCACCACGCCGTCGGTCTGATAATCGAGTTTGTGGCGGGCTTCCTCGATCCCGGCGATGAACCGTTCAACGGCCGCGAGATTGCCGACGGCAGCGGAGGCTGGATTCGTGCGCAAGCCGAGTGAGGCCAGATACTCCATCGTCTCCCAGTGGCGCTCGAACTCCGGCCCACCTTCGACGAAACCAAGCTGGTAGACCCAGATCGAGAGGTCCCGCGATGCCGTGACGGCCGGGTCTTTCTGTCGAACCGAACCGGCCGCCGCGTTGCGAGGGTTCGCAAACACCTTCTGTCCGGAATCGAGTTGGGCGGCATTGAGCGCGTCGAACGCGCTTATCGGAAAATAGATCTCGCCGCGAGCTTCGAGCACTGCCGGTGCGTCACCGAACAGACGGAGCGGTACCGATTCGATGGCCCGCACGTTGGCGGTGATGTCCTCACCCGTGGTTCCGTCGCCCCGGGTGGCGGCGCGCACGAGCGCTCCCTTCTCGTAGGTGAGGGACACGGCCAGGCCGTCGATCTTCAACTCGCAAACATATCCAGTCGGCGAGACGCCGAGCTGGCGTTTCGCACGATCGTCCCAGGCTTTCAGTTCTTCAGTCGACTCGACGTTATCGAGGGAAAACATCTGCTCCCTATGAGTTACCGCTGCAAAGAGGTCCGACGGGGAGGCGCCCACCCGCTGCGTCGGAGAGTCCGATGTGATCAGCTCGGGATGCTCCTTCTCGATCGAGATGAGGGCACGCAGCAGATCGTCGTACTCTGCGTCGCTGATCTCGGGGGAATCGAGAACGTAGTACCGGTGGGCGTGATACCGGATCTGATCACGCAACTCCTCGATCGTCACATAGTCCATAGTTCGGCCAACTCCCCTGCAACTGACAAAACGGTGCGAGCCACGATCTCTGCCTGTCCCTCGGTGAGCCCGGCCAACCCGCAGGAAGGCGTATACAAAGCGTCCGAAGTGAGCGACATCATGTCTGCTCCTCCCAGGACGAGCGTTCCTATCGCCCGCTGGAGTCGCGAGACGAGATCGCGCGGAGGCGAGCCCATCACGGCCGGCGCCACGCCCCACATGATTCGTGTGCCGGCGCTCGTAGCAGCGGCGATCGACTCGCGGTCCTCCTCGAACTGGGGCCCGAGCGCATCGATGTCCCACGAGATCCACGCAGGATTCAAGGAGGAGACCAAACGCCAATCGGTCGGACCGCAGCAATGGATTCCCGGATGCACCGGCAGGTTGGTCATCACATGCTCGAGCAGGTCGCGCGCCGATTCAACCCCGATCGGGAAAGATCGTCCACTGAGGCCCGACAACGCCGGTTCATCCAGAAGGAGGATGATTTCTGTGTTCGGAAGTTGGTTTCGAATCGCTTCGAGATGAGCAGCGATACGGGCGGTGAGCTCGATCTTCAGACGTGCCAATAGGTCGCCTCCTGCTGGATGCCCCGCGGCGAGCAAAGCGATGGCCAATGTGACGGGCCCTGTGGCTTGAGTCTTCAACGTTGCAGTGTCGGGTGGCAGCATACGCAGCAACGTGTTGGCGCCGACAAGGGCTTCCGCCCGATCATCTGCTTCAGAGCCGTAGGCGAGCCCGAGCTCGGAGTTCGCCATACCGCAGCCGCAGAGACCGGCACCCCACTGCGGAAGCATCCGCTCGACCGGGTTCCGGTTGGGAAGCTGCGGCAGATAAGGGATGTCGGTCGTGTCGAGCACGAACAGGGCGGCCTCAATGGGATCCACATGCGGCAGGCTTCCGATTCCCGTGATCATGTCGCCACGATCGTCCCGCCACCGACGACCTCATCTCCGCGGTAAAACACGGCGGCCTGGCCGGGGGCGATGGCAGCCTGCGGTTGATCGAATTCGACGGTGGCGCCGCCCGGACTGGCCACGACCCGTCCGGCTACTGCTTCGGTCTTGTAGCGAACCTTGACGTCGAAGACCCCGGCGGGCGGTGGCTCGCCGGCGACCCACTCTACGGATGCGACGGCGAACCCCGCGGTCGCCAGATCCTCTTTGCGACCCAGCGTTATTGTGGCGGTCGAAGGCTCGATATCGACCACATAACGCGGTTCACCAAGCGCAATCCCTAACCCCTTCCTCTGCCCGATTGTGAAGTCGATCACGCCGGCGTGTGTTCCGAGTTGTCGACCGTCGGTGTCCACAATCACGCCGGGTTGCACGGTTTCGACTGCCCGGCCACGCAGGAAATCGCGGTAATTTCCATCGCCGACGAAACAAATGTCCTGACTGTCGGGTTTTGCGGCGGTCCGCAAACCTAGTCGCTCGGCGTAGGTGCGCGTCTCGGCCTTTGTCTGCTCCCCGACCGGGAATCGCACTCGTTCGAGTTCCGCCTGCCCCAGCATGTAGAGAACGTAGGACTGGTCCTTGCCCGGGTCGGCTCCCTTCAGGAGGTGCCAGCCTGAATCATCTCGACGGGTGCGGGCGTAGTGTCCGGTCACGAGTACATCGCAGTCGAACTGAGCGGCTTGCTCGAGAAAGCGAGAGAACTTCACTTCCCGGTTGCATTCGATACAGGGATTCGGTGTGAGGCCGCTGAAATAGTCGCCGATGAAGCGATCGACGACACCCGACATGAACTCCTCGGTGTAGTCGAGCACGTAATACGGGACATCAAGCTGGGCTGCGACCCTCCTGGCATCCTCGCTGTCGCTTACGGTGCAGCATCCGGCGGTCGGCGCCTCCCCTTTCGGGCCCGCCCACAGCTTGAGGGTGGCTCCGATCACATCGTGTCCCTGCTCGACCATCATTGCTGCCGCGACGGACGAGTCGACGCCGCCGCTCATGGCGACCATCACCCGCATCACGACCCTCCCTGATCGTTTTCGCGCGGCATTGTGCACCTATGAAGGCCGAATGTCGCGCGAAAACGGTTGTTTGTGGTGGTCATCTGAGGGTCTCCACCGCATCAGCGACGATCTCGGCAGCCGAATCGCCGTCTTCCGGTCTGGTGGTCCAGCCGAAAGAGAACCTTAGGCATTCACGAGCCCGCCGATCGTCGAACCCCATTGCGGCCAGAACATGCGAAATCGTTGCAGCACCAGATTGACACGAGGATCCGGTCGCCACGGCGAGGCCCCGCTGATCGAGTCGGACGAGAAGCGTTTCGTTGCGGACGCCGGGGATCCGTAGGTGAGAGTGCTGGACTAGTCGGCCACCGGCCGGTGCGTTGACCTCGAGGTCGGGGATCCTCCTCCGGAGCCCCTCTTCAAACGACCGGCGCGCCGCCCCGACATCCGTGTTGAACCGGTCGCGGTCTGCCGTGGTGAGTTCCATCGCAGTTGCCAGTCCGACCGCCCCCATGACGTTGTGTGTCCCGGACCGCCGGCCGAGCTCCTGGCCCCCTCCGTGCAACACCGGTTTGAGTCCGACGCCCGATCTCACGTACAGCAGGCCGACGCCCTTTGGGCCTCCGAACTTGTGTGCTGCCAACGAGAGCATGTCCACGCCGAGATCATCGACGTTGAGTTCCTGGGAGATGAACGACTGAACGGCATCTGTATGCACAACGACGGAGGGTCGTCGTTTCTTCACTGCCTCTGAGACTCTGCGGACCGGCTGAACGACACCGGTCTCATTGTTAGCCGCCATCACCGAAACGATCGCCGTGTCATCGTCGACCGCCGCCGCCACATCGTCGGGATCAACGACACCGCTGACATCGACGCCGATGATTCGAACCGGACAACCGAGTTCCGCCAGGAAGGCTGCCGTCTCGAGAATCGCCTCGTGTTCGATGGCCGTTGTGACGATGGCACCGCGCCCACCACCGGCGAGTGCAGCCCCTTGGACCGCCAGATTGTCGGATTCCGTCCCGCCGCCGGTGAAGACGATCTCGAGAGCTTGCGCACCGAGCACGGCCGCGGCGCGCTCACGTGCTTCTTCGAGGGCGTTCTTGGCCGATCTGGCCGCCCCGTGGCTCCCTGATGCGTTGCCGTAGATGGTTTCAGCATGTGGAGACATCGCTTCCCATACTTCGGGGCGCATCGGCGTTGTAGCGGCGTGATCGAGATAGAGCATTACGGACCGATTGTGCCACGAGTCGATGACTTCACACCCGTCAATGGCGCAGCAAAGGCAGCCGATCGTCTATCCACGCTGTTTGCCTAACCTGTCGCCATGGCCACGATCACCGTCTCTATCGACATCGCAGCAACCGTCGACGAGGTGTGGAGGCACGCGTCGGATCTCCCCACTCATGCCGAATGGATGGCAGACGCCGAATCGATCGAGTTTCGGACGGAACAGCGATCGGGTGTCGGGACACAGATGGAAGTCTTTACACGAGTCGGACCGCTGCACACCACGGATCTCATGGAAGTGACCGAGTGGATCGACCGGAAGACCATCGGAGTCAGACACGAAGGGCTGGTAACCGGCGAGGGCAGGTTCACCCTCGAAGCCACCACTGCCGGCACCCGTTTCACCTGGTCGGAGCAGTTGTCGTTCCCCTGGTATCTCGGAGGAGCGATCGTCGCGCAACTAGCGCGCCCCGTCCTGAGATGGATATGGCGGCGCAACCTCGAGAGCCTGCGCAGCCGGATCGAATCCTAGAGGTCGACGCTGAAGGTATCGCAGGCGTTCGGATCACCGGACTCGTATCCGGTAGTGAACCAGTCGACCCGCTGTTCAGAGGATCCGTGAGTCCAGGATTCCGGTGTTACGCGACCCTGGATTGCCTCCTGGATGCGATCGTCACCGACTGAGGCCGCCGCGTCGAGACCCTCCTCAATGTCGCCCGGCTGCAGGACACCTTCCCGCTGATAGATCGAGTTGGCCCACACCCCTGCGAGACAGTCGGCCTGTAGCTCGATCCGAACCGAGAGATCGTTGGCGTCGTCTGGATGCTGCTGCTGCATCTGCTGCACGTCGGAGCTGATCCCGAGCACGTTCTGCACATGATGGGCAACCTCATGCGCAATCACATAGGCCTCGGCAAAGTCTCCACCTCGAGCTCCGAACCTCGCCTGCAACTCTCCAAAGAAATCCAAGTCGATATAGATCGTCTGGTCGGGCGGGCAGTAGTGCGGGCCGACCTGCGCATTAGCCCCGCCACAGGCGGAACTGGTCGACCCACTGAAGAGCACGAGATCGGCCGGTACATAGGCAGTACCGGAACCGGCGAACATGTCGTTCCATAAAGTCTCGGTCGAGCCCAGCACGGCTGCAACAAACTCACGCTCTTCGACGCTTTCGGGATCCGACGGGACCGTTCCGAGATCCTGTGGATCCGCGGCCGGCGCCTGCAATCCCTCGAGCATCGGCGCCAGCTGACTCAGGTCGGCTCCGCCTCCACACATGCCGAGCACGACCGCAAGTATCGCCACTATCCCTACGCCGCCTCCACCGATTGTCGCTCCCCGCGACGGCATGCCACGCCGGTCTTGGACGTTCGAACTCCTCTCGAGCTTGCGCCAACGCATCGCTCTGCCCTTCCCAGATCGTGAACGAGCGAAGCATACTCAGGTGACTGAGCCGGCGATCAGAATTGCTACACTTCGTCGGTCAGTTCTCGACTCTGTGTCGGAATCCGAAAGAGGTGGCAAATGGCCGCAAACCGAAAGCGATGGTTTGGCCTGGCAATGCTGAGCCTCGGCGTGGCGCTGATCATCATGGACGCAACGATTGTCAACGTGGCCATTCCGTCGATCATTCGCGACCTTGGCATTCAACTGGTCGATGCCGAGTGGATAACAACGATCTACTCACTCGTGTTTGCCGCCCTGCTGATCACCGTCGGCCGGATCGGCGACCAGTACGGGCGCAAACACCTATTCCACGCCGGTCTGGCGATCTTCATGCTGGCGTCGCTTCTCGCCGGTCGGGCCCCGAGCGGCATCACTCTCGTTGGCGCGCGCTCCCTGCAGGGAGTGGGCGCCGCGATGATCCTCCCCTCAACTCTGTCGATAGTGAATGCAACGTTTCGCGGACGCGACAGGGCGATCGCCTTCGGGGTGTGGGGGTCGGTCATCGGAGGCATGGCTGCGATCGGCCCGCTGGTCGGAGGCTGGTTGACAACCGATTACTCGTGGCGCTGGGCCTTCTACATCAACATCCCGATCGGCATCTTCGTCCTGATCGGATCAACCCTCTGGATCCAGGACAGCCGGGACGAAACCGTCCAGCGTGGCTTCGATCCTGGAGGGATCGTCACCATCTCGCTCGGGCTTCTCGGCCTGATCTTCGGCCTCATCGAAGGGTCGCGCTACGGATGGTGGACGCCCACCAAACCCTTCTTGATCGGATCATGGAGTTGGCCCACCGAAAGTATCTCCCCCGTCGTACCGGCGCTCGCAATCGCGCTGGTCGGTTTAGCTCTATTCGTCGCCATCGAGAAGCGACGCACGGCGGCCGGCAAAGCGGTTCTTTTCAAGCTCGAGCTGTTTCGATTGTCCAGCTTCTCGAGCGGCAATGTAACCGCCGCCATCCTGAGTCTCGGCGAGCTCGGTTTGATCTTCATTCTCCCGTTGTTCCTCCAGGCGGTTCTCGGCTACACGGCACTCCGCACCGGGGTCTTGTTCGCCGCACTGGCCGCCGGAGCGTTCGTGGGTGGACCATCAGCAGCAGCCCTGGCCCATCGTTTCGGCCCAAGGAGGGTCGTGACGACTGGAATGGGCATCGAGGCGTTGTCCATTGCGGCGTTGGCGCTCCTCATCTCGCCGACCGTGAGCGGGTGGAGCCTTGCACCGGTCCTGTTCATCTACGGGATAGGAGTCGGGCTGGCGACGGCTCAGCTGACGAGTGTGATCCTCGGTGAAGTCCCGCCGGGCGACTCCGGCCAGGCGTCGGGGATGCAAAGCACCTTCCGCCAGGTTGGATCGGCGCTGGGCATCGCCCTAATCGGGACACTTCTGGCGGTCAATCTGGGCACCCTGACCGAAGACGAACTCAGTAGCGTCACCTTCTTGCCGGAGATTGCGCGGTCTGGTATCGCCGACGCAGTGAGCGCTTCGGCCGGACAGCTTCTCCCTGCCCTTCGCGCAGGATCGTTCCCGGCTGTGGGTGACATGCCGCCCATGGAGTTCGAGACTGAAACGCTAGACCCGATCATCGAGGCAATCGAGAATGCATTCGCGCAGTCGGCGTCACGTGCCGCGTTCACCGCCTCGCTCTTCGTTCTGTTCGGATTCTTGCTGAGTTTCAGAATCCCCGACCTGGACTTCGACGCGGAGGATCGAGCGCTACCCGAGAGCCAATCCGGCTAGTAGGGATCAGCGCCCCTGGAAGTCGGCCTTCCGCTTCTCGATGAACGCCGCAACGCCCTCTTTGGCATCTTCGGTCCAGAAGCAATCCGCGAATGCCTGGGCCTCGACCTCCATCGCCTCATCGATCGGCTTCCCCCAGCCCTCATTCATGGCTCTGCGCGCCGCGCCGAGGGCCACGGTGGGACCGCTCGCGTACTTCTCTGCCTCCGCCATGGTCGCCTGCAGCAGGTGGTCGGTCGGGAACACCTTGTCTGCCAGACCGATGGCAAGCGCTTCCTCCGCACCTATGTGGCGCCCCGAGTAGTTGAGTTCCTTGGCCTTCTGGAACCCCACGATTCGTGGAAGTCGCTGAGTGCCACCGGCTCCGGGAATGATGCCGAGCTTGATCTCGGGCTGACCAACCGACGCATCCTCAGACAAGTACCGGAAGTCGGCGCCCATGGCCAGTTCCAGGCCACCGCCGAGCGCGTAGCCGTGCACTGCGGCGAAAGTCGGCTTGGCGAGTTGCTCGAGGGTACGAACGGCTCTGGCCAGCACGGACGCAAGCCCGTCACGTTCCGACTCTCCTTCGTATGCCTTCTGGAAGCCCTTGATGTCGGCTCCTGCTGCGAAATGCGGTTGGCCGGTCACAACCACTACTCGCACCGCGGGATCGGCGGCAAGTTGAAACGCTTCCAGCAACTCGGTGGAGAGTTGCGCGGATAGCGCGTTGACCGGCGGACGGTTCAGCCGGACCAGCGCTACTCCGCCAGCGACCGAATACTCAACCAACTCCACACCAGACTCCTTGCTCGTTGGCTTCCCAGGCTACCGGTCGAGCAGAGCCGCATGATCGGTCACGAGCCTTCGAGCCATTCCCGGGCAACGTGGGTCGTCTCGATCCGATCGTCTTCTTCCAGCTCGGCGCCGGTGGCCAGGTAGTCCGCCACGAGCCCATCGATTCTCGATGTCAACCCTTGTGCCAAAGCAGCCAGCTTTTCGAGGAGACGATTCCTCTCGGCGTCGTCGAGGTCCACATCCCAGTCGGCCGTCCAGCCGGCACCGTCGACGGCTCTCCACAGAGTCACGACCGGACCCTCCTCCGCATAGACGGTCACGGGAGATCCTCCCACCGGCGCATCCAACGTGACGACTGCATCGAGCTGCACCCACAGCGAGTCGCGTTCATCCCAGTCGAGGTTGACCACGAGGCCGGCTTCGATCAGATCGTCTGGTGCGAGCTCATACGGCAGGTGGTAGTAGTGGCGTCGAAGTTGGACTGCTAGTTGCGACAGCGCTGTACCGGTTCTTGCTTCAATGTCCACGGTTGCTCTCCTCTGCAAGGTCGGCCACGATCCGGCGCGCCGCCGTCCATGGGTCGATCGCTCTCGACGTGATCTCCTCCAGGAGCGCCGTGAGTGTTTGCCGTCCGGCGGAAGCCTCCGCACGGGCGGTGAACTCGTCGATCATCGCCCTCCGGAATTCCAGTTCGAGCCGGTGGCGGCGGGTAACGGCCAGCTCACCGGTGGTCTCCAGGTGATTTCTGTGATCGAGGATGGCCCGCCAGGTCTCGTCGACACCCTCGCCGGACGTCGCGACGCTCGGAACGACCGGTGGTTCCCAGGTTCGATCCCCACCCAGTTCGAGCATCTGCCTCAGATCTCGCATGGTGTCGCTAACACCCGGCCGATCGGCTTTGTTGATGACGAAAACGTTCCCGATCTCCAGCAGTCCGGCCTTGTTGGCCTGGACACTGTCCCCCCAGCCGGGGTTCACAACGACGACCGTCGTATCGGCACTCTCGACGATCTCAACCTCTGCCTGCCCGACGCCGACCGTTTCGACGATTACATACGGAAACCCGGCGCCATCGAGCACGCTGACGATGCGAGGGGTGGCGGCGGCGACCCCGCCGAGATGGCCGCGACTGCCCATCGAGCGGATGTAGACGCCCGCATCACCGGCATGATCCTGCATGCGGATACGATCGCCGAGGATCGCTCCACCGGTGAAAGGACTGGATGGGTCGACCGCCAGCACGGCAACTTCTTCGCCTGAGGCCCGGATCAGGGTGATCAACTGATCGGTCAGCGTGCTCTTTCCTGCTCCCGGCGCGCCGGTGAGTCCAATGACGTATGCATTGCCGCCCAGTGCAAACAAGGCAGCCAGCAGGTCGGGGGCAGACGGGTGACCATCCTCGACCCGGGTGATCATGCGGGCGAGTGCCCTACGGTCGCCGTCGAGGGCCGCATCGATGAGTTCTTGGGGAGTGGTCCAAGCCATGAAGGCCAGGATATCGGTAGGGCGCCCGACTTCTAAGTCATGGCTTCAGCGTGACCCGTCGGCTCGCAGCAATGACACCGCCAGAAGCTAGAACCTACGACCTAGAAACTAGGACGCATTCACTACTTCGACGCCCGGTACGCGATCCGTGAGGATGCGCTCGATTCCGGCTTTGAGGGTCATGGTCGAGAGAGGGCACCCGCCACATGCACCGACCATCTGCAAGTTCACTGTTCCACCGTCGACTCCGAGCAGCACTAGATCTCCACCGTCGGCCTGCAGGGCAGGACGGATGTACTCGAGGGTCGCCTCGAGAGTTGGCATGTCGATCACGGTCTCAGAAGACGTTGTCGGCGTCTCAGAAGACGAAGTCGGCTCGTCGTGCTGCTGTTCAGTGTCTTCGATCATTTGATATCACCTCGGCCGACACAGTGTAGAAACACCGCCGGACTATCAGGGCAACATCTGCAACGTAGAAAACACGTGATCCATTCCTTCAGCCGAGCGCGCTTCCATCATGACCCGGTAGATCCCGGCAGGGGCCACCCGATTGCGCATAGTTCCGTCCCACACCGCCACCACCGCGCCGGCGTCACGCACCCTCCACTCGGTCGTCCCCACCACTTCGGCTCCCCTGAATACGACGACGCGTACTTCTGCCGGAGCCGACAACGTGCCGGTGAAGGTGACCGCCCGGCCGGCAAGTGCAGTGGAAGGCTCCAGCCCGGCCAGCGTCGGAGGCAGGCCGATTCCCTCGGGCGGGTTGGCGGCAACCCGGCGACCGGCGGTCGCGAACGCCCACGACCCGAGCACTTCCTCGGCTACAGGTTTGCCGTCTCCAATCACGGTGAAGGGCCCGTCTGCCGAAATCGCCAAATCCGCGGAACCCCACGCCAGGCCAACCTCAATCTGATCCGGAAGAATCGTCGAAACCTGTGGATCAAGTCCTGTGTAAAAGTGAGACAAGATCTCGTCGTAGGTGGCACCCGCGTCGGCCATGGCCCTTGCCCCGTACTGACTCATGCCTACGAGGTGGCCCCATCCGTTCCCGCGGACGACCCATTCGAGGCCGAGCCATGTGGCGTCTGGCTCGAACGAGGGAAAGACGATCTCCAAATCGATGGTGAAGGTCGGCGAGAGGAGAGTCTGCGGGTAGGTACGGCCGTCCGGGCGTGGGCCCGGGAACCGGTCCGGATACAGTCGGGACGCCCAGCGATTGATGGCCGATCGGAACTCCCAGGTCGTAGGTTGCGCGTTGGAGCTGCCCTCGACGTCGACCAACCAGGGTCCGGCGCCATCCTCCGTCTGGATGACCCTGATGTCTTGAAAGCTTCCTTCGATGATGCCGGCGGCCTTGAGGATCTCCCGCAACTGGAAGACGTCGAATCGGACCTCCCAGTCGACGAACGGCGACTGCTCGTTGGGGCTCGGTACGGCCTGAAGATACGAGATCGGGTTGCCTCCAAAAACGTCTTCAACCGATCGGGTTCGGCCACCGGAAGTGCTGCTGTAGAGAGCCTGAGCCGGCGCGCCGTTGATGAGGAGCAACTCAGCTTCCGTCGACCGTACGGCCTCCGCCCATTTCTCCCCGCCGGGGCCCTCCACTTGATCGAGCCCCCCGTATACCTGACACTGATCGGTGGCACAGATGTCGAATCCATAGGTGGAACCGGCGCCGGCCCTCCCCCGTCGCAACGTCCAGGCGAGGTAGGTACGTGCCGCAACGGCCTGTGCCTTCAACGACTCGAGGTGCCAGCTGAACGGAACCTCCTGGATTCCGAGCAAATACTCTTCGGGTTCTACGAGTTCGGTCAACACCAAACCATCTGAGGCTCCGCGCACGACCAGCGTGCCCGCGTATCGTCTATCGCGCCACTGGAGAACGGTCCCATCGGAAGGCACAATGACGACCGTGTCGTAAACGGCCGATGGATCCTCCTGGGAAACAGCCGGGGTCGCCGGCAAAACCAGGGCTACCGCGAGTGCGGCTACTACGAACTCACGCACTGCGCCGCTCGATGACCGCACCCAGAGAGGCCAATCGGTCGACGAACCCTTCGTATCCACGATCGATGTGCTGAATGTCGGAGACGATCGTGTACCCATCGGCCCGCAAACCGGCCAGCACCAGTGCCGCCCCGGCCCGAATGTCGGGAGCCAGGACCGGGCATCCGGATAGGCGCTCGGAACCTCGAATCACCGCGTGCTGCCACTCTGTAGTCACGTCCGCACCCATGCGCATCAGCTCGCCGAGATAGCGGAAACGGGCGTCGTAGAGGTTTTCGGTCACAACCGAGGTTCCATTGCCAAACGCAAGCAATGCAACCATCTGCGGCTGCATGTCGGTGGCGAAACCGGGAAACGGAAGGGTGGCGAAGTCGATGGGGCGCGGCCGGTCGGGTCCCTCGACTTCGAACCAGTCGTCACCGCGCTTCACCTCGCAACCGGTCTCAGCGAGCTTCTTCAGCTCCATACGCAGGTGATCGGGAAGGCAGTGGTCCACCCGCACCCGACCACGGCTGATCGCTCCGGCAATCGCGTAGGTTCCGGCCTCGAGACGATCGGGTACAACACGATGATCCACCGGATGGAGCTCGCCGACACCTCTGATGACCATCCGCGAAGTCCCTGCGCCGGTGATATCCGCTCCCATTGCGGTGAGCTGAACGACGAGATCCTGAATCTCCGGTTCTCTGGCCGGATTACCGAGCACGGTTTCGCCTCTGGCCAGCACCGCGGCCAGAAGAATGTTCTCGGTAGCGCCCACAGACGGAAACTCGAGGTCGATTTCTGCTCCGGTCAATCCATTGGGGGCTCGGCCGACAACCGTCCCGTGCTCGAGCTCGAACTCGGCTCCGAGGGCACGAAGGCCGGCCAGGTGCATGTCGATCGGACGTGCCCCGAGATCATCACCCCCGGGAAATGCCACGCTGGCGGTCCCGTTGCGTGCGAGCAGTGGTCCGAGAACGATGATCGATGCACGCATCTGGCGTACCAACTCGAGCGGCGCCTCCGGACGAAGGTCATCGGGAATCTCAACAATTAGGTCGTGGCCGTCCGGCTTGCACTCCGCCCCGATGTGGTCGAGAACCCTCCCCATCAGCTCAACGTCGAGAATCCCCGGTACATTCGTCAAACGGTGGCTGCCCGGAGCGAGAAGCATCGCGACCATTTGCTTGAGCACCGCGTTCTTCGCTCCGAGTACGGGAACGGAGCCCTCGAGACGCGTTCCTCCCGTTACAACGATCTGATCCATACGGGATTGTACGTCCGAACCACACTGCCTCGAAGGCACTGAACCCGAACACATCTGGTACCAGGCCTGAGTCAGAGGGCGCAACCCCGATGAAGCGGACGCAGTCGAGCTACTCTGCAGGCTCCTGTCCGGAAATGCCGGCCGGAGCCCGCCCTCCCCGATTATTGAGAACCTCATGAAGATCTCCGACGAACGTGCCATCGAGCAACTCATCACGGAAATGACTGTGGCCGAGAAGATCGGCCAAATGACCCAGGTCTCCAAAGAGAGCATCTCGCCGGCTGAGACGGCCGATAACTTCATCGGTTCGGTCCTCAGTGGCGGCAACGACAACCCGGCTCCGAACACACCTTCGAGGTGGGCGGACATGGTCGGCTCATTCCTGGACGCAGCAGCAGACACTCGACTCGGCATCCCCCTCGTCTACGGCGTCGACGCGGTCCACGGTCACAGCAACGTCGGCGGTGCCACCATTTTTCCGCACAACATCGGGCTGGGGTCGGCACGAGACGAGGACCTCGTGAGGCGGATGGGGCAGGCAACGGCCACCGAAATGCTGGCGACAGGAGTCCGATGGACGTTTGCGCCGACGGTTGCCGTACCGCAAGACATCAGATGGGGTAGAACCTACGAAGGCTACGGCCGCGACCCCGGGCTGGTGTCCCGACTCGGAGCGGCGTTCGTCGATGGCCTTCAGAATCCCCGAAAGACGGGATTCGGGGTGCTCGCTTGCGCCAAACACTTCGTCGGCGACGGGGCAACCTCATGGGGCACGATAGTGCGTGATGAGACGCCGAACTGGTGGGACGATTGGGGTGAGAACTGGCAGATCGATCAGGGAGATGCACGGATCTCCGAGGTCGTACTCCGATCGGTGCATCTCCCGCCTTACGCGGCCGCGGTCAAGGCAGGAGCAATGACCGTCATGGCGTCGTACAGCTCCTGGAACGGTGTCAAGCTTCACGCGCACCGCGGCCTGCTCACGGACGTTTTGAAAGGAGAGCTCGGCTTCTCCGGCTTCGTGGTGTCGGATTGGATGGGCGTCGACCAGGTGGCGACAAGCTATGAAGATGCCGTTGTCACATCCATCAACGCAGGGGTCGACATGGTGATGGTCCCCATCGACTACCGCCGCTTCATCCATGTCATGGCTCGGGCAACATCTACGGGCCGGATTCCCTTACAACGCATCGACGACGCGGTGCGACGAATCCTCCGCGCCAAGTCCTTCGCGCGATTGGCCGATCCCGACCAGCAGGTCCCTCCCCTCAGCGTCGTCGGCTCGGCCGAGCATCGCTCCGTCGCCGCCGAGGCCGTTCGGCGCAGTGCGGTCTTGCTGAAGAATGACGGCGCGCTCCCGCTTCCCGCCGTGTCCCGATCAATCGACGTGGCTGGGAAAGCGGCCGACGACATTGGCCTCCAGTGCGGAGGCTGGACCGTTGGCTGGCAGGGTGGCACCGGTGCTACTACCGCAGGCACCACATTGCTCGACGGTCTGCGAGCCACAGCCCGGCACGACGTCGCATACGACCAGGAAGGGTGGTTTCCGGAGCGCGATCGCAGCGATGTCGGCATCGTGTGTATCGCCGAGCCGCCCTACGCCGAAGGACCGGGTGATTGTGCCGAGCCCACGGCGAGCGATGAGGACCGCGTCGTATTCACGCGAATGCGGGATCGCAGCAGAGTCCTGATTCTCGTGGTCTACTCAGGCCGGCCGCTGGTCATTCCGGATCTCATCGCCCGGGCCGACGCCGTCGTGGCTGCCTGGCTCCCCGGAACTGAAGGCGCTGCTCTGGGAGAGTTACTCGCGGGTGTCCATCCGTTCGAGGCACGCACATCGCAGCCGTGGCCGGGTTCATTCGATGCCCTCCAAGAACCGGGCGCTTCCCCGCTATACGCTCAGGGTCATGGACTCAGCCTTTCAGGAGCGGGCCCGAACGTTCAGCGAGGATCTGGATCCGGACAATGAAAGCAAGCGGCCGACACAGGAGTATCTGCGAATGATCCGGGCACCAGGCGGCGCTACCGAGCAGCCGTCGGGCGAGGGCCTCCTTGAAATCGAGGGCGGCGGCTACTACGCCGTTCCGGATGTAGACCGGATGCCGCCATTCCTGATGAGCGTGGTCAGCGACGGTGATCGCTGGATGTTCATCTCGAGTACCGGGGGCCTGACCGCCGGACGGGTCGACGCCTCCAACGCTTTGTTCCGCTACGAAACAGATGATCGTTTGCACGACGCGGCCGGCGTCGTTGGGCCGGTGACTGCGATTCG